>NZ_JAGQED010000010.1 GCF_018304965.1 Collimonas antrihumi
GTCTTCGCGTATTTGTCAAATCCAGCAATGGCAAGTGTCGTTTGTTTCATGGGCTTCATCCAAATTTGTTTCGAATACCTCGTCTAACGCTTCAATGCGGTCGGGCGTTTACTTAATCAGAGATTCCCAAGATTTAAGGACACAACATGCCACGCCGAATTATTACTGTAGGTGACAGCACCGATCACGGCGGCAAGGTGATCAGCGGTTCACCCACGCATCAGATCGACGGCCGGGCGATCGCCCGTCTCGATGATCTGGTCGATTGTCCCATGCATTACCCTGATGGACGGCCGCATGGCATCAACAAAATTATTGAAGGCCATGCAACCTATAGCGTCGATAACAAGCCGGTGGCAATTGATGGTTCCAGAACAGAATGCGGCTGCCAATTGATTGGCAGCGTGACGGCCACTGTGGGCTAACTCAGGAGAAGAGTATATGGAAGACGACGAGTATTTCAATATCGACATTACCAAGCCTCCCAAAAATGGGATGGCCCTCTACGCAATGGATAATGGCGATCAACTCATTCATACAGAGCGAGGAGCACTGATCATACGGAGTGATGGTTCTAGCGTTTTAATGCAACCGAACGGCCCGACATGTGCCATCTATCAAAAAACGTTTCAGGTAGCTGTTACCAGCCTGGTCGAAGTGACGCGCCATTCAATTACGCAAGTTGATGACAAAACGGAACATATACTAGTGTTCAGGGGTGGGGGCGTATTGAGCTGTTCTGTCGTCAAAGGAAATCCGTTCATACGGGTAGCTTGTCTCAGTCTCGGGTTTAAATATGACAACGACAGTGCGGTTATGAACGTCACCAATTCGATAGGCATTGAGCCGTTGCCGATTTCAATTCCGGCAGGTATTTCTGACGTATGCAATATTTTTAACCATCAGATTACCAAAGCGGATGGTGTAACAACGCATTTTCTGCAGGACTATAACGGGTGGAACCAACAGTTTGCCTGTAACGATCACGGTGAATGGATTGAAAACTCGGTTAAATTGGCGTCTTGGCCTCCCCGAGATCGCGATGGAAATCGGACTACACCAAAAAAACAGGTGTTAAATGTCAAGCTTGGTTGATGAGCGGGCTCGATTGGAACACTCCTCTTTGAGCCTGTCTTGCGGCCAAGGCACATAGCAGTTTTGCCCCGGGGTCTGTTAAGGAATCTCTGCGCAAGCCGCCAAGTTGAAGCAACCGCAGGTAAACCGTGCGGTAAATCACAAATTCTATGAAGCGAGGTACTATTTTTAATTTACCCAATCCCTTGATGTCAGATGTGTTGAGGGGCTTTATTTGTTGTCATGTCCATGAAAAAAGGCTGTTGGCGCATATAACGCCAACAGCCCTTTTTTTGTTATCTACCAATTACTTGGCGGCAGCAGCGCGGTTCATCAGGAAAGTAGTCAGCAACGCCACCGGCCGTCCGGTTGCACCCTTGGCTGCGCCGCTCTTCCATGCCGTACCGGCGATGTCCAGATGAGCCCAGGTGTATTTCTTGGTGTAACGCTCCAGGAAACAGGCTGCGGTGATGCTGCCGCCGGCAGGGCCGCCGATATTCGCCATGTCGGCAAAATTCGACTTCAGCTGCTCTTGGTAGCTATCTTCGATAGGCATGCGCCATGCGGTATCGCCGGTTGCCTTGCCGGCGCTGAGCAACTCGTTCGCCAGCGCATCATGCGCGCTGTCGTGGCGGGTGAACAGTCCGGAGTTGTGGTGGCCGAGCGAGGTCACGCAAGCACCGGTCAGTGTCGCGATATCGACCACGGCAGCCGGTTTGAAGCGCTCCACGTAGGTCAGTGCATCGCACAGCACCAGGCGGCCTTCGGCATCGGTGTTCAGGACCTCGATGGTCAGGCCCGACATGGAGGTGACGATGTCGCCAGGTTTGGTGGCGGTGCCGGATGGCATGTTCTCGGTGGCCGGAATGACGCCGATCACATTCAATTTCAGTTTCAGTTCAGCGATGGCGCGCATTGTGCCCAGCACCGAACCGGCGCCGCACATGTCGTATTTCATCTCATCCATGCCGGAACCGCCCTTGAGCGAGATGCCGCCGGTGTCAAAGGTGATGCCCTTGCCGACCAATACCGTCGGCGCATCTTTGGCTTTGCCGCCCAGATGCTTGATGATGATGAATTTCGGCGCTTCGCCGCCGCCGCGTGCAACCGACAGGAAACTGCCCATCTTCAAGGCTTCAAGCTGTTTGCGGTCGAGTACTTCGACCGTCAGCTTGAATTCCTTGGCCAGCTTCTTGGCCGTGTTGGCCAGATAAGTCGGGGTGCAGACGTTACCGGGCAGGTTGCCCAGTTCCTTGGTCAGGTCGATGCCGTTGGCCAGTGCCAGGCCTTGCGCTACAGCTTCCTTGGCAACCGCGGCTTGGGCGGTAGCGACCAGGAAGGCGACTTTCTTGACGCCGGATAATGTTGTTTCTTTCTTACTTTTCAGGGTATCCGAGCGGTAGCTGTTCTCGCGCAGCACCAGGATGCTGCTACGGACGGCCCACGCCAGGTCACGCTCTTTGATTGCGTCAAACGGCAATGCCAGCAGGGCATCGTTGCCGCCCAGAGTCGACAGAACACGTGCTACGCACAATGCTGCCATCGACATGACCTTGTCGCTCAGCTCGCCGTCAGTGCCGAGACCGATCAACAGGACGCGCTCAGCGGCGGCGCCTGCGACCTTGCGCAGCAACAGGGTGGAGCCTGGTTTACCGGAAATATCGCCGGACTTCAGTGCAGCAGTGATTTCACCAGATTTGTCAAGAGCTTGCGCTTGTGGCGAAAGTTTCTTGTTTTCATAGATCCCGACTGCGATACAGCCAGCTTTCAGAGAGGCAATTGAGGTTTTTGCGTCATTGGTTTTTATGCTAAAGTCCATCACTTACTCCTTTTTTGATCCGCAATTATATTCCCCAATGATCTTTCAGCGCGCACTCCGACGCGAATTAATTAGCACCGCCGGTGCAGTTTTTACTACGCTCTTCACAATTATCATCACGGTGATGCTGATCAAGATTCTGGGACAAGCAGCCGGAGGACAGATTGCGTCGCAGGACGTGGTCGCGCTGATCGGTTTCCAATCCTTGAACTACATGCCGATCCTGCTGATCCTGACCGGCTATATCTCGGTGCTGCTGGTGGTTACGCGCAGCTATCAGGACTCGGAAATGGTGGTCTGGTTTGCTTCCGGCCTGAGCCTGGTGCGCTGGGTCCGGCCGGTCCTGGCATTCGGCCTGCCGATCATTATCCTGACCGCCATCCTGAGTTTTGTAGCGACGCCGTGGGCCAACAGCCAGAGCGCGCAATACCGCGAACGTTTCGAGAAGCGTGAAGACATCTCCAGGGTTTCGCCCGGCAAGTTCCAAGAGTCGGCGGCCGCTAACCGGGTCTTCTTCGTGGAAGGATTTTCCGGCGATAGCAGCAAGGTGAAAAATGTCTTCGTGAATACCCAGCAAGACGGCAGGAACAGTATCGTGGTAGCCCAGGAAGGCAATATCGAGCTAGATAAAAACGGTGATAAATTCCTGATTTTGTCGAAAGGGCGCCGCTATGACGTCCTCTCCAGCCAGAACGAATTCCGGGTCATGGAATTCGAGCGTTACGGCGTGCTGGTGGCCAGTAATTCGCAAGCGGTGAATGGCGACAAATCGGCGCGCGCATTGCCGACTTCAGATTTATTGAAAGACCGTAACGGCTTCAATATGGGTGAATTGCTGTGGCGCTTGTCGCTGCCGTTCATGGCGCTGTGCCTGATGTTGCTGGCGATACCGCTCAGCTTTGTGAATCCCCGGGTGGGACGTTCGGCCAGCTTGGTGATTGCGCTGCTGTTGTTCATTACCTATAGCAATGTGACCAATATCTTCCAGGCCGCGGTAGTGCAAAGCCGCATGTCGTTCGGGTTTGCCTGGTGGCCGATGCATCTGGTGGCGCTGATCATCATCTGCTTGCTGTTCCTGTGGCGCCTGAACGTCAATAGCCGCTGCCATCCTCTGGTGATGTGGTCTGCTGTCAAGCATGCGCGCCTGATTAAAAACAAAAAAGCGAACAAAGCAACGAACAAAAAAACGGCGGCAACATGAAGGTCCTGCAGCGTTACTTTACTTCCGAGATTGTTCGTTCCGTCTTGTTCACGCTGGCAGCGTTTCTGGCGCTGTTCGCATTCTTTGACTTGATGAATGAATTGCCGTCGGTTGGCCGAGGCGGCTATAAATTGCAGCATGCTTTCTTTTTCGTTTTGCTGGGCATGCCGAGCTACGCCTACGAACTGATGCCGATTGCGGCTCTGATCGGCACGATCTACACCTTGTCGCAATTTGCTGCGCGGTCCGAATTCACGATCATGCGCGTCTCCAGCATGTCGACCATGATGACCGCCAAGATCCTGCTCAAGATCGGCCTGCTGTTTGTGGTGGCGACGGTATTGATCGGCGAGTTTGTTTCACCCAAAAGCGCGGAGTTTGCCGAGAAGATAAAGCTGCAGGCCAAGGGGTCTTCGATTTCACAGAAATTCAAGACCGGCTTGTGGAGCAAGGACGTGATACGGGCCGATGGCGCCAGCGGCGATATCGTCGGCTCGCGGTTTATCAATATCGGCGAAATCCGCCCGGATGGCCAACTGGTCGGCGTCAAACTGTACGAGTTCGACCGCAACCTGCACATGACCGCGCAGATTCAGGCCGCCAAGGCCGAATATCAGGGCCAGCATATCTGGCGCATGGATGATGTGGTGCAAACCGATTTCGTCAACGGTACCTCGACAGCAGACATTACCGATTCGATCGCCATCAAGAAATTCCCGACCAAAAACCTGGTTTCGGAAATTACGCCGGAGATCCTGTCAGTACTGTTTGCCGATCCGGATCATATGTCGGCATACAATTTGTGGGCTTATTCCCAGCATCTGGCGGAGAATAACCAGCACACCGAGCGCTACGATATCGCGTTCTGGAAAAAGCTGGTGTATCCCTTGTCGGTGCTTGTGATGATGGCGCTGGCGTTGCCGTTTGCCTATCTGCATTTCCGTACCGGCGGCGTGAGCCTGAAGATATTTACCGGTATCATGATCGGTGTCAGCTTCCAATTGGTCAACACGCTGTTTTCGCATCTCGGCTTACTCAATACCTGGCCGCCTTTTTTCACGGCAGCCTTGCCGAGTACTATCTTCCTGTTGATTGCCATCGGCGCTTTGTGGAAGATTGAGCGGCATTAGCCAGGTAGCGCTACAGGCGGTAGCACCAGGTAGTAGCACTACGCATAGTACGTTTTGTTTGAAGATCGGGCAGTCCATGTCTCAGTCAGAATCACAGCTTGTGTCACAGCAAGCCCTGCATCAGGCCCCGCACCAGGCCCCGCATCAGGCCCTGGTCCTGTTCGCTCACGGCGCCCGCGATCCGAACTGGGCGGCGCCGTTCGTGTCCTTGCAGCAGTTGATTCAGCAGCAGCGTCCGCAGCTGCTGGTCAGGCTGGCTTTCCTTGAATTGATGCAGCCGGATTTGCCGCAATTGTTGCAGCAACTGGTTGCCGCCGGTGTCAGCGAAGTTAGTGTGGTGCCGGTGTTTCTGGGGCAGGGCGGACATGTGCGGCGTGATCTGCCGGCCTTGATAACGCAGGCTCAGCAGCAATATCCGCAACTGGCAATCACGGTGGCGCAGGCAGTCGGCGAACAGCCGGACGTGCAGAATGCCATCGCCGACTACTGTATTTCTACTTTGCCGCCGCGATAATACTGGTAGAAGTCTGCTTTCCTTTCAACTGCAGCCACGCGATAAAGTTTGCCAGTTGCGGATCCTGGTGACTCGGGCGGTACAGCAAATGAAATCCTTTGTCTCGCAACAGCAAGTCTGGAAACAGCGGCAACAAGCTGCCATGCGCGAGATCTTCCTCGATCATGGCCAGCGATCCCAATGCCACCCCGAGATCGGTGAGTGCTGCTTGTAGACTTAAGAAAAAATGTTCATAGATCTGGCCGGATAGCTGGCCTTTGACCGGTACGCCGGCTTCACTAAACCAACGCGTCCAGCTTTCCGAGCGGGTCGATAGATGCAGCAAGGAAGCTTGCAGCAAATCGGCCGGGGTTACGCATGGGTGTTGCTGCAGGTAACGCGGCGACGCCACCGGCGTCAGCACATCATCCAGGAACCGTACGCACTCATACTCGGCGCGATGCATCGGGCTGCGCCGTATCAGCACATCGAACGGCTCCTTGAGAGCGTCCACCGCAACGGTCGACGTCGTGACGCGAATCTCGACCCGCGGATTTTCTATCTGGAACGACGACAGCCGCGGAATCAGCCAGCGCATCGCCATCGACGGCGTGCAGCTGACCCGGATAATGCGCACCTTGCCGGTATTGAGCAGCTGTTCGGCGGCCAGGGAGATGCGATCGAGGCCGGCTTTGACGTCGGCAAAAAACACGCGCGCTGCCGCAGTCGGCTCGACCCCGCGCTGCCCTCTGACAAACAAAGTCTGGTCGAAATGCTGCTCCAGCAATTTGATTTGCTGGCTTACCGCGCTATGTGTCAGGTGCAGCTCCGCCGCAGCCAGCGTCAAGCTGCCGGTACGCACCACGGCTTCGAATACGCGTAGCGGCTTGAGGGGTGGCAAACGTGTTTTCATGTTAAAAAAACTTATAT
This sequence comes from Collimonas antrihumi, assembly GCF_018304965.1. Lineage (GTDB taxonomy): Bacteria > Pseudomonadota > Gammaproteobacteria > Burkholderiales > Burkholderiaceae_D > Collimonas > Collimonas antrihumi. The sequence continues at coordinate 6,648 of NZ_JAGQED010000010.1, forward strand.
TTCAAATAGATAATGTCGTTTCAGGAAAAGCCTCGCTGCGTCTATTCTACAGTCGTGGCAAAGAGATCGGTAGCCAGTGAAGCTAATTTATCCACTCATGAATTGGGGTTTGATATGGCGTTTTCCAATAAATTTTCTAATATCAATGTACGCGCTTTTCTACGCTCGGCCTGGCAGCAACGGATGATGGCGCGTAGCCGAACCGAGGCGCCTGATGCGGAGCAGGCTTATCTTGCCGCAGCCCTGGATCATCAGGATCTGGAGCGGCGTTTGCGGCTGTTGGATTGCCGACACGGGTCGGTGCTGCATACATTACGCGTAATGAAGATCGGTTCTTACTGATTGATGCCGTTTTATTTGCGCCGGCAGCGACCGTTATGCAGGTCGGCGATGCATGTTTTGTCTTGAAAGTAAAGGTTTTTTACTTGACAGAATAGCTAGCTAGAAATATAATCACTGACATTGCATCACTTGGAGGTCCATATTTTGGACGGTTGTTCTAGTAGTACACGTGGATGGGTCCTCAGCCCGGCACATAGCGCATAATCTTTAGCAGACCTCCCTCCGCTACAGCTTGTGCTTATATGCGAGCTGTAGTATCTCGGTAAGATCGTCGCGGCAACATCGGCGCGACAAAGTCATCGCGGCAAAATTATCTTGGCAAATATCGAAGCAGATAAATGCCGCAGCGATACTCCCATCCGTTTTTCTGCAAGACCGTTTTCGTGCTGCCATTCGGCGGGTTCGTACGGCTGCGTCATTCCGGCTATGTGTTTGCCTCTGGCATTGCATGGGCCGGTTGTCCGCTGTGGCAAGCCGCCTGGCAATCACGGATAACGGAAATTGGAAGTGGGAAGGAAATCGCCATGCCATTCAATAAAGTGCGTGCCTTTTTTAACAAGTATCGTTTCGCCGCAACCAAAGATAGTCACGAGACAGCTTTGCCGTATCGTATCGTGACCACCTGCCGTACTTCGGAAGTGGCGAAACTCGAAGAGCTGATGCGTCAGCTGCTGCCTGCCTATGACGTCACTTATCAAGGCAGCGAGCCCGCAGTACAGGCGCATCTGACCAGCATCACGGTTGAAGTGATGTGCTCGGTTCGTGAACGTGGCGGACTGGTGCAGTTGGTCACACGTGTGGCGCGGGAAACCAGCGTCCGTAGCGTGCGTTGGGAAAGCATTCCCCAGCGTTCGGCACGTTCCGCCCTGGCCCGGTCTGCATCTGCGTCCGGCACCGCGCACACTACCGCGCTGCCGGCATAACCAGGAGTTAGTGAAATGGACTGTTCCAGTTGTCCGATATCGATATGTCGGACCAATAAATCAGCAGCAAAAAATAGTAAAGCAGTTGTGTGCCTGCAGTTGTCTGACCCCGTCTAGCTATCCTCACTTTTCCCGTGTCGATTGGCCAGGCTGGACAGCTTGCAATCGACTGGTGGAATGTCTTCGCCACAGTCGTCCGCGCCACCGCTTTACATGTTGACATTGTTTCCCGCAAAGGAAACATCGCATGAAGAGGTGAAATGATGACTATCAAAAAACTATTGGGTATTGCACCCGGCAACCGCACCGGCAACACCGGTAACTGGACTTTTGGCTGGACGCCAAGCCAGGCATCGGCGCTTTCCGGCAATGCGAAATCAAACAATGTTAAGCGTGAATCCGCTCAGGGCAATCGCCAGGTCGGTGTGTATGGTGTCCTGGCTATACGTAGCAGGTAGTAGCCGCTGCGGACGCTGAACGCGATCCGGTCATCATGGTGTAGAGGTTATCCGCGCCGCCGTTTGCAATGGCGGCGCGAGGCCTGTTATTTGAATCAGATATGAGTGCGATAGTTTCGCGGCTTTTTTACGGCATCGACGATTTTCAGAAGATGTGCGGTGGAGCTGATGTCGCAGGTAAGGGGTAAATAATGAAATTGAAAATGAAATGGGAATTTTTGAATAAGAGAGTTGCAGTATTTTTTGTATTGACCGTGGTTGCCGTCGGCCTGGTCAGCTGGATCAATGTTCTGTCACCCGAAGTCCGTCCGGATGATTCCGGCCAGGTCCTGCAGAAAGCGCTGGCGTCGCACGCACCCGCCAAGTCGATCGTGCGCTAAGCGCCTTAACGCCGGCCAGAGTCAGGCCGCGTTTTGGCTGTCTTGCTGTTGTCGGTCGATTTCAATCGGCTGTTGCGCACGACTGGCCAATGCCTCACCTATCATTACCAGCACCGGACCTTCGCATTGCTGCAAACCCGATTCAAGCTCATCAAGACGCAAGCGCAGGATGCGCTGGTTGTCGCGGCTGCAGTTTTCCACCACCACCACCGGCGTTGAAGCGGCTCGGCCTTGCGCCAGCAAGCGTTGCGCAGTAGCCGCTGCTTCACGGCCGCCCATGTATTGCACCAGTGTGTCGCAAGAGGGGATATTGACCTGATTCGATTCGCCGGGAGCAGTGCTTGAGGTAAAGAAGGCAACGCTGCGCGCAACGCCGCGTTTGGTCAGCGGTTGCCGGGAAGTCGCAGCCGCAGCCAGTGCGGCGCTGATGCCCGGCACCACTTCTACCGCGATGCCATGTTTTTCCAGCGCCCGCAATTCTTCATCGGCACGGCCGAACAGCATCGGGTCGCCGCCCTTCAGACGCACAACCAGGGCGTATTTACGGGCATTGTCGACCAGTTGCTTGTTGATGAACTGCTGTGCGGTGGAGAGCTTTCCGCAACGCTTCCCTACGGCGATTTTCAAGGCTTGCGGGCACAATGCGAGCATATCTTCAGTGACCAGGGCGTCATGCAAGACTACATCGGCCTGCGCCAGCAATTTCGCGCCGCGCACGGTAATCAGGTCGGCCGCGCCTGGACCGGCGCCGATCAGGTAGACCTTGCCATAGGTGCCGGCGCCGGTCTGGTTGCTGGAGGAGTGAGTAGCATGCATGGCTTGCCTGTCCAATCTGTCGCTGTGAGTTGAGGCCGGGTTATAGCCGAATCATACCGGCGGCGACCGTCTGGTGCGTTACTTCGTCAATCAGGATGAAGGCGCCGGTAGCACGGATCGCATCGTAGGAATCGGCAGCGATGGCTTGCTGCAGATTGAGCGATACGCGGGCGATGTCGTTCAACTTGAGCGATTCAGCCGGACGTCGTTCCTGGGTATTGATATCGAGCAGCGTATCGATGTTGGTGATGCGCGCCGCGACTTGTTTGGTGCTGTGCTTCATCCAGTATTTGCGGCGCAGGTCGAGCGTGTCTTCCGACAGCCAGCAAATATCGGCGCTGAGGGTTTTCAGCAATGCCGGCGCACGGTCGACTGAAGTCAGCATGTCGCCGCGCGAGATGTCCAGGTATTCGTCCAGCAGCAAGGTAACCGATTGTCCGACCACGGCCGATTCCAGCGAACCTTCAAGCACCAGGATGTCCTTGACGGTAGCGCTCTGGCCGCTAGGTTGCACCACCAGCTTGTCGCCCTTGTGGACTTTGCCGGCTTCGATGCGGCCCATGTAGCCGCGGAAATCATTCGCTTCGTGGCCGTTGTGACGCGCCACCAGTTGCACCGGGAAGCGGAACGGTTCGTCATGCGATTCGTCGTACACGCTGAGCGATTCCAGCAGCTCGATCAGGGTTGGTCCCTGGTTCCAAGGCATGTTATCGCCTGGCACCACCACGTTGTCGCCAGCCAGTGCCGACAGCGGGATAGGGCGCACGTCGCGCAAGCCGAGTTGCTGGGCAAACTCCTGATAAGCGGCGACGATGCGGTCATAGACAGTCTGGTCGTAATTCACCAGATCCATCTTGTTGACGGCGACGATCACATGCTCGATTTGCAGCAGGTGGGCAATCGTTGAATGGCGTTTGGTCTGGGTCAGCAGTTCGACGCTGCCGTCATCGCCCAGCTTCACTTTGGAGACGTCGATCAGGATGATGACGGCATCCGCGGTCGAGGCGCCGGTCACCATGTTGCGGGTGTATTGCTCGTGGCCCGGGGTGTCGGCGATGATGAATTTACGCTTCGGCGTGGCGAAATAGCGATAGGCGACGTCAATCGTGATGCCCTGTTCGCGTTCGGCTTCCAGGCCGTCGGTCAGCAGCGACAGATCGATGGTGTCGCCCACTGTACGTTTGTGTTTGGCGCGCGACATGGCATCCAGCTGGTCGGCAAAAATGCCCTTGCTGTCAAACAGCAGGCGGCCGATCAACGTGCTTTTGCCGTCATCCACCGAGCCGGCGGTAATGAAACGCAGCAGGCCGCGTTCCAGCGGTGCATTGTTAGCGTCTGTGCTGGTGGATACATTAGCTTCAGCAGTATTGGTTACAACGGCGTTCATCAGAAATATCCTTCTTTTTTGCGTTTTTCCATCGAAGCTTCGGAGGTCTGATCGTCCATCCGGGTAGCGCCGCGTTCGGTGATCTGGGTCACTGCGGTTTCAGCGATGATGGCTTCTACAGTCGCCGCATCGGATGCTACCGGGCAGGTGCAGGAAATATCGCCGACAGTACGGAAGCGCACTTCGCGCATTTCCACCACTTCGCCTTCTCTTGCCGGCGTCAGGTCGGTCAGCGGCACCAGCAAGCCATTGCGCGGGATTACCTGGCGTTGATGGGCAAAATAGATCGGCGGCAGTTCCAGTTTTTCGCGGGCGATGTATTGCCAGATATCGAGTTCGGTCCAGTTCGAAATCGGGAATACCCGCATGTTTTCGCCCGGATGAACGCGGGTGTTATACAAGTCCCAGAGTTCTGGGCGCTGTGCTTTCGGGTTCCATTGGCCGAATTCGTCGCGGAACGAAAAAATGCGTTCCTTGGCGCGCGCCTTTTCTTCGTCGCGCCGGGCGCCGCCGATGCAAGCATCGAACTTGTGCTCGGCAATCGTTTCCAGCAGAGTCACTGCTTGCGCGGCATTGCGTGAATCGGTTTGCGGATTACGCAGGCGCACTGTGCCGCGCTTGATCGAATCTTCCACTGAACCGACGATCAGGCGCTCACCCAGTTCAGCCACGCGCTTGTCGCGGAAGGTGATCACTTCTGCAAAGTTGTGGCCGGTGTCGATATGCACCAGCGGGAACGGGAATTTGCCCGGGCGGAAAGCCTTTTCTGCAATTCGCAACAGGACAACAGAGTCCTTGCCGCCTGAAAACAGCAGCGCAGGATTACTGCATTCGGCCGCCACTTCGCGCATGATGTGGATCGCTTCCGATTCCAGCCAGTCCAGATGACGGTTGGCGGCTTTATCCAGGAAAAAATTTTCAACAACTGTGTTCATATCGAGTCTTGTCCGGGTCTGGTTTATGCAACGATTCTTTAACGATACACCTGCGGTGCTTCAGGCGCTTTGCTGGGGTTCTGCTGCGACCGATTTGATGCGAATCAATTTGCCGTCCACCACATGCAGGCCGCATTCTTTCGAATCCGGATTTTCCCACCACCAGCGGCCGGCGCGCACGTCTTCGCCTGGCTGGATGGCGCGGGTGCACGGTTCGCAGCCGATCGACGGATAACCTTTGTCGTGCAGCGGGTTGTACGGCACATTATTGCTGCGGATGTATTGCCAGACATCGTCCTCCGACCAGTCAGCCAGCGGATTGAATTTAGCCATGCCGTGCGCTTCATCCTGTTCCTGCACATGCAGTTCAGCGCGGGTCTGCGACTGTGCGCGGCGCTGGCCCGTGATCCATGCCTTGTTACCGGCGAGGGCGCGGTTCAGCGGCTCGATCTTGCGGATCCGGCAGCATTCCTTGCGCATCTCGATGCTGTCGTAAAACGCGTTCAAGCCGTTTTGTTCAACATAGGCAGCCACTGCTTCAGGCTGCGGCCTATACGGCGTGACGTCGTAATCGTAGGTTTCCTTGATACGGTCCAGCATGCTCAGCGTTTCGGCATGCAAGCGTCCGGTTTCCAGCGTGAAGATGGAAATCCGGTCTTGCAGCTGGCCGCGCAGGATCAGATCGGTCAGCACCATGTCTTCGGCCGCCAGGCTGGAAGCAAATACCGCCGGCGTATATTCGGCGGCGATTTTTTCCAAGGTGGCCTTGGTGGCGGCGATCAGATCAGGCAGTGATGTGGTTGGGCTGCTCATGATTAATCCTGGCTGACTGCTTGACGTTGCACGCGGCGGAACAGTGGCGTCTTCTCGTCCCACGAAGTCTGGTATTTTTCCGAGAAATCGGTCAGGCCTTTGAGCGCATCGTTGATATCTTTGTCCGCACGCACGGCAAAGGCATCGAAGCCCACGCGTTGCATGTAAAACAACTGATCGCGCAAGACGTCGCCGATGGCGCGCAATTCGCCGTTGTAGCCCAGACGGGTACGCAGGTTGTAGGCGATCGAATAACCGCGGCCATCGGTGAATTTAGGAAAATCTACTGCGATCACCGCGAAATGCGCCAGATCGTCTTTCACTACATCCGCTGGCGAGTCGCTGCTGAGCCATACGCCGACTTCTGCACGATCCTGCAATTGCGCGCGCTGGGCTTGCCAGACGCTGAACGGCACAATCACCTTGCCGGCAGGGATGCTGACGCTGTCGGCGCTTTCGCCTTCGTTCAGGCGCAGTACGCTCCATTCGTCGGCAACGACCTCGCGATTCTTGATGATATTAATAGACACAGGCATCCTCTCCATGGGTGTAACCCGTCGGGATCGGGCTGGCGTAGACAAATTCCTTGAACGGCGCAACGCCCAGACGTTGTACGGTATCGATGAACAGTTCGTCCTCGTGGCGCTGCTGCACATAGACATTCAACAGGCGTTCGATCACGACAGGCATCTGCTGCGACGAGAACGACGGCCCGATGATCTTGCCGATGCTGGTGTTGTTGCCTTGTGCACCGCCGATGGAAACCTGATACCACTCGGAGCCGTCTTTATCGACGCCAAGAATGCCGATATTGCCGACGTGATGATGGCCGCAGGCGTTGATGCAGCCCGAGATGTTCAGTTCGATCTCGCCGATGTCATGCTGGAAATCGAGGTTATCGAATTTTTCAGCGATGGCTTGCGCAATCGGGATCGACTTGGCATTCGCCAGCGAGCAGAAATCGCCGCCAGGACAGCAGATGATGTCGGTCAGGAGGCCGATGTTAGGTGTGGCCAGGCCATGCGCCTTGACTTCCTGCCATACCGTGAACAAGTCGCTTAGCTTGACGTCGGCCAGCACCAGGTTTTGCTCATGCGTGATGCGTACTTCGCCGAAGCTGTACTGGTCGGCCAGGTCGGCGACAAAATCCAGCTGGGCGGCGGTGATGTCGCCCGGCGGTACGCCGGTTTTCTTGACCGACAGGATCACGGCAGCATAGCCGCTTACTTTGTGCGCCTTGACGTTGCGCAGCAGCCAGTTGGAAAAAGCCTTGTTTTCCGCCTTGTGTGCCTCGAACCCGGCATCGCTAGCCGGCAGGGTTTCGTACGGCGGCGGCACGAAATACTGGGCGATCCGCTGCAATTCTTCTACTGTCAGTGTTGCAGGGCCATCCTTGATATCAGCCCATTCGGCTTCGACCTGGCGCGCGAATTCTTCCGCGCCAAGTGCTTTCACCAGGATCTTGATACGTGCTTTGTACTTGTTGTCGCGGCGGCCGTGCTGGTTGTAGACGCGCAGGATCGCTTCCAGATACGTCAACGCGTGCTGCCACGGCAGGAATTCGCGGATCACGCTGCCGATGATAGGCGTACGGCCCATGCCGCCGCCAACCAGGAAGCGGAAGCCGACTTCGCCTTCCGGGTTCTTGACAACGTGCAGGCCGATGTCATGCACGGCAGTTGCGGCGCGGTCTTGTTCTGAACCGCTGATGGCGATCTTGAATTTGCGCGGCAGGAAGGCGAATTCAGGATGGAAAGTGCTCCATTCACGGATGATTTCAGCGTAAGGGCGCGGATCGATAATCTCGTCCGCTGCGACGCCGGCCAGTTCATCCGAAGTGGTGTTGCGGATGCAGTTGCCGGAAGTCTGGATCGCGTGCATTTCAACCGTCGCCAGTTCTGCCAGGATGTCCGGCGACTGTTCCAGGTTGATCCAGTTGAACTGGATGTTCTGGCGGGTCGTGAAGTGACCGTAGCCGCGATCGTAGGTGCGGGCGATATGCGCGAACATGCGCACTTGCGGCGTGGACAGCATGCCGTAAGGCACAGCGATGCGCAGCATGTAAGCGTGACGCTGCATGTACAGGCCGTTTTGCAGGCGCAGCGGCAGGAATTCTTCTTCAGTCAGTTCATCCGACAAACGGCGGCGTACCTGGTCGCGGTATTGGGCGACCCGTTCTTTGACTATCAGGTGATCGTATTGATCGTAGCGATACATCTTCGTCTTCCTTATGGGTTGTGGCCAGCGGTGTCACTTAACTTGCCACGCCTTGCTTCGAAACAGGTATTGGGCCTTTGCAACCAGCCCTGTCATCAATCTTAATAAATCAACTTTACGGCAACGCTGGTCAAGGTCAAGGCCAGCAACGCACGCAGAAATTTTTCGGGAACGGCCCGTGCCGCCAGCGAACCGACAGTGATGCCGGGTACCGAGCCGAGCAGCAGCGCGCCCAGCAAATTCCAGTCTATCGATCCCAGCCACCAATGGCCGAGGGCGGCAATCGCCGTCAGCGGCACGGCGTAGGCAATGTCGGTGCCGGCAACTTCTGCCGGCGACAGGCGAGGATACAGCAGTACCAGAATGGTGGCGCCAACCGCGCCGGCGCCGATCGACGATATGGTAACCAGCGTACCAAGGATCAGCCCCGCGACGACGGTCGCTACGGCCAACTTCCTGCCATGCAGATGTTTTTCCGGATGGGCATTCAACCAATGCTGGAGTTTACCTTTAAATAGCAGTGCGACCACCGTCAGCAGTACCGATACGGCGATCGAATAACGGATGACCTGGCCGATTTCGGCGCTGATGCCGCCCAGGTATTTGAGTATCAGCGCGGTGGCGACGGCTGCCGGCAAGGCGCCCAGCGACAGTAATTTGACGATGTCCCAACGCACGGTGCCGCGCGAGCGGTGAGCGACAGTACCGGCGACCTTGGTCACCGACGCAAACGCGAGGTCGGTGCCAACAGCAACGCTGGGATGGATGCCGAACATCAGGGTCAGCAAAGGCGTCATCAGCGAGCCGCCGCCGACACCAGTCAATCCCACCAATAATCCGACGGCAAAACCGCTCACTACATAAGAAACAGTCATATCACCTCGTACGAAACACCTCGAATCGTAATAAACTTCACATATATCTCCAACTACAGACTATTTATTTGCTTATATGCGTATTTGATATATGTAAATACGGCAAATACGTTTGCTTAGGCCGGAGCTGCTTGACGGCGGAAGCAAAGCTGCACCATGTCGTTGTTTTTTAGTAATATGCCGGAGTGATCTTTTTATTAATTCTCCGGTCGTGCTGAACAGATTCTTATTTAAAGAAAAACTAAGGAAAATCCATGAATCTCCATCAGTTCCGTTTTGTCCGTGAGGCGGTGCGCCAGAATTACAACCTGACCGAGGCGGCCAAGGCGTTATATACGTCACAGCCGGGCGTCTCCAAGGCGATTATCGAGCTGGAGGAAGAACTGGGTGTTGATATTTTTACACGCCATGGCAAACGTATCCGCGGGCTGACGGAACCGGGGCGGGCGGTGTTGAAATCGGTCGAACTGATCATGCAGGAAATCGACGGCCTGAAGCGTATCGGTAACGAATACGCTGCCCACGATAGCGGCAGCTTCACGATCGCCACCACGCACACGCAGGCGCGTTATGCGCTGCCTAAAGTGGTGCAGGCATTTACGTTGAAGTTTCCTAAGGTGCGCTTGTCTTTATTGCAAGGTAATCCGAGGCAGGTTGCAGATATGGTGCGTAATGACCAGGCCGATCTGGCGCTGGCGACTGAGGCTATTGTTAATGCCGATGGGCTGGTGACCTTGCCTTGTTACCAGTGGGAGCATGTGGTGGTGGTGCCGCCTGATCATCCGCTGTTGCAGTCCAAGGCGATTACACTGGAAGAAATTGCTGCTTTTCCGTTGATTACCTACGATAGCGCATTTACCGGCCGGACCAAGATCGATCATGCGTTTTCTTTGCGTAACTTGAAACCGGATGTGCTGCTGGAGGCGATCGACGCCGATGTTATCAAGACTTATGTCGAGTTGGGGATGGGGGTCGGGATTATTGCCGGGATGGCATTTGATGCGGAGCGGGATGTCGGTTTGCGTTCGATTCCGGTCGGGCATCTGTTCGGGACCAATATCTCACGGGCGGCGGTCAAGCAGGGTGCTTATCTGCGTAGCTACGTTTATACCTTCATCGAGTTGCTGGCGCCAACCATGAATCGCAAGCTGATTGAACAAGTGATGAATGGCGAGAAGGACATGTACGAGCTGTAGAGTTAATCAGGCTCAGCCTCAACTTTCGCAGGCTTTATCGCGAGACTTGACGCTGAGCCTATTTAACGGGGCACGGAGTAGACACGCCAGCATTCGGTAACGCATCAACGATAGTAATAAGGATGCGGAGCATAATACCCACGCGCCGGCACAATCACACAACCAGTGACTGCAGTACATAAAGTGATGCCAATTACCACAAGTCCGATGAGTTTTTTCATTTTGGCCTTCTTTCCTGTTTGAATTATCACGAGGTCAGAATGCCATTGAGAGAGTGATACAGGTGCTTCCAGAAAGTGTGAGTTGTAAGAGTTTGTTAGGCTCGTCTTAATCACTTGCTATGGTTAAAGTTATTCTCACCTACTCAGAGACAACACCTGCTTCGGGTTTAATGTGCAAAGTGATCGGCGGTACTTTGCCGACCAGCCACAACGCAATCACGGTAACCACGACTGCCAGTCCGACTCCCATGTGAATCGATCCGATCAGCGCCTCGCGCGCCGCTTCCAGCAGCAACTGGCCTTGATGGCCGGCTTTCGCTAATTGCGCCAGCACGGTGGTTTGGGTCTCATGGCTGATCAGGATTTGCGGGTCGGAGAAACTGCTGAACCAGTTCTCCGCCTTATCCGAGGCCAGCGCCTGGCGCACGCTGCCTGCGTACATATGATTAATCAGCGTACCGATGATCGCCGTGCCCAGCATGCTGCCGATCATGCGCAAGGATTGCATCAGCGCAGTGGCGATGCCCAGATGTTCGCGGCCGGCTTCCTGTTGGATGAAGATGGTCAGGTTTGGCAAAATAAAGCCGAGGCCAAGCCCGCCTGTCAGCATGAAAGTGGCGATGACGCCATGCGAGGTCCAGCGGTTCGATATGACGACGCCGAGACAAGACAGCGCCAGTAAAGTGAAGCCGATGTAGAGCATCACGTTCGGATTTTTGATCTTGGTGATGATGCGGCCGTTGGAAATGCTGCCAACCATGATGAAGGCCACCAGTGGCGTGATCAGCAAGCCGGCTTCTTGCGGTGACAAGCCGAAACCGCCTTGATACAACAAAGGCGCGTAAAACATCAGCGAGAACATGGAAAAGCCGCTTAATACCGATAGCAGGAACAGGGTCGATAATTTGCGATCGAACAGCAAATCAAACGGCAGGATAGGTTGCGGCGTGTGATGCTCCCATTTCCAGAGCGCAACGAAAGACACGATACTGGCAACCAGCAGGCCCAGCATGCCTAACGACAGGCCGTGCTTAGGCAACATTTCGACGAACAGCTGCAAACATCCCAGCGAGGATGTGATCAGCAAGGCGCCGGGCCAGTCGAGGCGGATCTTGGCGTCCGGGTGGGTGTGGCGCAAATGCGGCAGATATTTATAGACGAAGAACAGCGACAGTACGCCGACTGGCAGATTCACAAAAAACACCCAGCGCCAGCCCCAATATTGCGTCAGGAAGCCGCCTAGCGACGGTCCCACTGCGGTGGCGATGCCGAATGCCGTACTCATCATGACTTGCCAGCGCAGGCGCACGTGAGCGCCAGGAAACAGATCGGGGATGCAGGCAAATGCGGTGCCTACCAGCATGCCGCCGCCAATTCCTTGCAAGCCGCGGGCAATCACCAGCCACAGCATGCTGTTGGCCATGCCGCATAAGATGGAGGCGGTGGTGAACAGGAGGATGGAGACCAGCACGAAGGGTTTGCGGCCATAGTAATCGCCCAGCCGTCCGAAGATTGGGACGGTGATCACCGAGGTTAGCAAATAGGAAGTCGCAACCCAGGCGTACAATTCAAAACCTTTTAATTCGGCAACGATCGTCGGTAATGCCGTGCCGACCACGGTTGAATCCAGCGCCACCAGCATCACGACAAAGGCGATGCCGAGCATGGCAAGTAAAGATTCACGGAAAGGTAAAACCTGGTCGCTCGAATGCGCAGAGGCGGAATGGATAGCCATATTTGTTGTTTGTCGGCGGATTCGCCGGTTTGGGGAACAGGGCACTGAATGCAAAAAACCTCCCCAGCAGGAGATTATTGCAGAGACAAGATGATACGCTCCTTGGCGGCTTCCTGCTGCGCACCGCCAGCGGCCACTTATAATCACGCCAATACGCAGTATCCAAACCGATGAAAAAGTCAGAAACCAAAGCGCTCAACGTCGTCGAGCAATACGGGCAAGCCAGCTTGTCCCCGGAACAGAAAATATTCAATGCGCTGCTCAGGAAACTTGAGACCGAGCGCCAGTTGCTGGCGGCATGGCAGGAAATGATCCCGCTAAACCAGCAGCTTTATGTCAGCCAATACCAGCCCCTGATACGCAACTATCACCAGTTGGTAGCGAAGCTGGTGCATTTGCTGGACAGTGCCTGGTCGGCAAAGGGTTTGAGCAGGCACGACCAGGAAAAAATCAGCCACATCATCTGTTCAGTCAGCGCCGCCATCATCGGCGACAGCGACGCCGCGGATTTGAAGCGGATCTATCGCATGCATGGCGGCGGCGATTTCGATACAGACGCACAGCGGCATGATGCAGAAGAATCCGTGCAGGAGGCAGATGTCGACCGCAACGCGCAGGATGCACATGGCGCCGAACGCCCCGGCAAGCGAAAAAAATCTGCCAAGGCAGCAGCGAAGGAAGCCCGGCAACAAGAAGAATTGCAAAACGCCAGCCAGTCGGTACGCGAAGTCTATAGAAAACTGGCCAGCGCCTTGCATCCTGACCGCGAGCAGGATTCCTCGGAGCGTGCACGCAAGACGATGCTGATGCAAAGGGTGAATATCGCCTACGACAAGAAAGATCTGCTCGGCTTACTGGAGCTGCAGCTGGAAATCGAACAGATCGACCAGAGCCGGATCAATTCTTTGTCGGAACAGCACCTCAAGCATTACAGCAAGGTTCTGGCGGAACAGTCTGCAGAACTGCGGGACGAGATTGCCGGGCTTGAGGCGGATTTCCGGATGCGTTTTCATTTCGGGCCGCAAGAGGCCATGTCCCCCGCATTGGCGATGCGCCACCTGAAAAACAGCATCAAGGGCATGCAACAGAATATCAATGCACTCAAAAACGATCTGCTGGCGTTTGAAGATGTCAAAAATATCAAAGCCTGGCTGAAAAGCTATCATATCTAGGGGTGGCTAATTGTCGATAGGTAATTTTTCTGCAGGGTATTTTGCTATCTCTGCGCCGCCTGGATTGCCATGCCGATGGTCTATTTGAGGGGAATTGCGCAGGGATAATTTATAATCATGTCTTTGCGCCCAAATCCGATGAATCCGCTGCCCCCCAGTTTTTCCGATCAGACACTGCGCCAAGTGCGGCGTGCGTGGCGAAAATACGGGATTCTGTGGCTTGGTGCGGTACTGGTTGGTTTGATCGCAGTGCTTTATGCCTGGCTGATGGATGTCGGTTTCAGCATGTTCCGCTCCATGCAGCAGTCGCATTTCTGGCTGCCGCTGTTCATTACGCCGGCGATCGGCGCTTTGTGCGTGTGGGCCACGCGGCGCTATTTTCCCGGTTCTGAAGGTAGCGGTATTCCGCAAGTGATCGCGACGCTGGAAGAAGACACCAGCAAGCGCGGCCAGTCGCTGCTGTCGTTGAAAATATTGGCCGGCAAGATCGGCATTTCCTTTGTCGGCATTCTCGGCGGTTTTACCATCGGGCGCGAAGGTCCTACGGTGCAGGTCGGCGCGGCCTTGATGTTCAACTTGCGGCGTTTATACCCGCGCGCCAGTGCGGCTTTGGAGCGGCGTTTGATTCTGGCGGGAGCGGCGGCCGGTTTGTCGGCTGCGTTCAATACGCCGCTGGCCGGGATCGTGTTTGCGATTGAGGAACTGACGCGCAGCTTCGAGCATCGGGCCAGCGGTGTCGTGATTACCGTGATTATTTTTGCCGGTGCGGTGGCACTGGGCTTGAACGGTAACTATACCTATTTCGGCACCATACAGATCGATAGCGCACTGACCAACATGTTGGCGTTGGCGGTACTGGTTACCGGTATCCTGACAGGCGTGGCCGGCGGCATGTTCGGCTGGCTGCTATTGAATACCAAACGCTGGATCCCGGCCCGGGTCCAGCATTTGCGCAGCACCCGGCCGATCGCGTTCGGCGCGTTGTGCGGCTTGCTGGTGGCGGTAATCGGCGTGATCGCCGGCGGCGCCACTTTCGGCAGCGGTTATGTCGAAGCCAAGGGCGTGCTGGAAGGGCAGCAGCACTTGTCGGTGTTTTACCCGTTCATGAAAATGGCGTCGATGGTGTCGTCGTACCTGCCTGGCATTCCCGGCGGGATTTTTGCACCATCGCTGTCGATCGGCGCCGGCTTCGGCAATTTGCTGCACCAGGTGTTCAGTCACACCTCATTGCCGATGCTGATCGCGCTGGCGATGGTGGGTTACCTGGCCGCTGTCACGCAATCGCCGATTACCGCGTTCGTGATCGTGATGGAAATGATCAACGGCCATGCGCTGGTTATCTCTTTGATGGCGACGGCCTTGATTGCCAGCCGGGTATCACGGTTTTTTGCGCCGCCGCTATATGACGCGCTGTCGGAGCGTTATCGGGTAGCTGCTGGTGCGGCGCTTACGAATTTAGAAAAAGCAGAAATTAAGAAATCAGGAAGTGAGTAGAAAATGAGTCGGAAAAATGATTAATACAGATATGGTGGCTTACTACGCCAAACGCGCTTCGACCTACGAAGAGATTTACCAACGCCCGGAGCGCCAGGATGAATTGCTGACGCTGCAGGTGCGGGTGCAGGAATTGATGGAAGGCCACGACGTGCTGGAGCTGGCCTGCGGCACCGGATTCTGGACCGAGCAAATCGCCGCCTCGGCAAAATCAGTGTACGCAACCGACATCAATCCGGAAATGATCGCGCTGGCAAACGCCAAGAAACTGCCGGCCGGCAAAGCGACCTTTGCGCTGGCAGACATCAACACCTTCCAGCCGGACCGGCCGTTCACCGCCTGTTTCCTGGGATTCTGGTGGTCGCACGTAGCGCGTCAGGACCAGGTGCGTTTCATCGCTCAGCTGCGCGAAAAACTGGGCAAGGATATTTTGCTGGCGATGATCGACAACGGCTACGTCGAAGAACAAAGCACGCCGATTGCGCGTACCGATGCCGAAGGCAATACCTACCAGTTCCGTACCTTGCCCAACGGCGAGCGCTACGAAGTCATGAAGAATTTCCCGACCGACAGCGGCCTGCGCAAGAAACTGGCGCCCATCACGCGCGAGTTGCGCATCTTGCGGCTGGAGTATTACTGGTTGCTAAGCTGCCGCATCAAATAAGGCCGGCGTAGGGTGGGCACCTGTGCCCACGCGTTACCGTGATATCCGGAGAGCGAGCCCATGCGGTGCCTCAATAGGCGTGTACGTGGCGTGAGTTCACGCGTGGGCACAAAAGCGTGCCCACCCTACGCGGTATTGCCCGAGGGCGGCTCCAGTGGTGCAGCCGCCGCAGCCAATGGAAAATTCGCCCATTCGGTGGAAAAGTGTACCGTCGGATCATCATCTACTTTCTTCTTGATGCGCAGGTTGAAGCCGCGCGTGACCTCATTCTGGGTTTGCGGCTTGGTGCGGATGCCGGCCAGCAGCGCCACGCCGTTCAAGTCGAAACCATTGACCCCGTATATCTCGATAGGCTGCAGCAGCAGCCGCCGCAACCGGCGGTCTTCCAGCATCTCGGCGCCGGTCTCGCGCATCAGGCGCAGGGCCTGGTCGACGTCCGAATCGTGAGTGATGCTCAGCTTGAGCGATGCATAGGTATATTCGCGCGAATCGTTCTTGATGGCCGTGATTTGCGAAAACGGCACGCTGTGCACCGAGCCATTGCTGTCGCGCAAACGCACGGTGCGGATGGTCAGGTTTTCCACCGTGCCGGCGTGGCCGTTGCCGACGTCGACCCAGTCGCCGACCGACATCGAATCTTCCATGATGATGAAGACTCCGGTGATCAAATCCTTCACCAGCGATTGCGAGCCGAAGCCGAATGCCAGGCCGACCACGCCGGCCGAGGCTAGCAAGGGCGTGACATTGATGCCGAGGTTGGCGAGCGTGGTGATGACGGTGACGGTCAGGATCAGCAGCATCAACGCGTTGCGCAGCAAGGGCAGGATGGTGCGCATGCGCGTGCTCGGATTCTTGCGAGAGTAACGGCTGTTGCGGGTCGGGTTGATCGCTTCCTGGATGAATGTGTCGAGCATGATCCAGACCAGCCAGGCAACTACCAGCGTAAGACCGATCTTGCCGAGGGCGGAGACGATCATCTGGCCGATCAGGGTCGCATTGGCAAAATCCACCAGCGAGTGTTCCCAGATCCTGGTCAGCAGTTCAAAAAATCCGATCCACAGCGCCAGCTGCAGCAAGCTGAAGCCGACGTTGCTTAGACGCAGGATGTAAGGAGACTGACGGCGGACCGCCACTGAAGTCGTCTTGCGGTTGCGTATGCGCCGCAGCAGCGCGCTGATAAGGAACATGGCGATCAGCAGTGCCGCGCTTCCCAATGCGTGATTGAGCGCTGAATTGTTGCTCGATAAATCAAGGATGGTGGCAACGCTGACGGTGATGCTTAGCAGCAGTATCGGCACATACCAGAAGGCCGCGACCACTTCCAGGGTTTCCATCCGCGCCGGATGGGCGCGGCGCACCGCCAGCGGCCGGTTGCGGATGATATGCGCCACCGGGCGCCTGAATCGCAAGGCGAACCAGCCGCCTAGCAGCGCCGCAACCACGCTCGACCAGGTCGCCACCACGCTGGACAGATGGACGCCGATGATCTGGTTCACCTGCGGATTGTCCAGTGCATCGCCGAGCCAGCCGGCGCAGCCGATCACATACAGCAAACTCCAGGCTCGCTGGTAGATGATATGCACGGCGACCCTGCGGTGGCCGCCATGCGACAGCGAAAAAATGATGGCGCATATCACCTGAAACAGACGCGCGCCAATCAGGGTGTACAGCAGCACGGTGGCCAGCGTCCGTCCTAGCGACGGTCCTTGCGAAGACTCCAGGCTGACTACCACCGAGATTTCCACCACCAGCGCCAGCAGTATCGGTGCTATGTGGCGCAGGATAAACAGCAGCAATTCCTTGAGGCTGGGATCCGGCGGCAGTTTTGTGTCGACCTTGAAGTGGCGGTGAACCCGCTTGCCGATGTATTGTATGGCGAGAGCGACTACGCCGAACAAGGCCATCATTTCGAGGAAATTGGCCAGCACTTGCAGCCCGGTTTCGGAATCCTGGCGGTCAAGTATGGTCGACAGGTCTTGCCAGGCCAGGGAAAATTGCTGGGTCCAGTATTTCCCCGGCGTGACTACCTGATGTAAATGGCTCTGGAAAATGTCGAGGCTATTCGAAATCAGTCCGATGAAGCCCTTTTGTGATGGCGAAGCCTTGCTGTTTTGCTGTTCTGCCTGGATCAGGGTGGCCACCAGGCTGCCGGTGGCGGGATTGCTTTGCAATACCTTTGACAGAGAGTCCAGCGTAGAGGGCGCTGGTGCTGCGGCTGGTGGCGTACTTGCGTTATTGTTGGCGTTATTGCTGGCGCTGGTGCCGGCGGCCGCAGCCGCATAAGCGCCGCTGGCCGGGAGCAGGCAAAACAGCAAGCCCATACATAAGCTTAAAAGCAAGCGCGTCATGGGCTGAAAAAAGCTGGTCTTCATGTCGGCTAGGCAAAAGTCATAAAGTGACAATCTTACCGTACCGCCGCCGCATGGCTCACAAGATCGGGTTAACTTGCACATGTTAAAAAAACATGTGCAAGTTTGCCGAGGCACTGCAACCAGTTGCGATATGCCTGCAATGCTTAAACAGCGGGTAAATCATCCTCGATATAGGCGCGGACGATGTCATCGAAATCGGCATCGCCGACGAAACCCAGCGCCGCAGCACGGCTGGCGTCCCAGGCGCCCGGCCAGCTTGAGATGATGCGGTCGATCACCGGATCGTGAGCCCATTCAATTCTTTCTGCAACCTGTTTGCCGGCGACCCGCTCCAGCGCAGCGGCCATTTCGGCAACGGTGACCGAGATCCCTGGCAGGTTGATGGTGCGGCTCTTGCCCAATGCCTCGGCCGACAGCGTATAACCATGGATCAGGCTGGCGATCACCTTGCGCGGCGACAGCAGCCACAAACGCGTATCCGGCGCTACCGGGCAAATGGCGGGCTGGCCGTTGAGCGGTTCGCGGATGATGCCGCTGGCGAAAGACGAGGCAGCCTGGTTGGGCTTGCCGGGACGCACGCTGATGGTCGGCAGGCGCAATACCCGGCCGTCGACAAAACCCTTGCGGCTGAAGTCGTTGAGCAGCAATTCGGCAATCGCCTTTTGCGTTCCGTAGGAAGATTGCGGATTGAGTGCCGTGTGGTCTTGCACCACGGCCGGCAATACACCGCCGAATACCGCCACCGAACTGGTGAAAATCACCCGCGGCACATGGGCGCAGGCGTGGCAGCGTTCCAGCAACAAGCGCGAAGCATCCAGGTTGATACGCATGCCGAGATCGAAATCCGCTTCCGCCTGGCCGCTGACAATTGCCGCCAGGTGAAAGATGGCAGCCGTCTGCGGCGTGATCACCCGCTCCAGCAAAGCGCTGTCGGTGATGTCGCCGGTGACCTGTTCAATCCGCGCGTCGTCGAAACCGGTAGCGTCGACCACGTCGACCAGGGTGATCTTGCTGATGGTTTGCAGTTGGCCGCTGCGGTCCGGCAAGCTGCCTTGCTTGAGCAGGCTGCGGGCCAGGCGTTGCCCTAAGAATCCGGCGCCGCCGGTGATGACTACTTGCATGAGAATTCCTTATTGAATATGGTTTACAGCGACGGTTACAGCCACGGCTTGAGCCAGCCGAGACCGTCCGAAGTGACGCCGCGCGGCCGGTATTCGCAGCCGACCCAGCCTTGGTAACCGAGCGCATCGATCAGTTCGAACAGATACGGGTAATTGATTTCGCCGATATCCGGTTCATGCCGCTCGGGCACGCCGGCAATCTGGATATGGCCGATGCCGGCCTGCGGCCGCACCATGTCACGCTTGAGCTTGAAGGCCAGGTCGCCCTCGACGATCTGGCAGTGATACAGGTCGAACTGCACCTGCAGGTTGCGGGCGCCGACCTCGGCGCAGATTGCCTGCGCATCGTCCTGGCGATTCAGGAAGAAGCCTGGGATGTCGCGCGTATTGATCGGTTCGATCACGATCGTGACGCCATGTACGGCTGCTTCAGCGGCGGCATAGGCCAGGTTTTCCAGATATACGGCACGATGGCAGGCGCGATCCTGCTGCGGCTGGATCAATCCGGCCATCACATGCAATTTATTATTACCGAGTACCTGCGCATATTCCAGGCCGGTGGCGATGCTGCGCTTGAATTCATCTTCACGTCCCGGCAAGGAGGCGATGCCGCGTTCGCCGGCAGCCCAGTCGCCCGGCGGAGCGTTGAACAGCGCTTGCGTCAAGCCGTTGTCCAGCAATCTTTTCTGCAACTCGGCGGCAGCATACTCATACGGAAACAGAAATTCCACACCCTTGAAACCATCTTTGGCCGCAGCCGAAAAACGGTCGAGAAAGGCGTGCTCGTTGTACATCATGGTCAGATTGGCGGCAAAACGTGGCATTTCAAAACTCCTGAAAATAATTCGTAGTGCGGGCATTACATGCCCACACTACGGTGAATAGCATCTTAGCGATTAACCATCTTGGGCGGCGTTTTCAAAATCGCAATCGCGCCTATCACCAACATGCCAGCCAGCATGAACATGCCGGTTTGGTTGTTATGCGTAGTATCTTTCAGCCAGCCGACCATGAACGGGCTGACGAAGCCGGCCAGGTTACCAACCGAGTTGATCACCGCGATGCCGGCAGCGGCGCCGGTGCCGGACAGGAAGGCAGTCGGCAACGACCAGAACAGCGGCGAACAGGTCAATACGCCCATCGCCGCGAGCGACAGGAAGGCGATGGCAATCACGGTATTGTCGGCAGCGATAGCGGAGACTACGAAACCTACCGCGCCCAGCAACGCCGGTACGATCAGATGCCAGCGCCGTTCACGCATGCGGTCGGAGCGACGGCCGATCAGGATCATGGCGAACACCGCGCACAGGAATGGAATCGCGCTGATCAGGCCGATCCTCAAGTCGCCGACCACACCGGACGCCTTGACCAGAGTCGGCAGCCAGAACGTCAGGCCGTACTGGCCCATGACGATACAGAAGTAGATCAGGCACATGTGCCAGATGCGGATATCCTTGAATACGGCTGCAGTAGTTTTCGGGCTATGCATGTCTTTCTGGTCGGCGCGGATTTCCGCTTCCAGGAAATCCTTCTCCGCTTCAGTCAGCCACTTTGCCTTGCGAATACTGTTGTCCATCACGAAAAATACCGCGATGCCGACCAGTATCGCCGGGATTGCTTCAATCATGAACATCCATTGCCAGCCATGCCAGCCGCTGGAACCGTGGAAGGCTTGCATGATCCAGCCCGACAAGGGGTTGCCGAAAATGCCGGCGATCGGGATCGCCGCCATGAAGGTAGCAACCACCTTGGCCCGTCGGTGCGACGGGAACCAGTAGGTCAGGTAGAGAATGATGCCGGGATAAAAGCCGGCTTCAGCCAAGCCCAGCAAGAAACGCAGGACGTAGAACTGGGTCGGCGTCTGGACCCATGCAAAGCAAGCCGACAGGATGCCCCAGGTAATCATGATCCGGGCGATCCACAGCTTGGCGCCGACCTTGTTCATGAGCAGGTTGCTGGGCAATTCAAACAGGAAGTACCCGAGGAAGAATATGCCGGCGCCGAGGCCGAAAACGGTTTCGCTGAAGCCCAGGTCCTGCAACATCTGCAGCTTGGCAAAGCCGACGTTGACGCGGTCCAGGTAAGCCACCACGTAACACAGCATGATGAATGGCACAAAGCGCCAGAATACTTTCTTGTACAGATTTTCGGCTTGTTCAGCCGGCAGGCTGGCACTAGCCTGGGTGCCTTTTTTTGCGCCTTTATTTTCGATTATTGCAGACATCTTATCTCCACCAGTTTGATTTTTAAGTCTGGATGTTTCTATTTGTTGAAACTTACCAGCGCGCTCCAAATACCCGATACAACTCATCCAGAGCCTCTGCATTCAGCGGCTCGGGTTGCAGTTCCAACTTAACTCTCGACATCAGCCACAGGCGTGCCGTTTCTTCCAGCTCTTCCAGCGCGAACGCCGCTTGCGAAATACTTTCATGCCACACCACCGGCCCCAGCCGTTCCAGCAAAACTCCGCGCACGCTGGTTGCCAGCAATTTGACCTGCTCCGCTACCCGTGGATCGCCGGGACGGCAATAAGGAATCAGCGGAATGCGGCCAACCTTCATCACCTGATACGGCGTGATCGGCGGCAGTACAGCGTTGTCATGCCAGACGCCGGATAGCGTGAGCGCGACCAGATTGGTCGAATGGGTATGCACGACTGCCTGCATCAACGGGTTGTTGTCGTAGACCGCGCGATGCAAGGTCAGCGTCTTCGACGGCTTGTCGCCGCTGATCCACTTGCCGCTCAGGTCGACCTTGGCGATCTGCGCCGGCGTCAGCCTGCCGAGACAGGCATCGGTAGGTGTGATCAGCCAGCCGTCATCCAGACGGGCGCTGATGTTGCCTGCCGCACCGACCGTGTAGTTACGCTGATACAGGCTGGCGCCGATCTCGCAGATTTCTTCCCGCAGCGCCTGCTCCTTGAGCGTGGTGCTGCCGGGTTGATTTTTTGTACCGGTCATAGACGAGCCTCGCCAAGTTTGGTCTCTCCAAGCTGCCGCAACGCTTTTTCAAAAAAATCGACACTGCCGAAATTGCCGGATTTCAGCGCCATTGCTAACGGCGCTACACCCACCGCACCGATCGACGCCGTCGCCGGCACACCAGGATCGATTTGAGCACCAATGCGCAAGGCATGCACGCCCAGCGCCTTGACCACGGCGCCTGAAGTTTCGCCACCGGCAATCACAAAGCGCCGCACACCGCTGGCCAGCAACGCCGCCGCGATATCGGCCAGTGCTTGCTCGATTAGCAAACCGGCGCGCTCGACGCCCAGTTTGGCTTGTACCTGTTTCACTTGTTCCGGCGTGGTGGTGGCGTAGATCAACGCCGGTTGCTGATTCAGATGTTGTTTGGCGAAGGCCAATGCTTGCGCTACCACGGGTTCGCCCGCGGCCAGCATCAGCGGATCGATACGGAACGCCGGGCGATTTGATTCGATCCACGCGCTTACCTGCGCGTTGGTGGCTTTTGACGCGCTGCCGGCCAGAACCACCGACAAGCCGTCGACCACAGGGAGCTCACTGGCCTTGGCGCCTTGCTGCGGATTGAGCAAACCTGCGCGGACGAAATTACCGGGCAGGCCGAGCGCAATACCGGAGCCGCCGGTGACCAGCGGCAAATCGGCGCAGGCGGCACCGATGGCGTACAGGTCCTGGTTTTCCAGTGCATCGACAATCGCCATCCGCACGCCTTGCTGACGCAGCATGTCAATCCTGGCGCGGATCTGGTCAGCGCCTTGGGAAACCGTCGGATAACCGATCAATCCGACCTTGGACTCGGTCTGCTGTTGCAGCACGCGCACCAGGTTCGGATCGGTCATCGGCGTCAACGGATGGTTTTGCATCCCCGATTCATTGAGCAGCTGGTCCTGGATAAACAGATGGCCGCGATACAGGGTGCGTCCGGTTTCCGGGAACACCGGGCAGGCTATCGTGAAATCGCTGCCCAAGGCCTGCAGCAGCGCATCAGCGACCGGGCCGATATTGCCTTGCGCGGTAGAGTCGAAGGTAGAGCAGTATTTGAAAAAGAACTGACGGCAACCTTGCTGTTGCAGCCAGCTCAGTGCAGCCAGAGAATCGGCGACGGCTTCCGCGGCAGGAATCGTGCGCGATTTTAGCGCTACCACGATGGCGTCCACTTCTTGCGGTGCGCTGTCCGGCACGCCGATGGTTTGCACTGTACGCATGCCTTCGCGCACCAGCATGTTGGCGAGGTCGGTCGCGCCGGTAAAATCATCGGCGATGCAGCCGAGCAGGGGACGTGTTGCGGCATTCTGTTGTGCTGACATCGCTTACTCCTGCGCTGCCGGCAACTTAGTTGGCAACTTAGTTGGTAAATTAACGCCAGGGAAAATCTTGATCACCGCGGAATCATCCTCGCCGCCATGGCCGGCAGTGGATGCCATCATGAACATCTGGTGCGCAGCGGCCGATAGCGGCAGCGGAAATTTGCTGGCGCGTGCTGTATCCAGCACCAGGCCCAAATCCTTGACAAAAATATCGACTGCCGACAGCGGCGTGTAGTCAGCCTTCAGGATATGCGGCACGCGATTTTCAAACATCCACGAATTGCCGGCGCTGTTGGTGATTACTTCATACAGCGAATCTGCATCGACGCCTTCGCGCAATCCCAATGCCATTGCTTCCGCGGCGGCCGCGATATGCACGCCGGCCAGCAACTGGTTGATGATTTTTACCTTGGAACCGATGCCGTGCGCTTCTCCCAGCCGGTAAACCTTGCCGGCGATCGCCGCCAGCACCGCTTCGCCCTTGGCGTATGCGGCGGCCGGGCCGGAAGTCATCATGGTCATTTCGCCGGCCGCCGCGCGCACCGCGCCGCCGGACAGCGGCGCATCGAGGAACAGCAACTGTTGTGCCGCCAGTCGTTCACCGAGCTTGACCGCATATTCCGGCGCCACGGTAGCGCTGGCGATTACCAGGCTGCCGGGACGCATGGCAGCCGCAGCGCCTTGTTCGCCGAACAGCACGTGCTCGGTTTGCGCGGCGTTGACGACCACCGTAATCACTACTTCACATTGCGCGCCGAGTTCGGCTGGTGTGTTGCAGACGATGCCGCCTTCGCTGGCAAACTGTTGTAAAACTTCCGGACGGACGTCGCATGCATGCGTGCGCAAGCCGGCCCGCAGCAAAGAACGGGCAACGCCCAAGCCCATGGCGCCAAGGCCGATTACACCTACATTGATAGTCATTGTTTGATCCTGATTAGCGAGCTTTTGCAGTGCTCTTGGTTTTTTGCGGGGTTTCGGCGACGACAGCGCCTTGCGACAAGCGTCGCGCCGCATTGAACATATGGTTTTGTGCCGCATTGCGCGCAGCCAGTGCGTCGCCGGCGGCGATCGCGGCAGCGATGGCCGCGTGTTCCTCATAGACCTGGCGCATGAAATCGTCGCGCCTGGCTTCGTTGCTGCGGGTGACGGCGGTGGCGGCTTCCAGGTACTGGCTGAGGAACGCCAACGTCTGCAGCAGGAAAGGATTGCCGGTGGCCTCGGCGATGCTGCGATGGAACATGACATCGGCCAGCACGCCATCGCCACCGGCGTTGACATCGGCGGCGATGCCTTTCAAGGCGCTTTCGATGGCTTTGAGTTGGCGCGGAGTGCGGCGGGTAGCGGCCAGCGCCGCCACTTCAGCGTCGATGGCGCGCCGCAGTTCGACAATCTGCAATACGGCATCGGCCGACGAAGCTTGGTCGAACTGGATCCGCAATGGCCGCAGATGGCCTTGCTGGCTGACGTAGACGCCGCTGCCCTGGCGCGGTTCGACCGCGCCTTCATTCTTCAAACGGGAAATCGCTTCACGCACCACCGTGCGGCTGACGCCGAATTGCTCGGACAAGGCCGGTTCTGTGGGCAGTTTTGCGCCCGGGCCGAATTCGCCGGTTTCTATCTTTTTCAACAATTCCTGGGCGACGGTATCGCTCAAGGAAGTCCGATTGGCATTCAGTTTATTGAACATTTTGTCTCTTCCGGCGCTTTTCTAATGGTGCATTTTTATCGTAATGTGACCATATCATCATATGAATTATTGAAAAAATCAAGATTTGTTTCAAAGACAGCCAGGTTCTTCCGCGACTTTTATCATTAGTTTTATTGCCGGCAACGTGAAAAAGGCAGTTCTTGCTCTGGGTCAATGAACAGCCTGGTCTTGCTGGTTAAGATCGCATGGTGACCGTAATGCCGGTGATGTAGCGTCGCGGTCGTGTAGTTGCTTGTTGACGCATATTGCTTGTTACATTCCAGTAGAATCCTGTCCTTGTGGAAAAAAACATGTCACGCCAACAGGATTGATATTCGATGAACAAATTCACACGTTGTTATCTGCTGCCATCCGCTGTTACTGTTGCTCTCTCCATGTGGGGCGGCTCGGCCCTGGCGCAAATCCGGATAGGCGTCGATATCGCTGTCACCGGACCTGCCGCGGCGATTGGCGCGTCAACAAAAAATGCCATCCTGCTATGGCCGAAAGAGATCGCCGGGCAGAAGGTCGAGTACATCATCCTGGACGATGCTTCCGATCCGACCAACGCGGTGCGCAATGCGCGCAAACTGATCAATGAAGAGAAAGTCGACCTGATCGTGGGGCCGAATACAACGCCTGCCGCACTGGCATTGCTGGATGTGGTGTCCGAGGCAGAAACGCCGCTGCTGGCGCTGGCGGCATCGGCCTCTATCGTCGAGCCGCAAGATGCCAGGCGCGCCTGGGTCTTCAAGTTGCCGCAAAACGATTCGCACATGGCAACCATCCTGACCCAGCACATGGCGGACAACGGCATCAAGACGGTAGCGTTTATCGGCTTTGCGGATGCTTACGGCGACAGCTGGTGGCGCGAGTTTTCACGGCTGGCCGAACTCAGGAAGATCAAGGTGGTCGCCGGCGAACGTTACAACCGCAACGACACCAGCGTCACCGGGCAGATTCTCAAGATCATGTCGGCGCAGCCGGACGCGGTACTGATCGCCGCTTCGGCGACGCCGGCGGTATTGCCGCAAAAGACGCTGGCTGAGCGTGGCTACAAGGGCCGCATTTATCAGACGCACGGTATCGCCACGGCGGATTTTCTGAAAGTCGGCGGCAAGGATGTCGAAGGTACCTTCTTTCCGACCGGGCCGGCGGTGGTGGCCAAGCAATTGCCGTTATCGAATCCGGTCAGGAAAACCGCGCTGGCGTTCACCAGCCGCTACGAAGCCGCCTACGGCGCTGACACGGTGACCCAATTTGCCGCCGATGCCTGGGGCGCTTACATGCTGATCGCCAATGCGGTGCCGCAAGCGCTCAAATCCGCCCAACCCGGCAGCAAGCAGTTCCGCATGGCGCTACGGAATGCACTGGAAAACACGCATGACCTGACCATACCGCAAGGAGTGGTCAACATGAATCCCAAAGATCACGTCGGTCTGGACCAGCGCTCACGCGTGATGGGGCGGATCGTGAATAATAAATTTACCTATGCTTATGGCGGCTGACATGTCTTTGACAGCAACAAACTTGAAAGTAAAGAAGATGGAATTGTTCTGGTTGTGGTTACGCGGTTTTATCCCCGGGCCTGTGATGGTCAATGCCACCGAGCGCATGCGCGCCTGCTGTGGCGCCTTGTTGGGGATCTTGTTGACGGGACTGGTGAGCCACTGGGCGCTGGGCGCGAGCGCGCCGTTGCCTTTGCTGATCGCCCCGATGGGCGCTTCTGCCGTGTTGTTGTTCGGCGTACCGGCCAGTCCGTTGGCGCAGCCATGGTCGATTATCGGCGGCAACCTGGTGGCGGCCGTGATTGGCGTCAGTTGCGCGCGCTGGATTCCCGATCCCGTGTTTGCGCCGGCTATCGCGGTTTCCGCTGCAATCGGCGCCATGTTCGCCTTGCGTTGCCTGCATCCGCCTAGCGGTGCGGTGGCGCTGACCGCGGTGCTGGGCGGCCCGGCGGTCACCAGCCAGGGTTTTCATTTCGTGCTGACGCCGGTGCTGCTGAATTCCTTTTTGCTGCTAGCGGTAGCGCTGTTGTTCAACAACGCTACCCGCCGCCGCTACCCGCATGTCGCCCATGCCGACCTCAGCAAATTGCATCAGACCAAAGACCAGCCCAGCGGCCGGCGCATCGGTTTTACGCAGGAAGACCTGGATTATGTATTGCACCAATACAATCAGGTGCTGGATGTCAGCCGGGATGACCTGGAAGATTTGATCCTGCAAACGGAGTTGCATGCCTACCGACGCCGTTTCGGTGCGATTACCTGCGCTGACATCATGTCGCGCGATGTCATCAGCGTCGAATATGGGACTTCGCTGGAGGATGCATGGGCCTTGTTATTGAAACATCGCATCAAGGCGCTGCCGGTGATTAATTCGGCGCGGCGCCTGATCGGCATCATCACCCAGACCGACTTCATGCGTCAGGTGAATTTGCAGGTGTACACCGGTTTCGACCATAAACTCAAGCAGTTCATCCGACGTACTACCAATACGCATTCCGACAAGCCGGAAGTGGTCGGCCAGATCATGACGGCCAAGGTGGAGAGCGCGTTGGAGGATGCGCATATTGTGGAACTGGTGCAGCCTTTGTCCGATTCCGGCATCCATCACATCCCGATTGTCGATGACCAGCGGCGCCTGGTCGGCATGGTGACGCAGTCCGACATGGTGGCGGCTTTGTACCGCGGGAATGCGAATTTAACCACAGTGTAGCGTTGCGAACGCACGCGGCAATTGCTGCAAACCGGCGTCGGCCTTACAATGACGGGGTTTTGGTGCACGCGGACATGTCCATGTCCGCAGTTAAACGGGAAACACGGCGCCAGGCGGCTCGACAAGAGCGCCGGCCAACGTGTGCTGCCCCCGCAACGGTAAAACAAGCGTCGCCGGTTGAATTCATTCTTTGATTTTGACATGGTGACAGGGCGTATCTTCTACCACTGTGTTTGAGCTGAGGCATGAGTTTATGCGTGAGCTTGGCATGGGAAGGTTATACGCTCCGACTTGTTAGCCCGGATACCGGCCAGATCAGGGGGAGTAAGGAACAAGTGCTATGCGTTTGTTCGCTACTACTGTTGCAACCGGGCTTGCGGGGAAGCAGGCCGGGGACTTTTATCGTATCTAAAAATGACATTATCTTTATCACGCCGCTGCGGCGCGACCTTGAAGCCGCTCGCGCTTGCTTCAGCCATCCTCTCCACTGCGCTCTCAGCGACTCCTGTATCGGCGCAAACCACGCAAGACCAGGCTCTGGTGCCAGTGGTAGTCACCGCTGCCCGCATCGAGCAACCGCAAACCGATGCGTTACCGCACACTACTGTGATCAGCGCCGAAGACATCCGCAATTCGCAAGCGCCGGATCTGCCGGCATTGCTGGAACGCGAAGCCGGCATCCAGATCACCCGCGTCGGCGGCCCTGGCCAACAGGCTTCCTTGTTCATGCGCGGCGCGAATTCCTCGGAAACCCTGATCATGATCGATGGCGTACCGATCCGGCGCCAGGCATCGTTTGGCTTGCCGGCGCTTGAGAATATCTTGCCGGACCAGATCGATCACATCGAAATCGTGCGCGGCAACGTCTCGGCCATCTACGGTTCCGGCGCAATCGGCGGCGTAGTGCAGATCTTCACCAAACGCGGCAATGGCGCACCGGCGTTCAACGCTTCGGTTGAAGCCGGCTCGCGTGGCACTTACCAAGGTAATGTCGGCGTCAACGGCAAGAGCGGCGATACCCGTTATGCGCTGTCGTTGACACGCTTCAAGACAGATGGATTCTCGGCGCAGAATCCTTTGCAAAACCCGAACGTCAATCCGGACCGCAATGGCGACGGCAATACCAGCGTCTCGGGTTCGGTATCGCAGGAATGGCGCAAGGGCAATGAGGTTGGCGCTCGCGTGTACGCCAACGATTCCAAGTACACTTTCGACGATGCTTTTGGCACGCCGACTGACCGGAACAACGGCCATTCGAAGAGCCAGTCGATCGCGGTATTCTCGAAAAACAGCTTTACCCAGGACTGGACCTCAACCCTGACCGTGTCGCAAAACGTCAACCGCGACAACCTGGAAGACCTGAGCAGCTTCGGTAACAGCAGCAACGGCTACAAGAGCACGCAAAACCTGCTGCAATGGGCCAATGAGTTGCGCTTGTCGCCGCTGTGGGTAGCCAATGCAGGTGTCGACGCCGGCCGTGAAAAGGCAGAGGTCAATTCCAACAGCAGCTTTGGCAATAGCAGCAATAGCTTCTCGCGTTCGACTTCCAGCGTGTACGCTGGCGTAAACGGCAAGATCGGCGCGCACCAGTTGCAATTGAATGTGCGGCATGACGATGTCGGCGGCTCAGGTTCGGACAATACCGGTTACCTCGGTTATGGCTATGCGTTGACCGATAGCGTCAAGCTGATAGCCAATGCGTCGACTGCATTCAATGCGCCAACGCCAGTACAATTGTTCGACCCGCTGTATGGCAATATCAATCTGAAGGCGGAGCGTTCGAAATCCTACGAGCTGGGCGTGCAGTACGCAGCCGGCGCTACTTTGTTGCGCGCCACGCTGTTCGACACCCGCACGCGCGACCAGTTCGGCTACGATCCTGTTACCTTTCGAACCATCAATATTGCGCGCGCCAAGAACCAGGGCCTGGAGTTGAGCGCCAGCACTACGTTGCTAGCAATCGACTGGCGCGCCAGTTTGACTCTGCAGGATCCAAAGAACGAATCGACTGGCAAAACCTTGGTACGTCGCGCCAAGACCTTGGGTTCGCTGGGCGCCGCCAAAAGCTTCGGCGCCTGGCGCATCGGCACCGATGTTCAATACACTAACAGCCGTACCGATATTCCCGGCAATCCAACACTGGCTCCCTATTGGCTGACCAACGCCAATGCGCGCTATCAGTTGAACAAGGAAATATCGTTGTTCGGCCGTATTGATAATCTGTTCAATCGCGATTATCAAACCGCCTATGGCTATAACCAGCCATCACGCGGACTGTTTGTTGGTGTAAATTGGCAGCAGTAGCACTACATGCCTACTGCGCGACTCAATCTCTGGTCTGCGATGCTCGCTGTACTAGAATACAGCTCCGCTTCTCGACCAGACCTTGAGCCGCTCGCTACGGCCTGTAGAGCTACTGCAACTCTCTCTAACCAACCAACGAATCGCCCACACCATTGACTGGCCTTACTACCCTGCGCCGTGCCATCGCCATCTTGTGCTGCTTAGCGTTATTTGCAGCATTGGCGCTGGTGCTCGCGGTTTCTTGTGGCAGCAGTGGTTGCGGTTTGGCGGCCGATCAAATCTATCTGCCCTTGCGTTTGCCGCGTGCGCTGACCGCGTTCGTGGTTGGCGGCTTGCTGGCGCTGGCGGGGGCGTTGATGCAGGTATTGCTGCGCAATCCCCTGGCCGATCCATATGTGCTGGGCTTGTCCGGCGGTTCCGCTGCCGGGGCTTTATCCGCGTTATTAATCGCTAGCCACTTCGGTTTCATGGGCGACGTTGCCGCTGCATCGGGCGCGGCCCTCGGCGCCGGGCTGGCGGTTTTGCTATTGTTCGGGCTGGCGCAGCAAGCGCTGCGGCGCCTGCCCGGTGTTGCCCAACACAGCGGTCATCGTCTGATACTGACTGGTGTGATGATCGCCGCCGGCTTCGGCGCGATCGTGACGCTGGTGCTGACGCTGGCGCCTGACGGCCAGTTGCGCGGCATGCTGTTCTGGTTGATGGGCGATCTGGAAGATGCGCGCCTGTTATTGCCGGCGGCTGTGCTGCTGTTGTTGATTCTTGTATGGAGCGTGTTGAATGCGCGGCAGTTGAATCTGTTGGCGCGCGGCGAAGGTTTTGCGCAGTTGCTTGGAGTGCCGGTGCTGCGTTTGCGGTTGCTTACATTATGTGCGGCTTCATTGGCCACTGCGGCAGCGGTTACGGTGGCCGGCACAATTGGTTTTATCGGCCTGGTGGTGCCGCATGCGATACGCCTGCTGGTCGGTAATGACCAGCGGATCTTGTTGCCCGCCAGTGCGCTGGTCGGCGGCGCTGCGCTGGTGCTGGCGGATCTGGCGGCGCGCACAGTGGTAGCGCCTACCCAGTTGCCGGTTGGAGTGATTACAGCTCTGGTCGGTGTGCCGGTATTCTTGTGGCTGCTATCGCGCAGCAAGGCATGAGGAGCCGGCCATGAGCGAAGTCGCTATTCCATTATTGAGCACCGAACAACTGAGCGTCAGTGCCGGCCGCAGAGTCTTGTGCAGCGGGCTTGACTGGCAGATTGCGCCGGGCCAGTTCTGGTGCGTGCTCGGCCGTAACGGCATCGGCAAGACTACTTTATTGCATACGCTGGCTGGGCTGCATCGCCCGGCTGGCGGCCGTGTGAAGATCCAGGGTGAGGATATCCAGTCTACTCCGGCACAGCAACTGGCGCGCTTGCGTGGATTGCTGGCGCAGCAGCAGGCCGATGCATTTTCCAGCAGCGTGCTGGCGGCGGTGATCGCCGGCCGTCATCCCTATCAGTTCGGTTTCGGTTGGGATATGGAAGAGGACCGGGCGCTGGCAATGCAAGCGTTGGAGCAGGTCAGGATGGCTGCTTTCAGCGCCCACGATGTGATGCACTTGTCGGGTGGTGAGAGGCAGCGGGTGGCGTTGGCTACTTTGCTGACGCAAGACCCGTTGCTGTTCATGCTGGATGAACCTACCGCCCATCAGGATGCCGCGGCGCAAATCGTCGTGATGGAATTATTGCGCCGCCTCGCGCCGCAAAAAGCAGTGATCGCGGCTTGTCACGATATCAATCTGGTGGCGCGTTATGCTAGCCACGTGCTGCTGTTGGGGGATGGCCAGGTGTGGCAGGGCAGTACGGACAGCGTGCTGCAACCTGAGATTCTGCAGGCGGCATTTTCCTGTCCGTTTGAAGTGGTGGAAAACGGCTCGCGGCGTTTGTTCATGCCGGTTGCCGGCGTGCCCTAAAGATTTTCTTTATTCAAAGAGGCCGTCAAAAAACTACCGGCGCCGGCTACGCGCCAGATCCAGCTTCTCGCATAGCTCGGCTGCGCCATCCAGGATGCGCGGCCCGGGGCGGCTCATCCAGTTTGGAGTGAGGGTAAACAGATTGTTGCCAGCCACCGCAGCGAGCTGGGGAAAGCGTTGCCAGCTGGTGCTGGGTGAGCTGCCGCCATCCGCTGCAAAGATTACTTCCGGATTGGCTTGCAACACCGCTTCCGTGCTGACGGTCGGCGCCAGTTGCGGCAGCTTGCCGAACACGTTTTCACCACCGCACAAACGGATCACGCTAGTCACCATATGGCTGTCATTGAGCGTCATCAGCGGCTTTTTCCATATCTGATAAAACACGCGCACAGTCGGTCGTTGCCGATAGGTCGCATCAAGCTGTGCCAGGCGAGCCTTGAAAGCGGTGGCTGCCGCCGTGCCGGCATCTTCGGTGCCGGCCAGTTGCGCTAGGCGTAGCAGGGACGAAGCGACGACGTCCAGCTGTCGCGGTTCGCTTTCAAAAACCGGGATGCCGATGGCGCGCAACCTGGCAATCTGGGTGGCTGAATTACCGCTGCTCCAGGCCACGACCAAATCCGGCTTGAGAGAAATAATGCGTTCGATGTCCAATGCGCTGCTGCTGCCGACGGAAGGTATCTGTTTGGCTGCGGGAGGGTAGTCGCTATAGTCGCTGACGCCGACTACGTAAGCACCGGCGCCGACAGCAAACAACAGCTCGGTCGCGTGCGGCGCCAGGCTGACGATGCGATGTGCGGGCTGCGCTAGCACCACATTATGCTGGGCATCGTCGCGCACCGTGATGCCTTGGGTGTTTGCGGCAGCGGCGAACGAAGCCACCACAGCCATTCCAGCCGTAGCTAGCAAGGCGCGAGTTAGTCCGTTGTGGTGGTACTGTTGCGGCCGTTGCACGGTAGCATCCAGGCTCAGATTTCCAGATTGTCGATCAGGCGCGTAGTGCCCAGCTTGGCGGCGGCCAGCACCACCAGCTTTTCGCCTTGCGCCAGATCGCCCGCTGCGGGCGCTTGCAGGTCGCTGCGTTTGCGGATCGAGATGTAATCCGGTTTCCAGCCGCGGCTGCCGAGTTGCGCCATCGCCTGCTTTTCCAGTTCGAAAATATCGAGATGGCCGGCGCGCACTTCTTCGGCCACCTGGTTGAGCGTCTTGAACAGGCTCGGCGCCTCCGCGCGTTCGTCTTCAGACAGATACATATTGCGCGAGGAGAGCGCCAGGCCATCGTCGGCGCGCCAGGTTTCGGCGGCGATGATTTCAGTCGGCAGGGCAAATTGCTTCGCCATATTGCGCACGATCATCAGCTGTTGGTAATCCTTCTTGCCGAACACGGCGACTCTTGGCTGGACGCAGGAAAACAGCTTGAGGACAACCGTGGTGACGCCGGTAAAGAATCCCGGGCGGAATTCACCTTCCAGCGTATTGCCAAGATCGTCGGGCGGGCGCACGCGGAATTCCTGCGGCTCCGGATACAAGTCTTTCTCGGTGGGGGCGAACAGGACGTAGACGCCTTCTTTTTCCAGCTTGGCGACGTCGGCGGCAAAGGTGCGCGGATATTTGTCGAAATCTTCGTTGGGGCCGAACTGCAGGCGATTGACGAAGATCGAGGCGACGATAGGATCGCCATGTTTCTTCGCCAGCCGCATCAGCGACAGGTGGCCCTCATGCAGATTACCCATGGTCGGGACGAATGCGGTACGCAGTTGGCCGCGCAGTTGATCGCGTAGCTCTTCAATCGAGGAAATGATTTTCATAATTGTAATAATTGCGGGACAGAGCTGCCCGGGAAGGGTTTAAGAGCCACCGTAGCGTGGCGAATTACACTATCCGTGCGACTCTGTCCTCAACTGATTAGGGAAAACGGTCAAATTAAAAAATTTATGCAACGGCGTAAGTGGGCGAGTAGGCCAGTCGTACATAGATAGGCGCGAACGGTTCGGCCTGGGTGATTTCAATCAGCGTTTCTTTCGCCAGCTCGAGCATGGCGATGAAATTCACCACCAGCACAGGCACCCCGCGCGACGGATCGAACAATTCGGCGAACTCGACAAAGCGCGACGATTGCAGGCGCCGCAAAATCCCGGTCATGTGCTCCCGTACCGACAGTTCTTCGCGGCTGATGGTGTGGTGGGCCGTCAGCTTGGCACGCTTGATGACATCGGCCCAGGCAGCTTGCAGATCGTCCAGGTTGACTTCCGGCCAGCGCGTGACGATGCTTTGTTCGATGTAGATCTGGGTGCGGACATAATCGCGTCCGAGTTGCGGCAGGGCGTCGATCTCGCGCGCCGCCAGTTTCATCTGTTCGTATTCAAGCAGGCGCCGCACCAGTTCCGCGCGCGGATCTTCGGCTTCTTCGCTGTCGGTTTTACGAACCGGCAGCAGCATGCGCGATTTGATTTCGATCAGCATGGCTGCCATCAGCAGATATTCTGCAGCCAGTTCCAGGTTGGTAATGCGGATCTGGTCGACGTATTCCAGATATTGCAAGGTGACTTGCGCCATCGGGATGTCGAGGATATTGAAATTCTGCTTGCGGATCAGGTACAGCAGCAGATCGAGCGGGCCTTCGAATGCTTCCAGGAAGACTTCCAGCGCATCCGGCGGAATGTAGAGATCGGTCGGCATGCGGAACAGCGGCTCGCCGTACAGGCGCGCAAAAGCCACGCCGTCGATCACATTCGGTGTCGAATCGGGTTGACCTTCTAGTGTCAGTTCGGCAGCATCCGACAAATTCTGGCTCATCTGATCGTTACCTGATCTCGAATGAATTGTGAATTAGTGATTGTTTTGATACACATAGGGCTGTTGATCGACGCGCGATTCCTGGGTGCGCAGCTGGCTGTCCAGGTCGATCGGGGTCTTGTCCCACAGCAGGGCGCGGCCGGCGAGTTGCTGTTCTTCCAGCTTTGGATTCTTTTCCTTGAGTTCTTCAACGAATTTGGTGATGTCGGATTGGTAACCGTAAATTTGTTTGGAAAATTTCATGGGTGCTTTGAATAATAGGCTGGGATCAGGCGCTATTTTATGCTATTTCGGGTTGCCCGAACGGTTTGTCGTCGGTGGTGGTGGGTTTGCTACATATCCAAGTAGCAACAAAATGAAGATATACTGGGACAATTATCGGATAGAGGAGGCAGCATGAACCCATGGGTACGCAGGATTTTGACCGTAGTTGTCCCATTTGTTGCGCCATTTCTCATTGCCGCTTGCGACCAGAACGGTAATTTCGTACAGGAGGCCGGATTGGAAAAACTGAACCGCGGGGTATCGTCAGAAGCCGATGTCCGCAACGCCATGGGCCAGCCGGATACGGTGTGGGAAAAAGAAAACGGCGAGCGTACGCTGGAGTATCCCAAAGGACCAGCCGGCGCGCGCACCTGGATGTTCTATATCGGCAAGGATGGCAAGCTGAGTGATTACAAGCAGGTGCTGACCGAAGAGAATTTCGCCAGGATCAAGGTCGGCATGCGCAAGGAAGAGGTGCGCCAGATGCTAGGCAAGCCACGCACTGTGGTGCAGTTCACGCGGAAGAACGAGGAAGTGTGGGACTGGCGCTATACCCAGAGCGATGCCAGCCAGGCTTTCTTTAATGTGCACATGGATATCACCGGCGGGCTGGTGACCGGTACTTCGGTATCGCAATTGTCCGGGCACTAACCCGATATTAACGCCTGAGCCAGCGCCGCATCACCAGCGGCGATTCTTCCAACGGATTGGCGCGGGTATATTCAAGTTCCGGCGCCAGTTCGAATTCAAACACAGCATACAAATCGACCACCCTGATTTGACCGGCGCGTACCGCCAGCCGCAGTTCCTGGATGTCGGCGCTGCGGGCGCGGTGGATTACCGCTTCCATCAAATGCTGCGATAAGCTCTGGCCGCGATAGGCCGGCAACACCCCCATACGCAGGATTTCCCAGACCTCGGTTTCGGTGTCTGACGGCAGCCAGCGCACCGAACCGATCGGCTGGTCATCCAGCGACAGCAAGAAGCCGCCGCCGCGTTGCAGGTCTTGTTGCACCCGTTCCGTGTGTTCGTGATGGCCGCTGGAGCTGGCGATAACACGTTCGGCCCAGCAGGCGCGAGTCAGCTCGGCGATCAGTACGGCATCGTCGGCGCTGGCTTCACGAACCTGCAGATTCATCGTGGGTTGCTTAGTGGATTAGCTGACCCGCATGCCAGGTTCTGCGCCTGGCCACGGATTGAGCACATAGATGCCGGGATTGGTTTTCTCGTCGGCGGCCGAAGCAGCCAGCACCATGCCTTCCGAGATGCCGAACTTCATCTTGCGCGGCGCCAGGTTAGCCACCATCACCGTCAGTTTGCCGATCAGTTCTTCCGGCTGGTAGGAAGACTTGATGCCGGAGAATACGTTGCGCAAGCGACCTTCGCCGACATCAAGCGTCAGCCGCAGCAATTTGTCGGAACCGTCTACATGCTCGCAATTGACGATTTTGGCGATGCGCAAATCGACCTTCACGAAATCGTCGATCTTGATTTCAGCGGCCAGCGGTTCAATTGTGCTGGCGCTGCTGTCTTCTGTGCCCGCAACTTCCGTCGCAGTTGGTGTTGTAGCCGGTGCGGGCGCATCGAACAAGGCATCCAGCATCTTCGGCTCGACCCGTGTCATCAGGTGCGAGTAGGCATTGATGCGATGACCATCGGCCAAAGGCCGGGTCACATCGGACCACACCAGCGGCTGGATTTGCAGGAAATCTTCAACCTGCGCTGCCAGTGCCGGCAATACCGGTTTCAGGTAAATAGTAAGGATCCGGAACGCTTCCAGCAAGCGGCTGCAGACTTCATGCAGCGCTGCTTCCTTGCTTGGATCCTTGGCCAGTTCCCATGGCTTGTTGGCGTCGACGTAAGCGTTGATGAGGTCGGCTTGCTCCATCACTGCGCGTAGGGCTTTGCCATATTCGCGGCCGTCGTACAGCGCCTGGATATCGTTTGCAACCGCACGCAGCCTGGCCAGGAACGGATCGTTGTCGGTGGCCCAGGCTGTGCTCAGCTTGCCGTCGAATTTCTTGGCGATGAAACCGGCAGCGCGGCTGGCGATGTTGATGTACTTGCCGATCAAGTCGGAGTTCACGCGGGCGACAAAATCTTCCGGATTGAAATCGATATCTTCCACCTTGGCGCTCAACTTGGCCGCGATGTAATAGCGCATCCACTCCGGATTCATGCCGAGTTCGAGATAGCGCAGCGGTGAAATGCCGGTGCCGCGCGATTTCGACATTTTTTCGCCGGAGACTGTCAGGAAGCCATGCACGAACACATTGTTCGGCACTTTCAAACCGGAGAAGTGCAGCATCGCCGGCCAGAACAGCGTATGGAAATAAGTGATGTCCTTGCCGATGAAGTGATACTGCTCGGTCTTCGGATCGGCCATGAAGGCGTCGTAGTCGCGCCCGATCTTGCCGAAATAATTTTTCAGCGAAGCCAGGTAGCCGACCGGCGCATCCAGCCAGACGTAGAAATACTTGCCCGGCTCATCCGGAATCTCGATCCCGAAATACGGCGCATCGCGGCTGATATCCCAGTCGCCCATGCCGCCGTCGCTTTCCAGCCATTCCTTGGCCTTGTTGGCAACTTCGGATTGCAGGCGAGGTTTACCGTCAGCGTTACCCAAAGCCCAGCCGCGCAGGAATTCCACGCATTGCGGATCGGACAACCTGAAGAAAAAGTGTTCCGACGATTTCATCACCGGCGTCGCGCCGGTCAGCGTCGAGTAGGGATTCTTCAGGTCGGTCGGCGCATATACGGAGCTGCAGACTTCGCAGGAATCGCCGTACTGGTCTTTGGCGCCGCATTTCGGGCACTCGCCCTTGATGTAACGGTCCGGCAGGAACATGTTCTTGACCGGATCGAAGAATTGCTCGATGGTCTTGGTCGAGATGAAGCCGGCCGCTTTCAGCTTGCGATAGATGTCGCGCGACAGTTCGTGGTTTTCCGGGCCGTCGGTCGAGTGCCAGTTATCGAAGCCGATATGGAAGCCGTCCAGGTATTGCTTGCGGCCGGCAGCGATCTGCGCCACGAATTCCTGCGGCGTGATGCCGGCTTTTTCGGCGGCGATCATGATCGGCGCGCCGTGGGCATCGTCAGCACCCACAAAATTGACCTCGTGGCCCTGCATTCGCTGGAACCGCACCCAGATGTCGGCCTGGATATATTCCATGATGTGACCGATGTGAAACGCTGCGTTGGCGTAAGGCAGGGCGGTAGTGACGAATAATTGGCGAGGAGTTGAAGTCAAAGTGATGCTCATTTGGCAATGAATTTGCAACGACAAGCGCTGCGGGTTGGAATAAAAGAGTGATTTTAGCAGCCAACGACGACAATTGCGGGATAGCGAGCTCAAGTGAGTAGGGTGGGCAAGCTTTTTTGCCCACGTGCGCCCGGAAAAAGCATGGTGATGAGAGAGAGGTCACGCGTGGGCACGGGTGCCCACCCTACATCGGCGTCAGCGGAATGACGGTGATTTGGTTTAGACTTGGCGCATCTTATTAGAAATGCATAGAGGAAAAGTAATGAGCGTCACGATTGAAGCGGTCAAGGCAGCGTTGTCCAGTGTGATCGACCCGAATACCGGCAAGGATCTGATCAGCAGCAAGTCGGCCAGGAATATCCGCCTGGAAGGCGCTGATGTGTTGTTCGACGTCGAGCTGGACTATCCGGCCAAGAGCCAGTTCGCCTTGATCGGCGGCGACGCCGCGGCTGCGGTCGGGGCGCTGGCGGGTGTTGGCAAGGTCAGCCCCCATGTCTATTCAAAAATACAATCGCACGCGGTGCAGCGCGGCGTCAAGCTGATGTCTAACGTCAAGAACATCATTGCGGTGGCGTCCGGCAAGGGTGGCGTAGGTAAATCGACCACCGCCGTCAACCTGGCGCTGGCGCTGGCGGCGGAAGGTGCGCAGGTCGGGATTCTCGACGCCGATATCTACGGCCCGTCACAACCGATGATGATGGGTATCAGCGGCCGTCCCGAAACCAAGGATGGCAAAACCATGGAGCCGCTGGAAAACCACGGCTTGCAAGTCTCCAGCATTGGTTTCATGGTCGATCCGGACGAGCCGATGGTGTGGCGCGGGCCGATCGTCACCCAGGCTTTGCAACAGTTGCTGGACCAGACCAACTGGCGCGATCTGGATTACCTTATCGTCGACATGCCGCCGGGCACCGGCGATATCCAGCTGACCTTGTCGCAAAAAGTGCCGGTCACCGGCGCCGTGATCGTCACCACGCCGCAGGACATCGCCTTGCTGGACGCGCGCAAGGGTTTGAAAATGTTCGAGAAGGTCGGGATTCCGATCCTGGGCATCGTCGAGAACATGAGTACCCATATATGCTCGAATTGCGGCCACGCCGAGGCTATCTTCGGTGAAGGCGGCGGTGCCAGGATGTGCGGCGAATACGGCGTTGAATTCCTCGGCGCCTTGCCACTGACCATGTCGATCCGCCAGCAGACCGATTCCGGCACGCCAACCGTGGTGGTGGAACCTGACGGCCCGGTAGCGCACATCTATAAAGAGATCGCGCGCAAGGTGGCGATCAAGGTCGCGGAAAAAGCCAAGGACATGAGCAGCAAGTTTCCTACTATCGTCATCAAGAACGATTAGTTTGATTAGTGCGATTAGTTGGCAACTTCATGATGTATCGCCAGCCAGATTGTTGGCTGCGCGGCATCGGTCCATTCAATCCGATGGCGGCAATGCGAAGGAATGTGGAGCCAGGCGCCCGGTTGCATGACATGTTCGTCAGCCGCGCCTTCCAGCGTCAAGCCGGCCTTGCCGCTGAGTAGCAGCACCCACTCATCCTGTGGATTGTCGTACCAGAAGCCGGGCGGGCTGGCCTGGCCATTGGAAATGATGCGTTCGATTTTCAGGCCGGCGTGCTGGTGCAGGAGTTCGAATACTTCGGCCGAACCATCAGGCGGCAGCTTGGTTAATAAATTGCCATGGGCAACTAACATAGTGGTTCCCTCACGTTACTGATTATTGCATATGGTCCGGAGCTGAGTAAAACCATCAACATCACGGTCAAATAGCGGTTCGCCTGAACCATTACCGGCTAGCGGTTCCATCCGCTGGTGCAACGCGGTAAAATGGGGTTTTCCTTGATAGCGGCTTTGGCAATCCAAGGCCGTTTTTATTTATCATGACTGTCAGCACTCCAGCCTCAGCTTCAACCGTGGTTTCAACTTCAGCTGCTTCCTCCAAGCCGGTCCGTACCCGTTTTGCCCCTAGCCCGACCGGCTATTTGCACCTGGGCGGCGCGCGTACCGCACTGTTTTCATGGGCCTATGCACGCCATTTCGGCGGCACTTTCGTATTACGCATCGAAGATACCGATCTGGAACGCTCGACGCCGGAAGCCGTGCAGGCGATCATCGACGGCATGCAGTGGCTCGGCTTGCAGCACGATGAAGGTCCGTTTTATCAGATGCGGCGCATGGACCGCTATCGCGAAGTGATCGCGCAAATGCTGCAAGAGGGCACTGCCTACCACTGCTACTCGTCGTCGGAAGAAGTCGAAGCGATGCGCGAGCGCATGCGCGCTGCCGGCGAAAAGCCGCGTTACGACGGTACCTGGCGCCCGGAACCTGGCAAGACTTTGCCGCCGGTGCCGGCCGATCGCAAGCCGGTCGTACGTTTCAAGAATCCGCTGGATGGCGACGTTAGCTGGGATGACGTAGTCAAGGGCAACATCACCATCTCGAATCGCGAAATGGACGATCTGGTGATCGCTCGTCCGGACGGTACGCCAACCTACAATTTCTGTGTGGTGGTGGATGACTGGGATATGGAAATCACCCACGTCATCCGCGGCGACGATCATGTCAACAACACACCGCGCCAGATCAATATCCTGACGGCTTTGGGGGCGACCTTGCCGTTGTATGGGCACGTGCCAATGATCCTGGGCGCCGACGGCGAAAAACTGTCGAAGCGCCACGGCGCGGTCAGCGTGATGGATTATCCGGCGCAAGGTTATTTGCCGGAAGCGATGCTGAACTACCTGGCGCGCCTCGGCTGGAGCCATGGCGACGACGAGATTTTCAGCATGGAACAGTTTTGCGCGTGGTTCGATCTCGATCACCTGTCGAAATCGCCGGCGCAATTCAATCCGGAGAAATTGGCGTGGATCAACAATCATTACATCAAGCTGGCCGACAATGCGCGTCTGGCGACGATGGTCAAGCCACTGATGGAACAGGACGGCGCCGATTTCAACAATGCGCCTGATTTGCCAAAGGTGATCGGCCTGTTGAAAGAACGTGCCAATACCGTCAATGAAATCGGGGTGGCGGCGATGCTGTTCTATCGCAAGCCGGTGCCGGATGCTGCTCTGTTGACGCAACACTTTACCGATGCGGTCAAGCCGGCATTGGCCGATTTCGCCGCACGTTGCGCAACGGTCGGGTGGAACAAGGAAAGCCTGGCGCCGATGATCAAGGAAGTATTGGCTGCGCACACGCTGAAGATGCCGCAGATCGCGATGCCATTGCGTTTGATGCTGACAGGGCAATTGCAGACGCCGGCAATCGATGCTGTGCTCGAATTGTTGGGCCGGGACACAGTGATCGCACGTTTGCAGCCCTATCTGATGTGATTTTGCAATAAATCTGCAAATCGGGATTTACAAGCTCTAAATAAGCTTGCTATAATCTCGCTTCTGCAAACGGGGGTATAGCTCAGCTGGGAGAGCGCTTGCATGGCATGCAAGAGGTCAGCGGTTCGATCCCGCTTACCTCCACCAGCGAATAGTTGGAAGCAGTAGCAGGTAGAAAGCGTAGTACGGACAGATTATTGTCCCCATCGTCTAGAGGCCTAGGACATCACCCTTTCACGGTGAGTACGGGGGTTCGAATCCCCCTGGGGACGCCAGAATTATCTTGGTATCGACAGGTAAGTGATCAAAAATCGATCGCAGATTTTCGATATCAGGCAGATTCGATACAATCAATAAGGCCGCCTATTGCGGCCTTTATTGTTTCTGTAAGTAGTAAGAGTAGGTAAGGTAGTAAAAGGTCAGCAGTACGGACAGATCACTGTCCCCATCGTCTAGAGGCCTAGGACATCACCCTTTCACGGTGAGTACGGGGGTTCGAATCCCCCTGGGGACGCCAAAAAAGAAAAGCCCGCGCAAGCGGGCTTTTTGTTTTGGTGGCCACAAGTAAGCCGCCTGCGCGGCTTACGCGGGGGATGAGAAGGGAATCGCGTGCAAGCGATTCAGCGGCCTGCGGCATGTAGGCGAATCCCCCTGGGGACGCCAAAAAAGAAAGCCCGCGCAAGCGGGCTTTTTTTATTTTGCGAATCCTGATTCTTATTTGTGGCCGCGCGACGTCATTT
Source organism: Collimonas antrihumi (assembly GCF_018304965.1). Classification (GTDB taxonomy): domain Bacteria; phylum Pseudomonadota; class Gammaproteobacteria; order Burkholderiales; family Burkholderiaceae_D; genus Collimonas; species Collimonas antrihumi. The sequence continues at coordinate 49,104 of NZ_JAGQED010000010.1, forward strand.
CGCGTGCGCTTTGCATGTCTCTGTCAAAATTCATGCGGGCTTCCTTCTTGCAGTCGCTGGCTTCATGCCCGCGCATTGCACGGCAATCATTCAATGCCTGCGCATAGGCATTGGTATTTTCTTTCTTCATGGTCTGGAAACGCGCTTGCGGTGTCCGGTCTTCAACCTTCCAGCGCGGCGGGTCCCTGTGTTCTACGTTTTCTTCAGCAGCGTTGACATGTAGCGCAAAAGCGTTAGCTGCGATAAAGAGTGCCAGCCATAGCGGTTTCAGTTGCATTTTCATGATGCCTCCTTGTTTTATTGCATCCGGCAAGATGCCGGATGCATACGGACTAATCAAGTACACAGCTTCGCCCATTCTGATCGGCAAGAACCCAGCGGCCGCCAGGCTTCAATTACGCTTCAGTTACCATTTGCGCCGCTTTATCAGTAGCGTGAAATCTGGCCGTTATCAACCCGTACCCGGTCGCCAACCCGCAGATCGCCCGGATTGCTGACGCTGATGGTCTGGTAGGCGTTGTTATTCATGCGCACGCGCACATTGTACGAAGTGGAGCCGGGACTGTTGCGGGCCTCAAGCTGATTACCAACTACCGCACCGCCGACGACACCGGCGATAGTGGCCAGGGTATTGCCGCTGCCGTGACCGACCTGATGGCCGACTACGCCGCCCAGTACGCCGCCGACGACCGCGCCGCCTATGCCTTGGCTCGGTGTGTTGACTACGTCAATGGCGTCGACCACGCCGTAGTTGCTGTTATTTTGTTGTTGGTAGCCTTGTTGGTAGGCCGGGTAAGTCTGTTGCGGGGGATTGACATAACCCTGATTAGCGTAGCCTTGATTGCCATATCCCTGGTTGCCATAGCCCTGCGCGCCATACGGCGCAGCGCAGCCGCCGAGCAGCAGCGCGCCGCCGATGACTGCAGCCAGCATGGCTTGTTTGGATGTTCTGCGGATGATCATAACTGCCTCGTTATATGAAGATGAGTGAATCTGAGTGAATCTGAGTTGGAGTATTCAGTGTAGTACTTCGTAGTCTCACGTATGTGCGTTGCACCACACTAAAACGATGTCGAGACTGGCTCGGTTGACCAGATTGGACAGTTCAGGGGGAAATCGGTTTCCGGATTGCATCAAGGAAATCAAATTTTTACCCGTCGACCTGAATTTTTCAGCCCTTGCTCCAATAATCCGGTTGCGCATAGATCGATTTCAAGCGATCGATAAAGAAGCGCACTTTGGCCGGCAAATGGCGCTGTTGCGGATAGACCGCCATGATGTCGTAGTGCGGCAGAGCAAACTCGTCCAGCACTGTCAGCAATTCACCCGATGCCAGTTGCGATTCGATCTCCCAGGTCGAGCGCCATCCCAGCCCCAAGCCTTCACTGACCCAGCGATGCAGCAATTCCCCATCGTTGCAATCCAGGTTGCCGGCAGTCTTTATGATCACCGGTTTGCCGCCTTGCTGGAAATACCAGCCGCGTTGCTGGCCGCCTTGCAGGTTGAAGGACAGGCAATTGTGGCTGGCGATGTCTTCCAGTGTTTTGGGAATGCCGTTGCGATGAAAGTATTCCGGCGTGCCGCACACCACGCGGCGGTTGCTGGCCAGCTTGACCGCAACGAAATTCGGATCGATGGAGCCGCCGATACGGATACTGATGTCATAGCCCTCGCGCACCAGGTCGACCACGCGGTCGGTCAGGTTGAATGAAATCTGTACTTCAGGATTGGTGGCGATGAAGGCGGGGGCATGCGGCGCCACGTGTTTGCGGCCGAATGCCGCCGGCGCCGATACCACCAGATGGCCGGTGGCCTTGTGCCGGCCTTCCGAGATGATCTTCTCGGCGATATCCAGTTCGGTTAACAGTTTGCGGCAATGGTCGAGGAATACCGTGCCTTGCTCAGTCAGTGTCAGGTGGCGGGTGGTGCGGTGCATAAGCTTGGTGCCCAGCCGTTTTTCCAACGCGTCGATACGCCGTCCCAGCATCACGGGCGTGATGTTTTGCTCCAGCGCCGCGCCCGCCAGGCTGCCTTTCTCGACCACGCTGACGAATGCTTCGATCTGTTTGAGTTTGTCCATGTCTCTTCCTGCTTATTTATTCAACTGAATGGCGCGTCTTGGTTATTTGCATTATGCCACTTTTATAGTATTCCATACTTGACGTATCGAATAAAGCGATTGTTTGTGTTCTTATCAAACAATATGTTTGGTTATAGCATGTGCTTCATCCACTCGGCAGTCTCGGGCTATCTCTTGATCCGTAGCGTAACAAGCGAAAAGGAAAGACAAGAGCCGGCGAGGGCGGCCGCAGGCAGTGGCAATGACGTATTGGCAATAATTCACATTTAGTAACTCGGAGGCAACATGGCAAAGATGAAGGCAGTTGACGCAGTAATGCACGTATTGGCAAAAGAGGGCTGTGTGCAAGCCTTTGGCGTGCCGGGTGCCGCAATTAACCCGTTCTACTCTGCAATGAAACGGCATGGCGGGATCAAGCACGTGCTGGCGCGCCACGTTGAAGGCGCATCGCACATGGCTGAAGGCTACACTCGCGCTAATCCAGGCAATATCGGTATCTGTATCGGTACTTCCGGCCCGGCCGGCACCGACATGATCACCGGCCTGTACTCGGCGCAGGCTGATTCGATCCCGATCTTGTGCATTACCGGCCAGGCGCCGCGCGCTCGTCTGTACAAGGAAGACTTCCAGGCGGTCGATATCGAATCCATCGCCAAGCCAGTCACCAAATGGGCTGTCACGGTACGTGAGCCGGCCTTGTTGCCACGCGTATTCCAGCAAGCTTTCCACATCATGCGTTCCGGCCGTCCAGGCCCGGTCTTGATCGACATGCCTTTCGACGTGCAAATGGCTGAAATCGAATTCGATCCGGACACTTACGAGCCTTTGTCCGTCTATAAGCCGACGGCATCGCGCGCACAGATCGAAAAAGCCTTGACCATGCTGAATGAAGCAGAGCGTCCATTGCTGACTATCGGCGGCGGCGTGATCAATGCTGACGCTGCTGATCTGGCCGTAGAATTCGCGGAGTTGACCGGCGTACCGGTGATCCCGACTTTGATGGCCTGGGGCGCAATCCCTGACGATCACCCGCAAATGGCCGGCATGGTCGGTTTGCAAACCAGCCACCGTTACGGCAACGCCACCATGCTGGCATCCGACTTCGTGCTCGGTATTGGCAATCGTTGGGCTAACCGCCACACCGGTTCGGTGGAAGTATTTACCAAGGGCCGCAAGTTCGTCCACGTCGATATCGAACCGACCCAGATCGGCCGTGTGTTCGGTCCGGACTACGGCATCGTGTCGGACGCCAAGGCAGCATTGACCTTGTTCGTCGAAATCGCGAAAGAATTGAAAGCCGCCGGCAAGTTGCCAGACCGTTCGGCCTGGTTGGGCGAGTGCCAGGAGCGCAAGCGCACCATGCAGCGTCGCACCCATTTCGAGAACGTGCCGGTCAAGCCGCAACGCGTCTACGAAGAAATGAACAAAGCTTTCGGCCGCGATACTTGCTACGTCAGCACCATCGGCTTGTCGCAAATCGCCGCTGCGCAGTTCTTGCACGTGTACCACGCTCGTCACTGGATCAACTGCGGCCAGGCCGGTCCTTTGGGCTGGACTATTCCGGCAGCGCTGGGTGTTTGCGTCGCTGATCCGAAGCGCGAAGTGGTGGCGATTTCCGGCGATTACGACTTCCAGTTCATGATCGAAGAATTGGCAGTAGGCGCGCAGTTCAACCTGCCTTACGTGCACGTTGTGGTGAACAACTCCTACCTCGGCCTGATCCGTCAGGCGCAACGCGGTTTCGAGATGGACTATTGCGTTCAGCTGGCATTTGAAAACATCAATGCGCCGGAACTCAATGGCTACGGCGTCGACCACATCGCTGTGGTTGAAGGTTTGGGTTGCAAGGCAATCCGCGTGACAGATCCAAACGGTATCCAGGATGCATTCGCACAAGCCAAGCGCTGGATGAAGGAATTCCGCGTGCCGGTGGTGGTGGAAATCATCCTGGAGCGTGTCACCAACGTTTCCATGGGCACCGAGATCGACAACATCAACGAGTTCGAAGAGCTGGCAACAGAACGCAGCCACGCGCCGACCGCCGTATCCTTGCTGGACTGATTTTTCAGGAGAGACGACATGACAAAACTAGCCGCTAACCTGACCATGCTGTTCACCGAGCTGCCGTTCCTGGACCGCTTCGATGCTGCAGCCAAGGCCGGGTTCAAGGGAGTCGAATTCCTGTTCCCGTATGCGTTCCGGGCCGAGCAACTGGCCGACAAATTGAGCACTAACGGCCTTGAGCTGGTCTTGCACAATCTGCCTGCGGGTAACTGGGAAGCCGGCGAGCGCGGTATCGCTTGCCACCCGGATCGCGTCAGTGAATTCCAGCAAGGCGTCGACGATGCGATCCGTTACGCCAAGGTGTTGAACGTCAAGCAGCTGAACTGCCTGGTCGGCATCGTCCCTGCCGGCGTCAGCGCCGAGCTGGCGCGTGCCACCGTGGTCGGTAATCTGAAATTTGCTGCCGACAAGCTGCAGGCTGCAGGCATCCGCTTGCTGATCGAACCGATCAACAGCTTCGATATTCCAGGTTTCTTCCTGACCGGGACGCATCAGGCGCTGGAGTTGATCAAGGCCACAGGTTCCAGCAACCTGTTTGTGCAATACGACATCTATCACATGCAGCGCATGGAAGGCGAACTGGCTAACACTATCAAGGCCAACCTGTCGCAGATCAAGCATGTGCAGCTGGCGGACAATCCGGGGCGTTTTGAACCGGGCACAGGTGAAATCAATTATCACTATCTGTTCAAGTTCCTCGACGAAATCGGCTACGACGGCTGGATCGGCTGCGAATACAAGCCGAAGGCCGGCACCGTCGAAGGTTTGGGCTGGCGCGCTGCACATGGCGTTTGACAGATTTAGACATTTTTAAAATTACGGAGAAATAATCATGGCAAAAGTTGGCTTTATCGGACTCGGCATCATGGGCGCGCCAATGGCGGAAAACCTGCAGCGCGGCGGCCACAAACTGTATCTGCATGACCAGAAGAATCCACCTGCAGCGCTGATCGACGGCGGTGCAACCGTCTGTACTTCCGGTGCTGAAGTGGCCAAGCGCGCTGACATCATCATCATCATGGTGCCGGACACCCCGCACGTTGAAGCAGTGCTGTTCGCTGAAAAGGGCGTTGCCGAAGGCCTGACGGCCGGCAAGATCGTGATCGACATGAGCTCGATCTCGCCGATCGCGACCAAAGGTTTCGCCAAGAAGATCAACGCCCTGGGTTGCGAATACCTGGACGCGCCGGTCTCCGGTGGCGAAGTCGGCGCCAAGGCAGCATCGCTGACTATCATGGTTGGCGGTTCCGAAGGCGCATTCAACGATGCCAAGGCTTTGTTCGAACTGATGGGTAAGAACATTACCCTGGTGGGCGGCAATGGCGACGGTCAAACCACCAAAGTGGCGAACCAGATCATCGTTGCGCTGAACATCCAGGCGGTAGCTGAAGCGTTGCTGTTTGCCTCCAAGGCAGGCGCCGATCCAGCGCGTGTACGCCAGGCTTTGATGGGCGGCTTTGCGGCATCGCGGATTCTGGAAGTGCATGGTGAACGCATGGTAAAACGGACTTTCAATCCAGGCTTCCGCATCGAACTGCATCAGAAGGATTTGAACCTGGCCTTGCAAGGTGCCAAGGCGTTGGGCGTATCGTTGCCGAACACCGCGGTAGCGCAAGAACTGATGAATTCCTGCGCGGCCAATGGCTTGAGCGGCCTCGATCACTCGGCGCTGTGCCGTGCGATTGAAATCATGTCGAACCACGAAATCGCGAAGGTGTAAGAGGTGTAAGATGTCGCCATAGGGTGGGCACCTTGTGCCCACGCGTGAATTCTCTGCGCCTGCATGCTTATTCGGCACCGCGTGGGCAAAACAACCTGCCCACCCTACGACTGCAGCTGCGACATCAAAATAAGTAAAAATTTTTAGAGACACTCCGCTTCATATATCAAGCGCAAATATCAAGCGCATTTTTCAAGGTATACGGCATGACTACCGCCAACAGCATAAAACCCCGCCAGCTTCTCCTCGACATGTACCAGGCCGCGGTCGACGCCGTCAGCGCCGCCAAATGCCTGCCAGAATATCTAGCCAAGATCCCGGCGCCGTCAGGCAAGGGACGCACCCTGGTGATCGGCGCCGGTAAAGGCGCCGCGGCGATGGCCAAGGCGGTAGAGGATCATTGGCAAGGCGAAATCTCAGGTTTGGTAGTGACGCGTTACGCTCACGGCGCCGACTGTAAACGGATCGAAGTCGTGGAGGCTTCCCATCCGGTGCCGGACGAAGCCGGGCGCAAGGCGGCGGCACGCATGTTGGAACTGGTTCAAGGCGTGACCGCAGACGATCTGGTGCTGTGCCTGATTTCCGGCGGCGGATCGGCCTTGCTGGCATTGCCGGCTGAAGGTATTACCCTCGAACAGAAACAAGCCATCAACAAAGCCTTGCTGAAAAGCGGCGCCAATATTTTTGAAATGAACTGCGTGCGCAAGCATCTGTCCGCCATCAAGGGCGGCCGGCTGGCGCTGGCCTGCGCCCCGGCGCGGGTCGTAACGCTGATGATTTCCGATATCCCGGGCGACGACCCCGGCATCATCGCCAGCGGCCCAACCTTGCCTGATGCAACTACATGTGCCGAAGCCCTTGCAGTGCTACGCAAATACAATATCGACACACCTGAGGCAATTCGCAAGCATCTCGAATCCGGCGCAGGCGAAACTCCCAAGCCTGGCGATCCGCGCCTGGAACGTAACCAGCACTATGTGATCGCCACCGCGCAAGACGCTTTGGAAGCCGCTGCCGCCACCGCTGTCGCTGCCGGCTTGACACCGTATATCCTGTCCGACGAAATGGAAGGCGAAGCACGCGATATCGGCCTGGCGCATGCGGCGCTGGCGCGGCAGATCGCACGCCGCGGACAGCCATTCAGCAAACCATGCGTCGTCATTTCCGGCGGTGAAACCACGGTCACCGTGCGCGGCAAAGGGCGCGGCGGCCGCAATGCAGAATTCCTGCTGAGCCTGGCGAACGCCCTGGACGGCTTCCCCGATATCCACGCGATTGCCTGCGATACCGACGGCATCGATGGTTCCGAAGATAACGCCGGCGCCATCTACCAGCCGGATTCGATGCGCAAGGCAGCCGAACTGGGATTGCGTCCGCGCGCCATGCTCGACAACAACGACGGTTACGGTTTCTTCAGCGCGCTGGGCGATCTCGTCGTCAGCGGGCCGACGCGTACCAACGTCAACGATTTCCGCGCCATCGTGATTCTCTAGGAAACTTGTTTTGCCGGTTTCTTAATGAATTGAAAAAAAAAGAACGTTGTCATCCTCGCGCACGCGGGCACCAAGGTGGGGAATCCAATTTACGTACGAAAAATGGATTCCAGCGTGCGCGGGAATGACGTCCGAGTAGTTACTCTATGTCTGACCCACTGCCTGATTTTTTAAAGAGAACTAAATATGCGCCGCCAACGTAAAGCAAAAATCGTCGCCACGCTCGGTCCCGCCAGCGCGGATCAGAAAACCATCCAGGCGTTGTTTGAAGCCGGTGCCGACGTTTTCCGTTTCAACTTCAGCCACGGCAGCCACGCCGATCATCAGGAACGTTACGACATCGTGCGTGCAGTCGAGAAAACCGTCGGCCGCCCGATCGCCATCCTGGCCGACCTGCAAGGACCGAAGCTGCGCATCGGCACCTTCGCCGACGGCAAGATAGCGCTGCAAGCAGGCCAGGAATTCACGCTGGACCGCGACAACACGCCTGGCAATAATCAACGTGTCTACCTGCCGCATCCGGAATTATTCGAGGTGATCGCCGGTGGCCAGTCATTGCTGCTGGATGATGGCAAGGTAAGGCTGGAAGTGCTGGCCTGCGACGGTCAGTCTATCCATACCCGCGTGGCCAACAGCGGTTCGCTGTCGGACCGCAAGGGCGTAAACGTGCCGGATGCGGTGTTGCCGATTCCGGCCCTGACTGAAAAAGACAAGCGCGATTTGAAATTCGCGCTGGAACTGGGCGTCGACTGGATTGCGCTGTCCTTCGTGCAACGGCCGGAAGATGTATTGGAGGCGCGCGCCTTGATCGGCGATCGCGCCAGCATCTTGTCGAAGCTGGAAAAGCCGGCAGCGCTGGAACAGTTGGATGCGATCGTCCAGGTGTCCGACGCCATCATGGTGGCACGCGGCGATCTCGGCGTGGAATTGCCGCCGGAACGGGTGCCTGGCGTGCAAAAGCGCATCATGCGCGTCTGCCGTCAACACGGCAAGCCGATCGTGATCGCAACCCAGATGCTGGAATCGATGATCACCTCGCCGGTGCCGACCCGCGCTGAAACTTCCGACGTCGCCAGCGCCATCTACGACGGCGCCGATGCCGTGATGCTGTCAGCCGAATCGGCCAGCGGTGCTTATCCGTTGCCTGCAGTGGCGATGATGGATCGCATCATCACCGAAGTCGAACGCGATCCTTTGTACCAGAATATGCTGGACGCGCAGCACGAATCGCCGTTGCCGAACCGTAGTGACGCTATCTGTTCGGCCCTGCGCGATGTTACCCGCATCATCGGCGCCAAGGCGACGGTGACCTACACCAGTTCCGGCCACACCAGCTTGCGCGCAGCGCGTGAACGGCCGATGGCGCCGATTCTCAGCATTACGCCGAAGTTGTCCACAGCGCGCCGGCTGGCGCTGGTATGGGGCGTGCATTCGACCATCAGCGATCAGATACATAACGAAAGCGAGATGGTAACCGCCGCTTGCCAGACCGCCGTCAAGGAAGGTTTTGCCAAGGCTGGCGATCAGATCGCCATCACCGCCGGCATGCCGTTCGGGCAGTCGGGTAGCACCAATTTGCTGCGCCTGGCGGAAGTCTGGCCGCAGTAAAACTAAACGCCTGTGAATTTGACGGCCACGCTTGATGCGTGGCCGCTTTCTTTTGCGATGGCGTTTTCGAGACGATCCGTATTTTTTTGAGCACTATTTCCGGCGCGGAGTCTGCAACAATTCTTTGGTGAAGCTCAGTTGTTTCTTTCTGGCTTTATCGTCACTCAGATCCCACAGCAACGACTGCGCCAGCTGAAAGCTATATAGCGTAAAAGCACGGTTGCCAGCCTCCGATTTGCCAAATCCCATTTCTTGAAACCCCTGGCTGTAATAGGTCAGCCGTTGCTGATCCACTTCACGTACAGCCTGCCGCGCCATATCGTCGCGCCGCGACCATGCCCTGATGGCAAATTCGATCATCGCCGCGCGTCGCGCGCTGAGGCCGTGAAAAGGCAGCGCCAGAACTTCGTCAAGAACTTTATCCGCAGAAAATGTGCGTCCTTCGAAGGTGCGGATAACCTGCGTCGTGGTCCTCTCATGCCATCTTTTCAGCAGCTTGGAGAGCAGGTCATTCCGATCCTTGAAGTGATAGTAGAAACTGCCCACGGTAATGCCCAGTTCTCTTGCCAGTGATTCAACGCGCACGGCATCGATGCTTTTACTTATCAATAATTCGGTTGCGGCATCGATCCAGTCGTCCGGGGACAGGATCTTTTTTGCTTTCACGCGGCGCGGCGAATCAGGATTTGCGGGGTTTACCGGGTTTACCGGGTTTGCGGGATTTGCGGATGGTGCGGGTTTTGTTTCGTCGGACGACACGCCAGTTTCCTTCCTTAACGATGGTGTTTCATTATAGTTCATGCCATGTTCGAAGAATTGCCGGCAGAACTGCAATAACCGGTCGTCCCGGAGGCCATTTTCCACACAGTTTCAATCGCACCCCCCCAACTATTCCTGACAGGCGGATGTCACCAGCCGGCACGGTTATTTGTTGTAAAAAATGCCAATCTCAAAAAAACCACAAGCCGGCAAAAAAATAGGGATCCCTATGTTTAGATAGGCTTGCCTATGTTAATGTTCATCGGATTTGCAATGGTTGGCGATGCGTAATTGCCATTGATCGTCACTAATCGCCATTGTTTTTTGTAAGAGATGGGACGCCGTCGCAGAGCGGTGCTTCGTTGAAGTGGCAGGAACCGAGGATGCTGACAATTGAAAGGAGGAATTCATCAGGTAATCCAAAACGTGGTTTCACCGTAACGAGTTTATAAAATTTTCGGAGATAAAAAAATGAAAAAGCAATTCCTGCAATGGCTTGGCGCCGCTCTGGTTGCTATTGCCATCCTGCCGGCCCCGGCATGGGCAACCGGTTATACCCAAACCAGATATCCCATCATATTGGTGCATGGTTTGTTCGGCTTCGACAAGATCGGTCCGGTCGAATATTTCTATGGCATTCCCGAGGCGCTGCGCGCTGACGGTGCGCAAGTCTATGTGGCGGAAGTATCGGCTGCCAACAGCACGGAAGTACGCGGTGAGCAGTTGCTGACATATGTCAAGCAAGTCCTGGCCGCTACCGGCGCCTCCAAAGTCAACCTGGTCGGCCATAGCCATGGCGGGCCGACTATCCGCTACGTGGCCTCGGTTGCTCCGCAGCTGGTGGCTTCGGTGACCAGCGTCGCCGGCCCGAACAAGGGCGCGGCGGTGGCTGACGTCTTGCGCGGCGCGGTGACCCCGGGTTCGCTCAGCCAAGCTGTGCTGGGAACCATCGTCAACAGCTTTACGACGCTGATCGAGGTATTGTCGGGTAGCCCCGGCGCTCCGCAGAATTCGATAGCTGCCTTGGATTCGCTCACCACGGCCGGCATGGCCAAATTCAATCTGGCGCATCCTGAAGGGGTTCCCGCGACAGCTTGCGGTGAAGGTGATTACCAGGTCGGCGGCGTGTACTATTTCTCATGGAGCGGCGGCCAGCCTTTGACCAATCTGTTCGATCCGAGCGACGCCAGCATGGGTTTGCTTTCACTCGCCTATGGCGGGGCTACAAACGATGGTTTGGTAGGTAGCTGCAGCAGCCATCTAGGCCGGGTGATCCGGGACAATTACGGCATGAATCATCTGGACGAAGTCAATCAGCTTCTCGGTCTGGTGAATATTTTTGAAACCAATCCGAAGACGGTTTACCGCCAGCAAGCCAATCGCCTGAAAGGCCTGGGGTTGTAAATATGGGAATCCGACATCCATTTATCTGGGTCGGGGCGGCGGCTTTGGCCGCCGCCATTTTGGTTCCGGTGCTGATGACGCATGAGGAACCGCCAGTCCCGAAAATTGCTGCGCAACCGGATCTTTTCCCATTCGTACGTTCATTGCAGGGAACCCATCCCGACGGCGACCTTCAAGTCACTACCGGCGATGTATTGGTCGCTGACGCCCAGTTGGTCAGCCTGTTTGATTACTATCTGAGCGCGGTGGGTGAAAAGCCGCTGGATGCCATCCGCAAGGAGATCGAACAAGAACTCGATCGACGTCTGAAGCCGGTTGCTGCTACTGAAGCCAAGCGTCTGTTGGGAAATTATATCGATTATAAAACCGCCCTGGTCGGGTTGGACAAAGATCCGCAACTGGCCGGCAACGGCTTGGCGGCGATCCGTGGCCGCATGCAGAAAATGCAGGAGGTGCGCGCCCGGTTTTTCAGTCCGGCCGAAAGCAAGGGAATGTTCGGCTTTGTCGATACCGAAGACGCGGATACACTGGCGAGAATGGAAATCGCCCAGGAAAAATCGCTGAGCGCGCCGCAAAAGCAGGAAAAGCTAGCCGCACTGGACGCGGCCATGCCGGCCGCATTGCGAGAATCACGGGAAGCGCCCCTGAAAATCGTCAAGCTGGAGGATACTGCAGCTAAGATGCGAAAGCAGGGGGCAAGCGAAGACGACGTCTATCGTATGCGCGCGGCTGCCTTGTCACCGGAAGCCGCAGCGCGGATGGCGGCAGTGGATCAGGATGAAGCGGCCTGGAAAAGCCGGATTGGCGCGTATCTCGCCGAGCGCGGTAAGCTCGGCGATGCGGGCGCCATTGCAGAATTGAGAAACAGGATGTTTGACACCAACGAGCAAAAGCGGTTGCCTGGCTACGAAAAGTAAGGAAAGCAGCAGTCATGTCCGATTTGTTAATGAAATTGGCCAGCAGCCCGATCGGCGCCTGCCAAACTGTCATGGATAAAAAAATGGCCGCTTGCTTGCGGCGAGCGGCCATTCTTTGTATTGCCGGACCTGCGTATCAGCGCGCAGCTTCAGCCAGTGACAACGCCAGTTTATTGTGGCGCTCCAGCACGTTGCCGAGATCGACCGTGGTGAACTGACCATTGCGTACCACTACGCGGCCGTTGATGATGCTGTAGGCAACATCCGACGGCGTGCAGAATACCAACGCCGCTACCGGATCGTGCCAGCCGCCGGCGAACTTGACCTGGTTCATGTCGAACAAGACCAGATCGGCCGACATGCCCGGTGCCAGCGCGCCGATATCGTCGCGATTGAGCACCTTGGCGCCACCCAGCGTCGCCAGCTCCAGCGCCTGCCTCGCGGTCATGGCGTCGGGGCCGAACCCGACCCGCTGCAACAGCATCGCTTGCCGTACTTCGCCCAGCATGTGAGCGCCGTCGTTGGAGGCCGAACCGTCGACACCGATACCGACCGGAACGCCGGCATCGACCATCTTGCGGATCGGTGCGATGCCGGAGGCTAGCCGCATGTTGGAACAAGGGCAGTGGGCGATGCCGGTGCCGGTGCGGGCGAACATGTAGATGCCTTCGTCGTCGAGCTGGACGCAGTGGGCATGCCAGACATCGTAGCCGACCCAGCCGCAATCTTCCGCGTATTGCGCCGGCGTCATGTTGAATTTCTCACGGCTGTAGGCGATGTCGTTGGCGTTTTCCGCCAGATGCGTATGCAGAGAAACGCCATGATGACGCGCCAGATTGGCGGATTCGCGCATCAAGTCGCGCGAAACCGAAAACGGCGAGCAGGGCGCCACCACAATGCGTTGCATCGCGTGGCGGCTGCTGTCGTGGTAAGTTTCAATCAGGCGTTGCGTATCTTGCAGGATGGCTTTTTCATCTTCCACCACGCGATCCGGCGGTAAGCCGCCTTTCGACTGGCCGACGCTCATCGAGCCGCGCGCAGCGTGGAAGCGCATGCCGATCTGCTGCGCCGCTTCGATACTATCGTCCAGCTTGCAGCCGTTCGGATAGATGTACAGGTGATCGCTGCTGGTGGTGCAACCGGACATGATCAGTTCGGCCATCGCCGTCAAGGTCGAGACCTGGATCATCTCTGGCGTCAGGTTGGCCCAGATCGGGTACAGGTTGGTCAGCCAGTTGAACAGCTCGCCGTTTTGCGCAGCCGGAATCACACGTGTCAGGCTTTGGTACATATGGTGATGGGTGTTCACCAGGCCCGGGATGACGACATGATTACTGGCGTCGATGACTTCGTCGGCGGTTTGCGGCAGGTCGGCGCTGTTGCCGACCTGTTCAATCACGTTGTCGCGGATGAACACCGCACCGCCGGCAATTTCACGGCGCGCGTGGTCCATGGTGACTACAACGCGCGCATTTTTTATCAATAAGGTTTTAGACATTACGTTAAATCCAAAGACGCTGGTTCAAGCCCTGGCTTAAGGTTTCGGTGTAAAGCGGCGTAGGAAATCCAGCAAGATTTGCGCCGATACTTCGGCATCGTCCGCAGTCATTGTTTCCAATGGATTGTGGCTGATGCCACCGTTGCCGCAACGCGTAAACAGCATGGCGACATCAGTTATTTTAGCGATGGTCATGGCGTCATGACCCGCGCCGGAAGCGAGTTTGAACGGCTGCACGCCGGCCCGTTCGGTGGCGGCGGACAACTGGTCCATCAGCCACGAAGCGCAAGGTGCGGCCGGGGCGGACACCATTCTTTCGACATTGGCTTCGACGCAGCGGCGTTCGCACACCTTTTCGATGTGTTGCAGCACGTCGGCTACCGCGGCATCGCGGATGGTGTCGTCGGCGGCACGGATATCCAGCGAGAACACGCAAGCGCCGGGGATCACGTTGGTCGAACCGTTTGGTACTTGCAACTGGCCGACGGTGCCAACCAGCGATGCGTGCTGGTCTTGCGCGCAGCGTTGTTCCACATACAGCAGGATTTCAGCGGCGGCGGTGGCGGCGTCCTTGCGCATCGGCATCGGCGTGGTGCCGGAGTGGCTGGCGACGCCTTTCAGTTGCACCATATAGCGGCAGCTGCCGGCAATCGAAGTGACGATGCCGACCGGCAGGTCGCGATGCAGCAGGACCGGGCCTTGTTCGATATGCACTTCGACGTAGCCCAGCAAATCTGCCGGTTTGCGCGCGATGACAGGAATCGCTGCAGGATCGTGCCCGGCTTTCAGCAACGCATCGCGCATGCTGATGCCGTCGCGGTCGAGATTGTTCAGCAGTTCCAGGTTGAACTGGCCGATGATTGCATTGCTGCCGAGGAACGTGCTTTTGAAGCGCACGCCTTCTTCTTCCGAGAAGGCGACGATTTCAAAATGGAACGGCAATTTTTCGCCGCGCTCATGCAAGTGCTTGACGATGGCGATCGGCAGCAAGATGCCTTCGCGGCCATCGTATTTGCCGCCGTTGCGCACGGTGTCGTAATGGGAGCCGGTCATCAACGTCTTGGCTGCCGGATTGCCAGACAGGTAGCGGCCGACCACGTTGCCGACGGCGTCGATCTCGGCTTGCATGCCGGCTTCGCGCATCCAGCCGGCAATCTGTGCCGCGGTGCGCCGGTGTGCATCAGTCATGTAGGCGCAGGTGAGGCCTGTTTCGTCATCGCTCCAGGCGCCGATCTGTTCAGCCCATTGCATGATGGTTTTGCCGAGTTCCGGCACGTAGCCGAGCAGGTCGTTGGTGCGCATTTCGGCAATCCGGCCGATCTGGCGCAACGCTTCACCCAATTCGTCGTCGAACTGGTTTTTCAGGCGGCGGCTGAAAGTGGCGATGATGGCTTGGCGCGACAGGCCCTGGCCATCGGCGCCTTTGACTGCGAGGATGAATGGGAAACCGAATTTCCTGTTGTAGTCGGCGTTCAGTTTTTGCAGTGTGGCGAATTCTTCAGGGCTGCAATTGTTGAGGCCTGCCTTGGCTTGCTCACCTGTCGATTCCACGGTCAGCTCGCCGGATATGGCTGCCTTGCCGGCCAACTCCGGGTGGGCACGGATCAGGCCCAGTTGCTCTTCCCGGGTGGCTTTGCTGACGACGGCCTGCATGGCCTGCTTGAGGGCAGTGATGTTGGCAAACGGCCGTTGCGCTGCGGCGCGTTCAGGGATCCACGGCGAATGCTCGTAGATGCCATGCAGCGTTGAAACGAAGGCGGTTACATCGCTGTTATTCAGTTGTTCTAATGTTGTCATTTGTATCGTTGGCGGGTCCGACCCGCTTCATCCTTGGTTAAATCGCTTCAATTTCATTTCTATTACTATTACGGGTCGGCATCGTGAATAAATTCACATCTACTTCAATTTACTTCAAAAACAGTTTTAGTGATCAGAGCTCTGTGCCGCAGCCAACGCATGCGAACGGCTGTCTTCGTTGGTGCCCTTGCCATTGAAGAACAGATTCAACAGGACCGCCATGGTGGAAGCCAGCAAGATGCCGCTGTGCAGGATGGTCGACAGGAACACCGGCATCTTGTCGAAAAAGGTCGGCGCCACGATAGGAATCATGCCGGCGCCGAAACTGACGGCGACGATGAACAGATTATTGCGGTTGCGCTGGAAATCGACGCTCGACAAGATCTTGATGCCGGTCGCCGCCACCATGCCGAACATGACGATACCGGCGCCGCCGAGCACGAATTGCGGAATCGAGGCAGCCACGTGCGCCATTTTCGGGAACAGGCCGAACAGCATCAGGATCACGCCGGCGGCGGCGCAGACATAACGGCTGCGCACGCCGGTGACGCCGACCAGGCCGACATTCTGCGAGAACGAGGTGTACGGGAAGGTATTGAACATGCCGCCGATCACGCTGCCCAGGCCGTCGACACGCAAACCGCGCGCCAGGGTTTTGTCATCGACTTTCTTGCCGACGATTTCACCGAGGGCGATGAACATCCCGGTCGATTCGATCATGGTCACGATCATGACCAGGCACATGCTGATAATCGAGCCGAGGTCGAACTTTGGCCAGCCGTAGTGGAAAGGGCGGATGAAAGCGAACCATTCGGCGTCGCCGAGGCCGTAAAAACTGATTTTTCCCATCGCCATGGCAATCGCGAAACCAATGATCATGCCGCTCAGCACCGAGATGTTGGCGATAAAGCCTTTGACGTATTTGGTGATCAACAGGATCGATACCAGCACTATCAAGGCAATGCCGAGGCTGGTCGGCGAGCCGTAGTCAGGGTTGGGGATTTTTTTGAAGACACCGTCGACCAAGGTGCCGATCACTGGTTGACCGCCCGCTGCCCAGTTGATGCCGACGCCCATCAGGGAAATGCCGATAACGCTGATCACCGTGCCGGTCACGACCGGCGGGAAGAAGCGCATCAGGCGGCTCATGAAAGGAGCTGCAAAGACACAGAATATACCGGCGACAATCACTGCGCCGTAGATGTGGACGATAGTGAGGTGCGGGTTGCCGGCCATCGCCACCATCGGGCCGACGGCGGCAAAGGTGACGCCCATCATTACCGGCATCTTGATACCGAATTTCCAGAAGCCGAGGCTTTGGATCAAGGTCACCAGGCCGCAGCAAAACAGGTCGGCGCTGATCAGGAATGCAATGTCGCCTTTTGCCAGGTTGAGCGCGCCGCCAATGATCAGCGGCACGGCAATCGCGCCGGCGTACATCACCAGCACGTGCTGCAAGCCGAGTGCAGCGAGTTTACCTACGGGAAGTCTTTCATCTACAGGATCTGTGCTGCTGGTCATCATGTGTCTCCTAGGTGCTAATTATGATTTTAGTGCGTGCGGCGACATCAATCCGGCTTTTTTAAACTCCTGCCGATCCGGTTGATGCGCTACAGCCTCACAAGTCACCCGCGGTAAACACAGGGCCTGTGCTGTCCGATACTACTTGGCTCAGGCCCTCACGATATATTTGCTGACTGATAGTTGATTTATGTATTTGGATATATGACTTACTTTGCTTCCTATAGGGAAACACTGTCTTATCTATCTGCCTATCTGCTTACTGGGCAAGCATTGCCTTTGCAGCAATCCCGATTTGTTCGCGCAACCATTTGTGCTCAGTTGCCTGATGCACCCGCTCATGCCACAGTTGATAAAAACGCATCGGCGGAAACTTGATCGGCAGGGTGAAGCTTTTCAGCGACAGGGTTTTTTCATAAAAACGGGCAAACTGGCGGCCGGTGGTGAGCACCAGGTCGGTTTGCGCCACCATATAGGGCAGCATGCCGAAGTAGGCTGATTCGACCACCACGTTGCGGTTCAGGTTCTGGCTGTCGAGAAAGGAATCGATGATGCCGTGATAACCGGGCAGCACCTGCCATGGCGCTACATGCGGCAGCGAGAGATAGTCTTCGACCGTCATCTGGTCCGGTCCGGTGCGTTTGGCATAGGCGCTGTCGGCGCGCATCAGGCAGACGATAGGATCGTCGAACAGTTTGGATAAATGCAGATGCGGCGGCGGTTCGTCCCAATTGGCGATGACCAGATCGAGGTCGCCATCCGACAGCAGCCGGACATAATCGGTTTCCGGCCCCAATGCGTGGATCACGATGCGGCTCTTCGGCGATTCGCGGCGCAAGCGCGCCACGACTTCCAGGAAGAACGGCGTATTCATGTAATCTGGTGCGGCGATATGGAAGGTGCGTGCTTCCGCCTGGGGCACGAACGCGGTTTTCTGGACAAACAGCCGTTCGGTTTCTTCAAGGATCCGTTTGGCCGGTTTCAGCAGGCTTTCACCGTGCTGGGTTGGCACCATGCCACGCGCGCCGCGCACCAGCAAGGGATCGCCGGTGAGCTCGCGCAGCTTGCGCAGCGAGGCCGAAATCGACGGCTGCGGCTGGTTGAGCTTGAGGGCTACACGCGATACATTCTTCTCGCATAACAAGAGATACAGTATGCGTATCAGGTGGATATCCAGGTGGTCCGGCAGCTTGGCCATGTTTTGTCTCCAGCAATTACTATATTTATGGGTATGATGCAGTTCATTTTGTTATATGGATATGAGTATGTCAAATATATCTGAAAATCCATGTTTTAGATTCCCAATACGTTTATCTTGCGTGAATCTGGCGCGCTTTTAACTTCTGAGCGCAAGAAGAGGAAAATGAAAGGTGGGCAAGTATCTTGCTTATCCGATCATGTTGGTCGTAGCGGAGCTGATATAAAACAAACTTTATAAGTGTTTATAAAAAGTTCGCGGCCGTGTTGGAGGGTGTACCTCTTTCGTTTGCAGAGCCCGCAGTGGCAAACGAGTGATAATCGTGGGGAAGACATGGATGCATTATTAGTTTCGTATGGAGTCGAATGGCTCAATTTGCTGGTTCGCTGGCTGCACCTGATTACGGGTATCGCCTGGATCGGCGCATCTTTCTATTTCGTCTGGCTGGACAATTCGATCCGGCCGCCGAAGGCAGGATCCGATCTGGCCAAGAAGGGCGTGTCCGGAGAGTTGTGGGCAGTCCACGGCGGCGGCTTCTACAATCCGCAAAAATACCTGGTTGCCCCGGCTGAATTGCCGGACGACTTGCATTGGTTCAAATGGGAAGCGTACGCCACCTGGCTGTCCGGTTTTGCCATGTTGTTCATCGTCTATTACTTCAATGCTTCGGCCATGATGATCAACAAGGATGTGGCCGATCTGAATACCTGGCAAGCAATCGGCGTCGGCCTCGGCACGCTGGTGGTGGGCTGGACCGTCTACGACGTGCTGTGCCGTTCGCCGCTGGGCAAGCGTGAAGGCTTGCTCGGTATCGTCATGTATCTGTTCATCGTTGCCGCAGCCTTTGTGCTGACGCATTTGCTGAGCGGCCGCGCTGCGTATATCCATGTCGGCGCCATGATCGGCACCATGATGGTGGGTAACGTGCTGATGGTGATCATTCCGGGGCAACGCAAGCTGGTGGAAGCGATGCGCGTCGGTAAATCGCCCGATCCGATCTACGGCAAGAAAGCCAAGCAACGCAGTGTGCACAACAACTATTTCACGCTGCCAGTGCTGTTCATCATGATCAGCAACCACTACGGCATGACTTACAATCATCCATATAGCTGGCTGATCCTGGCGGCGATTATTGCTGCCGGCGCGTTGATCCGTCACTTCTTCAACCTGCGTCATGCCGGCCGTGTTTCGCTCGGTTATCCGATTGCCGGCGTGGCATTGCTGTTGGCAGTGGCGATTGCGATTGCACCGAAGCCGATCCAGCCGGTGGCGCCAGTTGCCAAGGCAGACGCTGCCGTACCAGCGGGCGCCACGGCAGCAGTTGCAACCGCTGCTGCAGCAGCAGCCCCGAGCGCCGATATGGCGCATATCCAGGAAATCATCGGCCAGCGTTGCGCTACCTGCCACTCGGCACAGCCAACCCAGCCGGGATTTGCTACCGCACCGGCCGGTGTGATGTTGCAAACGCCGGACCAGATCCGTCAGCATGCCGACAAGGTCTATCAGCAAGCGGTGCAATTGAAGGCGATGCCGTTGGCTAACCTGACGCATATCACCGACGAAGAGCGTGCCCTGATCGGCACCTGGTATACCTCCGGCGCCAAATAAATCCATCGGCGACCCTGAAAGCCGGAAGCTGATTGAGCAGTTTTACCACGCTCAATCGGCTTCTGCGCTTGACCTCATTTAAGAAAAATCTGGAGTACTCATGTCCCAAACTATCACCATAGATGGCTTCAACCTGACCGCGCAGCAAGTAGTCGACGTCGCCCGCGCACCGCACCTGCCAGTGACCCTGGCCGATTCTTCACGCGCCGCGCTGAAAGAAAGCCGCGACTACATCGAATCGACCTGGATGCACGATGAAGCGCCGATGATGTACAGCTTTAACACCGGCGTCGGCTTGTTGAAAGACACCCGCATCAAGGTTGAAAATATCGAGTTGTTCCAGACCCAGCTGATCAAGGCCCACTGTGCCGGCATCGGCGAACCGTTCTCGGAAGAAGTCAGCCGCGCCACCATGCTGTTGCGCGCGAATGCGTTCGCCAGCAATTATTCGGCGCCTCGGGTGGAAGTGGTAGACCGCCTGCTGGCTTTCCTGAATGCCGGCATCCATCCGATCATGCCGCAAAAAGGATCGGTCGGCGCGTCCGGCGATCTGGCGCCGTTGTCTTACCTGGCGGCGGCGATTGCCGGTTTCGATGAAGCGGAAGTGATGTACCAAGGCCAGCGCATGAGCGCCCCGCAAGCGATCACCAAGGCTGGCGTTGGCCCGGTCAAGTTCGACTTGAAAGCCAAGGATGCCTCGGCCCTGATCAACGGTTGCACTGCTTCGCTGGCGGTGGCCGTGCTGGTTGCGCATGATTCACGCAATCTGTTGAGCGATGCCTGTTTGTCGCTGGGTTTGACGTTGGAGGCGATGCGCGCTGAAATGGCGGCTTTCGACCACCGCATCCAGCAAGCCCGTCCGCATGCCGGCCAGATCAAGACTGCCGCCATCATCCGCAACCTGCTGTCTGGTTCGACCCGCACCACGCATGAAGCACGCGCCGTGCAGTTTCCGGAAGAAACCCGTCGCACCGATATCCCTTACAGCTCGCGCATCCAGGATGTGTATTCGCTGCGTTGCGCGCCGCAAGTCTACGGCCCGGTATTCGATGCGCTCGACTATATCGACAATATCGTCGACAAGGAAATCAACTCGGCTACCGATAACCCGCTGATCTTCGATAAAGAAGGCGGCGGCTTTGAAATCATCTCCGGCGGTAACTTCCACGGCCAATACCTGGCGCAAGCGATGGATCTGCTGGCGATGGCGATTACCGACCTGGGCAGCATCTGCGAGCGCCGTGTCGCGCGCCTGATCGATCCGACCTTGTCGTGGGGCTTGCCACGCAATCTGATGAGCGGTGTGCGCGGCGTCAACACCGGTTATCCGGTGGTGCAATGTTCGCTGAGCTCGCTGGTGATGGAAAACCGCACCCTGTGCATGCCGGGCAGTGTCGACAGCATTCCAGCCAAAGGCAACAGCGAAGACCACGTTTCGAATTCGACCTGGTGTGCGCGCAAGGCGGCGACGGTGGTGGCCAATACGCAATACATCATCGGCGTTGAAATGCTGCTGGCGGCGCAGGCGTTGACGATGACGGAAGATCTGTTGCCAGGCTTCGTGCTGGGCAAGGGAACGCAAGCGGCGTATCAGGAAATCCGCCGCCAGATTCCGGCCTGCCTGGAAGGCGATCGCTGGTTCCACAACGATATCGTTGTGGCCCAATCGTTCGTGGTCAGCGGTTCGGTGCGTAATGCGGTGGTTAAGCAGATCGGTCAGTTTGCCTGATTTAATCGCCTTGAAATGAAAAATGAGCCACGACAACGTGGCTCATTTTTTCGTAGGGTGGGCATGAATGCCCACGCGTGACCGTGATAACCGGAGTACAGGCCCTCGTGGCACGGAAACAGGTATGTGCGTGAAGTGAGTTCCGCGCGGGCATTCGTGCCCACCCTGCTACAAACTCAATCCGACCACAGTTTTCCGGCGGTCGCCCAGTGTTCGCGTTTGACTTCCTGAATGATGATATCCACCGATTCCGGGCCGCATTCGAGCGTCTTGCAGGTGGCTTCAGTGATGGCTTTGACGAAGGCGCGCTTTTGCTCGGCGCTGCGGCCTTCAAACAGTTGTACGTTAAAAGTCGGCATACAAATCCTTTCTGGAAAATCAAGAAATCAGGAGTCGAAATTATTGTTGGTAGCTCGGATCGATAGCATCCAGTTTGCGTAGCAAGGCCGGCCATTCCAGCACACCTTCGGGACTGCCGTCGCCCAGCAACTGGTCGCGGGTCTTGCGGCAGATCGCCTGCGACGGCAAGGTTAGCCGGCCGCTGCCCGAGCTAAGCTGGAGTTGTATTTCGCAAGCCTTGTCCAAGGTATCCATCAACACGTAGGCTTCTGCGATAGTGCGCCCGCATACCAGGCTGCCGTGATTGCGCAACAGCATGGCGGGCAGTTTCCCGAGCTTTTCGACCATGCGGTTTTGCTCGCTGGCCGAGAGCGCCAGTCCCTCATAATCGTGATACGCAATCTGTTCATAAAAGCGCAAGGCGTGTTGCGAAATCGGCAGCAAGCCATCGGCCTGGATGCCGATCGCCACCGCATGCGTATTGTGCAAGTGCATTACGCAAACAGCGTCAGCCCTGGCCGTATGGACTGCGCCATGGATCGCAAAGCCGCTGACGTTTACCTGATATGGCGAGTCGCCGACAATGCGGCCTTGGGCATCGATCTTGACCAGGTTGGATGCGCACACTTCGTCGAAACGATAGCCAAACGGATTCAACAGGTAATGCCCGGGTTCATCGGGTACCGAAGCTGAAATATGGGTGTATATCAGGTCGTCCCAGTGCTTCAATGCACAGAGGCGATAGCAGGCCGCCAGATCCTTGCGTACCTGCCATTCAACCTGGCTGATGGCGGCCGGGCGGCCGCCAGAGGATGAGCTCATGATGTCTACGTAAAAGCTGCGGTTGCAAATGTCGGATGATGCAGGGTTGTTGTGGTCGCTTTGGTTGTTTCGGCGACGCTTCCCCTGCATCGTAGCATTTGCTGCTGCTTAGAAGTGATATTCGGCGCGGATCATCGGCGTTTTTGCCAGGGAGCCAGGGACATTATGCGGATTACCGAACTTGTTTCTCCAGTATTGATATTCCAGGCCCACCTTGAAGGTGTTTTTACCCATGCCCAGCTGCGTGCCGAGGTCGTACATGACCTGTGCGTCGATATTGACTTCAGGGGAGGTAGGGCCGCCGAATTCGTTTTTACCCTTGGCGCCGATCCAGTTCGCATAACCCTCGAATGAAAAAGCGGAAGATCCAATCGGGATGCCCCAGCTCGTGCTCAACATTGGATGCGTGTCGTAGCGGTAGCGGCTGGTGACGCCTATAGGCTGGTTGCTTTCGAATAGCGCAAACAGACTGACGTTGAGGAAGCCGGGCACATCCAACATCAGCGTCGGGCCCACTACCAGCATGCGTTTTTTCGATGCATAGCTATTGTCGTTCTTGGTATTCCAGTCGAAACCGCCGGTGAAGCCGATACCGCGGACCGGACCGAATTTAAAATCCTTTCCCGAGATCTTGCCGATATCGAGCGTGTGGCGGTAGACGATATATGCTTCCTGCGCATTGTCGTCTTTATGGTCAGACATGAGCAGGTCGACGTTCAGGTAGTTGCTGCCGTACTTGTAACCGTCGGCATGCGTGAAATTGATGATGTTTTTGGTGATGTCCTGATTGTTGTACGGCTCGGCGAACTTGGTGCCGTAGCGATAACCGATGGAGGTGTCGCTCCACTCGGCGGCATTTGCCGGGTGCATGCTGGCCAAAGCCGACAGCGCGAGCAGGCAGCCCGACATGCGCGTGACAATAACTTTGCTACGCATGCGATTTGTTGTTGCAGCCGCGGATAAATTGCCGGTTGGCTGGCGGGTTTGATGCATGGTGTCTTCTCCGTTCTATTAGTAATTCCATCTTTTTTATATGATGGGTGGTGAATCCGTGGAACCGCCACGACGGTAAATAAATCGTTTTATGCCGAGAACGGGTGTGTGGCGCGCCAGTGATCTGCGATATCGATCCGACGCGTAACCCAGACCTGGCCGTGGCTCTGTACATAATCCAAGAATCGTGCCAGCGCTGCGGCACGCCCCGGACGGCCGACCAGGCGGCAATGTAGCCCGATCGACAGCATCTTCGGCTGGTTCAAGCCATGCGGATCGCCTTCGCGGTACAGCACATCGAAGGCGTCTTTCAGGTAATCGAAGAACTGGGTGCCTGAATTGAAGCCTTGCATGGCGGCGAAGCGCATGTCGTTGGTATCCAGGGTGTAAGGGACGATCAGTTGCGGCTTGACCACGGTTTCGCCATTGGCGCCGCTGATTTTGACCTGCTCCCAGAAGGGCAGGTCGTCGCCGTAGTGGTCGGCATCGTAGCTGAAGCCGCCATGTTCCAGCACCAGGCGGCGGGTATTGGGCGAGTCGCGGCCGGTATACCAGCCGAGCGGGGCGCTGCCGGTCAGCTGCTTGATCACGGCGACGGCTTCGGCGATATGCGCGCGTTCGGTGGCTTCGTCGATATTCTGGTAGCTGATCCAGCGCAAGCCGTGGCAGGCGATTTCATGGCCGAGTTCTTGAAATGCGGCAGTCGCTTCCGGGTTGCGTTGTAGCGCGCGCGCAACACCGAACACGGTCAAGGGCAGCCGGCGCTCTTCAAACATGCGCAGCAAACGCCAGACACCGGCGCGTGAACCGTATTCGTAGATGGATTCCATGCTCATGTGACGCGCCGGAAAACTCTGGGCGCCGATGATTTCGGACAGGAAGGTTTCCGAGCCGGCGTCGCCGTCCAGCACGCAGTTTTCGCTGCCTTCCTCATAGTTGAGGACGAATTGCAGAGCGATCCGAGCCCGGTTCGGCCATTGCGGGTGCGGCGGGGTGCGGCCGTAACCGGTCATGTCGCGCGGATAGTTGGAGTCGGTATTGATTGTCATTTCTTGGCCTGGAATGTTATTTGGTCTTCAGGATTATGTGCGCTGCCGCCATGATTAATATATGCCGGATAGTATATTGACCCTGATCCCGCGGTATATCATTTGTTCGATACTCGTTTTCAACTAATTGATATAAGGAATAGTCATGGGAAAGTTAAGTACGCACGTTCTGGATATTACCCAGGGCAAGCCGGGCGTCGGTGTCAAAATTGCACTGTATGCAGTTACTTCCGCCGGCCGCAGCCTGTTGAAGAACGCCGTGACCAACCAGGATGGCCGGGTTGACGTGCCCCTGCTGCAGGGAGAAGAGATGCAGGCGGGGCAATATGAACTGGTATTTGCGGCTGGCGACTATTTCGCTTCGCAGGGAATCGATCTGCCAAGTCCACGTTTTGTTGATCGCGTCACGCTGGCTTTCGGGATCGCCCATGCCGATCAAAATTATCACGTGCCGCTGGTGGTGTCGCCCTGGTCCTATTCGACTTATCGTGGCAGCTGAGCAAATAAGAATAGACAAGAATAAGTGACAAGCAAGAACAGGCAAGAACAGGCAAGAACAAGCAAGAATAAGTAAGAAGCAAGTAGCAAATAATGCAATACCGTCGGACGCTATTCGCCAACGCCCCGATGGCGGTTGAGATTGGCGATAGCGAATCGGCAAATCCCCCTTGCCGGCTATCGCCAAATAACCACGTCAGCAAGATCAATGCGTCTTCCCATCCGCTTTGTGCTAAACTGTGTACTAACATTTTTTGATTGGCAGCAGGATCGGCTCCGGTAATTGCGGGACGGTCGGATCAAAATTTAAAGAACGAGCGGCGCAGTGTTATCCGTCTTTTTCAAGTCTTATTGTCCCCGCCCTCATTAATCCTCCTCTAACGGGCGCTGGACAGCAGTATCAACAGCTTTTTCTTTAACCAGGGCAGCAAGCGCCTTCGGTTGAACATAAGCTCTGCGAATTTTTTAATAAAATTTAAATAAACTACGTCGTACATGAATATTATTGAGGCTAAGAAAGTCCTCGAAACTGCATTGCTCTGTGCTCACGAGCCGCTGTCGCTTAACGACTTGAAAAAGCTGTATGCGCCAGGTGATGTAGATGGCAGTGACGATGACGGCGAAATCAATGCAGATACGATCAGGTCCATGCTGGAGGAATTGCGCAGCGATTGGGCTGACAAGGGTATTGAGGTAGTTGCCCTGTCAACCGGTTGGCGCTTCCAGAGTCGCCCGGAGATGAAGATTTACCTGGAGCGCCTGAATCCGGAAAAACCGCCGAGATACTCGCGCGCGACGATGGAGACCCTGGCAATTATTGCTTATCGTCAACCAGTCACGCGTGGCGACATCGAGGAAATTCGTGGCGTAACAGTCAATTCGCAAACCGTAAAAATGCTTGAAGAGCGCGGCTGGATCGAGGCCATCGGGCATCGCGACGTGCCAGGACGCCCGGCATTGTTTGCCACCACCAAGCAATTTCTCGATGACCTTGGCCTGACTTCGCTGGATCAGTTGCCGCCTTTGCAGCAAGTTGCAAGAAATGACATGCAGGAAGGCAGTTTGCTTGAGTTGCAGGCGTTGGAAGCCGATCTTGAGGCAAGTATCGAAGCCCGGGCAGTGCTGGATGCGGCGGCGGCGCTGGAAACAAATGAAGTAGCAGCTGAACCGCATTCCGAACCGCTCAGCCAGGATGGACAAGATTCCGTCGCGGTTGAAGCCGAATCGACGGTAGAGGCAGTAGAAATAACAGAAACAATAATAGAAGCAACAGAACCATTAGACGCAGCAGAAACAACGGCAAAAACACAGCCGGTTGCAGAAGATGCAATTAAGCATGCATCTGAAATCACGAAGGAAAATGCGATGGAAGCGGACGGGGAAGTAGTTGCTCATCCGCAAGTAGCGCCAGTTGCATCGAATGAAACCCACACCAACGACCACGCGTCCCAATCGGATGATGAAGCTACGCCAGGTCGGCATAACCAACACCTGAATAATGAACCCACCTAGTTCCAATGATGCACCGGTCGTCGACCCGACAGCCACCACAGAACCGAAGCCGGCTAAAAAGCCAAGAGCGCGCAAAGCTGCGACGGTCGCGGCTGATGCTCCAGCTACTGCCCCGGTTGTTGCAGCCGTCGCGGAGACCTCTTCTGCGGATGTTGCAGAACCGGTCAAACGCGCTCCGCGCGCGCCGCGCAAAAAAGTAGCTGCGGCAACCGAC
The DNA here is from genome assembly GCF_018304965.1 of Collimonas antrihumi. Classification (GTDB taxonomy): domain Bacteria; phylum Pseudomonadota; class Gammaproteobacteria; order Burkholderiales; family Burkholderiaceae_D; genus Collimonas; species Collimonas antrihumi. The sequence continues at coordinate 75,927 of NZ_JAGQED010000010.1, forward strand.
GAGAGTGGCGCTGCATCGGAAGTGGCGCACGTGGCTGCAGCGGAAGCTGTTGCACCCGCCAAGCCGAAAGCGGCGCCGCGCAAGAAGGCACCGGCAGTAGCAGTCGAACCGGTCGTCAGCGTCGAGGTGGTTGCACAGGCGGTGCCAGCGGCTGTCGATGCGGCGCCGTTCGTGAACGTAATGAGTACAGCGAATACAGAAACAACGCCGCGCGAGCGGCCGGCCAAGCGTGGCGTACGTGGTCCGCGCGCTTTGCGTAGCAACCGCGCCGCCCAGCGTGCGCAAGAGTCGGCGGCTGCTGCGGATGCCGTGGTCGAGGCCGGCAATGTGGCTGTCGCCGAAGGCCAGCCGGCGCTGTCGCAAAATGCCGATGCGCCTGCAGGCGAACCGCGCCAGCCGCGCGGCGACCGTAACAACGGCCGTGGCGGCGAGCGTAATGCTGAACGTAGCGGGGATCGTAGCGGGGACCGCAATTCACGCGATCGCCAGCAAAAGGGCAAGAAGCCGCAAGGGCAGAATGGCAAGCCAGGACAACCCGGCCAGCGCAATGGCAAACCGGGAGCCCGTGGCGGCGACGCCGATGAAGTTTTCTCGTTTGTTACCTCCGAGTCCTTCGATACGCTGGTGACCACCGAGGACGCGAACGACCGTCGCCAGGCTGCGCAAAAGAATGTCCGGCGTGACCTGACCGCCGAAGATGATGCGCCTAAGCTGCACAAGGTATTGGCAGAAGTCGGCCTGGGTTCGCGGCGCGATATGGAAGAGCTGATTATCGCTGGCCGGGTTTCGGTCAACAGCGAGCCGGCGCATATCGGTCAGCGTATCTTGCCAACCGATCAAATCCGCATCAACGGCAAGTTGCTGCAACGCAAAGTGAGCAAGAAGCCGCCGCGGGTGCTGGTGTATCACAAGCCGGCTGGCGAAATCGTCAGCCACAACGACCCGGATGGCCGCCCATCGGTATTCGACCGTTTACCTAATATGAAGGCCGCCAAATGGCTGGCTGTGGGACGTCTGGATTTCAACACCGAAGGTTTGCTGTTGTTTACAACCTCGGGTGACCTGGCAAACCGCCTGATGCATCCACGCTACGGTATCGACCGCGAATACGCGGTGCGTACCTTGGGCGAGCTGGAGCAGGGCATGCGTCAGAAATTGCTGGCCGGTGTTGAACTGGAAGACGGTGTTGCGCAATTCACGAAAATTGCCGACGGCGGCGGCGAAGGCATCAACAAATGGTATCGCGTGGTGATCGGCGAAGGCCGTAACCGCGAAGTGCGCCGCATGTTTGAAGCCATCGGCCTGACCGTGTCGCGCCTGATTCGTACCCGTTACGGCGCCATGACGCTGCCACGCGGCCTCAAGCGTGGCCGTTGGGAAGAGCTGGATGAAAATGCAGTACGCGACATGATGACTGCGCACGGACTGGACAAGCCTGCTGTCGGTCAGAATGCCGGCGGCGGCAAGGGCCGTCCCGATTTCAACAAGGATCGCCAGCCTAACGGTAATCGCGCAGATAGCGCCCCGCAAGGCCCGGGCGTTTACCGCGACCAGGGTTTTGGTGGCCAGCCGCGTGGTAATTTTGGCGGTCAACCGCGTGGCAACCAAGGCCGCGGCCCCGGTGGCGGTCAGGGACGTCCGCAGGGTGGCGGCGGTGGCCAGCCGCGCAGCCGGCAGCCGGATCCTTTGCAGACCGCATTGGGTTTCCCTGATGCTGGACAACAACGGCGTAATGGCGGCGGTAATGGTTTTGCGCGTCCTGCACGTCCCAACAAGGCGGCTGGCGGACAAACAGGTGGTGGACATTACGGTGCCCAAGGTGGCCCGCGCCGTCGTCCACGCGGCTGATTGGTGATTTGTCGTCCAAAGCAGCATTGGCTACTTTGGACGGCTGCAAAGAAATGGCGGGAAGTGTTGCAATAATGTTCAATTAACCGTCTGTTGACGGGCGATTGTCAATAAATGCAAACTTCCTGCATTGCGGTACATAGCTCAATCGTTTATAATTTACAAGTTAACAGAAGTCATTGACAGAATTAAATTGAAAATAAATTCAAATTTTGAATTTATTATTAATTCGCAGCCGATCTCGTGAAACTGCTCGAATGACAAACGATAAGAAGGATGGGCAGATGCCCATTTTTTTTTTGCTTTTCGTTTTAGCTGCATTTAAGTTGTCTGTGCGGGTATGTGTACAGTTCAGGCCTGTAGTTACCGGGTCTGAAGCACTGGGTCTGAAGCCCAATTTATAGGGAGTTGCTTTGCAGTTGCTGGAGCTAATTGAAACAACCGTGGTTGGCATGGGCTACGAGCTGGTCGAATTCGAAAAGGCCGCGCGTGGTTTGTTGCGCGTATACATCGACTTCACACCTGAAAATGCCGGGCAAGGCCAGATTACGGTAGAAGATTGCGAAAAAGTGACGCATCAACTGTTGCACGTACTGACGGTAGAAAATGTTGTGTACGAGCGGCTGGAAGTATCGTCGCCAGGCCTGGACCGGCCGCTGAAGAAACTGGCAGACTATGTGCGTTTTGCCGGCAAGGAAGCAATTGTGAAATTGCGCATTCCGATGCCAGGCGCTGCACATCGGAAGTCATTTCAAGGTGTCCTGGGTGAACCGGATGGCGAGAATTTGAAAATGGAATTTGAAACAAAAGATGGGTCGGCGGTGTTGGATTTCACGCTCGCTGACGTAGACAAGGCACACTTGGTGCCGCAAGTGGATTTTAGGAGTCGCAAAGCATGAGTCGCGAAATTTTATTGTTGGTCGATGCGCTCGCGCATGAAAAAAACGTCGATCGGGATGTTGTGTTCGGTGCACTTGAACACGCGCTTGGACAGGCAACCAAGAAACGCTACGAGGGCGACGTCGATATTCGCGTCACGATCGATCGTGAAACTGGTGAATTCGAATCCTTCCGCCGCTGGCACGTTGTGCCGGATGAGGCGGGTCTGCAATTGCCGGACCAGGAAATCCTTCTGTTCGAAGCCAAGGAACAGATTGACGACGTCGAAGTCGACGACCACATTGAAGAACCGATCGAATCGGTTGAATTCGGCCGCCGCTTTGCGCAAGACACCAAGCAAGTCGTATTGCAACGGATCCGCGACGCTGAGCGCGAACAGATCCTGGCCGACTTCCTGGAGCGCGGCGATTCGCTGGTTACCGGCACCATCAAACGGATGGAACGGGGCGATGCCATCGTAGAGTCGGGCAAGATCGAAGCGCGTTTGCCGCGTGATCAGACGATTCCTAAGGAAAACCTGCGTATCGGCGACCGTGTCCGTGCCTTCATCCTGCGTATCGACCGCAATGCACGCGGCCCGCAAGTGATTTTGTCGCGTACCGCGCCGGAATTCATCATGAAGCTGTTCGAACTGGAAGTGCCGGAAATCGAACAAGGTTCGCTGGAAATCAAGTCGGCAGCACGCGACCCTGGCGTCCGCGCCAAGATCGCTGTGTTTACCGCAGACAAGCGCATCGATCCTATCGGCACCTGCGTCGGCATGCGTGGTTCACGCGTGCAGGCCGTGACTGGCGAACTGGGCGGCGAACGTGTCGACATCGTGTTGTGGTCGGAAGATCCGGCGCAATTCGTCATCGGCGCACTGGCTCCTGCCAATGTTTCTTCCATCATGGTTGATGAAGAGAAGCATGCAATGGATGTCGTCGTCGATGAAGAAAACCTGGCAATCGCGATTGGTCGCGGCGGTCAGAACGTGCGTCTGGCGGCAGAACTGACCGGCTGGCAAATCAACATCATGACAGCGGAAGAGTCGGCGGATAAATCGGCGGTTGAAACTGCTGCGATCCGTACCCTGTTCATGGAAAAACTGGATGTCGACCAAGAAGTCGCCGACATCCTGGTGGAAGAAGGTTTTGCCAGCCTGGAAGAAATCGCCTACGTGCCGATTACCGAAATGCTGGAAATCGATTCGTTTGACGAAGATACCGTCAACGAGTTGCGTAACCGGGCTCGCGATGCGCTGGTGACAGAGGCGATTGCCTCCGAAGAAGGACTGGAAGGCATGGAAGATGCCCTGGTCAATTTCGAAGGCATGGACCGGGTTACAGCCGGCAAGCTGGGTTTGGCGGGAGTCAAGACATTGGCTGCGTTCGCCGGTTTGGCTTATGACGAATTTGGCGCGATTCTGGCTTTATCAGCCGACCGTGCGCGTCATTTGATTGAAGAAGAGTTTAAAGATGTGACCGACGATGAGATGAAACTCATCGATGCCAAGTACGATGATCATGCCAAAGCCCTGCAGGCCAAGGCATGGAATATAGCGGAAGCCAAGTGATCAAGTGATCCGAGAGGTTCCGTATCGTCTGCCGCGCCACATAGAAAAAGAGGACTGAATGGCGAGTAACAATGTAGCCCAATTTGCCACCGAACTGAAGATGCCAGCGGATCTGCTGCTGACACAACTTCAATCGGCTGGCGTCCAGAAAAATTCGACTGACGACGCCTTGTCGAAAGAAGACAAGGATCGCCTGCTGGAACATCTGCGCCGTTCGCACGGTGCGGTTCCTGATAGCGAAAAGAAGAAAATCACGCTGACCCGCAAGGAAACCACCGAGATCAAGCAGGCTGACGCCACCGGCAAGTCGCGCACGATCCAGGTTGAGGTGCGCAAGAAGCGTACTTTCGTCAAGCGCGACGAACCTGTTGGAGAAACGGCGGTAGCGGCAGCGCCCGTTGCGCCTGCCGCACCGGTCATCGACGAAGCCGAACAGGCACGTCGGATCGAGGAAGCGCGTCGTCAAGCTGAATTGATCGCTCGCCAGGAAGCAGAATTGATCGAGAAGCAAGAGCGTCTGGCCAAGTTGGAAGCGGAGAAAGAAGCGCAAGCCAAGGCTGCGCAAAAAGCTGAAAACGATGCCAGGAAAGCTGAAACCGAAGCTAAAAAAGCTGCTGCTGCGCAGGCTCCGGTTGCCGGTGATGCCGCGGGCACTACCGTGGCCAAGCAAGAAGATCCTGCCGCTGAAGAAAAGAAACGCCTGGCTAACGAAGAAGCCAAGCAAAAGGTTGCGCAAGCTGCCAAGGAAGCCGCTGAGAAATCTGCAGCTACCGAACGTGCTCGCAAGGCCGTGCAAGATGAAGTTGCGCAGATCAAGGCGATGATGAATGCGCCGCGCAGGGTTATCAAGGCACCTGAGCCGGTAGCACCTGTAGCAGCACCGGCCAAGACAGCCGAAGGCACCCTGCACAAGCCGGCGGATAAAAAGCCGGGCGAGAAGAAGGACGACAAAAAAGTGGTGGTCGACAAGAAATCGATCAAGTCCGCCAACGTCTCTTCAACCTGGCAAGACGATGCGGCCAAGAAGCGCGGCCTCGGCATCAAGACCCGCGGCAATACCGGCGGTGGCCGTGATGGCTGGCGCGGTGGTCCGAAGGGCCGCCGTGGTTCGCATAACGACGATCACGAAAGTAATTTCCAGGCGCCGACAGAAGCGGTCATCAAGGACATTTATGTTCCTGAAACCATTACCGTCGCCGAACTGGCGCACAAGATGTCGGTCAAGGCTTCGGAAGTCATCAAGCATTTGATGAAACTGGGCCAGATGGTCACCATCAACCAGGTCCTGGACCAGGAAACTTCGATGATTCTGGTCGAAGAAATGGGCCACACCGCACACGCTGCGAAACTGGACGATCCGGAAGCATTGCTGGTCGACGGTGAAGAACATACCGACGCCGAATTGCTGCCGCGTGCTCCGGTGGTGACTGTCATGGGTCACGTTGACCATGGTAAAACCTCGCTGCTGGATTACATCCGCCGCGCCAAGGTAGCCTCCGGCGAAGCTGGCGGGATTACCCAGCACATCGGTGCATATCACGTGAAAACACCGCGCGGCATGATCACCTTCCTCGACACCCCGGGCCACGAAGCGTTTACCGCTATGCGTGCCCGTGGCGCCAAGGCGACCGATATCGTGATTCTGGTAGTCGCAGCCGACGATGGCGTGATGCCGCAAACCAAGGAAGCGATTGCCCATGCGAAAGCTGCCGGCGTACCGCTGGTGGTGGCAATCAACAAGATCGACAAACCGGGCGGTAACCTGGATCGCGTCAAGCAAGAGTTGATCGCCGAACAAGTGGTGCCGGAAGAATACGGTGGCGAATCGCCATTCGTGCCGGTATCGGCCAAGACTGGCGAAGGCATTGATAACTTGCTGGAGCAAGTCCTGCTGCAAGCTGAAGTGCTGGAGTTGAAAGCAGCGGAAGCAGCACCGGCCCGCGGCCTGGTAGTGGAAGCCCGACTCGACAAGGGTCGTGGTCCGGTGGCAACGATCCTGGTGCAATCCGGTACGCTGAAACGCGGCGATGTGGTGTTGGCTGGTTCGGCTTATGGCCGGGTCCGCGCGATGCTGGATGAAAACGGCAAGGCGATTTCCGAAGCCGGTCCATCGATTCCGGTCGAAATCCAGGGTCTGACAGAAGTGCCGGTAGCCGGCGAAGAAGTCATGGTCATGGCAGACGAGCGCAAGGCGCGCGAAATTGGTCAGTTCCGTCAAGGTAAGTACCGTGACGTCAAGCTGGCCAAGCAGCAAGCCGCGAAGCTGGAAAACATGTTCGACCAGATGGCCGAAGGCGAAGTCAAGAACCTGCCGATGATCATCAAGACCGATGTGCAAGGTTCGCAAGAAGCTTTGGTGCAATCGTTGCAAAAGCTGTCGACCAGCGAAGTCCGGGTACAAGTGGTGCACGCCGGCGTCGGTGGCATCAGCGAGTCGGACGTCAACCTGGCAGTCGCTTCGAAAGCCGTGATTATCGGCTTCAACGCCCGCGCCGATGCACAGGCACGCAAGCTGGCGGAAGCCAACGGCGTCGACATCCGTTACTACAACATCATTTACGATGCTGTGGATGAGATCAAGGCAGCGATGTCTGGCATGTTGTCGCCAGAGAAGCGCGAACAGAACCTGGGTCTGGTCGAGATTCGCCAGGTCCTGCTGGTCAGTAAAGTCGGTGCGATTGCCGGTTGCTACGTGCTCGAAGGCTTGGTCAAGCGTGGCGCTTCGGTCCGCCTGCTGCGCGACAACGTCGTGTTGTGGACTGGCGAGCTGGATTCGCTGAAACGCTTCAAGGATGACGTCAAGGAAGTCCGTTCCGGCTTTGAATGCGGTCTGACCCTGAAGAACTTCAACGATATCAAAGAAGGCGATCACCTCGAAATCTTTGAAGTCGAAGAAATTGCACGTACTCTGTAAATAGGTAAAGCACACGCAGCTGGTAAAGTGCGTAGGGCAGGAAAATCGGGCCTAACAGCCCGATTTTCGTTTTATGACCTTGCCTGAAATGGATTCCCGCCGCGTCTCGGCGACCCCGCCTCGGCGGCCCCGCCTCGGCGGCCCCGTCATTCCCGCGTACGCGGGAATCCATTTTAGGCAGCAAATTGGATCCCCGCGTGCGCGGGGATGACGGAAAAAAGTATGGCTAAACATAGTAAATCCATCCCTGGCCGCGGTCTGCGGGTTGCAGACCAGATCCAGAAGGACTTGTCCGAGATCATCGTATTCGAGTTGAAAGACCCGCGGGTCGGCATGATTACGATTACCGAAGTGCAAGTGACGCCGGACTACGCCCATGCCAAGGTGTTTTTCACAATGCTGAACGACGACCTCGAAGCCATTGCGAATACCGTCAAGGGCCTGGCTCAGGCTGCCGGTTTCTTGCGCAATCAGCTTGGCCGCCGTTTGTCTATCCACACGTTGCCTGCCCTGCATTTCATTCATGACAATTCGACCGCCCGTGGCGTCGAGATGTCGCGTTTGATCGATCTGGCCAACGCGACACGTTCTAAAGACGACGGCCAGGAATAAACGATAAGTTTGCCCATCGGTCACAGTCACAAATTTGATGCGGCCTGGCACGGCAAGCCGTTTCCGCTTCTTTTCACCTTATCCGCATTTGCTACCATGGCATCACGCCCACCCAAAAGAATCCGTGTCCCGCTCAATGGTGTTTTGCTGTTGGATAAACCTGTCGGTTTTTCCAGCAATGACGCACTGATCAAGGCAAAAGGCTTGTTGAACGCGCAAAAGGCCGGCCACACAGGCACGCTCGATCCGTTTGCCACCGGCGTGCTGCCACTGTGCTTTGGCGAAGCCACCAAGTTTGCCCAGGATTTGCTGGATGCCGACAAGACTTACGAAACCTTGATCCATCTGGGAGTGAGTACTGCCACCGGCGATACCGAAGGCGAAGTCCTGGAGCGCAAGGACGTCAATGTCAGCCGCGAACAGATCGATGCAGTGCTGGCGCAGTTCCGTGGCCCGATCAAGCAAGTGCCGCCGATGTACTCGGCGCTCAAGCGCGACGGCAAGCCGCTGTATGAATACGCCCGTGCCGGCATCACGCTGGAGCGCGAAGCGCGCGATGTGACCATTCACACACTGGAATTCCTGGCCTATGAGGCGCCTTTCCTGCGTTTGCGGGTAGCCTGCAGCAAAGGCACCTACATCCGCGTACTGGGTGAGGACATCGGTGCGGCGCTGGGTTGCGGCGCGCATTTGCAAGAGCTGCGGCGGATCCAGGTGGGCCATCTGACGCTGGACGGCTGCGTCACGCTGGAACAATTGACTGCCACCGAACCGGCCGAACGCAGCGCCTTGCTGGCGCCGGTCGACAGCTTGCTCCTCACGTTTCCTGAAGTGTTGTTATCCGAACCACTGGCAAAGCGGTTTTTGCAGGGCCAGCGCCTGACTCTGACGAAGGAAGGCGTGGCGTTGCCGGCAGAGGCCGGACGGGTGCGGGTTTATCTGCAGCCTGCCGATGTTATATCCGCTCAGCAACTGCTTGGTACCGCGCAATTGCATGAGTACGGCGTTCTGGCTCCCGAACGTCTGATTGCCACCGCGCAGGCCGCATAAAATATCTTTTAGATAATATTTGTGCTGCTATTGAGACAGCAACTCTTTGAAACTACACGGCTTTTCATAAAGTAGTGCAGCGCGTCATGCTATAATACGCGGCCTCCCAAATTCCGCTACATCTGCCGCGCTTCAGTGCAGTGTCTTAGCGAGCATTTTTGGCCGCATATGTAGTGATAAATATTCTCGCAATTCAAGCAATAAATATTCTGCGCAATCGTTACCTGCGCACTTACTAAGTTCTCCAATCTCCAAACTGACCATGTCAAACACACCTCGCGCCATCCGCAACATTGCCATCATTGCCCACGTTGACCACGGCAAGACCACACTGGTTGACCAATTGCTGCGTCAATCCGGCACCTTCCGTGACAACCAGCACGTCGATGCACGCGTGATGGATTCGAACGATATCGAAAAAGAACGTGGCATCACGATTCTGTCGAAGAACTGCGCAGTCGAATACAAAGGCACGCACATCAACATCGTTGATACCCCAGGCCATGCCGACTTCGGTGGCGAGGTAGAGCGCGTATTGTCGATGGTTGACAGCGTTTTGCTGTTGGTCGATGCGCAAGAAGGCCCGATGCCGCAAACGCGTTTCGTGACACGTAAGGCATTGGCGCTGGGCTTGAAGCCTATCGTTGTCGTCAACAAGATCGACCGCGAAAATGCAGATCCGCAAAAGGCTGTGAACGCGACTTTCGAATTGTTCGACAAGCTCGGTGCAACCGATGAGCAACTGGATTTCCCGATCATTTACGCATCGGGTTTCAAAGGCTACGCAGGTCTGGAAGACACCGTCCGCGACGGCAACATGGAACCTTTGTTCGACGCTATCCTGAAGCACGTTCCAGCGCGTGAAGATGATCCTAACGGCCCGCTGCAACTGCAAATCACTTCGCTGGAATACTCGTCCTACGTCGGCAAGATCGGCGTTGGCCGTATTCTGCGCGGCAAGATCAAAGCCTTGCAAGACGTGGTCTGGATGAACGGCCCGGACGACAAGCCGACCAAGGCCCGTATCAACCAGGTACTGACTTTCCGTGGCCTCGACCGCGTTCTGACAGACGAAGCGCTGGCCGGCGACATCGTGCTGATCAACGGTATTGAAGAAATCAGCATCGGCTCCACCATCTGCGCACCGGACACACCGGAAGGCCTGCCGATGTTGAAGGTCGATGAACCGACACTGACCATGAACTTCATGGTCAACAACTCGCCGCTGGCTGGCCGCGAAGGCAAGTTCGTCACCACTCGTCAGATCAAGGACCGTCTGGACCGCGAGCTGAAAGCCAACATGGCATTGCGCGTGGTACAGGCTGAAGGCGACGACTCGACATACGAAGTGTCGGGCCGTGGTGAATTGCACCTGACCATCCTGATCGAAAACATGCGTCGCGAAGGCTACGAGCTGGCCGTTTCGCGTCCACGCGTAGTGTTCAAGATGGTTGATGGCGTGCGTCAAGAGCCGTACGAAAACCTGACTGTCGACGTCGAAGAAACCAACCAGGGCGGCGTCATGGAAGAACTCGGCCGTCGCCGCGGCGACCTGCAAAACATGGAACCGGACGGCAAGGGACGTGTGCGTCTCGAGTACCGCATTCCAGCACGCGGCCTGATCGGCTTCCAGGGCGAATTCATGACCCTGACCCGTGGCACCGGCCTGATGAGCCACGTGTTCGATGAATACGCACCGGTCGACGTCTCCAAGGGTGAACTCGGCGGCCGTCGCAACGGCGTGCTGATTTCGCAGGACGACGGCGCAGCTGTTGCCTACGCTATCTGGAAACTGCAAGATCGCGGCCGTATGTTCGTCAGCCACAATGACCCGGTCTACGAAGGCATGATCATCGGTATTCACTCGCGTGACAACGATCTGGTCGTCAACCCGATCAAGGGCAAGCAATTGACCAACGTCCGTTCGTCGGGTACCGACGAAGCGGTGCGCCTGGTGCCGCCAATCGAAATGTCGCTGGAATATGCTGTGGAATTCATCGACGACGACGAACTGGTTGAAGTTACACCGAAGAGCATTCGCCTGCGTAAGCGTTACCTGAAGGAACACGAGCGTAAAAAGGCTTCGCGCGACGCGTAAGCAGTTTTACGGTCCGGACTAGTTGTTCCGGACACAGAAAACCCGTCGATTAGTGAGTTGGAAAGAACTCATGGATCGATGGGTTTTTTATTTTGGAGGGGCGCTAACAACTTGACGAGGAGCTTGGGAGTGGTTTTATCTTGATATATAATGTTTGTTATATATGAGGAGTCTTGCATGCTTACATTTAAAGTAACCACCGTCGGTTCGTCAGAAGGTTTCATCCTGAATAAGGAGGCGAAAGCCAGGCTGAATGTTCAGAAGGGCGATACGCTCTATTTGACTGAGGCTCCTGACGGCGCATACAGGATCACCCCCTATAATCCTGACTTTCAGCGGCAAATGGCATTGGCTGAGCAGATCATGCACGATGACCGCGAAGTTTTACGCGCGTTGGCTAAATGACTTTATGGCGTTGGATTGGTCGTGATCTGGCTTATGCGGTCCACGAAAGTCAATTAGCGACGCATGGCGGATTGGATGGGATACGTGATTTAAATTACATAGAATCTGCATTGGCTAGGCCAGAGCAGTTGGATGGCTACGGCAACCCAAAACCGGATGCAGCGGATCTCGCCGCCGCCTATGCTTACAGCCTGGCAAGGAATCACGGTTCTAGTGATGGGAACAAACGTACGGCTTGGGTTATTGCACGTGTTTTCCTTGCCGACAATGGCTTCAACCTGCAATTTTCAACCATTGATGCGATTCGTACCATGGAAGCAGTCGCTGGTGGCTCGCTTACAGAGCAGGAGTTGGCAGAGTGGTTCCGCCAACGGATCATCGGTTAGCCCGCGTCAACGGCAAAATATCCGGAAATCAAGCAAAATAACGCATGAATTGCATCGCGATATGCGTGTGAAATCAGCATAAAACCTAATGAAATCAGCGAATTACAGTAAACGGCGCTTGTCCGTGGCACCCATGATGGACTGGACCGATCGCCATTGCCGCGTATTCCACCGTCAAATCACCCGCCACACCTGGCTTTACACCGAAATGGTGACAACCGGCGCTTTGTTGCACGGGGATGTGCCGCGTCATCTGGATTTCAACGATGTAGAGCATCCGGTCGCGCTGCAACTTGGCGGCAGCGAGCCGGCCGACCTGGCCAAAAGCGCAAAGCTGGGCCAGGAGTGGGGTTACGATGAGATCAACCTGAATTGCGGTTGCCCGTCGGAGCGAGTGCAGAAGGGTGCTTTTGGCGCTTGCCTGATGGCGGAGTCGACGCTGGTTGCTGATTGTGTCAAGGCGATGCGCGATGCGGTGTCGATTGACGTTACCGTCAAGCATCGGATCGGGATCGACAAGACTGAATCCTATGAGTTTGTCCGCGATTTTGTCGGCACAGTGGCTGAGGCCGGCTGCCAGACATTCATCGTGCACGCGCGCAACGCGATCCTGAAAGGGCTGAGCCCTAAGGAGAACCGTGAAATCCCGCCGCTGAAATATGAGTATGCCTACCGGCTGGCGAATGATTTTCCGGAGTTGGAAATCATCATCAACGGCGCCATCAAGACCACCGACGAAATCGATTTCCACCTGCAATATGTCGACGGCGTGATGCTGGGGCGCGAGGCGTATCACAATCCCTACCTGATGGCCGATTTCGACTCCCGTTATTTTGGCGACGCCGACGCCACGCCGAAGACCCGCGCCGAAGTGATCGACGCCATGTTGCCTTATATCCGTCAGCAACTGGCCCTGCATGGTCACGATGGCAAAGGCCTGCGCCTCAATAGCATTACCCGTCACATGCTGGGTTTGATGGCCGGTGTGCCGGGCGCCAAATCGTTCCGGCAGGCGCTGTCGGATTCGAAAAAGCTGGCGCTGGGCGATCCTTTGTTGTTGGTTAATGCGTTGGCAAACATGCAACCATTGGCGGCTTGATTCGACCGGCATCGTTGCTGTATTGCCTGACCGAGGCGAAACTACCGCAAACTGGTGTCCGTAAAACATTTTCAGTCTGCTAAATCCTTTAAAATAGTCGCCTCTGGCTAATATTAATCATATATGGGTAGCGACGCCGCATCTCGCTAGCCACAATTCAATTTTTTAACGTATTCATTGCAAAGCCGGTCGCAGGTAGCCCTAAGGTGGCTTCCGGACCGGTTATCTTCAAGGCGAAACATGTCAATTGCAACAACAGAAGAAATCATTGCCGAGCTCCGTGCCGGGCGCATGGTAATTTTGGTAGATGAAGAAGATCGTGAAAACGAAGGCGACCTGGTGCTCGCCGCCGATTTTGTGACGCCCGAGGCGATCAACTTCATGGTCAAGTATGCCCGCGGCCTGGTATGCCTGACCTTGACCGAAGAACGCTGCGACCAGCTCAACCTGAGCATGATGACCAGCCGTAACGGCACCGCCTACGGCACCAATTTCACGGTCTCGATCGAAGCCGCCGAAGGCGTCACGACAGGAATCTCCGCAGCTGACCGCGCCCGCACCATCCAGGTTGCGGTGGCAGCAAATGCCAAGGCTGGCGACATCGTGCAGCCGGGCCATATTTTCCCGATCAAGGCGCGCAAGGGCGGCGTGTTGATGCGCGCCGGCCATACCGAAGCCGGTTGCGATTTGACTGAAATGGCAGGCTTGACGCCGGCTGCCGTGATTTGCGAAATCCTCAAGGAAGACGGCACCATGGCGCGCCTGCCTGACTTGCTGGAATTTTCCAAGGAACACGGCTTGAAGGTCGGCACCATTGCCGATCTGATCCACTATCGCGGCCAGCACGAGAGCATCGTCGAACGGCTCGCAGAACGCACCACGCACACTGCGCAGGGCACGTTCAAGACCATCGCCTATCGCGATACACCGAGTGGCGGCGCCCATCTGGCCTTGCTGCATGGTGAACCTTCGCCGGACGTGGAAACGCTGGTGCGGGTGCATCAGCCGGTCTCGATCCTGGATTTGCTGGAAACCCAGGCCACCAACCATTCCTGGAATATGGCGTCGGCCTTGGCGGCGATTGCGGCTTCGCCTTGCGGCGTGGTGGTGTTGCTCAATTGCGAAGAGTCGGCAGACCAGATATTCGCCAAGTTTGCGGCGTTGGAGGCGGCTTGCAGCGGTGTCAAACCGCCACCGCCGCGGGTCGATTTACGGACCTATGGCATCGGCGCGCAGATTCTGAAAGACCTCGGCGTCGGCAAAATGAAATTGCTGGCCAGCCCGCGCAAGATGCCGTCGATGACGGGTTATGACCTTGAAGTTACCGGGTACCAGAACAAGCCGAATGCTTGATGGGGCGGTTGTCTTTGCGTTTGTACGTTTGTACTTGCATTAGCAGCGGCAGCAGCATGCAGTAAATTATTTTGTAAACCAATTAGTAGAAAGCGCCCAGTGCGCATAAGAGGAAAGCCATGACAGTCGGAATTTACGAAACCAATCTGGATGGTGCAGATTTGCGCATCGGTATCGTGCAAGCCCGCTTCAATGAAGATGTATGCCACGGGTTGATCTCGGCCTGCTTGGCAGAGCTGAAGCATCTGGGCGTGGCGGATGAAGACATCCTGCATGTCACCGTGCCGGGCGCGCTGGAAATCCCGCTGGCGTTGCAGAAGTTGGCAGAGACCATGCAGTTTGACGCGCTGATTGCGATCGGCGCCGTGATTCGCGGCGAGACTTACCACTTCGAGCTGGTCTCGAATGAGTCCGGCGCAGGTATCACGCGCGTCGGGCTGGATTCCGGTATTCCGATTGCGAATGCCGTATTGACCACCGAGAACGACGAGCAAGCCGAAGCCCGGATGGAAGAGAAGGGCACCGATGCCGCGCGGGTAGCGGTGGAGATGGCCAATCTGTCTATCGCGCTGGAAGAACTGGCGGAAGCCACTAGCGAAGAATAAGATTTTTGCGGCAGCCAAGGCATCTCTGATGCCTTGCCGCGCATTGTTGTGTTTGAACGAATTACGAGCTGGAAAAACTATGACTAATAAAACTTTGCACGCCAATCCGAGCAAGAGCCGCACGCCACGTCACCGCGCGCGCGAATTCGCGTTGCAGGGCCTGTATCAATGGCTGTTGAACAACGAAGACGTGACTGCCATCAGCGAAAACATCCGCCAGGCGCACGGCTTCGACAAGGCCGATGCCGAGCATTTCAACTCGCTGCTGTACGGTGCGATCAAGGATGTGACGACACTGCGCGCCGGCCTGGAGCCATTGATCGATCGCAAGATCAGCGAGTTGTCGCCGGTGGAACACGCGGCCCTGCTGATCGGCGCTTTCGAGTTGCAGAATCACGTTGAGATTCCTTACCGTGTCGTCATCAACGAAGCGGTGGAACTGACCAAATCGTTCGGTGGTATCGATGGCCACAAATACGTGAATGGCGTGCTGGACAAATTTGCCGCCAAGGCACGGGCGACCGAAATCGGCGCCGGCAAGAAATCCTGAGTTGACAATCAATGTAGACGGGGCAGCGGACGGTGCGGTTACCTCGTGCATCGATGCCGCTCCCGTGTTTCAGGTGAGGCACGATTCGGGCAACCGGTAACGCCTCGCCATTCGGAAAAGTGTTCATGACATTCTCGCATCTGGCTTCACGTCTCGACAACATCGCGCCGTTTCATGTGATGGAGTTGGCAAAAATGGCCGCGGCACTGGAACAGCAAGGCCGCCATATCATCCACATGGGTATCGGCGAGCCCGATTTCACTGCAGCGCCGCTGGTGATTGAAGCTGCCGCCAGGGCCATGGCCGACGGCAAGATGCAATACACTTCGGCTACCGGTTTGCCGGCGCTGCGGGCGGCGATCTCAGCCCATTATCGCCAGGCATTCGACCTGGATATTGCCCCTGAACGGATTATCGTCACCGCTGGCGCCTCGGCTGCTTTGCTGCTGGCTTGCGCTGCATTGGTGGAAAAGGGCAGCGAAGTGCTGATGCCGGATCCATCCTACCCATGCAATCGTCACTTCGTCGCTGCGTTCGACGGCCAGGCGAAAATGATTGCCAGCGGCCCGGACCAGCGTTTTCAGCTATCCGATGAGATGGTGCGCCAGCACTGGAGCGAACATACGCGTGGCGTGCTGCTGGCGTCGCCGTCCAACCCCACCGGCACCTCGATCCTGCACAGTGAACTGGCCAAGATCCTTGCCACCGTGCGCGGCAAAGGCGGTTTTTCCATTGTCGATGAAATTTATCAAGGCCTGACTTACGACGGCGAGCCGTTTTCGGCGCTGTCGCTGGCTGACGACATTATCGTCATCAACAGTTTCTCCAAATATTTCAATATGACCGGCTGGCGTCTGGGCTGGATGGTGGTGCCGGAAACATTGGTGGCGCCGATTGAAAAACTTGCGCAGAATTTGTTCATCTGCCCTTCGGCGATCGCGCAACATGCAGCGCTGGCCTGTTTTGAGCCTGACTCGCTGGCACTGTACGAGGCGCGCAAGAGCGAATTCAAGCGGCGCCGCGATTATCTGGTGCCGGCCTTGGTCGAACTGGGTTTCAAAGTGCCAGTGATGCCGGACGGCGCATTCTATGTGTATGCCGATTGCAGCGCGCTACTCAACGGCGTCAAGGAGGGCGGCGACGCTGATACGCTGGTCAAGGATGTGTTGAATCAGGTCGGCGTCAGCATGGTTTCGGGCCTGGATTTCGGCCCGTACACGGCGCAGCACTATATTCGCCTGTCGTATGCAACGTCGATGGAAAACTTGCAAGAAGCGGTGCGTCGCCTTGGACAGTTTCTTGGCAAGAATGGTGCTTAACTATTCCATTGTTCTATTGTTAGGTTAGCTGCCCGGGTTTCAGCAGTATTCCCGGCAGTATTTTCGGCGGTATTGAAAAAGGAGCTTCCATGCAATTCGTTTTCCCCCCTAAGCCAGTAGCGGCGGTCCCCGTCGCAGGCAGCGATCAATTGTTTCCGGTACATCGGATTTATTGCGTCGGGCGTAATTACGCCGAGCATGCCAAGGAAATGGGCAGCAGTGGCCGTGAAGCGCCGTTTTTCTTCATGAAGCCGGCCGATGCTGTGCTGCCGGTTGCGCACGGCACCATAGGCGAGATGCCTTACCCGTCCATGACACAGGATCTGCATCATGAGATCGAGTTGGTGGTGGCGCTGTCTACCGGCGGCAAGAATATTCCTGCAGCGGAAGCCATCCAGCATATCTGGGGTTATGCCGTCGGGCTCGACATGACCCGCCGCGATTTGCAGGGCGAGGCCAAGAAACTCGGCCGGCCATGGTGTACCGGCAAGGGTTTCGATTATTCCGCCCCGATTTCTCATCTGCATCCTGCCGGCGCCAGCGGCGTGATCGATCAAGGTGATATCCATTTGAATGTGAATGGCACATTGCGCCAGCAAGGCGATATCAGCCAGATGATCTGGAACATCGCCGAGACCATAGAACAGTTGTCCGCCTATTTTGAATTGCAGGCCGGCGATCTGATTTTTACCGGCACCCCGGCTGGTGTTGCTGCAGTGGGCAAAGGCGATCTGCTGGAAGGATCGATAGCGGGCGTTGGCGATTTGCAGGTACGCCTGGTTTGATGTCTGAGTTGACACCTAAGTCGAGATTCGAGAAACACTGATGAAACTGTATAGCTATTTCCGAAGTTCCGCTTCCTATCGGGTACGGATTGCCTTGAACCTGAAAGGCATGCCCTACGATATCGTGCCGGTCCACTTGCTGAAGCACGGCGGCGAGCAATTGAGCCAGATGTACCGGACATTGAATAGCGATGGCCTGGTGCCGACCTTGGTCGACGACGATGCCGCCGGTGGCCAGGTTGCGCTGACGCAGTCATTGGCGATTCTGGAGTATCTGGAAGAAGTCCAGCCTGCGCCTGCCTTGCTGCCATCGACAGCGCTGGATCGCGCTTTTGTACGCAGCATCGGCCTGTCGATTGCCTGCGACATCCATCCGGTAAATAATCTGCGCGTGTTGCGTTATCTGGTGCACGAACTGAAGGTAGATGAGAATGCCAAGAATGCCTGGTATCGTCATTGGTGCGAAAGCGGTTTGGCGGCGCTGGAGGTAACGTTGGCCAGGGACAGCCGGCCAGGCAAGTTTTGTTTCGGCGATACGCCGACGCTGGCCGATTGCTGCCTGGTGCCGCAGATTTTCAATGCGCAGCGCCTGAAATGCGATTTGTCTGCGATGCCGACCTTGATGGGCATTTACCAGAACTGCCAGGAGCTGGATGCCTTTGTCAAGGCAGCGCCGCAAAATCAACCGGATGCCGAGGCCTGAAACCAAGCCGGTGCATAGAAAAAAGCCAGGGGTCGCGAGAGCCCTGGCTTTTGTTTTTTTGCTTTATCAGGCGCCCGTTTTGATCGGCGCGGCAGGATGAAAACTTTCTGCGCGCGAGATCGGCCAGTATTTCTCAAATACCGGAAAGCGGTATTTCTGGTTCAGCAAATCCCCCACTTGCAGATAAGGCAGCAAATCAGACATCAGTTTCACTTCATGGTCCGAAGTGCGGCGCACGATGTGATGCGCCCGTAGCGCAGAGGCGTGCGGCAAACCGGCAGCTTGCACCAGTTCCTGCAACGCGTGCAGGGTGCTTTCATGAAAGCGATATACACGCTCGGCCTTGTCAGGCACCACCAATGCCTTTTGGCGGCCGATATCCTGAGTGGCGACGCCGGTTGGACAACGGTCGGTATGACAGCTTTGCGACTGGATGCAGCCCAGCGAAAACATGAAGCCGCGCGCCGAATTGCACCAGTCGGCGCCAATCGCCAGTGTGCGAGCGAGGTCGAATGCGGTAATCACTTTACCGCTGGCGCCGATCTTGATGCGGTCGCGCAGTCCGGCGCCGAGCAAGGTGTTATGCACCAGCAGCAAGCCTTCCTGCAAAGGCATGCCGACGTGATCGACAAACTCCAGCGGCGCGGCGCCGGTGCCACCTTCCGAGCCATCCACCACAATGAAGTCAGGCAGGATGCCGGTTTGCAGCATGGCCTTTACAATCCCGAAAAATTCCCAGGGATGGCCGACGCAAAGTTTGAACCCGACCGGTTTGTCGCCCGACAGCGTACGTAGTTTCTGGATGAATTCCAGCAAGCCGACAGGACTTGAGAACGACGAATGGGTGGCCGGCGAGATGCAATCGACACCCATCGGCACGCCGCGCGTTGCCGATATTTCCGGCGTGATCTTGGCGGCAGGCAGTACGCCGCCGTGGCCCGGTTTGGCGCCTTGCGAAAGTTTGACGGTGATCATCTTGACTTGCGGCGAAGTGGCTTGCTCAACGAATTTTTCTTCGTTGAAACTGCCGTCGCCGTTGCGGCAGCCGAAGTAGCCGGAGGCGATTTGCCACAACAGGTCGCCGCCGAATTCGCGATGATAAGGAGAGATCGAGCCTTCGCCGGTATCGTGCGCGAAGCCGCCTTTCCTGGCGCCGTGATTGAGTGCTCGAATCGCGTTGGCCGACAGCGCGCCGAAGCTCATCGCAGAAACATTGAAGACAGACATCGAATACGGCTGCGCGCGTTCGGCGCCGACCGTCACGCGGAAGTCGTGGCTGGCGAGGACGGTCGGCGCCAGCGAATGGCCGACCCACTCGTAGCCGCGCAGCTTGACATCGAGCTCGGTGCCGAATGGCCGGCTGTCGACATCGCCTTTGGCGCGTTGGTACACCAGGCTGCGTTCCTTGCGGGTGAACGGCGCGCCGTCATTGTCGCTCTCGAAAAAATACTGCCGCATCTCGGGACGGATCATTTCAAACAGAAAACGGAAATGCCCCATCAGCGGGTAGTTGCGCAGGATCGCGTGGCTGCGCTGGTTCATGTCCCAGATACCCAGTACGGTCAGCAAGCCGGGGATCACCGCCCACCACCATCCCATTTTGCCAGCCGCGGCGCCGACGGCCAGCAGCAAAGTCAGCAATAGCACTGCCCAAAAACTTAGATAACGACTGGCTCTCATGATTTCCTTCCTTGTAAGACGGGTGATTGCGGATGCGATGGCGATTCTGTGTGGAAAACCGCATTTGACAGTAGCAAGCTGACAATTTTACACATGGAAGGCGCGCTCCGTACGACTGGCGCTTCCGCTTGTCCTACAAACCTATCCGTTCCTGTCCTATAGCACCATATAGCCATGCCTGGTTAGTATGGCTTCACTGGCCGCCACGTTGTTGTTGACGAAGGCAGGCCAGGCATTTATCCGACAACCATCAAGGAGTGCGCAATGAACTGGGACACTATCCAAGGAAACTGGAAGCAATTCAAGGGCAATGTGAAGGAACAATGGGGCAAGCTGACTGACGACCAGCTGGATCAGATCGCAGGCAAGCGCGATCAGCTGATAGGTAGAATTCAAGAATCCTACGGTATCAGCAAGGACGATGCTGAAAAACAGATCCGTACGTTTGAAGAGCGCCACAAAAACCATCGATTCTGAATCCTGTGGCGCGACGCGATTGCGCCATAACGTTTCTGTATCGAACAAAGGATATTGAATGATTATCAAAAAAGCCCAAAGAACGATCGCCGCCATGTTGATCGGTGTCGCCGGCTTTAGCGGCGCATCGCTGGCGCTGGCGGCAGACAATGCTAAAGCCACCTATAAGGCGGCAGAAGATGCCGCAGACGCCAGCTACAAAGCTGACAAGACGAAATGCGACGACTTCAGCGGCAATGCCAAGGATGTCTGCCTCAAGCAAGCCAAGGCTACGCGTGAACACAGCAAGCAGGACGCCATGGCTGAGTATAAGGGTACGCCTGAAGCATTGGCTAGTGCGCGTAAATCCGAAGCAGATGCCGACTACGCGGTAGCAAGGGAAAAATGCAATGGCCTGGCGGGTAACGGCAAGGATGTCTGCATCACGCAAGCAAAAGCTGCGCAAACCGATGCCACAGCCAACGCCAACACGCAGCGAGACGTCTCCAAGGCACGCGCCAGTTCCAGGGAAGAACGTGCCGAAGCCCGATACAAGGTGGCGCTTGCCCAGTGCGATGCGCTGGCTGGCGCCGCGAAAGACGAGTGTGTCAACGCCGCCAAAATTGAGCTTAATAAATAATTACTGCATATGTTTACATTGAAGGCAGTCAGTCGCACACTGGATGTCACACGCTGAAGATTGGCCTGGGCCAGGCCATCGCAGCGCCGGATAATCTATTTGATTGCGACGGTTGGGCAAATGACGAAAATTTTGGTGGTTGACGATCATGCGGTAGTACGCGCCGGCGTCCAGTTCTTCATAGCCGACATCCCGGAAATGGAGATCGCCGGTGAAGCGGCTAATGCGCAGGAAGCGATCAGGCTGATCCGCTCCAATGAATATGACATCGTGTTGCTTGATATCGCGATGCCGGACAAGAGTGGAGTGGAAGTTCTGAAGCAGATCAAGCGCGAGAAACCGGCGCTGCCGGTACTCATGCTGAGCATGCATCCGGAGAGTCGCTACGCGGTGCAGGTGCTGCGCAGCGGAGCCGACGGCTATGTGCAAAAAGAGGCGCTGGCGACAGAACTGGTGAAGGCTATCGAGACTATATTGCAAGGTCACAAATACATCAGTTATGCGGTTGCAGAGCTATTGACTGCCGATCCTGCCAGTACTGAAAACGGAGCGTTGCATGAATCCTTGTCTGCGCGCGAGTACGAAATTTTTTACAAGCTGAGCCAGGGCGAAGGCGTAACCCAGATTGCCAAGGAGCTTTGCCTGAGCGTAAAGACCATCAGCACTTATCGTACCCGTGTGCTGCAAAAGATGAGCATGACGAGCAATGCCGATATCATTTATTACGCGATCAAGAATAATCTGATCGATTAGATATGTTGAGAGCCAGTCGTCACCCAATATGAGCCATACAACAACCCCTGATGCAACCAGTGCCAGCGTTGCGCCTTTGCGGATTTTCCTGGTGGAAGATTCGGTGGCTGTACGGGATTTGATGATTGATACCTTGAAGGAAATTCCCGGCGTGATACTTGCCGGGTTTGCTGACGAGGAAGCCGAGGCATTGAAAAAGATCGATGCGGAGTCTTTTGATGTCTTGATTCTGGATATTGAACTCAGGCAGGGCAATGGCATGAACCTGTTGCGGACCTTGGCGGAGTCGCACAAGCCGCTCAATTCGCTGAAAATCATTTTCAGCAATAATGTCAGCAATGCTTTTCGACGCGCCGGAGAGAAGTACGGCGTGCGTTTTTTCTTCGATAAGAGTTCAGAGTTTACCAAGCTGCGCGATTTGCTCACAGCCTTGGGAACGGGACTGCCTGATCATTGATCGACACGATTTACCTGGAGGCGATTTGATAGAAGATGGTGATCAGGCGAAACTCGGCAATCCGCATTATCAGGATCTGCTGAAGGCGCGCGCGCTGGAGAGCCTGGCTGCGACTCAAACCTATGTGTCGCGCGCTACCATCGCCGCAGTAGCCGTGAGCGTGTTGTTGATGTTGATTTCTGCGTTGGTGCTGATTGCCGCTGTTTTCCCGGTGACCTTGCCAAATTCGCTGTCATTTCCGCTGCCGGTTTCGTTGCAGTTTCCTACTTTGCAGTTGCCCTTCTGGGGCACTAACACTGCTGCCGGTTTTCTGCTGGCGACATGCAGCCTGTTACTGCAGTGCCTGGTAGTCGGGCCCAAAAAAGCGATTAAATTCCTCGCGCAGATACTGGCCGTTTTACTCTTGATGCTCGCCATCGCAGCACTGTTGCATGAGGTGCTGGGCAGCGCCGGCTGGCTCGATGTTCTCCTTACCGCGCTGGCGCCGCATCCGGGCCAGCGCTATCCGGATGGCTTGCATCCGATGGCCGCGATCGGGTTTGTTTTCTGCGGGCTGGCTCTGCTCCTGCTGGATCATCGCACCCGGCATGACCGTCACGTGGCTGAATATCTCGCAATTTCCCTCATTTTCTTAAGTGCCATCCCGTTGCTGGGCTATCTGTATAACGTCGCCGCAATGACCAAGATGGTTTATGCGACCAGCATTCCCTGGCTGGCGGCAGTCGCGTTTTTCCTGTTCGGCATGGCGTTGCTGATGTCGCGTCCGCGTCAGCGCCTGATGGCGATCATTACCCGACATGCGCCGGGCGGGCAGATGTTGCGCCGTTCCGTGCCGCAGATGCTGATCTTGCTGGTTGCCCTGCATTGGCTGGCAGATTGGGGCGCGCGCCAGGGTTTCTATGACCGCACCTCGGTGCCGCCCTTACTAACCCTGATCGACAGCGTGCTGGTGTTGTTCATTTTCTGGCGCGCCGCCGGCCAGGTCGATCGTGAGTACGGCGCACGTGTGCAAAGCGCGGCGGAGCTGGCGGAAGCTACCGCGTTGCTGATCGCAGTCAGCGACAATACCAACGATCCGATCTTCGTGAAAGATCGCCAAGGGCGCCTGATGTTCGCTAATCCGGCCTATTTGCGCCGGCTCGGGCTGGAATGGCAAGACGCCAGATACCGCCGCAGCACTGAACTGTTTCAGCGGCAGGAAGATGCCGAGCGGATCGACCAGGACGATGCCCGCATCATGAACGGCAAGGTGTCGGAGACGTTGGAGCAAACGGTGCAAACGCCAAACGACATGGTGACTTTCCAGACCACCAAGGCGCCATGGTTCGATCAGCAAGGGCGGGTCATGGGCGTGGTCGGCATCGCCACCGATATCAGTGAACGCAAGCGTGCCGAGGATTCGCTCAGGCAGCGCGAGTCGGAGCTGGAGCGCACCATCGCGCAGCGCACCGCATTACTGCGCGAGCTGGCCAACCATATGGAAACCATACGAGAAGAAGAGAAGCGGGCGATTGCGCGCGAGCTGCACGACAATATGGGCGCGGCACTGACTGCGCTGAGCATGCATCTGGCAGGAGTCTACAAAGTCTTGCCGGATAACGAACAATGGCAGAATCGCCAGACCCAGATGCAAACACTGCTTAGTTCGCTGGTGGCGACCACACGCCGGATTCAAACGGAATTGCGGCCTAACATGCTTGATCTGTTTGGATTGAAAGCGGCAATCCTGGAACAGCTGGAAGATTTCGGCCAGCGCACCGGGATCGTTTGCAAGTCCAGCCTGCCCGACGAAGACATTGCGATCGACCATAATGTCGACATCGCTGTATATCGCATGCTGCAGGAAATTTTGAACAATGTCTCCAAGCACGCTCAGGCTAGCCAGGTTGACGTGATTCTCGATATTGACGAGGACAGGCTGGCGCTGACGGTGCGCGACAATGGCGTCGGCATGTCGCAGGAAAGATTTGAAAACACTGCCACCCATGGTTTGCGTGGCTTGCATGAGAGAGCGACTTACCTGGGCGGGAATGTCCGCTTTAACGCCGCAGAGGGCAAGGGCACCACGGTAGTGATCGAACTGCCGGTGCTGGGGCAAACACCGGCATCGGCACCGGCAGATCAACCCGGCACATAGGCAGCCGGCATTGCGCAGGCTGCCTTGTTGGCGCAGGGTTCAAGCGGGCCAAGGCACGCAGGGGTCGGTTGCCACCAGCACGCTGCAAGGCACTTTCTCAACCAGCAAGGTATCGACCGAACCACGCCACCAGCGCGTCGCCAATGGCCTCTTGCGTGAATGGCCGACAATCACCAGGTCAATCCCAAGTTTGCCGACCAGATCGCTGATCACGTTGACAGGTTCGCCGCTTTCAAAGTGATCGATGGGCTTGAGCCCGGCGTCGCTGAGCAATTTGTGGCCTTTGATCAGTTCTTGTTCCAGCAAGGTTTTTTCAGCCCGGATGGCAGATTCGGCGACGAATTCACCTGCCATCAGATAGGTGGCAAGATTGATCACTCCCAGCAAATGGATCTCGACTTCGGGAGCCGGCGCCAGCTGGATGCACGAATATAAGGCAGAACGGCTTTCGGGCGTGCCATTGTAGGCGACGAGAATTTTCCGATACATATACCCTCCTGAAGATTATTTTTTTTATGTTTGCAATGGCCTCCGCTTTCATCATAGCGCAGACTGAGGCCGTGAACCAGCGGCCATTCCGGTATTTGCAAGGCGGGTTTTCCCTAAGGATTTTGCATGGTGAAGACGCGTTTCGCGGCATGCAGTCCAGGCTGTTTTCCCGCGCCTGCAGCCTTGCTCGAATACTGCAAATTGGCGTCGCCTGATCAAAAATCGCTGAAACTACGGCACTATTGCGCTAAGCGGCACTATAAAAGTAGACTTGCCAGGCGCTTAGCTGGTTTTGTATCTGCGGAAACCCTGCGTTTCCAAGCCCGATTAGTCAATATTGGTCAATAAAATTTGAAGGATAGATGGATGTCAGATGAAATCGTGATTGTAGGCGGTGGCGCCGGTGGCCTGGAGCTGGCTTGCAAGCTCGGCCGCAAATTGGGGAGCGGCCACGTCACGCTGGTCGACCGGGCGCTGTATCACATCTGGAAGCCGTCCTTGCACGAAGTCGCAGCGGGTACGCGCGATATTCATCAGGAAGGTCTGTCTTACCAAATGTTGGCTCACGACAACAAATTTCGTTTTGTCTACGGCGCCATGAGCGCTCTCGACCGTGGCAACAATACGATCACGGTGGATGCGGTGCTCGACGAATCGGCGGACGAACTGATCCCGTCACGGCAAATCGCGTTCAGCAAACTGGTGATCGCGGTCGGCAGCGTCTCCAATTATTTCGGCATCAGCGGCGCCGAGGAAAATACGATTTCGCTGAACACCACCGAAGACGCCGAACAATTCCGGCTGCGCCTGTTGAAAATGCTGTCGGCAGCGGATTTGAAGAAAGAAAAGAATCCGGATGCCGGAGTCGACATCGTGATTGTCGGCGGCGGCGCTACCGGCGTTGAGCTGGCGGCAGAGCTGCGCGATGCCAGCAGCGTGTACACCGATTACGATTTTCCGCATCTGAATCCGAACCGCGACGTACGAATCACCATACTGGAAGGCGCGCCGCGGCTGCTGGCGCCGCTGACTGAGCGGGTCTCGAAAGCCGCTACCAAGCTCCTGCAGGAGCGTGAGGTGAGGGTGGTTACCGATTGCCGTGTCGCCAGCATCGCAGAGAATTTTGTCACTGACGCCAACGGCAACAACTATGTCTCCGACCTGTGCGTGTGGTCGGCCGGCATCAAGGCGCCCGATTTCCTCAACACCTTGGGATTGCCGGTGACAAAATCAGGCCAGCTGGAAGTCGACGGTTTCCTGAAGGTCGCCGGCAGCGACAATATCTATGCGCTGGGCGATTGCGCGGCATGCATCGGCCCCGATGGAAAAATGGTGCCGCCGCGCGCGCAGGCGGCGCATCAGCAGGCGGATTACCTGCTGGAGATGTTCGTCCGCGCCAACAAGGGCCAGCCGGCAATGGATGCCCCCTATGTCTATACGGACCACGGTTCGCTGGTGTCGTTCGGCAGGAATACGTCGGTTGGCACCTTGATGGGCTCGCTGACCAAGCTCGGCTGGTTTGTCGACGGGTTCTTTGCCCGCATGATGTACGCCAGCTTGCACCTGATGCATTTGAATGCCTTGCTGGGACCGGTTCGTACCGGCGTTACGGCTGCCGCCAGCAGCCTGATGAAGCACGCCAAGCCGTCAGTCAAGCTGCATTGACAGGGCTGGCATCGATACATGTAAGTATGTTGTGCAAATGTAAAAGTGTGTATCGCTTGCATGGTTTTTCCGGAAGCTGGTCTATAGTTCAAATCAACAGCCGTGATCCCGCAATTTTTTGCCCGGCTGTGACTATACGACCCTTAAAGGAGTCAACCATGCTGTACAAAAAATGGATTTGCGTTGCGCTGCTGGCCAGCACAACCGCTGCAATTTCAACCTCTGCCATGGCTTACGACGATGGCGCCAATACTGCCATCGGCGCGGTAGCCGGCGCTGTCATCGGCGGCGCGGTGGGTGGCCGTAACGGCGCGATCGTCGGCGGCGTGCTTGGTGCTGCAGTGGGCGCGACTTCCGGCGGCTATCGCCAGGATGATCGCGGTTACTATGACGGCGGACAAGATTACTATGCGCAGCCTGCACCGGTATATTACCGGCCAGCGCCGGTCTACTATCGCCCGGCCCCGGTGTACTACCAGCCGCAGCCTGAGTATTACCGTCCAGCTTATTACCGTCCAGCTCCGGTTTATGTGGAAAGCAGCGAATATTATCGCCAGCCGTATCGAGGCGATTACTACGAGCGCTAATTCTCCAGTAAGCTGATCCACCAGTAAATTAACTATCATTGAAACGCCGGCCCGGATGAGAATCCGGATCGGCGTTTTTTCGTTGCCATGGATTCTTTGCTATGCGCCAGACGGTGAACGTTCTATATTGAAAATATAAAACAAGCCTGGCAACCAAGGAGACTGCGATGGGTAAAGCTAAAGATGTTTCGACGGACAGCAATACCGACAAGAAAAAGAAGATACAACCCTTGAGTCCGGCCGAGCGATGGACCGGGCACGCGCTGGACGGCAGCCAGCAGCTGGATATCGTCGAAGAGCAGATATACGTGAATGAACCGGGAACCACGATCGACCAACCTCTGGTGCCGCCGCAAAAGCCGCCAAAATAAGATTCCCCGGTTGTCCAGCCGCGCCTGTGGCCTGGGACAATTTGTCCAGCCCGAACAGCTGTTGCGGGAGGGCATTAACCGTACTTGCTAGTTTATAATCGTAACCTGGATGCCCTCCCTGAAAATGCAGCAACGAATGCAGCAACGAATGCAGCAAAAGCGCAGCAACATAACAACAAGGCAGGAAATCATGTCGATTCTTTCGGTAAGACCGGCCACCGGCCGTGCGGGCCATCTTAGTTCGAAGTTCCTGTTTTTCCTGGCCGCGACATTGCTGGCGACGGTTGCCCATGCGGCAGAGGTCGACGCCGGCACGGTTCCCGATACTATCAAGCAGCGCCTCACTGCATGTACCGCCTGCCATGGCGAGCAAGGGCGTGCTACCAACGATGGCTATTACCCGCGCATTGCCGGCAAACCGGCTGGCTACCTCTACAATCAGCTGCATAATTTTCGCGAAGGACGCCGTCGGTATCCGATGATGACCTATCTGGTCGATCACCTGTCAGACGCCTATCTGCAGGAAATCGCCCGGTATTTTGCGGACCAGCATCCGCCTTACCCGGCGCCGCAACCGTTCGATCAGTCGAGCGCAACCCGCGAGCGCGGTGAAATCCTGGTCAACAAGGGTGATCCCGGCAAGAAAATTCCAGCCTGTATCGCCTGCCATGGCAGCGCCATGACCGGCGTCATGCCGGCGACCCCGGGTTTGCTCGGCCTGCCGCGTGATTACCTGGTCGGGCAGATCGGCGCATGGAAAAACGGCGCACGGCACGCCAAGGCGCCCGATTGCATGGCGCAGGTTGTGCAGCGCTTGAGCGCAGAAGATATCGGCGCTGTGTCGGCATGGCTGGCTGCGCAACCGGTCCCTGCCGACGCCGTCGCAGTTGCTCCAACCTCGGTCAAATTGCCGCTTGTTTGCGGCAGTGTCCCCAACTGATGAAGCGGAGCCAAGAATGAAACGGATATTCATGTGGGCAGCCGGCGCTCTTGTGTTGCTGATCGCGGTGGTAGCCGGGGTAGTGGCAATGCTCAACGTCGACGATCGGAGCGAGCAGCCGCCGGCGGCTTCCACTGCGCCGGCAACGGCCGAACAGATCGCGCACGGCGCCTATCTGGTGCGTACCGGGGATTGCATGGCGTGCCATACAGCGCGCGGCGGCAAGGAACTGGCGGGAGGACGCGCGATACAGACGCCGTTCGGCGCCGTCTATTCGCCGAATGTCACGCCGGACAAGGAAACCGGCATCGGCACCTGGTCGGCCGATGATTTCTGGCGCGCGCTGCATAACGGTAAATCGAAAGACGGCAGCTTGCTGTACCCGGCTTTCCCGTACACGAACTACACCAAGGTCACGCGTGCCGATGCCGATGCGATGTTTGCCTATTTGCAGAGCGTGCCGCCGGTACAGCAAAAGAATCTGGAACACGGTTTGCGTTTTCCCTATAACAACCGGTTCCTGCTCTATGGCTGGCGCGCCCTGTATTTCCGGCCTGGCGTGTATAAAGCCGAGACTCAGCAATCGGTCGAGTGGAATCGTGGCGCTTACCTGGTGCAGGGGCTGGGTCATTGCAGCGCTTGCCACACCACCCGCAATGCACTCGGCGGCAGCGATCTGAAAGCGGAGCTGGGAGGGGGCTTTATTCCTGTGGTGAACTGGTACGCGCCGTCGCTGACATCGGATGAAGAAATCGGTCTTGGCGACTGGGATATCCAGCACATCAGTGCATTGCTGAAAGACGGCATCTCACCACGCGGCACAGTGTTGGGGCCGATGGCCGAGGTGGTGGGCGCCAGCTTGCAGCATCTGAGCGATGCGGATGTCCGCGCGATGGCGGTTTACCTGAAATCGTTGCCGCGCCAGAAGGAAGCGCCGGCAGAAAAAGAGCGCGCCAGTCCTGATCAGGTGGCAAGCGCGCTGGATCTGGGCCAGAAGATCTACAAGAACCATTGCGCGGATTGCCACCAGGCTTCCGGCAAAGGTGTATGGCCGGCTTATCCGCCGCTGGCAAGCAATCACGCGATCACCATGTCGGCGCCGGTAAATGCGATCAGGGTGGTGTTGAACGGCGGCTTTGCACCGAGTACGGCTGCCAATCCGCGCCCTTACGGCATGCCGCCATACGGTCCGACGCTGACCGATAGCGAAGTGGCTGCGGTGGTCTCGTATATCCGCAACAGCTGGGGTAACAAGGCGCCGATTGTGAGTGCATCGGAAGTTAGCCGCTATCGCTCGGTACCGTTGGATTAACTATAAAAAAACGATGCACGGCCGTAGTAGGGTGAGCACAACGTGCCCACCCTGCGTGGTGTTATCCGACGGTCAGCATGATCTTGCCGATATGCGAACTGCTCTCCATCAGTGCATGCGCCTGCGCTGCCTGCTCAAGTGGAAATGTCTTGAAAATCACCGGTTTGATTTTCCTTGCAGCCAGCAACGGCCAGACGCGCTCGCGCAATTGGGCTGCAATGGCGGCCTTGAAGGCGATCGGCCGTGGCCGTAAAGTCGAGCCGGTAATCGTCAGGCGCCGCATGAAGATATGGCGGAAATCGATATTGGCGCTGCTGCCGCCGAGGGTAGCGATGAATACCAGGCGGCCGTCGTCGGCCAGGCACTTTATTTCGCGCGGCACATAGTCGCCCGCCACCATATCCAGGATGACATCGACGCCTTTGCCGTCGGTTGCTTCCTTGATGACAGCGGCGAAGTCTTCAGTCCGGTAATTGATCGCGCGCTCGGCGCCCAGCTCTTCGCAGGCACGGCATTTTTCATCCGAGCCGGCGGTAGCGAATACCCGATGGCCGAGTGCCGTGGCGATCTGGATCGCCGCCGCGCCGATGCCGGAACTGCCGCCCTGGACCAGCAAGGTTTCGCCGCTCGCCAGCTTAGCCCGATCGAACACATTGCTCCAGACAGTGAAAAAAGTTTCCGGCAGCGATGCCGCTTCCACGGCGCTCCAGCCATCGGGCAGCGGCAGGCACTGCGCGGTCGGCGCGCAACAGTATTCAGCATAACCGCCACCCTGAACCAGAGCGCATACCAGATCGCCCTTCTTGAACGTGCTGCCGCTGAAATCGCCATCGACAATTTCACCGGCGACTTCCAGACCCGGCAAATCAGACGCGCCTGGCGGTGGCGAATAATTACCGGTACGTTGGAACACGTCGGGCCGGTTGATGCCGGCAGCCTGCACCTTGATCAATACTTCGCCTGGTTTGAAAGACGGGAGAGGGCGTTCGCAGATTTGCAATACATCCGGGCCGCCGGGATGGGTGATTTCGATAGCGCGCATGGCAAGGTCTCAGGGATGGGAAACGATCATTGTATTGCAACTCGCAATTCTCTTTTGAAAACGATATTGATAGCTTTTTTGTATTAGCCCGATGTAGACATTCAAGCTATTATTTAGTGGCTGTAAGGAAAGTTTCTTTTTGGAAATTAAGACATCCAGGAGCTTTATAAAGAACAGGCAATGACCAACCGCGCAATCAATGCAGGTGACACAGCCATCTCCAAGCCAGCCTGGCACCACACAAGTGCTTCGCCGGCGACACGCCTGGCGACCAGCCACCAGCGACAGCGTGCACTGTGGGCCTGCATCGGAATTGTCCTGGCAACGCTGCTGTTATTTCCGCTAGCGCCGATCATGGGGCCGCCGGTGCCTGCCTTTCTCCCTTCGTACCAGACGGCGACCGTGGTTGCCTACGTCATCATTACCTATCTGATTTTTGCTCACTATCGGGCTACCAGGACACTCGATTTGCTGTACATCGGTGGCGGCTGTTTCTATTGCGCCGGGATCCTTATCGTGCAATTCCTGGCTTTGCCCGATATGTTCCTGCCGCAAAGGGCGGTCCTGGGCGGAACGCAGACGACGATCTGGCTGTGGGCTTTCTGGCATGCGGGAATGGTGCTGGGCATTTTGCTTTACGCCGCGAGCCTCCGCTGGAGTCCCGTTCTGGCGATTCGCCATCCCGAGCGCATGGCGCAATTGCTGATGGCGGTAGTGGTGGTGGCGCTGGTGACAAGCCTGGTCCCGGTTATCGTATTTCACGAGCAATTGCCGCAACTCGAAAACAATGGCAATTTTCATCGCATGATCACCAGCGGCGTCGGCCCCTTTCTTCAGTTCATTACCGCCTTTACCTTATTGGTATTGTGGCAGCTCACGCGTTTCAAGACAGTCTTGCAAGTGTGGCTGGGGGTAGCCCTGGTTGCGCTGTTATGCGACACCAGCATCACCATGGCGGGCGGCAGCCAGTTTTCGGTCGGCTGGTACGTGGGCCGCTGTAATGCGCTGATTTCGGCGACGGCGCTGCTGCTGATCTATTTGCGTGAAATGAACCACGTTTATCTGAGAACGGTGCAAGACGCTCGCCTGCTGGCGCTCAATAACGCCATGCTGGAAGTCAAGATGGATCAGGTGCGGCTGGACGATCTGACCGGTCTTCCTAGCCGTTCGCTGTTTCTCGAGTTGGCGGAAACTCTGCGTAGCCGCGACTTGCTCAATCAGCAGGCGGTAGCGCTATTGTTCATCGATCTGGACGGTTTCAAGCAGATCAATGACAATCTCGGGCATGACCGCGGCGATACCGTGCTGGTTGAAGTCGCCGCCGCCCTCAGGTCCGTCCTCAGGGACAGCGATATCGCCGGCCGGGTCGGTGGCGATGAATTCGTGGTGTGTCTGGTGGCTCCGCCTGCCGTCATCAAAGCTACCGCTACCGCAGTTGCCAGCCGCGTAGTCAGTCGCGTCGCCGCCATCGGCGACGGTATCGGCTGCAGCATCGGCATCGCCCTGTGCCAGGCTGAGAGCCTGGAATGGGATGCTGCATTACGCCAGGCTGACGAAGCCATGTATCAGGCCAAGCGCCAGGGTAAAAGCCGCTTTACCGTATATGGCCATTCGCTTCTGGATGAATTGGTCTGAGGCTTGTTTGCGGCGGACATGTCCGTCGGCGCTGTCCCCTGTATTTCTTTGCCCTTTCTCTACGTTCTTCCGGTTGAAAAATATCGAAAAATCAATGATCGATTAATTCGATCATTTATCTACAAATGTTCGTGGTCGGCGCCTTGCTGGTGGTGGCGATGACGCTCGGCTACGTGGTAGCGGGCCAGGTTTGATCTGACGGGTTTGAAGAAACGGGTTTGAGATGAGGACATGATGCAGCCGAACAATCGCATGACACAGCAGTCGATCGTATTGAGTTTCCTGGCCGGTTATGTCGATACCGTCGGTTTTATCGCCTTGTTCGGCTTGTTCACCGCGCACGTTACCGGCAATTTCGTGCTGATCGGCAGCGAGCTGGCCAATCATTCGCACGGCATACTGATCAAGTTGCTGGCGTTCCCGGCTTTCATACTCGCAGTGGCGCCGGCGCGATAGGCGGCGCGTTCGCCTACAAGTACCTGCTGTTTTTCGCCCTGTTGTTGCCGGCTGTGATGCTGGCCTGGCTGGCCACCACAGAATATCTTTCAGAAAAGACCGAAGCCGGATCGCCATCAACTTTATAATAGTCAAGGAATTTACTGCGGTATTTTGATATTGCCAATCTGGCAATCCTTGACATGGTGATGAGGCGACGAAAGAGATGACCTATTTGTTTCATTTGATTGAGCAATATGGACTGGTCATCGTATTTTTCAATGTGCTGGCGGAACAACTGGGGGCGCCCGTACCGGCGTATCCGACCCTGGTGATTACTGGCGCCTTGATGCACCACGGCGGCTACTCGGCGCCGGTATTATTGCTCACCGCAGTAGCGGCGGCGTTGATCGCCGATTTTCTCTGGTATCTGGCGGGCCGCCGTTATGGCAGGAGGGTGCTGTCTACGCTGTGCCGGATTTCGCTGTCGCCGGATTCCTGTGTGCGTCAAACCGAATCGATCTATTCGCGCTGGGGCGCGCGCTCACTGCTGGTGGCCAAATTTATCCCCGGTTTCGCTTCCATTGCCAGCGCACTGGCCGGCACCATCGGCACCAGCCGCACTACGTTCATCATCTACGACAGCTTAGGCGCGGCATTGTGGGCCGGCCTGGCGATATTCCTCGGTTCGCTGTTCAGCACCACCATCGACGATCTGTTGAATGTGCTGACCCAGCTAGGCCAATACGGCATGATGCTGATCGCTGCCGGATTTGCCATCTTTGTCGCCAGCAAATGGTGGCAGCGCCGGCGCTTCCGTATGTCTCTGCGCATGGCGCGCATCTCGGTGGAAGAACTGGATCAGCTGTTCAAGGAAGGAATCACGCCGGCGATTGTCGATGTGCGCTCGCCGGCTTCGCAGCAGGCCGGACGGATTCCCGGCGCGCTCACCATCTCGCATCAGGAAATCAACAGCTTCGTCTTCGATGCGCCGGTGGACCAGGAAATAATTGTTTACTGCGCTTGCCCTAACGAAGCCTCGGCCGCTCTGGTTGCCAAGCAGCTGATGCAGAGGGGCTACAAGAAAGTACGGCCGCTATCAGGCGGTATAGATGCCTGGATCGCGGCCGGTTACGCCATCGATTCTTAGCCGATTGCTTAGTCGATTGCTTAGCTGATTGCTTAGTCGATTTCTAGTCTTTTCTCTCTATCGGGAGTTCCATGTTCAGAATCAGTCTCGATGCGCTGTTGATTCTCGACGCCATCGACCGCCGCGGCTCGTTCTCCGCCGCCGGCAGCGAATTGCATCGGGTGCCTTCGACCATTTCCTATACCGTGTCGAAACTGGAGCAGGATCTGGGCGTGCAAGTGTACGAGCGCCAGGGACCGAAAGTCTCGCTGACGCGCGCCGGCGCAGAATTGCTCAAGGAGGGGCGCTATCTGCTGAAAGCGGCGGAAGACCTGGAGCATCGTGTGCGCCGCGTGGCTTCAGGTTGGGAGACCGAACTGACGATATGCATTGATTCTTTGTTTTCGGTGGCGGCGCTGGAAACCGATATCGCCAATTTCTGCGGGATTGCCGATAAAACCCGTTTGCGCGTTGCCAGGGAATCTCTGACCGGTACCTGGGAAGCCTTGCTGGAACGCCGCGTCGATTTGTTGATAGCGGCGCCGGGGCAGGGACCGGCAGGCGGCGGTTATATCGCCGAGCAGATGGGGACGATCTCTTTCGTGTTTGTGGTGGCTCCTACACATCCGCTGGCCAAGGTAAAACGTGTACTGGGCAAGGCGGAGTTGCATCCGCATCGCGCCATCAGCGTGGCCGACTCGGCGCGCAAGATGGCCTCGCGCACGGTGGGTCTGTTGTTTGGTCAGGACACGCTGACGGTGCCCGACATGCGCAGCAAATATGAGTTGCAACTGGCCGGCGTAGGTTTCGGTTTTTTGCCGGAGCCATGTGCACGGGCAGCGATCGCTTCAGGCGCCTTGATCGTGAAAGAAGTGGAAGAACCGAAGCCGGATGAAACGTTTTCGCTGGCGTGGCGCACCGGCGACGATGGCGCCGCCTTGAGCTGGTGGATCGACAGAATGCGCGACAGCGATGCAATGGCACGTTTGATCCGGCATGTGCCGGGGGCGCTCTAAAAAAAACAGGCCGGACAGCGTGCAGCGGTTCTGCCTGAATCACGGCCTGAATCATTTCTGTAAATCAGAATGCGAAATCAATACGGCAGATCGAACAGCAACACTTCTGCGGCGTCGGCATTCGCCAGCGTGATCAGATTCTCCGCAGTCACCTTCACCGCGTCACCGCCCTTAAGCTCGGTGCCGTTGACGCTGATGCGGCCGTGTATCACATGCACATAAGCGTTGCGTCCCTTAGCCAGCGTGTGTTGCAGCGGCTGGTCACCGTTCAGGATGGCGGCATAGATCGACGCATCCTGATGTATCAACACCGAGTTGTCGCGGCCATCGGCTGATGCGATCAAGCGCAGCTGTCCTTGTTTTTGCGCGACGGTGAAATGCTTTTCTTCATAGCTCGGCGGAATGCCTTTGACATTCGGCTGAATCCAGATCTGCAGGAAATGCACAGGCGCTGTCGCCGAGTGATTGAACTCGCTGTGACGCACGCCAGTGCCCGCGCTCATTCTTTGCACATCGCCGTAATGCAAGACCGAACCGGTACCCATGCTGTCCTTGTGTTCCAGCGCGCCATCCAGTACATAGGAAATGATTTCCATGTCGCTGTGGCCGTGCGTGCCAAAACCCTGGCCGGCTTGTACCCGGTCTTCATTGATCACCAGTAGCGGGCCGAAGCCGGTGTGCTGCGGATCGAAATAATGGCTGAACGAAAATGTATGGTGCGAATTCAACCAGCCGTGATCGGCAATACCGCGTTCTTCGCTTTTACGAATTTGAAGCATGATTTTCTCCGTCAGTTACTGCAGGCAACGCCACTTTCACAGTGAAGAATGGTTGCGATGGATGCAGGGGTGGGTCGACAGGGGGAAGTATGCGCGTTGCGAATTCAAAAGAAAAACGGAAAAAATATGGATATATGTTCGAATTTATCGATGATTGCGGCACGCCCCGTGTTTTCGATATTGCCGGGAGCTGAATTGACTTTTTGAGAGCGTTCTAAGGTTTTAAAACGGGTAGGGGAACATAAAATTCGAAGATAGGCGATGAAAAGGAAATTATTTGCAAGAGATGAGTCGGCTGGTGCCGGAATCGCTCATGGCTTGATCAGGTCGCTCACATTCTGCACTGGCAATCCATACCGTTTTGCACGATACTGCACCAATAGTATGATTTATTTCACATACTCATGCTTACTTTGGAGATTGCACTATGGGAACTGTGCGCAAGACCATTACTTTGACCGAGAAGCAAGACGGTTGGATTAAAGCGCAGATTGAAGCCGGGCACTACACCAACGACAGCGAATATATCCGCGATCTCATCCGGCGTGAACAGGAGCGTAGCGCCGACGTTGAAGCGATCCGCGCTGCGCTGATTGAAGGTGAGGCTAGTGGAGAGCCAAGCCCATTCGATGTCGCTGCCTTCAAGCAGCGAATGCTGGCCGCGCGTGGCTGAGTATCGCCTTACTCCTGCGGCCGAACGCGACCTTGAAAGGATATGGACTCACACCTTCGGGCAGTGGGGGATAATGCAGGCCAATCGCTACACCGACATCTTGACAGCTGTCTTTGCAGAACTGGCGCAGTCACCAAGGACAGCCATGGCATGTGACCACGTCCGACCAGGCTATCGTCGCCGAAGTGTTGAGCGACACATGATTTACTTTCGCATTACAACCTACGGTATTGCAATCATTCGTATCTTGCACGACCGCATGGATGCATCACGTCACGTGTGATTGCGTTTCGCCGGTTTGGCGATCTTCACCTTATCAATACCCGGTCAACTATCGTTGATAGCCTAAGGATTCGGCAAAAGAAAAAAGGGTTATGATTTCTCATAACCCTTTTATTTTCCTGCTGTGTATTACTACCTGTGTATTACTACGAGTAGTAGTACGCACTACTGCTTATTCGTGGTAGGCCGTGCGGGATTCGAACCTGCGACCAACGGATTAAAAGTCCGCTGCTCTACCAGCTGAGCTAACGACCCGAAAGACCGCTATTATATGTAATGTGCATATGAGCTGTCAAACCCATATGCACTTTTATTTACACAATTTGCAAAATTAAATTTTGCGGCTTACTTAAGTGTTGTCAGGCGTTCTTTTGCCGTTTGTGCTGCCGGCGTGTTTGGATACTGCGACAGCAGTTGTTCCAACGCACGCTTGGCCTGAGGTTTGTTCTTCAGCTCGGTATAGCTGCTGGAGATATTCAACAGGGCATCGGCAGCTTTGGGATTGTCGGCATACTTGCTGACAACCACCTGCTGTGCCGCAATCGCATTTTTGTAATCACGCAGAGCGTAATACGAGTTCCCCAGCCAGTATTGGGCTGATGGCACTAAACCCGAATCCGGGCTGGAGCGTACAAAATTGGAAAATGCGGTTACTGCAGTTTTATAGTCGCCGGCTTTGAAGGTCGCCAGTGCTGCGTCGTAGGCCTTCTGGTCGTTGGCGCCAACGCTGACTTCCTGTCCATCGACACTAACTTTTTGCGGCTCCAGCTTGCGCAAGCGGGTATCCAGATCGACATAGAAATCTTTCTGTCGCTGTTGCGTGTTGGCCAGCTCATTGGTCAGCACTTCGATTTGTCCGCGCAGCTTGGCCAGTTCCTGATTCAGGCGGTCATTCTGTTCCGACAAACTGAGCGAACTGGTTTTGTCCGCCTTGCCGTCGACCCGTGCATTGACCGCGTCAATCTTGGCGCGTATATCCAATATCGCCCGACGTGCTTCATCGTCGTCAAACAGCCCGGCGTGGGCGGTCGGAGCGGAAAAAACCGCGGCCAGCATGGCCGCAGTTATCGTGGCTTTGAAGAACGTCCGCATCATTATTGATAAACGATGTCGGAACGGCGGTTTTCAGCGTAGGACGCTTCGTCGCTGCCGAGAGCCTTAGGCTTTTCTTTACCCAGCGAGACTGCTTCGACCTGGGTATCCGAAACGCC
Source organism: Collimonas antrihumi (assembly GCF_018304965.1). GTDB lineage: Bacteria > Pseudomonadota > Gammaproteobacteria > Burkholderiales > Burkholderiaceae_D > Collimonas > Collimonas antrihumi. The sequence goes on from NZ_JAGQED010000010.1 coordinate 113,798, forward strand.
TAACAATACCAATGCCTTGCGAACCGCCTCGGCACGTTTTTGTCCCAGCGCCAGATTGTATTCACGGCCGCCGCGATCATCGGTATTGCCTTGGATGATGATCTTGCGATTCTTGTGGCTGTTCAGGTATTGCGCGTGCGCTTCAACCACGGACTTGAATTCGTCCTTGATGATGTAGCTGTCGAAATCGAAGTAAATGCTGCGCTTCGAGAGGATGCCGGTTGGGTTGTTGAGCGGATCGCTACCGGTATCGACGGTATTGACCGAACGTGTATCTGCGCCGGTGGCGCCGCTATCGACGACTGGGACTGCCTTGTCGTCCAGCTTGACAGGGGATGAGCAAGCGGCCAGCAAAATGGCGCTGGCAACGATAAGGGCAAAGTTTCTGATATTTAGCATTTTTAATTCTCCAGAGTGGGAAACGAACGTCGATTCAAATTACTACGTGATTATTTCATGAAAGGACCCCATGTAGGCTCCCGTATATCGCCTGCCTGCATAGTTAAACGCTGTTTCACGCGGCCGTCAACTGAGACAACTGCCAGTGAACCGCGGCGGCCTGATTCTGTGGCGTACATGATGTATTTGCCGTTCGGCGAAAAACTGGGAGATTCATCCTTGACGGTATCTGATAAACGCTGCTCCTGGCCGTTGCTCAGGTCCAGTACATACAGCTGGAAGCGGCCGCCGCGCTGCGAAATGTAGGCCAATGCCTTGCCGTCCGGCGAAATCCGCGGGCTGATGTTGTAGCTGCCGCCGAACGTCACGCGTTGGGCGTCGCCGCCGTTGGCGCTCATTTTATAGATTTGCGGGCCGCCGCTGCGATCGCTGGTGAAATAGATGCTTTGGCCGTCAGCTGAAAATTGCGGTTCGGTGTCGATACCATTGGTATTGGTCAAACGGCGCAAGCCGCCGCCGTCGGCATTCACCATATACACTTGGGTCAGGCCGTCGCGGGCCAGCGCGATCGCCAGTTTGGTGCCGTCGGGCGACCATGATGGCGCCGAATTACTACCCTTGTAGTTAGCCACCACGATGCGCTGCTTGGTGACCAGGTTTTGCACGTAGACCACAGGTTTTTTAGCTTCAAACGAGACGTAGGCAACCTTGGTGCCGTCCGGCGACCAGGCTGGCGAAATGATCGGCTCGTTGGAGCGCAGGGCGACCTGGGTGCCTTCACCGTCGGAATCGGCGACTTCCAGGCGGTATTCCTTGCCAGCCTTGATGATGTAGGCGATGCGGGTAGCGAACGCACCGCGTCCGCCGATCAGCTTTTCATAAATATCGTCGGCGATCTTGTGTGCGGTAACCCGCGTGTACTGTGGCGCGGCGGCCATCGCCAGGGCCGACAACTGAGCCGATTTGACGGTATCCAGCAGACGGTAGCGGACATCGAAACGGCCATCGGCCAGGCGCTGCACGCTGCCGACTACCAAAGCGTCGGCGCCGCGTGCTTTCCAATCGCCCAGGTTGACCTGGGTCGCTTCGGAAATGACATCACCGGTATCAATGATCTTGAAAAATCCGCTGCGCGCCAAATCAGCTTTGATGATGGCGGTAACTTGTTGCGGTGCCAGGTTTTCGTCGCTGAAGCCGGCAATCGCGATGGGAATCTGGGTGGCGCCGACGCCGGAGGTTTCGATACGCAGTTGTGCATTTGCCGGAGCGCTGAATACTAAAGCGGTAACCGCCAGTCCTATGATTGCGAATAGTTGGTGCAGTTTGTTTTTCATGGCTTACTGATCTTTCGGTTTGTGGATTCCGATAAAACTGGAAGGTACAGAACCCGTTTTACTGTCTTTTGGATAAGGCGCCGATCTCTCAATCGCTCGTTTTACCGCCTCGTCGAAACCGGAAACTCCTGAGGATTTCCTGAGGCGCACACTTGCGACCGAGCCGTCCGGAAGCAGTTGGACATCAAATTCCACGGCCGGGTTTCCTGCCAGACCTTCGGGAACATTGAAGTTAATGTTCGACTTGATCTTGGCGCCGACCTTTTGCCCATAGCTCGGATCGCCACGCGGTCCTTGCGACTGGGCTGCCGTGCCGGTACTGTTGGCCGCGCCATTGCCGGCCGCCTGACCCAGCATGCGTTTCAATTCGTCGGCGTGGCGCTTGTTGTCGGCGGCATCGGCTGCAGCCTGCTTCTTCTTGGCGTCGGCTTCGGCGGCCTTTTTGGCGGCATCCTGTTTTTGCTTTTCCTGGGCTGCGGCTTTGTCCTTGGCGGCTTTTTGTTCAGCCTCGGCTTTCAACTTGTCCTTGCGCTCTTCCTCGGCTTGCTGTTTTTGCAATTGTTTTTGCTTTTCCAGCTCTTCCTGGCGCTGCAAGTCCTTGCGTTCCTGTTCTTTGCGCTTCTTTTCCTTTTCCAGCGCAATTTCAGGATCCGGCATAGGCGGCGTCACCACTTTTGGCGGTGGCGGCGTGGTTTCCTGTACTACCGGCTCCGGTTTGGGTACTGGCGTCGGCTGCGGGATCGGCTCCGGCGGCGTTGGCGCGGCGTCCTTGATCTCCGGGCTCCAGATTTCGGCCTCCACTGCTATCGGCTGCTGGCTTTGCCAGTGAATGCCAAACCACAGGAACGCAAACAAGGCGGCATGCACTGCCGCTGCGAGCATGATGGCGCGGATGCTGCCGGGTTCTTTTGGTACGGAATACGGGGAGTTGCCTGTCATAACCAGATCGTCACTTTGTCGCCAGTCCGACGCGGTTAATGCCAAGCATCTTGGCTTCCGAAATGACCTTGATCACTTCGTCGTATTTGATGTCCTTGTCGGCGGAAATCATCACCGGCATGTCGGGTTTGTCAGCGTGCAGGGTTTGCAGTTTCTGTTTCAAGCCGTTGCGGGGAACGCTTTCGGCCTTGGTCATGCCGCTTTTCTGGCCGTTGATACGGATACTGGCCAGTTCGTCGGGCTTCAAGGTGATCTCTATGTATTCAGTCGGCGGCGTCGCCGATTTCGCCGCGTTCGGCAAATTGATGACGCTAGGATTGGTCAGCGGCGCCGAGACCATGAAAATCACCAGCAATACCATCATCACGTCGATATACGGGACGACGTTGATTTCTGCCTTGAATTTGCGGGTGCGGCCGCCGCGCATGGATGATTGCCCCGACATTAGCGCGCCTGACGTTGCAAGATGTTGGAGAATTCTTCGATAAAGCTCTCGAAGCGGATGGCCAGACGATCGACATCATGGGAGAAGCGGTTATAGGCAACCACGGCCGGAATCGCTGCAAACAAGCCGATCGCTGTGGCGATCAAGGCTTCGGCGATACCGGGCGCGACTGCCGCCAGCGTTGCTTGCTGTACGTTTGCCAGGCCTCGGAAAGCATTCATGATGCCCCATACGGTGCCGAACAGACCGACATACGGCGATACCGAACCGACCGAGGCGAGGAAGGCCAGATGCGATTCCAGCGCATCCATCTCACGCTGGTAAGCCGCGCGCATGGCGCGCCGTGCACCTTCCAGCAAGGCGGTATTGTCGGTGCCATTCTTGTGCCCGATCGAAGCCTTGACCTTGTTGAACTCATCCATGCCGGCTTCGAAAATGCGTTCCAGCGCACCGGTTTTTCCTGCGCCTTTGCGGCGATTCGAGGTGGCGTCCTGGTACAGCGTGCTCAGGTTGCCGCCGGACCAGAATGCGCGCTCGAAGTCTTCCGTCTGCGAACGGGCGCTGCGGATAGCGAACATCTTGCGGAAAATATAGGTCCAGCTCATCACGGAAACTGCCAGCAGCAGGGCCATGACCAACTGTACTAATACGGAGGCATTGGTGATGAGGGTGATAAACGAAAGATCTTGGGTGACAGTCATGGATAGCGGTCTTGAGGAATGGTCTTAGGTTTAAGTAAAGACTTAGGTTTAAGTAAAATACTCAAACAGTGAATTGTAATCGTAAAGTGCTTACCGCCAAATTAACAATTGATGACGGTAATGTTTCCGGGCGTTATCGCATTTCCCGGTTTCTTTGCATTGCTGCATGAGACCGTGTCCGGTACGCGAAGGTTCATTGTGCCGTCAGAGTTACCGTTATGAACTATTTCGACAGCGCATTAAGGCAAGTGCATTGATGCAAATCTATGCCGCTGCCGGCACGGAATGGGCGGCACCGGGCTTGATATTGTGCAATACCTGTTTCGGGATTGCCTGCGGCCGGAAGGTGGCGGCATCGACGCAGGCCACGCTGATGCGGCCGGTTGCCAGCAACGTCGGTTCATTTTCACCCAAGCGCCAGGCTTGTTGAATGAAGTCAACGCTGGCGCGTCCCATGCGCTCGACCACCACGGTCAATTCCAGCTCGTCATCCAGCTTGGCAGGGGCATGATAGTCGACGCCGGTGCTTTTTACGACAAACATGACGCCATCAGTCTGCTCCAGCGTGCGCTGGCCGACGCCGGCTGCGCGTAACCATTCGGTGCGGGCACGTTCGAAAAATTTCAAATAGTTGGCATAAAACACTACGCCGCCGGTATCGGTGTCTTCGTAATACACCCGGATACGCCAGCTAAAGACGGGATGCGGGGCGATTGTTATCTTGCTCATTGTTTGGGTTGCTTCGGTTGTGTGCGGGACAGCAGTTGCCATCTATCGGCACTTTGTAGGGTAGGCACAAGTGCCCACCCTACGACTAAAGTTGCTTATTTAGCTACGTTTGATGCTCATGCCAGCAAAACCCTGGCAGGTCGGCATCATTTCGATGCGGTTGATATTGATGTGGGCAGGCAAGGTCGCGACCCAATAGGCGGTGTCGGCGATATCGCCAGGCGTCAGCGGCTGCGTGCCTTCATACACCTTGGCGGCGGCCTCGTCGTTGCCGCGATAGCGTACATTGGAGAATTCCGTGCCACCGCACAAGCCTGGTGCAATATCGGTTGCGCGTACGCCGGTGCCGACCAGATCGGCCCGCAGATTCAAGGTGAATTGCTTGACGAAGGCCTTGGTGGCGCCGTACACATTGCCGCCGGGATAAGGATATTCGCCGGCGATAGAGCCGAGGTTGATCACAGTACCGCGTCCGCGCGCCACCATGCCGGGCAACACCAGGCGAGTCATGGTCACCAATCCCTTGCAATTGGTTTCAATCATGGTTTCCCATTCATCCAGCGAGGCTTGCTGCGCCGCTTCCACGCCCAGCGCCAGACCGGCATTGTTGACCAGCACATCGATTTCTTGCCACTCCGGCGGCAGCGCAGCCAGCGCGGCGCTGATCGAAGCCTTGTCGGTGACGTCCATGACGATCGGCAGCACTGCAGCGCCCAATTCGGCTGCCAACTGGTCCAAGCGGTCCTTACGGCGGCCTGTAGCGATGACACGATGACCGTTTTTAGTGAATTTATGTGCCATTTCGGCACCGAAGCCAGATGTTGCGCCAGTAATCAAGACAATCATGGTCAATGCTCCTGTTGTTGCGATTTGCTAAGTTGGAAATTGTAGCCCAATCTCGGGTCTGATCCATTGCTGCTCGCCGAATATCTGTAGCTTGGCTGCTTTATCGGAACACGCCCGGTGTTTGTGCGCCAATCTTGCTGAAATTGGGGGCTTGACTTACAATGGCGGCTCCATTTCGTCTCACGTGACTGGCGAAAAAACCGCACCGCGCGGATTCATAAGATCGTGGCGGCTTCGGCAAAAGGTGGGCATCCACCGGGAAGCGTGAGATTTCATCCGCCGTACGCCTGGGCAGCCCGAATGGAAAGTACGACTGAGGCTGCCGCATTTCCCCTTATTTCTGGCCCTCATTCGATTTAGGCTCAACCTTATCGATTGGAGTATCACATGTTCGAAAAAAACCACACTATCGCCAATGTCGATCCAGAATTGTGGAGCGCCATCCAGAAAGAAAATCACCGCCAGCAAGAGCATATCGAGCTGATCGCCTCGGAAAACTACACTTCGCCTGCCGTGATGGAAGCGCAAGGCACGCAGCTGACCAACAAGTACGCTGAAGGTTATCCAGGCAAGCGTTACTACGGCGGTTGCGAATTCGTCGACATCGCTGAGCAACTGGCGATCGACCGCGTGAAAGAATTGTTCGGCGCCGAAGCCGCCAACGTGCAGCCGAACTCCGGTTCGCAAGCCAACCAGGGCGTGTTCTTCGCGATGCTCAAGCCAGGCGACACCATCATGGGCATGTCGCTGGCTGAAGGCGGCCACCTGACGCACGGCATGGCATTGAACATGTCCGGCAAGTGGTTCAACGTGGTCTCCTACGGCTTGAACGAAAAAGAAGAAATCGACTACGAAGCGTTTGAACGCCTGGCGCACGAAAAGAAACCAAAGCTGATCATCGCCGGCGCTTCTGCTTACGCTTTGCGCATCGACTTCGAGCGCATGTCTAAAGTGGCTAAAGCGGTCGGCGCGTACTTCATGGTCGACATGGCGCACTACGCCGGCCTGATCGCCGCCGGTGAATATCCGAACCCGGTGCCGCATGCCGACTTCGTGACTTCGACTACCCATAAATCCCTGCGCGGCCCGCGCGGCGGCATCATCCTGATGAAGGCCGAGTTTGAAAAAGCCATCAATTCGGCGATTTTCCCCGGCATTCAAGGCGGCCCGCTGATGCACGTCATCGCTGGTAAAGCAGTAGCGTTCAAGGAAGCGCTGACGCCTGAATTCAAGGCTTATCAGCAACAAGTCGTAAAGAACGCCGACGCCATGGCGAAAGCACTGATCGCACGTGGCTTGCGTATCGTTTCCGGCCGTACCGAATCGCACGTGATGCTGGTTGACCTGCGCGCCAAGAAAATCACCGGCAAGGAAGCCGAAGCGATTCTCGGTGCAGCGCACATGACCTGCAACAAGAACGCCATCCCGAACGATCCGGAAAAGCCATTCGTCACTTCCGGCATCCGTGTCGGCAGCCCGGCGTTCACTACCCGCGGTTTCAAGGAAGCGGAAGCAACCAAGGTCGGCAACCTGATCGCCGACGTGCTCGACAATCCGCATGACGCAGCGACCATCGAACGGGTCAAGGCCGAAGTCAAGAAACTGACTGACGCTTTCCCGGTGTATGCAGCTTGATGCACTGATTGCCGATGCGCTGCAGAGCTTGTCGGTAATTGAGTAGAAACGTGGGCCCGGCGCAGCTTGAAATCTGCACGGGCCCATGCTCCATTAGTGGTGGTGTGCTTCGCATAAGATCGACGCATAGACGCATAGACGCGAGGCCCCAAAAAGGAATAATGTAGAGATGGAACTGCCGACACTGCCCGCCGCAATAACCTTCGGATTACTGCCATCATGAAATGTCCATTCTGCCAGCATGAAGAAACCCAGGTACTCGACACGCGCGTGTCGGAAGAGGGAGATTCGATCCGTCGCCGGCGCCGTTGCATGCAATGCGACAAACGTTTCACGACCTTTGAACGGATCGAACTGGCGATGCCGGTGGTCGTCAAGAAGAACGGCAGCCGCACCGATTTCGACCCGCTCAAATTGCGCGCCAGCCTGATGCTGGCCTTGCGCAAGCGCCCGGTATCGGTCGAGGCGCTGGACGAGGCATTGCAGCGCATCAAGGAAAAACTGCTGTCCAGCGGCGAGCGTGAAGTGCTCTCAGGTCATGTCGGCGAACTGGTCATGCGCGAATTGAAGCGCCTGGACAAGATTGCGTATATCCGTTTTGCATCGGTCTACAAGAGTTTTGAAGACGTTGCGGAGTTCCAGAACATGATTGAAGAGTTCTCCGGGCCGCCAACTCGTAGAAAGTAGGAGGTAAATTCTTAAAAGAACTAGCGCCGCTCTGATCGGCGCTATTTTTTTTGCGAGAATGATTGCGATAATGATATTATTTAAAAGACACTATTAACGAGCCATAAATAGACGGGGACTGTTCATGAAAGAAACATCTTTGCGGGCAGCGATTTTTGAGGGAGTGCACACTCTGAATATCCCACCTTCATTTTCTAAGCTAAACACCGGCAGGCTTTCTAATGATTTTTCAATGTTGACTGGCTACAGTGGGGCGATGGCTTTAGTGAATGATGATGGTAGTTATGATCTAATAAAAACGCCGATTCCCGACGTGCAAATTCCGGACATGACGATTGATGATCTTTGGAGTTGTGCAAAGGATCACTACGGAATAACTGCTCTTGCAACTCTTTCCGGGGCGGCAGGAATACCCATAAGTAAATTAAAAAGGGGTTATTTTGTCTCACATGGAAGTAGCAAAACTACTAATGTCATAAGCCACTATGGCTATAAATTTTTCCCAAGGGCGTTCGTTCCTTCGTCCATGGCAAAGTCAGCAAGAGCACTATTTGGAACTAAGCGTGTTTTTGGTATTGTCGGCCGGTCTATGCCTTTTGTAGCGGTTGGATTTGCTGTTTATGACGTTGTAAGCATAGGCATGTGTGCTTTAGAGGCGCGCGATGGAAAATGATCAAACCAGAGATGAAGTCCTTTCAGTAATCATTGGTCTTTATGTTGACGGAATTGGTTGTATTCCTAAAGATCAAATTCACGAAAATACGCATTTGGTATATGAGTTCAAGGCAGATTCTGACGACGTTTCTTTTTTCATTATCGAGGTGGAGAAATATTTTGGTATGCGTTTAACGCAAGCCGAATGGGGTGTTGTTGCTACCATTGGGGAGGTTGTGGATTTAGTTATGCGCTACCGAGGCGTACGAATCCCCAAAGAGAAACAAAATGGAATTTCCGGATGGTTCCGTGATTGGATTTCTATTAAATATTAGTGTCGCAGTTTGATCCGAAAAAAAACAATGCATGATTGAAGAATTCTCCGGGCCGCCCAGCCGTAGGAAGTAGAAAGTAAATTCTTAAAAAAGCTAGCGCCGCTCTGATCGGCGCTATTTTTTTGCAAGAATGGTTATTGAAAATGTCACAAAGACAATAACCGGGACCACCTATGCGTTTGCAACGTTCGACCATGCGCGTGTTTGCGCCAGATTCAGGCATGGCTTCAGGCATGACCCTGATCGAGGCCATGATAACGCTGGCGATCATGTGCATCCTGTTAAGCCTGGCTTTGCCATTCATGCGGGCGTTTGTGATCCAGAACCGGCTATCTGCGGAAACCAGTCAATTCATCGCCGCACTCACCTTGGTGCGCAGCGAGGCAATCCAGCGGGGCCGGGCGGTGTTGGTCTGTCGTAGCATCAATGCCGACTCCGCCGACGCCATATGCAGTGCGGCGGCCACCGGCAAACATGCCGCAGGCGACTGGGGCGCCGGTTGGTTGGTGATGGTCGCCGATAGCCGCAAAATATTGCTGCGGCAAGGTGCGCTGGATGACAATACGCAAGCCAACGCCGGCAGGAGGTCGATTACCTATAACGGCACCGGTAACGCCAGCAGCAGCTTCACCCACGTGGTGTTCAGCCACAACAGCGAGTTTGTGCGCACGGTGTGCATCGCCAGTTCCGGCCGCGTTAGCGTCAAGATGGATGGCGGCGAATGTTGATCATTGCCGCCATCTGCCAAAAGCGAGCGCAACAGGGGCGATTTCAGAGTGGTTTTTCGATGGTGGAGATGCTGGTGGCAATGGCGATTGCTTCCGGCGTGCTGTTGGTGAGCACGACGCTTTATCTTGGCAGTAGCGCCAGTTTTCGTGTGAGCGAAGACAAGAGGCGTCTGTATCAGGATGGCAACTACGCCATGAGATTGATGGAAAGGGATTTGCGGCAGGCGGGGTTTGGCAATCTGGTCTCTGTCAGTTCGTCGGCGGGTGCTGCGGGCGCCATGGCGATCACCGATTTCATACTTGCTGACGGCACGCCCGCGCAAGGCTTGCGCGGCTGTGAAAATGGTTTCGTCAAACCGCTGGCGCCGGGGAAAGATTTCTCGTGTAGCGCAAATCCGGGGATGGCTGGTTTTGAAGTCAGTTACCGGCTGGACGATCATGTCGATGCGGCCAGTGGCGCCGGTGTCGACTGCAATGGCGTGGGAGTTGACCTGAGCGCAGTACCGCCCGGCCATCCGGCACACCTGCAGGCGTCACATGTCCGCATTGCGCGCAACCTCTTTTTTGTTGCCACACGTGCGGGCGCCAGCGCTAATTCTTTGTATTGCCAGGGCAATGGCAACAACAGTGCGCAACCGATCCTCAATAATGTCGAAGACATGCAACTGATGTATGGCGTAGCGGCGCTCAACGATGTGAGCGTCAGTCGGTTCTTGAACGCGACGCAGGTGGCAAGCTTGTCCGACGACCAGTATCAGAACTGGGGCAGAGTCGTCAGCGTCCAGCTGTGTTTGTTGCTGTTCGGCGAACGCAGTCTCTCCATCGAACCGCAGCGTTATATCGATTGCAGTGGCAGCGCCAGGCTAGCGAGTGATCGCAAGTTGCGCGCTGTATTCAGGCGGGTCGTCGCTGTGCGCAATAGCGCGGCTGCCAGTCTGGTCCCGCCGTCTTGAAATCCGGTTGAAATCCGGGTAATACCCCGCATCGCATTTTAATTAACGGTGGTTCCGGCATATTTTGTACAATCACCGCATATCTTTTACTTATGGCTTCCACATGATCTCCAGGCTTACTTTCGGGCTCAACCCATGACCCCGGCTGAATTGTTGATGTCGCAAGCCTTGCAGCTCGCCGAAAACGGCCAGCTGTCGAGTGCGCCTAATCCCGCCGTCGGCTGCGTGATCGTCAAGGACGGCCAGATTATCGGCAGCGGATTTACCCAGCCGCCGGGCGGCAACCATGCCGAGATCCAGGCGCTGCAGGACGCCGCGGCCAAAGGCCACGATGTGCGCGGCGCCACCGTCTATGTCACGCTGGAGCCATGCAGCCATTTCGGCCGCACGCCACCGTGCGCCGATGCCTTGGTGCGGGCCGGGGTGGCCAAGGTGGTGGCGGCCATGGACGATCCCAATCCGCTGGTGGCAGGGCAGGGCAAGGCGCGCCTGCAAGCGGCAGGGATAGCGGTCGAATCGGGCGTTCTGGCGGCACAGGCGCGTGAGCTGAACATCGGATTTTTTACGCGCATGCAAACCGGTAAACCCTGGGTAAGGCTGAAAGTAGCCGCCAGCCTGGACGGCAAGACTGCGCTGCATAACGGCCAAAGCCAGTGGATCACTTCGCAGGCAGCGCGTGACGACGGCCATATGTGGCGCGCCCGCGCCGGCGCCATCCTGACCGGTATCGGCACGGTGAAGGAAGATAATCCGCAATTGACGGTGCGTACCGTGCAGCTGGCGTGGCAGCCACTGCTGCGGCAGCCATTGCGCGTCATCGTTGATAGTAAATTAAGCATCAGCCCGGATGCAAAGATCCTGGTCGGCGGCGGCAACCTGATTTTCTGCGCCACGGTCGATGCCGAAAAGCAGGCGTTGCTGGAGCAACAGGGAGCGGAGGTAGTGGTGCTGCCGAACGCCGGCGGCAAGGTCGATTTACCGCAAGTCATGCTTGAACTCGGCAAGCGCCAGATCAATGAGTTGCATGTCGAAGCCGGGTCCAAGCTGAATGCTTCCCTGATCAGAGAACATTGCGTCGACGAATTGCTGGTCTATCTGGCGCCGTCCATCCTGGGCGACGGCCGCGGCATGTTCAGCCTGCCAGCGCTGGAGAATCTACAGGATAAGCTGACTCTGAAATTTCATCAAATCAAGCAGATTGGCGAGGATTTGCGTATCCTTGCACGATTCCATTAATTTTAATATCACTATCATGTTCACTGGTATCGTTGCTGCCGTCGGCAAAATCACTTCCGTTAAACCGCTCGGCTCCAGCGCCGAGGATGGCGTCAGGCTGAAGATCGACGCCGGCGCTTTGTCGCTGGCTGACGTCGCGCTCGGCGATTCGATTTCCTTGAATGGCGCCTGCATGACCGTGGTCGAAAAGACCGCCAACAGCTTTGAAGTCGACGTTTCGCGCGAAAGCCTGAATCGCACCGTCGGCCTCGACGCCAGCGGTGAAGTCAATCTGGAAAAGGCGCTGACCCTGGCCGATCGCCTGGGTGGCCATCTGGTATCCGGCCATGTCGACGGCCTCGGGCTGGTGCAGAAATTCGAGCCGGTGGGCGAGTCCTGGGAACTGGTGATCAAGGCTGCGCGCGATCTAGCCAAATACTTTGCCTATAAAGGCTCGGTAGTGGTCAACGGCGTTTCGCTGACGGTGAACCGGGTCGACGATGTAGCCGACGGCTGCCTGTTTTCGATCAACCTGATTCCCCACACGATTGAAGTGACCGCCTTAAAACATCTGCAGGTTGGCAAGCAAGTCAATTTGGAGGTCGATCTGATCGCACGCTATGTGGAGCGCATGTTGAGCGTCGATCAAGGCATTGTTTCCTGAAGCATGGCCTGTGTATGACCCTGGCGTAGTACCAAAATACCTCGGAAATTGTCTATGAGAAAAGTTGTCACGCCGCAATTGCTGCTGCTGCTGATCACGCTGATCGCATGGTTTTCCATTGCCGCCCAATTTTCCATTTCAATTCCTGCCTTGGTAGCCAAGGGCATGACATACGGTGAGGCAGTGTGGCGCATGTTCGGCTTTTTGACGATCCTGACCAATATCCTGCTGGCGGTTTGTTGCACGTCGCTGTTGCTCAAGCCGGAATCTACGCCAGGCCGCTTCTTCTCGCGCCCCGGGGTGCTGACCGCGCTGGCCCTGTATATCATTTTTGTCGGCCTGGGTTACAACCTCTTGCTGCGCAATCATGCCCCGTTCACCGGCTTGCATCGAATCGCGGACGAAGGCTTGCATACCGTCGTCCCCTTGCTGTTTACCTTGTACTGGCTGCTGTTTGCAGTGAAGAACGGCTTGCAGGCAAAAGACAGTCTTTTATGGCTGATCTACCCGCTGGCCTATTTCGTGATGGCGATGGTGCGCGGCAGCCTCTCGGGGTTTTATCCCTATCCCTTCCTGAATGTCACGGTGTTGGGGTACCCGCGGGTGATGGCTAATGCTGTCATGTTGTTGGCGGGGCTTTTCCTGATTGCGCAAGGACTGATAAGAATCGCAAGATACAAACGCCAGGACCTTGCCATCGACTAACTCCAGGTCCACATCCACGTTTACATGTGCACAAAAAACCACAATGCAGGCATTGTGATACATGTTGTTACAGGCCTTACGACTTGTGCATGGCAGGACGCTCGAAAATTAGGTTAAATATAGGCATGTTTAACTCAAAGCCATCGAGAACTGCCATGAAAAACCCCATGCGCGTTGCCCTGCTAGGATTGCTTGCCGTCGGCGCGTTTTCGGCAACCCCGGCGTTCGCTGGAGCACATTGGTCGGTGAATATCGGTGTGCCTGCGTACTACCCGCCACCACCGGTCTATTACAACCCGCCGCCGGTCTATTACGCTCCGCCACCAGTGTATGTGGCACCGCCACCGGTAGTAGTGTACGGAGCCCCAGGTTATTACCCGCCGGCTTATTACGGTCGCCCGGGTTATTGGCGCGGCGGACGCGGCTGGCATGATCGCTACTATGACCATGATCGCGGCTGGCGTCGTTGATTTGGCCAGTGCGTTGAGCCGGCGCTGAGCCGTTGAATCACGCAAATCACCCAGCCGCAAGTTGTGCCGATGGCCGGCTTGCGGCGTGACTAAAAACAGACACATCGCATTTTACTGTATGCATATACAGTAGTTGTGGTACAGTGAACTTCCCTTCAACGAGATTGGAATTGCTGCCATGACGAACTTGGATATTACCTCCGGCTCCCGCTTTGGTATGGAGTCTACCCCTTCCTCAATCCTGATGCGTTTCGGCAAGCGTGAGTTGTTCATCTGCCGCGATTTCTACAAGCGCCTCTACAGAAGCAATCCCGTGGTCGAATGCAATGCCGGCATCCAGGCCGGACATTTGGAAATATTGCTATTTCGCAAATGGCTGGTAGTCATGTCGAAGGCACATTGAATCTGCTGTGAATCGATTATATCGGTCGCATCGCTTGTGCAATCGACTGGATATTTTGCGTAATTGAAGCAAATGCTCTAATTCGTCGCATGGCGTGATCATCCCGTAGCTGTTAAATTTGTCCGCTGGCAGGCTTGTCGATCTGCAACGTATAAATATATCCGGAGCGGTATCCGGAACGGTATCCGGAACTGGAGACGCATAGTGAGCGATGAGTTTGACTTTGTGGTGGTGGGCGGCGGGTCGGCCGGGAGTGTGATGGCGGGCCGCCTGACAGAAGATCCGGAGCTGTCGGTCTGCTTGCTGGAGGCAGGCGGCAGTGGCGACAGCTGGGCTGTAAAGATGCCGGTTGGCGCACTTGCCATGGTGCCGGCCGGGCTCAACAACTGGGCTTTCGAAACCGTGCCGCAGGCCGGACTCAACGGCCGCCGCGGCTATCAGCCGCGCGGCAAGACACTAGGCGGATCGTCGGCGATCAATGCCATGGTCTATATTCGCGGCCATCGCTCCGATTACGATCATTGGGCCGAACTCGGCAACAACGGCTGGTCCTTCGACGATGTGTTGCCGTACTTTAAAAAGTCGGAGCACAACGAACGGTTTTCCAATGTCTGGCACGGCCAGGATGGTCCCTTATGGGTCAGCGATCTGCGCACCGACAATCCTATCCATCTGCACTACCTGGAAGCCGCACGCCAGGCCGGTTATCCGCTCAGCGAGGATTTCAACGCCGAGCATCAGGAGGGCTTGGGTGTCTACCAGGTTACCCAGAAAAATGGCGAACGCTGGAGCGCTGCGCGCGCTTACCTGATGCCGCATATGGGCCAACGCAGCAACCTTTGCGTGGAAACGGGCGCCTATGCTGAACGCCTTATCATCGAGCAGGGACGCGTAGCCGGCGTGGAAGTCCGGCAGGGCGGCAAATTGCGGGTGCTGCGTGCCAGGCGTGAGGTGATTCTCTCCGCCGGCGCGTTCCAGTCGCCGCAACTGCTGATGCTGTCGGGCATTGGCGACGGCACCGAGCTGCGCAAGCTAGGTATTCAGGTGCAACATCATTTGCCAGGCGTCGGCAAGAATCTGCAAGATCATCCCGATTTCGTGTTTTGCCATAAATCCGACAGTCTGGATACTTTCGGCATTTCGGCCAGCGGATCGCTCCGCATGCTCAAGGAGCTGCAGCGTTTTCGCCGTGAGCGGCGTGGCATGTTCACCAGTAACTTTGCCGAATGCGGCGGTTTTTTGAAGACCCGGCCCGATTTGCCTGCGCCAAATCTGCAATTGCATTTTGTCATGGCCGGCGTTGAAAATCATGCGCGAACGCTGCGCCTCGGCCACGGCTTTTCCTGTCATGTTTGTCTGCTGAGGCCGCAGAGCAAAGGCGATGTCCGCTTACGCAATACCAATCCGCAGGATGCGCCGCTGATCGATCCCAAGTTCCTGGATCATCCGCAAGATCTGGAAGACATGGTCGATGCGTTCAAGATGACGCGCAAATTGCTGGAGGCGCCGGCGCTGGCCAGTTACAGCACGCGTGACATGCGTACTGCAGATGTGCAATCGGATGAACAGATACGCTCTGCATTAAGGACTTATGTCGATACGGTTTACCATCCGGTCGGCACCTGCAAGATGGGCGTCGATCAGGCCGCCGTTGTCGATCCGACATTGAAGGTCCATGGCATCCAGGGTTTGCGGGTAGTGGACGCATCGATCATGCCCACGCTAATCGGCGGCAATACCAACGCGCCTGCCATCATGATTGCCGAGAAGGCGGTAGATTTCATCCGGCAGGGAAGGTGATGCGAACCCGGCAGAGGCAACACTATTTATCTGACTCGGATTATTTTAAAGATGCCAACAGCGATGAATATCGCTATCGGTACGCGAAAAACGTATAAGGATACAAGCGGTATCTTTCCATGTTGGTGCAAAACAACGCTATGTTGCGGTGCATGATGACGGTTAAAGTTTTTTGGCTCAGTATCGCTTCACGCAAAAAAGAGTCCATCTCTCTAGAGGTGAGGAGACAGGGAAAGCCCGCATCGTTAAAGATAGCGGGCTTTTTATATTGTGAGACTGATTCGACAATCACAGTGATATTCATGAAGCTCATATAAGGAATCAGAAATAACAATTGGCAATAAGTGCCCCGTTTTTATATGCTGCGATGCATCAACACAGTTAATTTATTCGGAGCCCTGCCCATGAACATCATTCAAACCCTGCCATTACTCGCCGTTATCGCTGCTTTTGCCCTGCGTTTCTTTCTGTCGAAAAAAATCGGCGATGCACAGAAATAAATTAGCGAGTAGTTAGCAATAAGTTAGAAATAAGTTAGAAATAAGTTATATCTGGCACGCCGGCGGCTCTAGTCGAGAGCGCTCGCCAGTATGCCCATAAGAATGGCGCGTGCAAAAATCCCAGCCGCGCCGCAGTTCCCCCCATCAGGCAAGCACGGGATTATTTGTCAAAGTAAGCGAAAGCTTTTTCTACCGCTTCGTGCGCGTCTTGTTCGACGATGGTATCGTGCGCAACCACCACACGTTCGAACGGCCATTCCAGGATTTTATGGGCGCTGGCCCGCGCCGCCTGGCGATCTTTGACCAGCAGGCGAATCGTGCGCGAGGTTTTGTGAAACCAGACGGCTTCATTGCCGAGCTGGATACGCGCGAAAAAAACCTGTTCAAGATCCGCTCTCCATTCCAGCTCGACTTCTGGCGTCAGCTCGCGCATCATGGCGATTACCCAGCGACGGGGCGTCACCAAAGGCAGCTTCTATTGGCATTTTAAAAACCTGGAGGAATACCAGTCCGCCTTGCTAGAGGAATGGGAGCAAGGTCACACGCAGGATGCGATTGCCTGTGTTGACGGGATGGGGGGGGCGACGCCGCTGGCAAACTGCGCAAATGGTTCATCGGTTCCGTCGCGGCGGATTTTACGCTGGCCAGGGCTATACGCTCCTGGTCTCCGAACAACCAGCATGCCTGCGCGATACAAGCGCGGGTGGATCAAAAGCGGATCGACTACTTGGATAAATTATTGAGTGATGTCGGCTGGAAAAAAGACCAGGCGACGACACTCGGGCGCTGGGCGTATTGGGCCTGGGTTGGTTATTCCACCTTGGATGGACCACGCGTCACGGAAAAGCAGGTCGACCTGATTCTCTCGGTTTTGCAGCCAAGGTGAACATTTCTTTTTTCTTAAGAGTGAGCCGATCATGAAAACTTTGCTTTTACCTTCAGGCCGCGCAATACCGGTATTAGGGCAGGGAACCTGGTACATGGGAGAAGATCCGGTTCAGAAAAAACGAGAGATTGACGCGCTGCGATTGGGCATGGATCTCGGCATGACCCTGATCGATACCGCTGAGATGTATGCCGACGGCGGCGCCGAAGATATTGTGGGCAAGGCAATCCTGGGGCGGCGCGCCGAGGTGTTCCTGGTCAGCAAGGTATATCCGCATAACGCTGATCGACGCGGGATGCAGGCAGCCTGCGAGCGCAGCTTGCGGCGGCTCGGCACCGATTATCTTGATCTCTACTTGCTGCATTGGCGCGGTTCGGTTCCACTGGCGGAAACGCTTGAAGCGCTCGAATCGCTCAAGAAGGCAGGAAAGATACGCGATTTCGGTGTCAGCAATTTCGATAGAAGCGATATGTTTGAAGCGAGCGCACTGCCTGGCGGCGAGCAGATCGCGGCCAATCAGATACTTTACAACCTGATGCGGCGAGGCGCCGAATGGGATTTGCTACCCTGGTGCCGTGAGCACGCCGTACCCGTGATGGCGTACTCGCCACTGGAGTCTTCCGCCAACGAGCAGCGGCGGCTGTTGAGCAATCCGCATCTGAAAGAGATCGCCAGCCGCCACGGCGCCAGCCCGGCCCAGATTGCTCTGGCATGGCTGCTACGGCAGCAGCATGTCATTGCGATTCCAAAGGCAGTCGATCCGGCGCACGTCCGCGAGAATCACGCATCGCTAGAGATCATGCTCACCGCGCAGGATCTGGTGGAGCTTGACCAGGCATTTTCACCGCCGCTTCGGAGTACTCCACTCGACATGAGATAAGTGTGGCTGACACGCGTGGCTCACAAGCGTAACCAGTTTCATTGGAGCAGGTTGCTAATATTTATTACATTGCCGGTTTTGTTGTAAAGAACGATGTGCCAATCGCCGGATTCACGCGTATATTTACGGCAGACCCGTTCGGGAACAGGCTTGAATTACCAGGGCTTGTCAGTTGGAATTTTAAACAGAGATACTTGCCATGTCATTTCAAAATTATTGGCTTTTCGTACCAGCCTGCTTCGCCATCAATATGGCTTTCGGTCCGAATAACGTGCTGTCCTTGTCCAATGGCGCGCGCGATGGCATGCGTTATTCCATTCTCGCGGCGTTCGGACGATTGCTGGCCTTTGCTGTCATGATCGCCATCTCAGGCTTTGGCCTTGGCGCGCTGCTGATTGCGTCGGAAACGCTGTTCACGATATTGAAATTTGCCGGCGCTGCTTACCTGGTATGGCTGGGCATAAAACTGTTCCGGTCTGCTCCGATCGAACTGTCGGGATCCGCCAGCAATGCTGATAATGTTAAAACCCGCCTCGAACTTCCGGCTGACAAGTTGCGTCGCTTAGCCAAGCAAGAATTCCTGGTAGCGGCCGGAAACCCCAAGGCGATCCTCGTCTTCACGGCGTTCTTTCCCCAATTCGTCGATCGTTCGGCCTATACCACCAGCTTCATCGTGCTGGGCGCAACTTTCCTGTTGTTTGAACTGATAGCGATCGCCATCTACGCCGCTATCGGCACCAGGCTGGGGTCACTCACCAATACCGGCGGACGATTCCGCTGGTTCAACCGCGCCAGCGGCTCGCTGATGATCGGCTTTGGTCTGCTGCTGGCGTTCCTGCGGCGTCCCGCAAGCTGAGGCCATTATGTCCGTGGCCGCCAACCGACTCGAACTGATTTGAATTGACTCGATAACTCCCCCGTTTGCATCGATAAAAAAGCTGTTCCATAATTACCTTAGAGGAAAGTACTACATGGATAAAGTGGAAATCGGCAAGACCATCCCGGCAACGTTTGACATGAACGCAAACGCGCCAAAGATCATCCGGCAGTTGTTTGAGCATGCGGGCATCCGGTTGAACGGCGATCAGCCATGGGATATGCAAATCCACGATCCGATTTTCTTTCAAAAGATGTTTTCCAAATGGGAGCTCGGCATCGGCGAGTCGTACATGGATGGCGACTGGGATTGCGCCAGCCTGGATGAATTCTTTTTCAGGGTCACCAGTCACGATCTTGAACAAACGGTTGTCGGCCCCGCAAAGATCAAATTTTTCCTGGAAATCCTGCGGCAGAATTTTTTCAACCTGCAAACCAGGAGCCGCGCATTCCAGGTCGGCGAGCAGCACTACGATATCGGCAACGATCTGTTCGAAAGCATGCTCGATTCGAGCATGATGTATTCCTGCGGTTATTGGGCGCGCGCCAGCAACCTTGAAGAAGCGCAGCAGCATAAATTGGAATTGATTTGCCAGAAGCTGGAA
This sequence comes from Collimonas antrihumi, assembly GCF_018304965.1. Taxonomy (GTDB): domain Bacteria; phylum Pseudomonadota; class Gammaproteobacteria; order Burkholderiales; family Burkholderiaceae_D; genus Collimonas; species Collimonas antrihumi. The sequence goes on from NZ_JAGQED010000010.1 coordinate 133,187, forward strand.
TTGAAGCCGGGTGAACGCCTGCTGGATATCGGCTGCGGGTGGGGCGGGCTGGCGCGTTATGCCGCTGAAAAATATCAGGTTGAAGTGGTTGGCATCACGATTTCGAAAGAGCAGCAAAAACTTGCGCAGGAACGTTGTACCGGACTGCAGGTAAAAATCGAACTGACCGATTATCGGCAGCTCAGCGGGCGATTTGACAAGATTGTTTCAGTCGGCATGTTCGAACACGTCGGCGCAAAAAATTACGCCACTTACTTCGATGTTACGGGAAAACTGCTGGCGCCAGAGGGCTTGTTTCTATTGCATACCATCGGTAATTACGTGACTGAAAAGAAGCGGGATGTCTGGCTCGATAAATACATTTTCCCCAATGGCCATCTGCCGTCCGCCAGGGAAATCACAGAGGTGCTGGAAGGGCGCTTTCTGATCGAGGACTGGCACAATTTCGGCCGCGACTACGATCTCACCCTGATGGCATGGTGGGACAACTTCGAACGGGCGTGGCCGCAGCTGTCAGCCAAATACGACGAACGTTTCTATCGCATGTGGAAATATTTCATACTCTCTTCGGCCGGGTTTTTCCGTTCAGGCCAGGGACAGCTCTGGCAACTGGTTCTAAGCAAGCGCGGGCGCAGCCAGCCTTATCGTTCGGTGCGCTAATTTCTAAAGAAAAAGATGGCTATCTCTGATGAGATAGCCATCCGCGGCAAGCCGTTCTAACCAGTCCGCAATCGGCAATCAGAACTTGTAGTTCACACCAGCCGATACGCCTTGTAAACGCCCACCTGCATAACAGTTCGGCGCACCTGATGCGATCGTCTGGCCGTCGTGGCAATCGGCAGTCACGCCGCGTCCACCCGCACCGAGGTCGTAATGGGCTAACGCGTGATTAGCTGTCACCGCATAGTTCGCATACCAGGTGGTTTGCTTGTCGATTTTGTGTTTATAAGCCACCGTGTACATATTGGCGGCATTATCCGGATTGATTGTGCCGATGCCGTCAGCTGCGCTGGTATTGTGCTGGCCCGGATCTCCCGGCGTAGCGTTGGCGTGCGCCCAGCCGATAGAGAGGCTGTCGTCCGGTGTCAGTTCTTGCGTCAATGCCAGCCAGTATCCATTGCGCGAGCGCTCGTTTTGCTCGGCCAGGTACGCCGGGATATTCCTGCGCATGACCTCGTAGATGGCGCTGACAGTGGTCTTTGTCGGGAACGAATATTGAGCGCCGATCTTGTAAGCGTATTCGTTGCCGACATCGTTAGGATCGAGCCCGGTCGGACTCGCCAGTGCTTGCGGCGTGCCGGATACGTCGCCGGTGCGGTTGACCCTGGAGTGCAGTTCATAAGCGCCGGTCACATACAACGGCCCATTTTCATAGGACACGCTGGCGCTGTAAGCGCTGCCGTAACTACCGTCGATACAAGCGATCGGGCCGCCGCCGCTGCCAGGGATGTTACCGCCGGTGCAGCTGGATTCGCCGCTGGCCTGGATCGAGTTTTCGTAACCGCGGTTCTGGCCCGGCGATATCAGCGCATTAAAACTCCATCCGTGCCACTTAGGCGATTCGTACCACAACGCATGATCGAGGCGGGTGCCGAATTCGACACGGTTGTCGCCGCCGCTATTGCCCATGATGACCGAGTAGTCGCCCCACATGCCCGAGAACGGATTCATGCGGGTGGTGGAAGTCTTGTAGGGAGCGTCGGTCTTCCCGAGTTTAACCGCGCCCCATCTGGCATCGGCCACGCCGAGATAGCTGTTGCGCGAGGTCAGCGCACCTTTTACTGTCGTGTCCTGCGCACTGGTGGAGTTGGCTGAGCCGGCGGTAGCGGTGACGTCGATCTGCGTTTCGAGTTGATATACCAGCGACAAGGTATCGTTGATCGGATGTTTGCCGCGTACACCGACATAGGAGAGATTGGTGGACAGATCGCCTTGCCAGCCGTTGTGTCCAACCGGAGAGACAACCCGGCCGCCGCCTACATCGTTATAGGAATTTTGCAATCCCTTGGTGCTGGCATCGACCGATACATCCAGGTTGCCATAAAATTCAACGTCTTTAATCGCTTCGAAAAATTTCCTGGCGCGATCGGTTAACGCCTGCGGCATGGCAGATGCCACTTTGGTTGATGCTGCATCGGCGGGGGCTTCTTTTTTCTCGGACACCTGCTCAAGCTTTGTCATCAACGTCTTTACCTGTTGTTCCAGAGCTTCGATACGGGCGTCGGTTGCGGGATCGGCCAGGGCGGTACCGCAAAGTGTCAGTGAGGGAATCGAAAACGCAACAGCAATTGCCGCTCGCGACGGCTTCAATTTGAAAGTCATAGGGTCTCCATCGTTATAGAATAATTTTAGGTACGACGGTTCAGAGTGCGTCCATTGGTCGGCACGCTGCCTTGACTTAGCTCAAGTTTTTAAAAAATAAGAACGAAAATAAAAACGGCGTGGGGGCTCTCAATTAAAAGCCTTGTGGCTAATTTGCAGCAGTACTTCCTGCAATGTTCAACTGTTCTTGTCGGGGTAGAAATTTTTTGACAAAAATCCGATTGATTGAGGAAATTGGATGAAATTTGTTCGATTTCCAGCAGCATCGGAGGGCTTGGTGAGCGTCGGAATCAGCTCTGCAGCCAGGATTTGCGGGCAGTGATATCATGTTCCGTCCAACTAAAGGTAGATAGTCAGGAATCTCGCAAGGAATCGCAGCTAACCTTCTGCCGTTAATTTTTATTTTTTCCGATCATGAATTTCCATACCTGGTTCACCTTCTTTGCAGCCTGTTGGCTGATTGCCATTTCTCCAGGCTCCGGCGCAGTGTTGTCGATGTCGCACGGCTTGTCGTATGGCGTAAAGAAAACTTCCGCCACCATCGCTGGCTTGCAGTTGGGTTTGTTGCTGATTCTTTTCGTTGCCGGCGCCGGAGTGGGTTCCATCTTGCTGGCTTCCGAAACCATGTTCACGGTAGTCAAGACGGTCGGTGCGCTCTACCTGATTTACCTGGGCTTGAGCCAATGGCGTGCCAAGGTGGACACTACTGCGCTCCAGCAGCCTGAGCCGGCCATGCAATCGACGCCACCAACAATGCGCAAGCGCATGCTGCTAGGGTTCATGACCAATGCCACCAATCCTAAAGGGATTATTTTTATGGTGGCGGTCCTGCCGCAGTTCATCAGCGGCGAAAGTCCTCTGCTGCCGCAACTGCTGTTGCTTGCCGTGACCATGTGTACCGTCGATCTGGTGGTGATGCACAGCTACGCCTTTGCCGCATCGACCATGCAAGGCTATTTTCGCGATGCGCGCGCAGTAAAGAAACAGAACCGTTTCTTCGGCGGCGTGTTGATGGGCGTGGGGACGGCGCTGTTTTTTGTTAAGCGCAGCGCTTGAGGGTCACGATAAATCACGGTTGCGGGATTACCGCGCATAAACGCAAAAAAGCCCATCGGATGGACAAGCCCCTCCCAAATCGTGTTGTTTTTTTTGGTAGGTAAGCAAGGGAAAAGCCTCATTCCTAATGGTTTGGGGCTTTTTTTCGTCCTTCAGAAACTGCCGACGAATTCGCAGGCAACAATTATTAGGCTAAAAGGCTTGGTTTGGCAGGAGGAATTGCAGGAAGTATATATATAAGAAATGCCAACTCAATGGTTGCCCCCCGTGCCAGAATAGATGTCGCCTCGATAGGAAATTAATCAACGGGGGCGCAAAGGAAATGAAGTGGCAAGATACAGTGAAGCATTTAAGAACAGAGCAGTAGCCAGATTGTTACCACCTGA
>NZ_JAGQED010000011.1 GCF_018304965.1 Collimonas antrihumi
CAAGCCACTGCGCTGTATCACTATCGTTCGCAATAACAAATCTACTCCGCTTGTGCTGGCCACTAACGACCTGACCAGTTCTGCACTGGACATCGCCCAGCGCTACAAGGAACGGTGGGGCATTGAGCTGTTCTTCAAATGGGTCAAACAACATTTGAAAATAAAACAGTTCCTTGGCCGCAGTGAGAACGCCGTACGCATCCAGTTGCTCACGGCCTTGATCAGCTACCTGTTGGTGGCGCTCTACAAACAACGCAACAGTTTAAAACGGAGCCTTTGGGAATGCTTATGTCTTGTCCGCGCAACACTGTTTCAGCGGCCTGCGACCGAGGATTCAAGCTATCGACGACGAAGACGCGAAGCTAGTCAAATAGCACAACTCCAGCCAGGACTATTCTGATGACAATGTCAATAAAATTATTCCGGACAGCAGTGCGCGTTCGCGGGGATGACGGAGTGACCGCATTGGTCCATCTAAAGAATACCGTTCGTGGCTTAACTTAACGGCATTAAAATCTGACGGGCACTATTCGGCAGTAGAAAATACCACAAGCTGATATCTGTTTTGATCGAGGTTGAACGGAGTCAAGGCTGTCATTTTCAAGCCTTGGACGTGAACCGCCAGCGAGTGGGGATTAAGGTCATTGATAAACGCTGCGCCGACATCGTAGTTCGCACGGGTATATTCTTTTACGGCCACAAACAGTTTTTTTGCAATACCGTGGCCTCGCCACGCTTTGCCGACACACACCGGACCATAAACAAAAACGCGTTGCTCTTGCAGTGTTTTGCCGCCGAACTGCTGTTCGGGGAATGTCTTGAGCATGGCGTCAACTACCGGATGGCGCGGTGGTGGCGTATCACTTGGCGCCATGCACAGGAAACCGGCAAGTCGTTCGCCGTCCATCGCCACCAGAATCCCCAGGGCCTGATTGATGGCGGCCACCTGCTGCGTGTTCATGCTGGAGACGATAAAACCTTGCAGCTTGTCTTCTTCACTTAGCTTGTCTGGCGTGTTTTCCAATTGCAACGCGATGATTTGTTCGTAGTCTTCCGGGATTGCCCGTCGAATTTCCATGGTGTTTTCCTTATCGGTGCCGTGTTGTTTGCAAGTTAATATTGTATGACACTCCTGTGCGCAAATTGCTCAATTTTAGGCAAACAGGTGGAGCAACTTTAAAAATGCGGCCGATATTGCTTGATACCACTTGTCTCGGAGCAATAAAACAATAATTGATCGAATACATCGCTTAGAAGTATGCTTAAGCCATGGAAATCGAACTAAAACTATTGCTGGCACCTGCTGATGTCAGCGGCTTCAAGCGTCATCCTTTGTTAAAACACTATGCGACCGGCAAACCGCAATCGCGGCAGCTAACCAGCATTTACTTTGATACGCCCGATCTGTATCTGCAAAAGAATCACACTGCGTTGCGGGTGCGCAAAGTAGGGACACGCTGGGTCCAGACTTGCAAGAGCGGCGGCCAGGCTGCTGCGGGCTTGCATCAGCGGCCGGAATGGGAGTCGGATATCCGCAGCGCGGCGCCTGATTTGCCCGCCTTGCAGAGACTGCTGGAGTCCGGCACGCCGGTGGCTGAACTGCTGTCCGCCCCAGGTCTCGCAAGCCGTTTGCAACCGATATTTACTACGCAATTCCGGCGCACCATCTGGCTACTGCGCTCGCAGGCAGGGGATGAGGTCGAGCTGGCCCTGGATCAGGGCGAAATCCGCCATGGCGACAGCAGCGTGCCGATCAGCGAAATCGAACTGGAGCTCAAATCCGGCGCTGCGGCGAGCCTGTTTGAGTTAGCGTTGGCACTGCAACATACCGTGCCACTGCGCGCCGCCAATGCCAGCAAGGCCGAGCGCGGCTATGCCCTGCATTCACCGCAGCCGCCAGCCACTGTGAAAGCGCAACCTGTCAAATTGGCGTCCGAGCTGACGTTGGAACAGGGATTCCAGATCTTGCTCGGCAACTGCCTGACACACATGCAAGGCAATGAAGATGGGCTTGTGCATGGCGTCGATCCGGAAAACCTGCATCAGATGCGTGTCGGCTTGCGGCGCTTGCGCGCTGTGCTCAACCTGTTTAAAAAAATCATTCCGGTTCCGCCAGAAATATCGAGTCAGCTTGACTGGCTGGGAGCCAAGCTGGGACCGGCACGTGATTGGGAAGTGCTGGCAATCGCCACGCTGGCCGATGCGGTAAGGCATTGTTCGGACCAGGCGCAGCTGGAAAATTTGCAGCAGCTTACCTTCAGCGAGGCAGGCAGGTATCGCCATGCCGCAGCAACTGCAGTCAACTCTCGCGCCTATACGCGTTTACTATTGATGCTTGGAAGCTGGATCGAGGGACGGCGGTGGCGCGAGCAGTTGAGCGCAGAACAACTGACTGTGCTGTCGTCGCCTTTGAAGAAATTCGCATTCAAGAAACTGACAGGTTTGCAGGAAAAATTATTGAAGCGCGGCAGGCGGATCAAACAGCATGATGCCGCCAGGCGTCATCGGATAAGGATCGCCGCCAAGAAAATGCGTTATGCCACGGAATTTTTTGAAGCATATCTGGCGCCTAAACGCAGTCATGCTTATGTCGGCGCACTAGGTGATCTGCAAGATGATTTAGGTGCCGCCAATGATCGCAGCGTGGCCGACCGGCTGCTGCAGCAGATTGCAGATTTGCATCCCGAACTGGCCGAGTCCTGCATCCTGGCTCGCAATCTGTTGGGATGTGATCAAAAAGGCAATAAATCTGAAACTGCCCGCTTATGGCAAAGATTCGTCGCATTGAAGCCGCCGATGAAGACCCATTCGCGCTGATTGCTTGGTCCCAAGGCCTATTTGGTGCAAAATACGCTCGCCAAGCTCTTCCTGTAACACCGTGGATGAAGGTGAGCGGGGCTAGAACTCATTTCACCCATATCCATGAGATGCGTTCTAAGACACCGGAGTGAAATCATGACCTACGAAGAATACCTGGACGAAGTCACCACCTTGATGGTCGAGTTATACGACCTGAAAGATGAAGCCGCGATCAAATACGTGATGCGGGCGCAAGCTGCAGATTTTTTTACCTTGCATGACGACGATCCCGCCATGCGTACGCTGGAGCGCGCGCGCGAAGACGCCAAGACGATTTACGAACAGCGCAACAAGTCGCGGCCTGAACTGTATCGCAAATAAGTTTGACAAATAAATTTGACAAATAAGCCAGGCTCAAGACGGTTACAATGGCCGTCCGCAATTTTTCCGCTTCCAGATCACATACATGACCGAATCCATCCGCCTTGCAAAACATCTCGCCAACCTGGTTTCCTGCTCCCGCAGCGAAGCCGAACAATACATCGAGGGCGGATGGGTCAAGGTCGATGGCAAAGTGGTGGAGGAGCCAGGGGTGCGCATCGGGTCGCAGCAACAGGTCGAATTGATGGCGGGCGCCACATTGGAGCCGCAAGATCCGGTGACCATCCTGTTTCATAAACCGGCCGGTCTCGATCTGTTTGCAGGCCCGGCGCTGAGCGAGTTGGCGTCACAATTGATTGTGCCAGACAAGCGCGCTGCCGACGACCGCGCCGAATTACGTTTTCTGAAACGCCACCTGAGCAATCTGAACCTGATCGAACCGTTGGAAACACAGGCTAGCGGTTTACTGGTTTTTACTCAGGATTGGCGGATCACCCGCAAACTGGTTGACGATGCCGCCAAGATCGAACATGAATTCATTGTCGAAGTGGCCGGCGATATCATTCCTGACGGTCTCAAATTACTGAATCACGGCCTGAGTTTCAACCGCAAGCCGCTGCCGCCGATCAAGGTCAGCTGGCAAAACGAAAAGCGTTTGCGTTTCGCCCTCAAGGCGCCGCCGCGCGGCCTGATCGTGCATATGTGCGATCAGGTCGGGCTACAAGTGGTCGCCAGCAAACGCATCCGCATCGGCCGCCTGCCGATGGCTGGCCTGGCGGTCGGTGAATGGCGTTATCTGCTGGGTTACGAGCGGTTCTGAGTACGATTTTGACTACGATTTAAATCCTTTTCACTCTGCGCAATAAATGGCTGCTCCGCTTTTAAATCAAGTGAGCGTGCGAATAAATAATAAGCGCTGCCAGAGACGATCAAGCCAATCAGCCAACCTATGTCAATCCCACCTATGGCTTTGGCAATTGGTCCTTGATAAAAGTCTCCTGCAATAATAAAAGGAATCATTGCGACAAAGCCGATCAGGTAGGCGCTTATTCCGCGCCATCCCCATGCCCCATAAATGCCATCGGGTGTGAAGAAATGCGTAATTGCATAATGACCGCGGCGCACGAAGAAATAGTCGACCAGATTGACAGCGGTCCAAGGCACCAAAAAGTACAGCATGATTGCCAGGAATCCTTCAAGCAAGTGCAGCGCCTCGCCGCTTAGCGCCAGCGTGAATGCCAGCCAGGCAGCGGCAACCACGACCGTAGTGATCATTCGGGTGCGAGGTGTCGGGTGAATCTTGCGGATCGAATCAACGCCCGTCAGCACGGTCAACACGCCGCTGTAGGCATTCAATCCCATCACGGAAACCAGCGAAATCACTGAGGCAATTACCACCAAATAACCAAAACCGGGCAAGACGTTAGTGCCAGCCTGATACAACGCAACCAACGCGTCCGTGCCGCCCAGACGGGTTGCCAGCCAAGCGCCCAAAGCAATCATCCAAATACCGGAAAATGAGGCGCCGCCGGCAATTGCTGTAATTAAAGCCGATGAACGTGTTTTACGCGGTAGATAGCGCGAGTAATCGGAGACATACGGGGCGTACGAAATATTGTAACTGGCACCCGCGGCAAATTGCGTCAGGAACGCGACCCAGCCAAAAGTCGCGGTGCTTGCAGCGGGCGTTATGAGGGCATCAGAGTTATTTGCAAATCCCAGCAACGCAGCCAGTGTCAGCACGACATACACCGGTACGCTGATCATGAATGAGTACTTGAACACCTTGTGCAACAAGTCATGCCCATAAATCGCCAACACAGCTGCAATTACGGTCGCAACAATGGCGACCACGCTACTTTTCCAGCCAAACAAACTCTGCAAACCACTACCCAGCAACGCAGCATTGACTACGTTGAAGCCGACGAACACCAGCAAAGTCCCTATCAAAGCCAGCACCACTCCGCGATAGCCAAATTGCGCACGTGACTGAATCATTTGCGGCAAGCCAAGTTGCGGCCCCTGCGAACCGTGAAATGCCATGAACAGGGTGCCAAACAGAATTCCCAATCCGCCTGCAAGTGCACTCCATCCAGCTGGCAATCCCATTGCCGGGCCGATAAAGCCGATGGATACCGTGAAAAAATGAAAGTTACCCAGAAACCAGAATGGACCCTGATCCCGCACCTTGGATGTGCGTTCACCTTCGGGAATGTAATCTATCGAATGTGCTTCAATAGTGGTGTGGCGTGATGTGCCACTCACGTCAATGGCCTGGGTATTTACAGTCATGTCTTCTCCTGATTTATTTTAATTTGATCGCAGGTGGCTGCACGTGATAGCACTTGGTAATGCTGTGCGTCTTTATGTTTTTTTTATGCGCTGTGTCCGTGTGTGCTGATTGATGGTGTCTACCTCTTCCATCGCCAGCGTCACCTGGCGTTGCTCGAGATAACAATATTCTTTCCGGCTCTCTTGCACCGCAGAGAAATCCAATTGCGCCGTCAAGGTGGAAACACCGTCATCTGCTTGCAAAAGGACGTCGCCATAGGGATTGATCACCATGCTGCCACCGGCAAACGATTCTCCGCCGGCACCTGGTCCGCAGCGATTTACAAGAACGGAGAACACTTGATTTTCCATGGAACGTGCGGCCAGTGCGCGTTGATGCACCACGCCATGGGGATGAATCAGGCCATCGCTGACGATAATCAGTTCCGCGCCCAAACTTGCGAGTGCGCGTGCCGACTCAGGAAATTCGATATCGAAACAGATTAATAGTCCGATCTGGCGACCGTTCCACTGCGCAGTTGTGAAACGATCGCCGGGACTGAAAATACCGATATCGGACGACCACAAATGTACTTTGCGATGATGTAAGACAATTTCACCTGCAGCGTCGATCAATACACTCGCATTGAAAAATTGATCGTCGCTTGCTTCGGCAAAACCAAGTACAACCGCTACTTCATGTTGCCGCGCTGCTGCGCGAACTTGAACGATCATTTCGCCGCTGACGGCTTGCGCCAACGCGGCCACATTATCTGCGCGCGGAAATCCACTGAAAACGGTTTCAGGAAAAACCATGAGCTGTGTGCCGGCATGGCGTTGCGATATTTTTTCCAGCACAGTCGCTAAATTGATGGCGAGCTCACCGTCCACAATCGCTACTTGAGCCATTTCGATTTTCATTGCAATTCCGCAAGTATTGATATGGTGTGAAACTAATATGATGACTAATAATCAATATTACGGGTATTGCGGCACTATAATATAGTGCCAATTTTATTTTTTTGATGGAGCCACTTTGTGCGTGGCACTTTCTGTAAGCCGAAACTCATAATTCGAGTCAGCTTTTGCAGCTTGATGCCGTATTCGCCTTGAACGCCACGACATTAGCTGCAATCCCGTCGGCCGCATCGGCCACCGTGCGCTGCACGCCGAGCACCAAGGCATCAATCCCCGAGGCCACCGCTTCGGTCACACTTAACTGGCAAGCACTACTGCGGCTGTTGTCGGAACGGCTGATGGTCCAGCCGTAGGTGGCTTGCACTTTTTCCCCCGGCACTGCGTCAAATTCACGCAACTCCACAGCAATCCGATAGACCGGCTGATCTGTCGGCCGACCGCTGCGGCTGACGTCGATCGCGCCCAGTCGATTGGCAATGCTGCTAGCCAATGCATCCCGTAATTCACTGTTGAACGGTGCGGACCAGCGCTCCTGCTCCAGGATGTCAACCCGGGTGCTGGAAGCGCTGCCGGCGCTTCTGACCACCAGTTGCGGCCGCGCCAGGCGTTCCGGCAAGGTGACCGGCGCGACGTCGATGAATAGTCGCGCGCTCTGGATCGCGGGCGCAGGTGCGGCCAAGGGCGCGGAAAGCGTATAAAAGCGCGTCGGCGGGGAAGCGCAGCCGGCCAGCAGCAGTGCGATGGCGATAGCGCTGAAGCGCGTCGATAGGATCGATGTCATTATTTATTTCCCTCTTGCTTGCCGCGGATCAGTGCTTCCGGATGGCGTTCCAGGTAATCGGTCAAAACCCGCACCGATGCTGCCGAGCGCGTCAGTTCCTGCAAGGTCTGGCGGATGTCTTGCTGTAACGGCGCGTTGTCGGACAGGGTGCGGTTGGCGTTGTCCAGCGTGGTGCGCACGTCTTTCATTGCTGCCGTGATTTCCGGCGCGACATCGTTATTCAGGCTCTTGGTCAATTGTTCGGCATTGAGCAAGGTGCGATTCAAGGTGCCCAGCGTTTTCTGCAAATCGGCGGCGATCTGGTCGAATGGCACTTTGCTCAGCTTCTTGGCGATTTCGGCGATCTGCGACTGGATTTCATCCAGGCTGTTCGGGATGGTCGGTAACTCGATTATCGCATTCGAGGTATCGATGGCTACCGGCGGCGCTTTCGGGAAAAAGTCGAGCGCGATATACAACTGGCCGGTCAACAGGTTGCCGGTCCGCAGTTGCGCCCGCAAGCCGCGGCTGACCATGTATTGCAGACGCTGTTTGGCGGTATAGCTCGAGTGCTTCTCGTCTTCGGCATACTTGCGCCCCAGCCGTTCCGGATAAATCTGCACCGCCACCGGCATGCTGAATTCACGGCGTTTGGCGTCGTATTCTATGCCTATCGATTTGACCTCGCCCAAGACCACGCCGCGGAAGTCGACGGTAGTTCCAGGCGTTAAGCCGCGCAAGGACTGGTTGAAATACATCACCACGGTTTCCGACGGGCCATCCGGTTCCTTCAAGGCGGTTTCTTCGTCTGCGGCCAGGTTGAAAGTGGTGTTCTCCTTGGCAGTCATGCCCAGTTCGTTATCCGGTGACTGGAACGCTATGCCGCCCAGCACCACGGTTGCCAGCGATTGCGTACGCAGCTTGAAGCCGCTGGCATTGATCTGCATGTCGAAACCGCTGGCATGCCAGAAGCGGGTGTTGACGCCAATGAATTTGTCGTAAGGCGCATCGATGAAAATACGCAGCGTGACACCTTTGCCGTCTGCGTCGAGGTCGAAAGCGGCCAGCTGGCCGACCTTGATCCGGCGGAAATAAACCGGCGAGCCGATATCCAGCGAGCCGATGTCGGTAGCGTGCAGCATGTATTGTTTGCCTGAAGCGTCGATCTTGACAATCGGCTGTACTTCCAACCCGGTAAACTCGTCCTTTTTATCCTTGGAAGTACCGGCGTCGGCGCCGATATACGCGCCCGAGAGCAACGTCCCCAGGCCTGAAACGCCGGAAGCCGCCACCCGCGGCCGGACTACCCAAAAGCGCGTGTCGGCGGCGGTGAAGCTTTCGGCTTCTTTCGACAGTTGCACGTTAGCCAGGACATGCGAACGATCTTTGCTCAAGGTGATGGTCTGCACCAGGCCGATATCGACATCCTTGTATTTGACCTTGGTTTTTCCGGCTTCCAAACCTTCCGCCGTGCGGAAAGTGATGGTGATGGCTGGCCCGCGTTCGACCAGTAACTTGACCACCAGCGTCAAGCCGACCACCGCGGCGACTATCGGGATCAGCCAGATCAGCGAAGGCAGCCAGTCGCGTTTCCGGCTTAGCCTGGGCTCGGGTAAGGGTGGTATAGCAGGAGGCGGAGCGCTAGGCGGAACGTTTTCATCACTCATCTTGTACTTTCGTTTCTATTGTTCTGATTCGCAATTTGCTTTGCAATCTGATTCTTATCAATCGCATCGTCGCTCCCGTCCCAGCTCAGGCGCGGATCGAAGCTGAGCGCGGCCAGCATCGTCAATACCACCACCGAAGCAAACGCCAGTACGCCGAAACCGGCGGTAATCCGGGCGAATCCTTCAATCTGCACCAGCCCGGCTAGCAGCGATACCACGAATACGTCCAGCATCGACCAGCGGCCGATGATTTCCACCAGCCGATACAATTTTGCGCGCTCCAGGCGGCGCCAGCGACTGCGCTTTTGCGCGGTCAGCGTCAACAAAATCAATGAAGCCAGTTTAAACAGCGGCACCAGGAAGCTGGCAATGAAAATGATCGCAGCCAATTCCCAGGCGCCGGAGACCCAGAAATAAATGACGCCGCTCATGATCGTATCTTCCTGCACGCCAAGCAACGTCTTGGTGATCATCACCGGCATCAGGTTGGCGGGGATGTACATGATGCAGGCAGCGATCAGGAAAGCCCAGCTGCGCCGGATGCTATCCGGTTTGCGCTGATGCAGCGCGCTACCGCAGCGTTCGCAATGTTCACCATGTTCGTGCATGCTGACTTCCCGCCAGACCGTGCCGCAATGATGACAGGACATCATGCCGAGGCCTGCAGCAGTCGGTGCCGCCAAGTTTTCGTCTTCGGCTGGTAGGGAAACCGGGACGGTGGTGTCGGCGTTCATGTGGAGCCTTCCTGGTTTTGCTCCGAATAAGCCATTTGCCAGAAATACCGGGGATTGAAGGAAATCACCGCGGTCAGCAATACCGTCAGTGCCCCGAACGCCCATAGCGCAACGCCGGGGATCACCGTCGCCATGTTCGAAAGCTTGACTATCGCCACCAGCACACCCAGCAGGAACACTTCAACCATGCCCCAGGGCCGCAGGTTTTGCATGGCGCGTACCAGCCAGCTAAAGCCGGCGGGGCGGCGCTGCTTTGCCAACGATACCAGCAGATAAAAGAGGAATAGCAGTTGCAACAATGGAAACAGGATGGTGGTGGCAAGCACCAGCAAAGCCACCAGCGACATGCCCTCGGCAGTCAGCGACATCACGGCGCCGAATAAGGTGGTGCGGCTGCTTAAGCCTTGCAGCTCGATTTCGACGATCGGGAAACTGTTGGCAAGCACAAACATGATCAGGCTGGCCACGGTCAGCGGCAAAATCCGCTCGCGCTGCCGGCCGGGATCACGCTCCAGTTCAGTGCCGCAACGCGGGCAGTGGGCAATTTCCCCGCGGCGTAGCTGCACCTTGCGATACAGCGCATCGCATCCTTCGCAGGCAATCAGGTCAGGGACTTCGCGCATAAACACTTAAAAATTGAGTAGATGGAATTCTAACAATAATCTGCGTCACAACTAGCAATAACTCGCAGATAGTTTCTACATCGTGCTTCATCCCGGCCAGATTTTAGGGCGAAGTACAGAAAGTGCAGAAGCGGCACACGTGTTTTTTCGAATACTCGTAAAATGACGGTTAAATTAAACGATGCGTTAAACAATGCCAAGACTGAAGCGCATGTTGCAAGCATGTCATTTATGTAATTACATGCCTTTTATTCACCGAAAATTTATCAAATGAGCACCACGAATAATAAAAGCAGTTTACCTGCCGCCGAAGCCGATCAAAAACTGGAGTATGTGACTTCGTGCGCGCTGCCGACGCCTTGGGCAACCTTCCAGCTGCACGCATTTATCGAACACGTCACCGGCAAAGAACATCTGGCCCTGACCTTGGGCGACGTCAACGACGGCGAACCAGTGCTGGCGCGCGTCCATTCCGAATGCCTGACCGGCGACGCCTTGTTCAGCCAGCGTTGCGATTGTGGCGCCCAGCTGGAAGGCGCTTTGCAAAAGATCGCGGTGGAGGGGCGTGGCGCGATACTGTATTTACGCCAGGAGGGGCGCGGCATCGGCTTGATCAACAAGATTCGTGCTTACCATATTCAAGACGGTGGCGCGGACACGGTGGAAGCCAACCAGCAATTGGGATTCGCCGCCGACTTGCGTGATTACAGCATCTGCGAAACCATGCTTGAACATCTGGATATCACGGCCTTGCGCCTGATGACCAACAATCCGCGCAAGGTGGCAGCTTTGCAAAAAATCGGCGTCACCGTGGTTGAGCGGATCCCGCTGATTCTCAACCGCAATCCGTTCAACACCCGTTACCTCGACACCAAGGCCGTGAAACTGGGCCACCTGCTGCCGGTCGACGGCCTGGAACACGATCTGGATGAAAACGAGTTGTAGGGTGGGCGCATCTTTGTGCCCACCCTACGGCTGCCTTGGCATCAATGTTTAGACGCTACATGCTTGGAGTTCACCACCGCATCGGTTACGTTGGCGGGAGCTTCGGCATAATGCTTGAACTCCATCGTATAGGTAGCCCGTCCCTGGGTCAGCGAACGTAGCGTGGTGGAGTAGCCGAACATTTCGGCCAGCGGCACTTCCGCCCGCACAATCTTGCCGACCCCGCCCGGGATGTCATCCATGCTCTGGATCATGCCGCGCCGCGACGACAGATCGCCGATGACATCGCCCATTTTTTCTTCCGGCATCTCGACTTCCACCGCCATCATCGGTTCCAGCAGGGCCGGGCTGGCTTTGCGGCAGCCATCCTTGAAGGCCATCGAGGCCGCCATCCGATACGCATTTTCGTTGGAATCGACATCGTGTGAGGAACCGAAGAACAGGGTGACCTTGACATCGACCATCGGATAACCCGCCAGGACGCCGGTAGCCAGGGTTTCGCGCACACCTTTTTCGACCGCTGGAATATATTCGCGCGGCACGGTGCCGCCTTTGATGGCGTCGATGAATTCGAAGCCTTTGCCCGGCGCCTGCGGCTCCAGTTTCAGCACCACGTGACCGTATTGCCCGCGGCCTCCCGATTGCTTGATGAATTTACCTTCGCTGGATTCGCAGATCTTGCGTATGGTTTCACGGAAGGCAACCTGCGGCTTGCCGACCGTAGCATCGACGCCGAATTCGCGCCGCATGCGCTCCACCAGTACTTCCAGATGCAACTCGCCCATGCCGGAAATGATGGTCTGGCCCGATTCGTCATCGGTTTTTACCCGGAACGACGGATCTTCCTCGGCCAGGCGGCTAAGCGCAACGCCCATTTTTTCCTGGTCGACCTTGGTCTTGGGCTCCACCGCTTGCGAGATCACGGTATCCGGGAATACCATTTTTTCCAGCGTAATGATGCTGCCAGGATCGCACAGGGTGTCGCCGGTGCTGGCTTCCTTGAGGCCGACCGCAGCGGCGATGTCGCCGGCGTACACTTCGCTGATTTCGGTGCGATGGTTGGCGTGCATTTGCAATACGCGGCCGATTCTTTCTTTTTTGCCTTTATTCGGGTTGAACACCGTATCACCGGAAACCAGCACGCCGGAATAGACCCGGAAGTAGCTCAGGTGGCCGACAAACGGATCGGTCATGATCTTGAAGGTGAGGGCGGAGAATTTTTCATCGTCGCTGGCGCGCCTTTCGACAATCAGGTCGTCCTGATCATGACCTTTGACCGGTGGAATATCGGTCGGCGCCGGCAAGAAATCGATCACGGCGTCCAGCAACGCCTGCACGCCGCGATTCTTGAAGGCGCTACCGCACAGCATCGGCACGATCTCGCCGGCGATGGTGCGTTGACGCAGGGCCGCCTTGATTTCTTCTTCGCTGATATCGGCGCCATCCAGGTATTTTTTCATCATGGCGTCGCTGGCGTCGGCGGCCGCTTCTATCATGCGGCCGCGCCACTCCTGGGCGCTGGCCTGCAATGCAGCCGGAATCTCGATGTATTCGAACTTGACGCCCTGGCTGGCGTCGTCCCACATGATGGCCTTCATCTTGATCAGGTCGACTACGCCGTGGAAATCGTCTTCGGCGCCGACCGGAATCTGCACCAGCACCGGATTACCCTTGAGCCGGTCGCGGATTTGCTGGTGCACACGGAAAAAATCGGCGCCGACCCGATCCATCTTGTTGACGAATGCCAGCCGTGGCACTGTGTACTTGTTGGCCTGGCGCCAGACGGTTTCAGATTGCGGCTGGACCCCGCCGACAGCATCGTAGACCATGCAGGCGCCGTCAAGCACCCGCATTGAGCGTTCGACTTCAATCGTAAAGTCGACGTGGCCCGGGGTATCGATGATATTGATACGATGAATCGGATAGTTGCCGGCCATGCCTTGCCAGAAGCAGGTGGTGGCGGCCGAGGTGATCGTGATGCCGCGCTCCTGCTCCTGTTCCATCCAGTCCATGGTGGCCGTGCCGTCGTGCACTTCGCCAATCTTGTGGCTGACGCCAGAGTAGAACAGGATGCGCTCGGTAGTGGTGGTCTTGCCGGCGTCGATATGGGCGCTGATGCCGATATTGCGATAGCGCTCAATAGGTGTTTTGCGAGTCATGACGATTTCCTCTATGAGAAATTATGATGATCAGTTTTTTTGCAGCTGCTGTGACGTGTGAGCTTACCCGTTTTTTTGATTGTCAGTGGCGGCGATGCAAGACACCGTTTTTTGCTTTGCAGTGGTATGCTTGTCGGCTTAACGCCAAGTGGCTAAATCTACCCGAATTAGTCCATCCAAATCGTCTCGTATTGTTTATCCTACCCCGACCTCTATGAACGCCAGAACCTTTTCCCAGAATACCGCTGCTCAGCGCATTCAGCAATTGCGCGCCGCAATGCAAAATCACAACGTTGACGCCTGCCTGATTCCTTCGGCCGATCCGCATTTGTCCGAATACCTGCCTGGACGCTGGAAGGGCCGTGAATGGTTGTCGGGATTCACCGGTTCTGTCGCTAATCTGATCATTACCGCCGACTTCGCCGGTCTTTGGGCCGACAGCCGCTATTGGTCGCAAGCGGAAGCGGAGCTGGCGGGCACTGAAATCGTACTGATGAAAACACCGACTGGCAGCAGTTTGTTGCATCTCGACTGGCTGTCTGCCAATTTGCCAGCCGGCCAGACATTGGCGGTCGATGCTGCGGTGCTCGGGCTGGCCACGGCCCGCGCACTGGAACAGGCGCTGACCAAAGGCGGCAGCAAATTGCGCACCGATCTCGATGTGCTGGGTGAAATCTGGAGCGAACGGCCGGGCTTGCCGATGGCTGAGGTGTATCAGCACGAAGCATCGCATGCACCGCTATCGCGTGCCGCCAAGCTGGAGCAGTTACGCCAGGCCATGCAGCAGCACGGCGCACAATGGCATTTCATTTCCACTCTGGACGATATTGCCTATCTGTTCAATTTACGCGGCGCCGATGTCAATTACAACCCGGTGTTCGTGGCCCATGCACTGATCGGTCCGAAACAAAGCACGCTATTCGTCGCCGACGGTAAAGTGCCGCCAGCCTTGCGCGATCTTCTCAGCCAGGATGGCGTCACGCTGGCACCGTATGAGCAGGCATCCGCAGCACTGGCAGCCGTGCCTGCCGGCGCAACATTGCTGCTCGATCCGCGTCGCGTCACTTTGGGCTTGCGACAGGCCGTGCCAGCCACCGTCAAGGTGGCCGAAGCAATCAATCCCACCACGTTTGCCAAGTCGCGTAAAAGCGTCGACGAGATAACGCACGTGCGGGCTGCCATGGAGCAGGACGGCGCCGCGCTATGCGAATTTTTTGCCTGGCTGGAGCAGGCGCTGGGCAAGGAAACCGTTACCGAAGTGATGGTCGATACGCATATCACCGCCGCCCGGGCGCGCCGCCCGGGTTTTGTAAGCCCGAGTTTCGCCACCATTGCCGGCTTCAACGCCAATGGCGCCATGCCGCATTACAAGGCCAGCGCAGAATCGCACGCCACTATCAGCGGCGACGGTTTGCTGCTGATCGACTCCGGCGGTCAATATGTGGGCGGAACCACAGACATCACGCGCATGGCGCCGATCGGCCAGCCATCGGCAGCGCAAAAACGCGATTGCACGCTGGTGTTGAAAGGCGTGATTGCACTCTCTTCAGCGCAATTCCCGCGCGCGATCAAATCGCCCTTGCTGGACGCCATTGCGCGGGCGCCGATCTGGGCCGCAGGCATCGACTATGGCCACGGCACCGGTCACGGCGTCGGTTATTTCCTGAATGTGCATGAAGGCCCGCAGGTCATTGCCGGCAGTGCTGCACCGGATCCGCATACGGCGATGGAACCGGGCATGATTACCTCGATAGAGCCAGGTATCTATCGTCCCGGCCACTGGGGTGTGCGGATTGAAAACCTGGTGCTGAACCAGTCAGCCGAGACCACCGAGTTCGGCGAGTATCTGCGGTTCGAGACGCTGACCTTATGTCCGATCGATAGCCGCTGCCTGGATCTGGGCTTGTTGCGCAGCGACGAAATCGATTGGCTCAATGCTTATCATGCCGAAGTCAGGAAACGTTTGTCGCCGCACGTGAGGGGCGACGCCAAGCAGTGGCTGGAGAGCCGGACCGAGGCGCTCTGACAGTAATCGTCGGTAGCCGCTAGCCGGTAGCGGGTAATCAGTAATGCGGCGGCCGGTCATTGACGGGCTGGCCCGCATTATTGTTATCCGCAGTATCCTTGATGCGCCGCGCCAAAGCTGCGCACAAGGTTTCCAGCTGGTCTATCTTCAATTGTTGTCGATACACCAGCTTGTTCAACTCGTCCAGCATATCGTCTTGCCGGGTAAGCTTGATTTCGATATCGACCATGCGTTCTTCTTGATTCATTTTCCGGGTTCCTTGGTGTTTCCTTGCTGTTACCTGTTTTACTGCAGGCCAGATGGTAGCGCAATAGCGCTGCCGGGACCGCCGTATATTTCATCTTAAAGCGGTCATCTGGTGGCGGTCGTCTCATAGCGGAGTCGCTGCGCGGAAATCCGCAACAGGTAAAGGTGCGATTCCGGATTTCCGCACGAAAATCCCCCAAAAATTCCCTTTGCGCTACGGTTATCTCCAATAAATCAGACACTTAGATTTTTCTCCTGCGCTGGCACGAAGTCTGCAATGTCTTGTACAAAACTAGTGTCAACAGGAGATAAAATGCCACGCAAATCAGTCGAGCTTAGCTGTATCAGACCATTCGTCTCGCATTCCGCACGGCGATAGCCACCGTTAGCCAATCCCCCTTTGCCACTTATGCCATCTGAATGGCATGATATAACTTGCATGCAAGCTACAGATGCACGGTGATTGCCGGGATTGTATAAAAAACACTAAAACCAGGAGATATCCATGTCCACCCTTCATCCGTCCGGCCAGGCCGCCCATGCTGCTGCCGCAGACACCCGAAAACGCATCTTTGCCATCGTCGGCGCCTCATCCGGCAATCTGGTCGAATGGTTCGATTTTTACATTTACTCGTTTTGCGCGATTTATTTTGCGCCGATGTTTTTCCCTAGCAGTAATCCGACCACGCAATTAGCCAGTTCCGCAGCCATCTTCGCGGTCGGCTTTTTCATGCGGCCGATCGGCGGCTGGCTATTCGGACGGATCGCGGATAAGCGCGGCCGGCGCACGGCAATGATGATCTCGGTGCTGATGATGTGCGGCGGATCGTTGATGATCGCCTGCCTGCCGACCTACGCCAGCATCGGCTACGCAGCGCCGGCGCTGTTGCTGCTGGCACGCCTGTTCCAGGGCTTGTCGGTGGGCGGTGAATACGGCACCAGCGCTACCTATATGAGTGAAGTCGCGTTGGAAGGGCGGCGCGGATTCTTCGCCTCGTTCCAGTACGTGACCCTGATCGGCGGCCAGTTGCTGGCGGTGTTGGTGCTGGTCATCTTGCAGCAACTCCTGACTTCCGAGCAATTGCACGCCTGGGGTTGGCGCATTCCTTTCGTCTTGGGTGCGATGGCAGCCTTGGTTGCACTGTATCTGCGTAAATCGCTGAGCGAAACTTCGACTGCAGAGACCCGCAAGAACAAGGACGCCGGCACGTTGGCCGGCCTGATGAAACATAAAAGAGCATTTATGACAGTGGTCGGTTTCACCGCCGGCGGCTCCTTGATTTTCTACACCTTCACCACTTACATGCAGAAATACCTGGTGAATACGGCCGGCATGAGCGCGAAAACCTCCAGCAACGTGATGACTGTGGCGCTGCTTGTGTACATGTTGATGCAACCGTTGTTCGGAGCGCTCTCCGACAAGATCGGCCGTCGTACATCAATGCTCTGGTTCGGTGCGCTGGCTACCGTGGCGACGGTACCGATCTTGCATGCGCTCAAAGATGTGACGAATCCCTACGCAGCGTTCGGGTTTATCATCCTGGCGATGGCGATCGTGAGTTTTTATACCTCCATCAGCGGCTTGATCAAGGCGGAAATGTTCCCGACCGAAGTGCGCGCATTGGGTGTTGGTTTGTCGTATGCGGTGGGGAACGCATTGTTCGGCGGGACCGCGGAGTTTGTTGCACTCGAACTGAAAAAGGCTGGCATGGAACCGACTTTCTACTGGTACGTGTCGGCGATGTGCGCAGTGGCATTCGTCGTGGCCTACAAGATGCGCGATCCGGAGAAGGAAGGTCTTCTCAAAGATGTTCCGCTTGAAACGGCGAAATTCACGCCAAATGGCCAGGTTGCCGCTTCACGTTAAAGGCTGGCTGAGGTTATGACAGCAAGAAAGCCGCTGCCATGGATTGTGCTGGCGATCGCCTGCGTCATTGCAGTGGTGTTGAGCACCTATGTCGTGGCCAGCAGAAAGGCCGGCAGCGATATCGGCGAAGCCAGCGAACGGCAGCTGCAAATCATCGCGCTCGATCTCGAATCCGTGCTGCAGAAATTCGAGACGCTGCCGTTTACCCTTGGCTTCCAATCGGATGTGTTGCACGCGCTGGCGCAGCCGGAAGACCAGCGCAACATCCAGCGCTTGAATCAGACGTTGCAATTGATCCAGAGGCAATCGAAGGTGGTGGCGATTTACATGCTGGATCGCAAAGGCCTGACGCTGGCCTCCAGCAACTGGGATACGCCTACCAGTTTTGTCGGCCGGGATTTCGGTTTTCGCCCTTATTTCCGCGAGGCTATCAAAGGCAATGCCGGACGTTTTTACGGTATCGGCAATGCCACCAATGTGCCTGGTTATTTCATCGCACAGCCAATCTATGCCAGCGCAGCAGACAGTGGCACAAGGGACACAAGGGACACAAACGGTGCAACGGGTGTAAATACCGCGCTGGGCGTGATGGTGGTCAAGATAGACCTGACCGAATTCGAACATACCTGGCGCAGCAGCGAAGAGCCGATTACGCTGGTGGACAGCAGCGGGGTGGTGTTTTTGAGTAATCGCCCGGCCTGGAAATATCACAGCCTGTATCCGTTGAACGGCGCGATACAGCAAGACCTGACCGGCACCCATCAATACGCGGATCAAGCGATTACGCCGGTGGCGTCGCTGCCGAAGCTGCAAAGGGCGGAATTCGGCCAGCATGTTACACGTGGCATTGGTCGCCTGGGATGGCAGCTTATGTTATTTCCTTCGCAAGCGCGGATTGCCCGTATCGCCATGTTGTGGACGCTGGCGGCGGTGCTGTTGCTGGCGATTGCAGGAATTTCCTTGTGGGCGCTATACCAACGCCGGCGGCGGTTGGAAGAACGGCTGGTATCGGCCGAATACCTGGATCGGACCATCGCCCAAAGAACCCAGGAACTGAGGGTGGCGAATCAAACGCTGGAAGCCAAATACGTTAAATTGAAAGAAACCGAGCATTTGCTGCGATCAACCCAGAACACGCTGATCCAGGCCGGCAAGCTGGCCATGCTGGGGCAAATGGCGGCTGGCATAGCCCACGAGTTGAATCAGCCGCTGGCAGCGATCCGTGCCTTTGCCGACAACGCCATGACTTTCCTGACGCGCGGACAAGCTGATAAAGCTACTGAAAATCTAAGCCACATCAGCAACGCGAGCGCCCGTATGGGCAAGATAGTCGGGCAGCTCAACGGTTTTTCCAGGAAAAGCCATGAAGCGGTAGCCATCATAGATTTGCCGAAATCGATAGAGGCGGCGGCATTGTTGTTGAACAACGAATTTCAGACCCATGATGCAAAGCTGCAGATCGATATCCGCCACCCGGCACAGGTGGTCGGCGATTCGGTGCGCACCGAGCAGGTGCTGATCAATCTGTTGCGCAACGCGCTGGACGCGGTGGATAATGCCGAACAAAAAAACGTCTCCCTGTTGCTGGAATGCGAGGCTGGCGAGGCGGTGGTCCGGATCCGCGACTCCGGGCCCGGTATCCCGGCGCAGGTCGCTCTGCATCTGTTCGAGCCGTTTTTTACTACCAAGCCGTCCGGCAAAGGTTTGGGCCTGGGCCTGGCCATTTCATCTTCCATCGTGCAGGCGATGAACGGCCGGCTGACGGCGAATAATCACAGCGAAGGCGGCGCCGAATTCGTGTTGCGTATTCCTTTGCTCGAATCGGTCGAATCATCGGTGGAATCTTGATGGAGGTAAGGGTGGCGACGCTGGAAGCAGTATTGATCGAGGACGAACAAGCAGTGCGAGAGGCAATCACCCAGACGTTGGAACTGGGTGGCTTCACCGTCCATGCTTGCGATAGCGTAGAGCAGGCACAGACGTGGCTGAGCGCCGGATTTGCCGGCGTGATTGTCACCGACGTGCGCTTGCCCGGCCGCTCGGGCCTGGAACTGTTGACGCAAGTGGTGACGCTGGATCCCGATTTGCCGGTGATTGTCGTCACCGGCCACGGCGACGTCAGCATGGCAGTGGACGCGATGCGCGCCGGCGCCTACGATTTCATCGAAAAACCTTTTGCCGCTGAGCGCCTGATGGAAACCGCTCACCGGGCGCAGGAAAAACGTAGCCTGATCATTGAGAATCGACGTCTGAAAGCAGCCTGGGTAGCGCATCCGGACATGCCGAGCCTGATTGGCCAGTCGAGCGCAATCGAGCGCGTCCGGACCATGATCCGCAGCGTCGGCCCGAGCATGGTGGATATCCTGATCAACGGCCAGACCGGCAGCGGCAAGGAAGTAGTGGCGCGCCAGCTGCATGTCGCCAGCGGCCGTACAGGTCCGTTTGTCGCCATCAATTGCGGCGCATTGCCGGAAACCGTATTCGAAAGCGAAATTTTCGGCCATGAGGCCGGAGCGTTCACCAGCGCTCAGAAAAGACGCATCGGCAAACTGGAATATGCAAAAGGCGGCACGGTATTTCTCGATGAAATTGAAAGCATGCCGCTGGCGCTGCAGGTCAAATTGCTGCGCGTGCTGCAAGAGCGCAAGCTGGAGCGGCTCGGCGGCAATGAAGCGATCGCCATCGATTGCCGCATCATCGCCGCCAGCAAGGCCAATCTGCTGCAGATGAGTGCGCAGGGCAGTTTTCGCGAAGATTTGTATTACCGCATCGGCGTGGTCAGCATCGACCTGCCGCGCCTGAATGAACGGCGCGAAGATATTCCACTGTTGCTGGCCCATTTTATCCAGGGCGCGGCGATTCGTTATCAGCGGCCGGTGCCGCAATGGACGCTGGCACAGATGGCGCAATGGCAAACCCGCGACTGGCCGGGCAACGTGCGCGAGTTGCGCAATTTTGCCGACCGGCTGGTATTGGGTGTGGCCGAGGGGGTAGGCGATCTTGTTGGCCAGGGCAACGGCGATGTCATCAGCGCCGTGCCGCTGCCGCAGCAAATGGATAGCTATGAGCGCATGCTCATCGCAGAAATGTTGAATCTGAGTAACGGCAACGTCGCCATCGCCGCGGATCGGCTGGGTCTGCCCAAGAAAACCCTGTACGACAAAATCAAGAAATACCAGCTGGCCGTAGGTAAAACATAAGCCCGGCATAGGGTCGCGTCAGGTAAGTCGTGCAGGTCCGACAATAAGTTGTTGAAAATGGGAGATGTTACAGAACATTATTCCACTGGACAATCGCGCTTGAATCTTTATCATTGGCATCTTTTTCAAGATGGATGTCACAATGAGCGCTTCACCGCTGCCTTCAGGCTCATTCAAAGCACCAGACCGCAGTTCCAATTTTCAATTCGGTTTTATCGACCTGTTAAAGGTCATCGCTGCGCAATTGATTGTCTTGCACCATCTGGCGTTCTATGGGCCGATGGCTGATCACGTCCGTCCCATCGCGCCGACACTGATTGGGTGGCTCGACGATTACGCCCGCATCGCGGTCCAGGTGTTCCTGGTGGTCGGCGGTTTCCTGGCGGCCAAGTCACTCTCGCCGCAAGGCACTTCAACCGTTTCCGATCCTCTGCGTGTTTTGTGGCGCCGTTACATGAAGCTGGTGCCGCCTTTCCTGGTGGCGACCGTGCTGGCAGTCGGCGCTTCAGCCTGGGCCGGATTGTGGATGACGCATTACTCCATCTCGGCGATGCCGACGGCGATGCAGCTGGCCGCTCATGCACTGTTGTTGCACTCAATACTAGGTTATGAATCGATCTCGGCCGGCGCCTGGTATGTCGCCATCGATTTCCAGCTATACGCTTTGCTGGCCATGCTGCTGTGGCTGACCGGTGGCCTGGCCAAGCGTCGCTCCATGCCATGGCTGACGCCAGCGCTGGTGGTGATCGGCGTCAGCGCATCGCTGCTGTACTTCAATCGCGATGCCGCCTGGGACGCCTGGGCGCCATATTTCTTTGGCAGTTATGGCCTGGGCGCGATTGCCTGGTGGGCGCGTGACCTGGGCCGCCGGCCGGCAGCGGTAGCGCTGCTGATGGCGGCGATACTACTGCCAACTTCGTACGCATTAGCGATCGATTTCCGCAGCCGCATTGCGGTTGCACTGCTGGTAGCTTGTGCATTGGTACTGGTAAGCCGACGCGGCATATTGCTGTCGCGCCAGCGTTTTGCCTGGGTACGCGCTTTCGGACGGATCTCTTACTCGATCTTCCTGGTGCATTTCCCGGTATGCCTGATCGTTAACGCCGCTTTCGCCAAATTCGTTCCGGCGCGGCCGTTGTTGCAGGCAGGCGGCATGGTGCTGGCCTGGGCTGCCAGCCTGGCCGCCGGCGCAATATTCTATCGTTGGGTTGAAATCCCGCTGAGCCGTCTTTCAGCGCGGGCATCCGGCCAAGGTTTGGCGTTGCAGGTTCCGGTCGCGGCATAACTTACGCCTGACAACGCATGTAAGCGCCGAGAGGGCGCTTACAGCATATCTTCCATCTCCTGCCTGCCGCTGGCGGACACAAGGTCCGTGCGCTGGCGCCGTTGACGTCGAAAATGCAGGAACGCCAGCACCAGCGCTGCCAATTGCAGCACTGCGCAAAAATAAAACGGCGCACCGATTCGCCAGTCGCCTTTGGGCAAATGCGACACCATTCCCAGCAACGGCGCGCCAATGACCGGCGCGACCACCGCCATCAGGCTGTTGAGCGAGCTGACCGCGCCTAGCGTCTGGCCCTGGCTGTGCGAATCGACAGCGCCAGAAATAATGCTTTGAATCGAAGCATTCACGGTAGCGCCGAACACATTGGCGAAAATCACCGCATACATCATCCATGACTGACTGGCAGCGCCCCACAAGAGGTAGGCAGCGGTAGAGGAAACCAATCCGATAACAGCTAGCCGTTGGGGACTAAAGCGCTTCAACAACGGTCCCAGCAACACGCCTTGCACAATCACCGACATGACGCCGACTGCCGCCAGCGACTGGCCGTTTTCTAGCGGCCCCCAGCCAAACTTGAACGTGGTGTACAGCACCCAGGTGGTATACAACACGAATTGCGCCAAGCCGTTACAGGCAACCACTGCAACCAGCGGGCCTACGGCTTTCAAGCGCGATAGCGCACGCAACGAGGTCAAAGGATTGGCTGCCTTCCAGCCGAACGCACGGCGCCGCTCAAGCGGCAGCGATTCCGGCAGCACGAAATAGCCATACATCAGATTGAGCAACGCCAGGCTGCCCGCAACAATAAAGGGCAAGCGCAAATTGATCGCGCCCAGCAAACCGCCCATTACCGGACCGACGATAAAGCCGACGCCGAACATCGCGCCGATCATGCCGAAACGTTTGGCGCGCTGCTCCGGCTCGGTGATGTCGGCCACATAGGCATTGCACACCGCAGCGTTGGACTGCATCGCGCCGCCGATCAGGCGCACCACAATCAGCATCCACAGCGCCGTGGAAAAAGCAGTCGCAAAAAAATTCAACGCCAGGCCGCAAAACCCCAGCAACAACACCGGCCGCCGGCCGTACTGGTCGGACAGCGCGCCGAGAATCGGCGAGCCGAAAAAGTTGGCGATGCCGAAAGCAAAGGCGATCGCGCCATACCAGAAGGCCTGGTCGGCTTGCGAACCGGTGAATTTCCCGACCAGAGCCGGCAGCACCGGAACGATCAGGCCGATTGAAATCATGTCGATCAATACGGTCAGCATGATGAAGGGCATGGCTGCGGTGCGGGTTCGGTTCTGGGGCGGGGCGGTGAAATTGGTCACGCTTTGCTACTCCGGTAGGTGGTTTCATGTTGTCGCGGCGCGCAGGGATCGCCTGATTGCCATCAGTCATCATATCCAAAATGCGATGCTGTGGCCGGGTGCCTATCCGTACTCGACGAAGTTATTCCTACGACACTTCATGCCAAAAATCCAATACTGATTGTTGTTTGTTGTGGCTTGGCAACGCAGTAGGCAATTATTGCCGTCTGTACATTTTGTAACACTTTCTCATTATCAGGCTGACATGTTGCTATGTAGTATTCATTCCCGGTCGTATCAAGAAAATAATACGTATGCTTAAGCGGGGAGTGCTATGGAGACACCGGATGACGCTGCCGGATGGCGCCAGCAGAAAAAAAGCAACTTGTTACCGAGCGGTCCGTATCGATCTTTTTGATGCCCATGTAGTTCAATTTATCGAAATTTAAATTGCAAAGGTTATTCATGAAGATATACCCATGTACGGTTACCCTGTTAACCCTCGCGCTGGCAGGTTGCGGTGGCGGCGGCAGTTCTTCCGGTGCGCCTGCACCGAGCACGCCAGTGGTGAGCGATGCGCAAAAGAACTATGAAAGCATGGCACTCTCTGCAAACGGCGGGTTGCACTACCTGGATGGAAGTTTGAGTATTTCAACTTCCTCGTCCGGAGCGTTAACAGTGAATCCCGGTAGTTTCTTTTTCACTTACGACTCAAACATACCGCTCTCTGCGGCCGGCGGTCCGCAGCTGCTATCAGAAACATATACGACTTTAGCCTCTACATTGCCGTTACCAAAATTTTCTGCCGCAGGCCGGTACCTGGTTAACGGGAATGTCTATACCGCAGCAGGTCCTACACAAGGAAGCGTCAGCTATTCAGGCAACAATATCCTGACCAATTTTTTTGCAGCAGACGGCAAGACCGTCATTCGTTCTCTGCTTGATTCCAGCGTCACGGCGGTGGGACTATCGGGGTTGATCGCGAGTTCGCCAACTGAGCTTTTCACAAATAGCAGCCTTGGGATCATCACCAACACTATCAATGGTTTGTCGCTATACAACAAGCAGGCCAGCTGGCAACCCGGTTCGGCATATCTTAAGATCGTCAGGCAGTCTGTCGGTGACACGCTATCCGTCGGCGATTGCGTTCTGCCGGTGACGACAGGCGTAAATATCACACCTTGCACCAACACGGTTTCGACGCTCGAAGGATTTTTTCCCCACGTCAGCTCAACCGACGGGTTGACGTATCAGATAACTGACGGCCAAATCGTCACACTGGCGGGTGTCCGCGCATGGGTCTCCAATGCGGCGCTAAAGGTAGCTACTCCGGAATTCCGTGTGTACTATCAAAGTAACGGTGCTATCTATCGCGGCGCGCTGTTGAGAGATGGGACGCAGCTTCAACTATCGGTACCCGGCGCCACTACACTGCAGAATTTTTATATTTTTCTGAACGGCGCTGCGATGCAGTCAGTTAAGTCGGCAGTTAACTTCTAAGACGGCGCAACGATATGGTGAATGGGCATGGCAGCGCCATTCGCCATATCGAGATTGCGTCGGATCAGATTTATCTCATTGAATAATTACTCTCGCTATTTTCCGAAAAAAAGTCCTCAGAAATATCGCTCCTGAATATCAATGATTCATGCCGGCATGGCTGAAGAAATACTCCAATCGTAATCGTCCGAAATCAGTAGCTGCCTTTCAATTTAAGGTTCAGAATCGATTCGTCTTCAGTTCATTTTCACTGATATCCGAGATGAATGCCGAGTGAACTGGCGGATATTTATTGTCGATAAAAAGGATTGGGTATGGCTAAAGTAACTGGTTTATCCGGGAATGAGATTTTCTGCCTGGCGTTAAAGAATTATTCGGCAGGTGAAATCGTAGTAGGCAACAGCGTCAACTCGATGGGCTTTCTCGGCGGGATCGGCGCCGGTTTGAAAAACATGCTTGGTGGCGAGATCTCGCAAGTGACTGCGGCGATCCACGAAGGCCGTGCCAGTGCCTTCGAGCGCATGACCAGGGAGGCGATGCAGGCGGGAGCCTCAGGCGTGGCAGGGGTTTCCAGCGAATTGAGATCGTTCAGCGGCAACACCGAGTTTTTGTTCGTGGGTTCATGCATCCACGCACGCAACCTGCCAGGCCGCTTCTTCACCACGGCCGGCGATGCGCAAGAACTGTATTGCCACATGGATGCCGGCTATGAGCCGATCCAGCATGCGTTCGGCAATATCGCCTATTCGATGGGAGTCGGCGGCGGCATCATGGGGTCGCTGAAGACTTTGGTGCGCGGTGAAATCGCAGAGTACAGCAATATCTTCAATACGACGCGCCACAAGGCGCTTGAACGGCTGGTCAGCCAGGCCAAGGCCGATGGCGCCAATGCCGTAGTCGGTATCCGCACCACCATATTGCCATGGATGGGAACGCATGAGATGCTGATGACCGGCACGGCATCGAGGCATAGTGCGCTTCCTGCCAGCGCGGACGGCAATCCGGTCACCAGCGATTTGACTGGTGAAGAACTGTGGGCAATGACCAGCCTGGGTTATGCGCCAGTCAAATTGCTGATGTCGACTTCAATCTACTCGCTGGGCATGGTGGGCGGCTTCATGGCGGCATTCAAATCCTTCACCAAGGGCGAGATCAGCGATCTGACTACATTGATTCATGATGCGCGTGAGATTGCGATTGAGCGTTTGAAAAGTGAGGCTGATGCGCTCAGCGCGGAGGAAGTCGTCGGAGTAAAGACCTATATCGCTGAAATCGGTAGCGGACTGGTCGAGTTCATGGCGATCGGTACCGCGGTCAAAAAAAATCAAGGCTTTTCGGTCAAGACCGCTGCGCTTCCTGCGCAGGCAATTATTCGCGACAAGGACACCTGGATTGATGGTGATTTCGGTTTTTCGCTGGATCGCAGCGGAAATCCCTGAGTTGCCCAATTTCTGAGCGCAATGACAATGTGATTTTGCCGCGCTCTCTGTAGCGCAAAGGCTGGCGGATGCTCGCCGGCGGGGACGCCTGGCCGAAGCGTTTGAGACGTCCAAGGTGCCGTTGGTGCCGCAGATCCAGATGGGCGGGGGTGGCGACACCAATGCATTCAATACTTTGCTGTCGCTGATGGGATCGCTTAAAGCCGGTGAGCTGACTCAGTCGTTGAAACAAGGAGAAACCCCGTGTGTGTAATTTCATGGGGTGATGGCAAAATTTCATTTAATGAAAATTTAAAAAATACTTTTAAATCATGCTGATAAATCACATTTCTAATGTGATTTATCAGGTTTGTGATCATCTTTACGTTACATATCCGTCCTTGTAATTAATTAATGCATTGATTAATCTCAATTGCATGGACCGACCAACGCCAACCCGCGGACGTCCCGTAGCTTCCGACCAGGACACGCGCGAAAAGCTACTTGATACCGCCACGCTATTGTTCTCGTCGCAAGGAATCGCGGCGACTACGGTGGCGGCGGTTGCGCGCCAGGCCGGCGTTACCTCGGCCATGGTGCATTACTACTTCAATAACCGCGACCAGTTGATCGAGGCTGTGGTGGATGAGCGGGTCTGCCTGTTCGTCAACAGTATCTGGGATCCGATTACTGGCGGCGAATCTCCCGAGCAAATGATCATGGGTATCGTCGAGCGCATGATCGCGACCACCGAAACCATGCCGTGGATGCCTGCCTTGTGGGTGCGCGAAGTCCTGAGCGATGGCGGTGAATTGCGCGAGCGCATGGTAAAGCGGGTACCGTTGGCCAAACTCGCCTTGTTCGCTGAGAACATCGGGCGCAGTCAGCAAGCGGGAACCATCAATCCGGGACTGGAGCCGAGCCTGATCTTTATCTCGGTGCTCGGCTTGACCATGTTGCCGCTGGCGATGGCGCGCACCTTGAAGAACAGGCCGCTAATGCCAGCCTTGAACAAGGCAGCGCTGCTTGACAAGGATGTTCTGAAAAGACACATCAAGGCGCTGCTGCAGCACGGGCTGGCGCTGCCGCCGATTACGCGTACCGACGAATAACCGAGGACAAATTCCATGTCTACGTCGCATAGCCTTGGCAAGCGGTTGCAGCGATCTTCAGTCCTTGTGATCGCGTCTCTCTGCTATCTGGCGTTGGCAGGATGCACGCCGAATAACGACAACGACTGGCAGGGCTATGTGGAAGGTGAGTATGTGTATGTCGCCTCGTCGCAAGCCGGCCGTCTCGATCACCTGTCGGTCCAGCGCGGGCAGCAGGTGGCGTCGGGCGGGCCATTGTTCATGCTGGAATCGGGCGATGAAATCGCTGCCCGGCGGCAGGCGCAACGCCAGCTGAATGCGACACAGGCACAGCTGGCGGATATCCAGAGCGGCAAGCGTCCACAGGAGCAGCAGGTCACGCGGGCGCAGCTGGCACAGGCCCGGGCCACAGCCACCAAGGCAGCGCTACAGCTCAGCCGCGATCAGATACAGTTCCAGGCCGGCGGCATCGCTAAACAGCAACTCGATGATTCACGTGCCGCAGCCGAGACTGCGGCGGCACAGGTCAGGCAGTGGCAAAGCCAATTGGCGGTGGACCGTTTGCCCAGTCGCGACGCCCAGATCCGTGCCCAACAGGCACAGGTTGCGGCGGCGCAGGCGGTGTTGGAGCAGGCTGACTGGAAGCTGGCGCAAAAGACAGTGACGGCAACCCGTAGCGGCCTGGTGTTCGACACCATGTATCGCGAAGGCGAATGGGTGGCGGCCGGCAATCCGGTGCTGCGCATGCTGCCGCCGGAAAACGTGAAAATCCGTTTCTTCGTGCCGGAAACCACGCTCGGCCGGTTCAAGCTGAACCAGGCCGTGACGCTCGGCTGCGATGGTTGCGAGGCTAAGGTGGCCGCGCACATTTCCTACATCTCGACCGAATCTGAATATAACCCGCCCATCATTTACAGCAATCAGTCGCGTGCCAAACTGGTCTACATGATCGAGGCGCGTCCGGCGCCGGCCGATGCGCTCAAACTGCATCCGGGGCAACCGGTTGAAGTGAGATTGCCATGACAGCAGCAAACACCGGTGCCGGTGCTGACATTGCCAACGGTGATCTGGTGGTGGATGTCGATCGCATCAACAAACACTTTGGCGACAAGCATGTGGTGAAAGATCTTTCACTGCAGGTGCGGCGCGGTGAGATATTCGGTTTCCTCGGTCCTAACGGCAGCGGCAAGACTACCTCGATCCGCATGATGTGCGGCTTGCTGACGCCAGATTCGGGTCACGGCACCTGCCTCGGCTTCGATATCATCAAGCAAAGCGACCAGATCAAGCGCAGGGTCGGTTACATGACGCAGAAATTCTCTTATTGGGATGATCTCAGCATCCGCGAAAACCTGGATTTTGTGGCCCGGATCTATGAGATGAAAAACCGCAAGGAAGTGGTCGATCAGAGCCTTGAAAAACTCGGGCTGAGCAGCCGCGCCAAGCAACTGGCCGGTTCTCTGTCCGGCGGCTGGAAACAGCGGCTGGCGCTGGCCGCCAGCATGTTGCATAAGCCGCAACTGCTGTTGCTGGACGAACCAACCGCCGGTGTCGATCCGGCGGCGCGGCGTGATTTCTGGGAAGAGCTGCACCGGCTGGCAGCCGAGGGCATCAGTGTCCTGGTCAGCACCCATTACATGGATGAGGCCGAGCGCTGCCACAAGCTGGCGTATCTTGCCTACGGCAAGCTGCTGGTGCAAGGCACGGCTGCCGAAGTGGCGGCTGGACAAGGCTTGACTACTTGGGCCATCTACAACAGCCGCAACGGCGATATTAACGATAACAAACTGGTCGGCTTGTCGCAGCAACTGCACGATCAGCCCGGGGTAGATCAGCTGGTGGTGTTCGGCACCTCCCTGCATGTATGCGGCAAAGACGCCGCGCTGCTGGAGAAAACCCTGCGCCAGATGACGCAGGGACAGGATCTGCGCATGGAGTTGATCGACACCAGCCTGGAAGATGTCTTCATCTACATGATGAACCGCTCGGCCGACAATTTCGGAGACCAGCCATGAGCCGGTTCGCGGGGCTATCCCTCTCTCGTTGGTGGAGCATCGTCCTCAAGGAGTTCCTGCAACTGATGCGCGATCGCGTCACGGTGCGCATGATCACGGTGATTCCCATCATGCAGATGCTGCTGTTCGGTTTTGCCATCAACAGCGATCCGAAACACATGCCGACCGCCATCATCAGTGCCGATCACAGCGAATTTACGCGTACCTTCATCGCCGCCATGAAAGCGTCCGATTATTTCGATATCGTCGCCGAGCTGCCGAACGAAACTTCTGGCCGCACCGCGCTGGCGCAGGGGAAAGTGTTGTTCGTCCTGAATATTCCTGCCGACTTTACCCGCAACCTGCTGCGCGGCGAACGGCCGGCGCTACTGGTAGAGGCCGACGCCACCGATCCTACCGCCACCGGCATGGCCTTGGCGGCCTTGCCGCAACTGGTGCAATCGGTGGCAAACAAGGATTTGCAAGGCGCGCTGGCAAAATTCAATGGCGGCAAGCCGGCTTTCGATGTGCAGGTCCAGCGTTTGTATAACCCGGAAGGCGTCACCCAGTACAACGTCGTGCCGGGCTTGATGGGCGTCATCCTGTCGATGACGATGGTGATGATGACCGGCTTGTCGATGACCCGCGAGCGTGAGCGCGGCACCATGGAAAACCTGCTGGCGACGCCGGTCTCGCCGATTGAAGTCATGACCGGCAAGATCATGCCGTATATCGCCATCGGCCTGATCCAGGCCAGCATCATCTTGCTCGGCGCGCGGTTCATGTTTCATGTACCGTTTGCCGGCAGCGTGGTTGCCATCTATCTGGCTGCGCTGTTGTTTATTGCAGCCAGCCTGACCGTCGGCATCACGCTGTCATCGATCGCGCAGAATCAGCTGCAGGCAATGCAGCTGACGATGTTCTATTTCCTGCCTAACATCCTGTTGTCCGGCTTCATGTTTCCGTTCCAAGGCATGCCGAAATGGGCGCAATTCATCGGCAACCTGCTGCCGCTGACGTATTTCAACCGGCTGATACGCGGCATTCTGCTGAAAGGCAACGGCTGGATCGATCTCTGGCCCAATGTCTGGCCATTGATGCTCTTCACGCTGATCGTGATGGGGATTGCGCTGCGCTTTTATCGCCGTACGCTGGATTGAGGATATCGTGAAGAGACACCATGTGAATCGCGTGCGCAGGAAGCCGTTTTGGCTGCCTTTGCTGTTGGCGGCTATCGCTGGCTCGCTAAGCGCCTGTACAGTCGGTCCGGATTTCCAAACGCCTGCAGGGCCAGTTGTGCAGCAGTACACATCGGGCACTCCGGTCACGGCGACCGTGGCAAGCCCAGGCGCGGGCGGCGCCACCCAACGGTTTGATCCCGCCATGGATATCCCGGCGCAATGGTGGAGTTTGTTTCATTCGCCGCAGCTGGACGCGCTGGTACGTGAGGCGCTTGCCAACAGTCCTTTGATGGCGCAGGCCAAAGCCACTTTGCGCCAGGCCAGCGAAACCCTGAACGGGCAGACCGGCGCCAGCCGTTATCCGCAAGTCGACCTGCAGCTGGGTAATACACGCCAGCAGATCGATACTGCGGCGCTCGGCATTCCGAGTGTGCCGCAGGCCGGGCCGTTTACGCTGTATAACGCAGCGGTTAATGTGACTTATACCGTAGACGCTTTCGGCGCCAACACCCGCATGCTCGAAGGTTTGCAGGCGCAAGTGCAGTATCAGGCCGATGAGCTGCAAGCGGCACGATTGACGCTTGCCGCCAACGTCGTGACGGCGGCCATCAGACAAGCCTCGCTGCATGCCCAGATCGTCAGCAGCGAGCAAATGCTGCAGCTGCAGCGCCAGCAGCTCGACATCATGGCGCAGCGGTTTGCCGCCGGCGGTATCGCCCAGCGGGATCTGAAAAGCCAACGCGCATTGGTAGCGCAGAGCGAAGCCGCGTTGCCGTCCTTCAGGCAGCAATTGGCGCAGGTCAGCCATCAGTTGGCTGTTTACCTGGGTAAAGCGCCGGCCCAGGTCGATCTGCAGCCATTGGATTTGAATACGCTGACGCTGCCGGCTACCTTGCCCCTCAGTTTGCCGTCAGCGCTGGCGCGCCAGCGTCCCGACATCCGTGCAGCAGAAGCGACGCTGCATCAGGCCGGTGCACAGGTCGGGGTGGCCACGGCCAATCTCTATCCGCAACTCACCTTATCCGGCAGCGTGGGGGCGGAGCAGACGCGTCTCTCTGATATTGCCAATAGCTTGAATGTCTGGAGCATCGGTATCAAATTGATGCAGCCGTTGTTCCATGGCGGCGAACTGCGCGCGAAAAAACGCTCGGTGGTTGCCGCCTACGATGCCGCCGCAGCAGGCTATCAGCAGACAGTATTGCAAGCGTTGCAGCAGGTGGCGGATACCTTGCGGGCCTTGGAAAACGACGCTCAAACCCTGCAGGCAAGAACCCAGGCAGCCGAGAACGCCGAAGACAGCCTGGCGATCACGCAGCGTCAGTATGAGGCCGGCGGCGTCAGCCATCTCAGCTTGCTGGACGCCCAGCGCCAGCGGATGCAAACCGATCTGGATCGGACGGTTGCGCAAGCGGCGCGGTTTACCGACACGGCCGCGTTGCTGCAGGCATTGGGCGGCGGCTGGTGGAATCTGCCGGCGGCAGGGGCGGATTGTATTCAAGTCTGCGAATGATGGCGTAGCAATAAATGAGGCGTCGCTATGTTGCGCTTTCGCCAATCATTGGCAACTGCTATCCATGCGGTATCAAAATTACAATATATCGCTTGCATCCTCCTAATCCCCGCGTTTATAGTCGCCTTATTTAATTGATGAATAAGCAATCTTAAAAGGAGTGATGGAAGATGATGCGCAAATTACTTCTTGTGGGTGGATCGTGATACGGTTGGGTATGTGCTTCGCGCTTCACCAGAAGATAAAGAACGTCTTGTTGCAGAAATATTAGAAAGAAAAACTCGCAATAAAACATACGATTTGGCAATGAATAGCTGTTCATCCAATGCTTCAGAAGTGCTGGGGACAATCGGCATCATTGCCTATGATCCGAGATGGACGGTCATACCCACACCTGCGGACATGGCGACGGCCCTAAAGAAATCGAAGCGACTGCAGAAGATCAATTTTTACTCGAAAAGTAAATGAAATTCTTATTTATGATTTGTTCAATGCTTATACTAGGTTGCAGCGAAACGCCAAGTGGAAATTGGCTTGCGGTAAAAGACATTCAAGTTTATTCGAGCGTCAATGGGCCAAAGTCCTTTGTCATAAACAAGGGTGATATTTGCGCCAAAGGACAATACTCATACGGGAAAGCAGATCGATACGCCGAAGTGTCCTGTGCGAAGGGCAAAGGATGGATCACCGATGATGAAAATTTAATCCAGTCTTGATGGGTAGTTTTCCAATATCATTCAAACTCAAGCAAGCCAGGCAATTCCGATTTCAGAAAATCCACAAACGCCCGCACCGCCAGAGCCAGGCCGCGGCGTGAAGGAAACAGCACCACCAGGTGGCCGGCCCTCGGCCGCCATTCCGGCAGCACCACTTTCAATGTGCCGGCTGCCAGTTCCGCGGTGCAGGCATATAGCGGCAACCCGGACACGCCCATGCCGGCCAGGGTCGCTTCCTTGAGCATGGATAAATTATCGGTTTGCAATCTGAGTTTGCTGACCGGTATATGGTGACGTGCGTCATCCTGGCCGAGCAGGCGCCATGCGGCTTCGGCTTCGTTGATCGATCCGTAGAGCAGGGTATCTGCCTTGGCGAGGCTCTCCAGGTTGTCGATCGAGCCAGCTTGCGCCAGGTAAGACGGGCTTACTACCAACGCCCAGCGTACCGAACAGAGGTTGGCCTGGATCAAACTCGACGATTCCTGTGCAGCGCCGAGGCCGCGCACCACCACATCGATATTTTCTTCAATCAGATCGACGCTGCGGTTGCTGGCCTGAACCATCAGGCGCACCTTCGGGTAGATCTGCATGAAGCGCGGCAGCAGTTTTGCCAACACGATGTCGGCGATGGCTACCGGGAGACTGACCCGCACCACCCCGGTTGGCTGATCCAGGCGCTTGCGTACCGCATCTTCGCCGGCCTGCGCTTCTGCAACCATCGCCACGCAATGCCGATAAAGCTCCTGGCCGGCGTCGGTCAGGCTCATGCGGCGGGAAGTGCGCTGCAGCAGCCGCGAACCTAACCGCGCCTCCAACTGCGTGATCCGGCGCGAGATACGCGATTTCGGGATGCCTAGGGCGTCTCCTGCCGCTGTAAATCCGTGCCGCTCCACTACCTGGTGAAACAGGTAGAGGTCGTTCAGGTCGATAGATAGAGGGTTCATAGGAATATTGCTGCCGATTACGCGGCTGCTAAAATTCATCGTTCCACTGGCGAAACGATAAGTTGTCATTTTGCGCCTTTTTCTCTAATCGTTGCAAGTTCATAATCCATCTCAGTCAGGAAAACACACAAGAAAGCACCGCAAGATAAGCAGAATCGCTTCAGCCACAGGAGAATCACATGAACAACACATTGCGTATCTCGGAAATCGTTGCCGGCCATGACATGGAAATCGGCCATGGTTTCCATGCCAAACATTTTGCAGAAAACGCATTCCACGGCCTGCTCGATCCGGTGGTCATGCTGGATCACTTCCACATGACCGCGCCAACCTTCGATCCGCATCCGCACGCGGGCATATCGGCGGTGACCTATATGTTTGAGGATTCCACCAGCCCGCACGTGAATTACGATTCGCTCGGCAACCAGGGACCGATTCATCCAGGCGACCTGCACTGGTTTGTGGCCGGCCGCGGGGCGGTGCATACCGAGCAGCCGGAAGGCAAGGATCCGCATGTGCATGCCTTGCAGATTTTCGTCAATCTGCCTGCCGGGAAGAAGCTTATCGATCCACAAGCGGTGCACGTGGATAGCGCCGACATACCTGAATTCCGCGCTGCCGGTGTGCGGGTCAGGGTGGTGACGGGAGAGTCTCAGGGAGTGGTTTCGCCGGCGGCCCTGCCGGAACCGTTCACGCTGCTGGATGGTTTTCTGGAGGCAGGCGCGTTCTTTGAACATTCCGTGCCAGCAGGCTGGAACGCCATGGTCTACGCCGTGCAGGGCCGGTTAACCCTGAGCGCTGGCAGCGATGCCACGCGGCAGGTGTTGGTGGAGGCGAGCGCGATAGGCATCGGCGGAGCGACAACGCTCACGCTGGCGGCGGCGGGTGCAGCGCACTTCGTCATCCTGTCCGGACCGGCTCTTAACGAACCGCTGGTCAAGCATGGCCCGTTTGTGATGAATACGCGGGAGCAAATGAACGATCGTCTCC
Organism: Collimonas antrihumi; assembly: GCF_018304965.1. Classification (GTDB taxonomy): domain Bacteria; phylum Pseudomonadota; class Gammaproteobacteria; order Burkholderiales; family Burkholderiaceae_D; genus Collimonas; species Collimonas antrihumi. Next base: position 34,533 of record NZ_JAGQED010000011.1, read on the forward strand.
AGGCTTATCAGCGTGGCGAGTTCGGGCGGCTGGAATTACCTTCCCAAGCCGTTGCTGGCGCAGATTGAGATAATTCCTTCAACGCGGTGCTGAAGGCGACTTCTTCTTGAGACCTTGAAACAAGCCGGCGCCGGCATCGAAGCCGCGGCAGACCCCGGAGGCGATCACGCCGGTGACGGTAAGCATCGCCGCTGTATGAACGCCCACGGCCGCGAGTGCCAGCGTCAATGAGCCGGATGCAGTGATTTCGCGGGCCGGCGTGTTCCCCATGCAAAGCGGAATCAACGCCGGCACCAACATCAATCCGGCACCGTGCGCGGTGGACATCATGAAGGACCAGAGCGCCAGCCCGGCATGACCTGCCGACATCCGGACTCGCCTGGCTTTGCGGCCCGACAGATGATATACCGCGACGACAACCAGCAACACGCCCGCCAGCGCTTGCAGCACGACGCGATCCATCGCCAGGCCAAACGCCACCGTGGCGGCCACCAGCGCGACCGATGCGGCGTGCCCGGCCGCGATCGGCACCAAAGCCCGCAATGCCTGCGCCCGATCACGCGACTGCACGCCCCAGGCGGCGGCAAGCATCCAGCCGGTAGCAGGATTCAGCCCGTGAAGGGCACCGATTCCTGCCACCGCCAGCCATGGCCAAAGACTCAACATGATGTGCTCCCGGGCTCAGGCAGTTCGCGCTTCAGACGTGGCCATCGCAGCATGAACCGGCAACCGAAGCCGGCTTCGCGATCGCCCCTGCTTCATAGCGGTCATGGTGGCGCACCCATGCCATTTTGTGAGGCACATCGTTCTCGTCGCGGCCCTTGGGCGTGAGGTCTATCATTTTGTACGCCCCCAGCATGACCTCTACGCCACGGCCAAAGGTCGAGTAGGTATGGAAGACTTCGCCTGCGTCGTCTTTGTAGAACACGCTGATGCCGGGCGCCTCCTCGGCCGGGAACGACTGCATGCCGTAGTTGTAGTAGACCTCGCCCTTGGCCATTTCTTCTGGCGTGAAGCTGACGTTGAAGTCGTGATTGAAATCGCTGTCATACGAGGACGCCCACTTGAACTGCCAGCCCATGCGTTGGCGAAAGCGCTCGATATCGGCCAGCGGTGCGCGCGAAATGGCGATCAGCGTGATGTCGCGATGCGCCAGGTGCACGTTCATGCCGTCGGTGTGGTCTGCCATGAAAGAACAGCTCGGGCAGCCTTGCTCCCATCCCGGGCCGAACATGAAGTGCTGCACCAGCAGTTGGCGGCGGCCTTCGAAAAGGTCGGACAGCGTGCGCCGGCCTTCTGGCGTATCGAAGACGTAGTCCTTCTCGACGCGCTCCCACGGTAACGCTCGGCGTTCACGGGCAATCTGGTCATGCAGGTGCGTCAGTTCCTTTTCGCGGGCCAGTAGCGCCTTGCGCTCCTTCAGCCAGCGGTCGCTGGAAACGACGGGATGGTTCGCGATATGTGCTTCGGCAATAGTGGTATTCATGATGTGCTCCTTGGCTCCAAGAGCCGTTAGAAATTTTTCAATGCGCCGGTCCGACGGCGCTGGTGGCGGGGTGACGAGCGTTCAAGAGCGGACTGTTTTTGGACGTCGTACGGCGCGAATCTTTCCGCTGGGTCCACCGCCGGCATAAAAGAGGTCTGCGCCGTCGGACTCGAGCCCGCTGACGCCGACACCGCGCGGCATCTCCAGCCGTTCGAGCACTGCGCCACTCTCTGGATTGATGCGGCGGATCTCGCTCTCGTCGCCTTCCCATGTCCCGTGCCACAACTCGCCGTCGACCCAGGTCACGCCGGTGACGAAACGGTTGGATTCGATGGTGCGGATGATTGCGCCGGTCGCCGGATCGATCTGGTGAATCTTGCGGTCGCGGTGCTGGCCCACCCACAGACTGCCTTCGGCCCAGGTGAGCCCCGAATCGTTGCCGTGGCCGGGCGCGGGGATGGAGGCCACCACGTTGCCGTTGGCAGGATCGATCTTGTCGATGCGCTTCTCGGCGATCTGGTAGAGGTAGGTGCCGTCGAAGGCGGTGCCGGCGTCGCAGGGGCACTCGAGTGTGCGTGTGGGTTCGCCGCTGGCGGGATCGAAGGCGATCAGCGTGGCCCCGGTGGCGGCCCAGACGCGTTGGCCATCGTGCGTCACGCCGGCTACATTGTCGGCGCCCGGGAAGGGGCCATATTCACGGACGATCTCGGCTGCACGTGCTGTTGCCTGGGGTCTGTCTTTACTGGTTTTGCTTGCGCTACTGGTCTTGCTGGTCATTGCGGGCTCCTTATGGCGCGCTTCGGATCGGCGCCGTAAGAGAACTCTATTCCATTTGGAGCGTAGCGGGGAGTAACAAGATTGTCGTGAATCCCGCCAGTGGCGGCGACAGCCAGCGACGCGTCCGGGCTTGCCCGATCGAGCGCACCCGTCCGGCGGCCTCAAGTTCGACCAGCGCGCGCTGGATGGTGCGCTGACTGGCCCCAAGGGCCAGCGCCAGGGCAGAGGTCGACCAAGCCGCGCCATCGGCAAGCAATGCCGCCAGCGATGCCTGATCGCCGTCGATGGGAGGGGCCAACACGACAACGGGGCGCTCGCCGTGCGGCTTGAGAACGAAGCCGCGGGCGGTGGCCTCGATCTGCGCCAGCTCTGTGACGAGCGCGCGCAGACGGCCGAGCTCTACCCGCAGGCGCGCCCGATGCGACTCGTTGGGGTGGCGGGTGTGGAACGCACACGCGATCAAGGCTTCCCGATCAACATCGCCTGGCCACGCCTCGGCAAGCGCGCGCGCCAATGCAAACAGCACTGGCCGGCGCGCCAGCGGCCGCCAGGCGGCGCCGACGCCCAGCCCGCGACGGCAGGCATCGACTACCAACGTGTCGGAGGCTAGAAGCGCTGCGACCTCGTCGAGGCGCAGCGTTTGCTCACCGTCGGCGAAAAAGCGCCGGGCGGCGGGGCGATCGAGTGCGGTCCATGCCTCCGCCACCTCGGCCAGGAGCGCCGGCACGCGTGCGCGGCCGGCCGCCTCGTGCGCACGGGCGAGCGCCGCCCGTGCAGGTTCGATGCGCAGTGAGCGCAACGCCAGCTCCGCCGCAGTCAGTTCAGCCACCGCCGTCAACGACAGCGGCAGGCCACGTGTATCGAGCTGTGCCAATGCCGTTTCGGCTTCGTCGAGGCGGCCAAGCAGCAAGAGCCTGCGCGCCGCAATGAGCCGCGCCTGCAGTGCGTTGGCGTGATCGGCGTGAGCCTCCAGCGTGGCCAAGGCCGCTGCCAGAGAACGGGGCGAGCTGCTGAGATCACGCACGGCCAGCGCCACCTCGGCTTCGGCAACGATACAGCGCGCGCGCGCCAGCTCCTCGTGGGCGCCGAAGCCACGAGCAGCGCGCCGAAGAAGCTCACGGGCGCGCGGATGCTCGCCGAGCTGAGCCATGGCAATGCCGCGCAAGGCCAGCGCCGGCGGGTCGTCACGCAGGGCGACGCGTTTGAGGGCGCCGAGCGCGTCGCCTGAGGCGAGGGCCCGCGCGGAGGCGGCGATCAGGGAATCCATGCTGAAAGGATACACTGCCGCGCTGATGTCATGCCGCGTTTGTGATGCTTTCGGGCACTAGGGCGCGCGGCCAGAGATTGGATTGGCGTTGAACATGCAGTCCAGGCTTGGACCGTGATCGAGACATTGAGCATCTGCTTTTTGGCGGTCGAATCCGAAGTGCTCGATGGCGGCTCCGGGTTCAAAACAAAGCATTAAATGTCGGCTTGCAATCTTTTTCAGGCAAAATTGGCTGTGCTGCGACGGGTAGCATCCGACCCAATCCAGTTGGTCATGGCTGACGAAAGCGGACGTTTAACGCCTAGGTTAAGCGCCAACGCTGTGCTCACACTGGCCTGCCTGATACATGACTTGAGAAGATGGTTATGACATGCCCGGCCGGCTCACTGACCCGGAAGATCTCGTGATCGATGGACGGCATGGCCTCGATTGGCGTGGGGGCGAGCCCCTGCGATGTAAAGAGTTGGTGAGCCAGACGAATATCATCAACCATTAAGTCGAATGGGGCGTTGCCTGGAACTACCTCGCTCTTGAGCATAAGGATTAGATGCGTTCCTCCACGCAGCTCAAAGATGGCCACTTCCGGTCCCTGATACACGGGCCGCATGCCGATCGTGCGCATGAACTGAGCAGATTCGTCCAGTCGATCCGTCTCCAGGACAACGTGTCCCACCCAGACCGGAGGCCGCAGATCGTTCTCGCTCATGCTCATTCCCCCAGACAATTCCTTTGGCGCCTAACGACGCTGTAGACAAAAACCACCAAATATCCGTGAAAAGCAGCAAACCAGAATTTACGATATGAATATACACCTGAGGCGTCTGACTGACTGCTTTCGGGTCACATACGTGGCCGGCAGCTCGTGTTAAGGGTTGTACGATGGCTGCCCACAGGCGCAGGTTGAGCGAAACGTGGCTAAGCTCGCAGGGCAGACGTCGGACAAGCATCGAGGGAGGAAACCGCGGGCATTATCTCGGAGGTCAAGGCAGACGACAAACTATGGGGATTTGAGCGGTGGAACTGCGGGTGATGGTGACGATGAGGCCGGTCAATGCGGCTTGGCCATCGCGATGATGCGCAATGGCCAAGCGTATCGCCGTGATATTTCGGTGATTTGCCGGGCAAGCAGATATCGCTATGCTGATGAAATTCTTCATGCTGCATCCCTGTCATTGTGATTTCTATTTTGCAACATTTATACACAATTTGTTCCAGTCGGTGGCCGATGCGTGGGCCAAGTCGACGCAATCATCACAATTTGGCTACACTGGCAGACCAAAGGCAACTGAGCTTCGAACATGCAAAACAACTACCAGAATCGGCAATGGATTTACGTCAAACGTCCGGAAGGACGTGTCAGCCACGAACACTATGCGTTGCGTGAAAACGAACTGGACGGCAATCTGTCCGCTAACGAAGTGATCCTGAGGGCCCGGATCGTCAGCGTCGATCCCTATATCCGCATCCAGCAGCACGAGCGTAATACCTACGACGTGCCGCATCCGCTAGGTATCGTCCAACGCGCCGGTGTGGTGGGCGAGGTGGTGGCTTCCGCCAGTCCTTTGTTCCAGACTGGCGATTGGGTCTCGGCATACAGCGGCTGGCAACTCTATGCCCGCTGCCATCATAGCGAGTTGACTAAACTTGATCCAGGCGCGGCCCCGGTGTCGACTGCGCTGGGTGTGCTTGGCATGCCGGGGCGGACTGCCTGGTTCGGTTTGACCGAAGCTGGCCGCCCACGGCCTGGCGACACCTTGCTGGTGTCGGGAGCTGCCGGTGCGGTTGGCTCTCTGGTTGCGCAGTTCGGTAAGCGGGCAGGATGCCGGGTTATCGGTATCGCCGGCGGCCCTGAAAAATGCAAATTCCTGACTGAAACGCTGAAACTTGATGGCGCAGTCGACTATCGCGCGCATACCACGCCGGCAGCTCTCAGCACGGTAATTCAAGCGGCTACCGGCGGCGTCGATATCTACTTTGACAATGTCGGCGGGGTGATTACCGATGCCGTCATTCCACTGATCAAGCGGCGCGCCCGCATTATCATCTGCGGCGCTATCAGCCAGTATGACGGTGGCCTGGATACGCCTGACATGGGTCCGCGCTTCTTGCAACACATGCTATTCCAGCGGGCGACCATCCAGGGCATCCTGGCGCGCGATTTCACCAATCGGATGGATGAGATGCTGGCTGTCGTGGCGCCGTGGGTGAAAAACGGTGAGATCGTGTTTCAAGAGACCTATGTGGATGGCTTCGACCAACTGCCCGAGGCACTCAACAGTCTTTTCGAAGGGAAAAATATCGGTAAATTGCTGGTCCGGGTCTAACCGCGTTGACATTGCATTGTGCCGTCGCGTGGCTAGACTGAACATTCTGCAGGGTCGGTCCATTTGACGTACTGACCTTGCCTTCCTGAAATGTGCCCGGCATTTGTATCTTCAAAGGAGGTCGATCATGGTTACGGTAGGTTTATTCGTTCGACTGGAAGTTAAGCCCGGAAAAGAGAGCGATGTTGAAGCTTTCCTGCGCGACGGCTTGGCCGTTGTGCAACAGGAACCGGCGACCACAACCTGGTATGCCATCAAGCTGGGGCCATTGACGTACGGTATTTTCGACACCTTCTCAGACGATGCAGGGCGCCAGGCCCATCTCACGGGGCGTGTTGCAGCGGCATTGATGGCAAGGTCGGCTGAACTGTTCTCGCAACCGCCGGCTATCGAAAAAATCGACATCCTCGCGGCCAAGCAATCGCGATAAACAATCCACCGTCCCGTTGGAGGACCTGAGGCTTTCGCTCCGCGCCAAGATTTGTCTCAAACAGTTTGCCGTAGTCAATTACAATTGAAATATGGCAACGTTTTGAGGATGACATATGCTCGTAGTCACTACAGAATACATCTCCGGTTATCGAATCAGGCCGCTTGATGGGCGTTCAATATAGTCCGGGCAGCGGTGAACGTCGCTATGTCCCAATTGATGATGGCAATCGCGGCGCCTGATATTGCAGGCAGCATTGCAGACAACAACGATATAAAGCAGATATATAAAGTAGATATATGAAGCAGATACTTGGCCCCTCATTCACACAGGTTGAAGAAATCGATGCGTCGCAGTTGGAACAGGTTGGCGGCTTCGGCAGTAGAACCAGCCCTTTGCTGGTAAAAGGCGCATTGCGTAACTGGCCGGTGCAGCAGAATTGGTCGTTCGAGAAAATGGCTCAACTGCGCAATAAGGACGGCTCGGAACCGACCCGTAAATTCCAGAACGGCCTGGTAGAGCAGGGCGAAACGCAAGAGCGTCCGTTGCTGCCGATTGCGCCGTACCTGCTTGAGCTGGCTGCGCTGGCGACACAGCCGGTGAGCGAAGAGGTCGGTTTGTTGCCGAACCGGCGTCGGCGGCAATTGCAGCCAGGCGAAGAATTCCATCTCAATTGGGCCCACATGCAGTCGTTTACACCGCATCGCAATTACCTGGCGCAGTGGAGCATCCTGGAAGATTTTCCGCAACTGCGTAGCGATTTCGATATCCGCAGCTTATGGCCGGGCTGGCGCTGGACTTGGGAATCGGTGTTCATGGGGCCGGCCAATACCCACACCGGACTGCATCGCGACGTTCCCAATAACTGGTTTTGCCAGGCGCGCGGCGTCAAGGAATTTGTCATGTTCCCGCCGTCGGAAGAAGCGTTCATGAAGCCTTCCAACAAGTATGACTGGGGCGCCACTTTGAGCACGATCAATATCGCCCGTTTCGACGAGCACCCGGAGCAGTTGCGCGCGCTGGGACAAGCTAAAGGGTTGTATGCGCGAGTAGAGGAAGGCGATGCTTTATTCATACCGAAGCGGACCTGGCACGCGGTGGTTTCGCTGGCACCTTCGATCAGCCTGGCGGTGTTCGGCCTGACCGCCAAGGAGATACTGCTTAGCGGCGTGCCGACGGCCACCAAGGATCTGCTGCACAATATGCATCTGTATCGATGGGGACACTGTATCTGCCACAAGCATCTGGCATAAAAATTCAATCACGGAGACGAATATGAAATTGTTCTATTGCGAAACCCTGAACCCGAGAAAAGCCTGTGCAGTCGCACGTTATTTACAATCGCCGGTGGAGTTTGTCCGCGTCGACCTTGGTAAAAGAGAAAACAGGACGCCGGAATTCCTGGCCATGAATCCGAATGGCAAAGTCCCTGTGCTGCAGGATGGGGACAAGACGCTGTGGGAGTCGAGCGCTATCATGTGTTATTTGTCGGATGCGGCGGAAGCCGACTTGTGGCCTCACGATGAACGCCAGATCGATGTGATGCGCTGGCTCAGCTGGGATTCCCAGCACTTCACCCGACATGCCTCCGTCTTGTATTTTGAATATGTCATCAAGCCTCTGTTTGGCCTGCCCGCTGCTGATGCGAAGGAATTGGAGGAGGCGACAAAACATTTCAGGACCTTTGCCGGCGTGCTCAATACCCATCTGGCCGATCGGAAATTTCTGGTGGGCGACGGATTGACTGTTGCTGATTTCGCAGTAGCGGTGACGTTGCCGTATGCCGATGTCGCCCACTTGCCACTGGGTGATTTTCCTGCGGTTCAACGCTGGCATGACCGGCTCAATGAGCTTCCAGCCTGGCGCCAGCCATTTCCTGTTTAATTGATACTCGCCTAAACCCGTCTGAGTTTAGGCGATTGCTTATTTCCTTTCGCAGATATCGAAAAATGAATTTGCTGATTGCGGTCTATGCGATCAGATGATGCCGCCGTTGGCGCGCAGGATTTGACCGTTGATCCAGCTGTCGTCGGCGCCGGCCAGGAAGGCGACAGTGGCGGCGATATCCTGTGGCTGGCCCAGGCGCTCAAGCGGCGCCAGCTTTGACAGACGGTCGACCAGTTCTTGCGGCTTACCGTTGAGGAACAGATCGGTAGCGGTCGGCCCGGGCGCTACGGCATTCACGGTGATATTTTTGCCGCGCAGCTCCTTGGCAAGAACGCTGGTCATGGCTTCCACTGCAGCTTTGGTGGCGGCGTACACCCCATAACGGGCGTAATAGTCGAGCTTCAGAAAGCCGCCCTGGCTGCTGTCCGGATGGCGCCACAGCATCTGGCTATGGGCGGCATTGCCGGCAATCAGGAAGGCTGCCAGATGCATCATGATATTTTCTGTAACGGTTACAGCAAGACTTCGGCGTACACCTTTTCTTTGACTTGCACCTGCGTCTTGATCAGGCTACAGCTTGTAGAACACTTCGACGATTTGCTGCTGCTCGGCGATGATGGCGGCATCGACCGGCACGGCGGTGTAGTTGCGGCTCTCTGTCGCAAGTTGCAATACCGTGGGATCGACACCCAATTGTGGCGCCAGACGGCTACCGATACGGGTTCGATAGCCGCCGCCAAGGGGTTTACAAACCTTCCATGCGCGCCGAATCAGGTGTGAAATTCGTCGCGGTGACGCCGTCGGCATTGATGACCGGTGCTTGGGTGTTAGTCATCTTGTCGGTCATATAGGCACCTGAACTCAGGTCGTGATAAACCGAGGTGCTGTTGATGTAGGATCCGGCATCGTAGGCATAGAAATAATTGACCATCGCGACGCGCCAAAGCTGGCCGCGCATATCGTAGTTATCCGACATCATGCCGTTCCAGCTATCTTCATCGAGATACATGACGCGTCGCCCGTATTGGTGACGGAAGCCTTCCTTCAATTTGGCTTCGAGCACCCAGACCCGGCGCAGTTCGTAGCGCATATATTCCGGATTGACGTGGTTCGGCTTGAGAAGATCGGCGTACTTGACGCTCGGCTCCTGGATGCGGTACGCGTCCCACGGCACGTACATTTCTTTTTTACCCAGAATCTTCCAGTCGTAGCGTTCAGGAGATCCATTGAACAAGCGATCGTCGTCTATGGTGCGGAACCCGCCTGGTCCCTGCGGCATGTCGAAGCCATACGCTGGTAACTGACGGACCCGCCGCGTGCCGGGATTGTACATGTACCCCAGGCGAGGTGTTTTCTGATGATTGTAGTACTCCACGCCGACCGTGATTGCGCCTTTGTCCCGTTCCGGCAGCAAGGTCTTCACTTTGAAGTGTGCGTAGACGCCGTCGGTCTTGCTCTGGGCATTCGGCATCAGCGCCGGAGAGAATATTTCAAAACGTACTCGTCCCCAGGCAATCGAACCATTCGGATACACCACCGCCTGGTCCTGCAAGCCGTTATAGGTAAATACAATCGAGGCAAGTTGATGGTTCCACAGCAGCTCCAGGCCATTCTTTGGAATCGGGAATGGCGGCGCCCCGTTCAAGGCATTCAAGCCGGTGCCGCCATCTTCCAGTTCGGCCTTGGCCGCATTTTCCCTGGCAATCTTGCACACCGAATTGTCATTGCCGAAATCGCGATGGGTTGGATATACCGGCATCTGGAAAGTGTCCGGATATTTTTTAAACAGCGCCTTTTGTCCGTCTGAAAGTTTGTCCTCATAGCTGTGCATGCTCTTGGCGGTGATCACAAACAAAGGCTTTTCGCTGGCATACGGATCCGGATAGGCATTGCCGGTCCCCTTGTAGTTGACGCCCGGCGGTATGCCAGTCCATTTGCCGCTGAACGCGGGGATCGTGCCTTCCTTGTTTCCCGCTTTTTCGCCGCCCATGCAAGTGAGTTCATTCCCTAGCGACTGTATTTCCTGCACAGTTCCTTTTGCATTGGCTGGGCCGGCAAATCCGCTACTCAATGCGATACAGGCAAGTGCGACACAGAGTGTTGTGCGATGGATCAATTTGTCTCCTCCATTGGTCGATTCAATTCTCTACCTCAAATCATTGCCAAACGCTGTCCCAGGCAATGCCTGACTATCCGCTTGCCTGGAGTGCGCCTCAATTATCGTCGCCGGCTCAGGCGTAATACTGTTTTGCGTACTCCCGATATTGGTAGATCGGCCCGTCGCCGCTGCACAATCTGGGGTGAGTCAGATGTTTCTTGTAGTTGAGTACCTTGAAGTCCTGCTCGACTTCGAAAGTAAAGCGCTCGATCCATGGCTTGCCAACCATTTCATTGATCTCCCTGGAACCGAGATCCTTGACGTACAGTCGTATGGTTTGCAAGAAGCTTTCGTTGTCGATCGGTGTGGTGGAGATAACGAAATTGGTGGCCCAGCCTTGACCCTCGAACAGTTGATTAATGGTCGTGACGCCGGTGAAATTCACTTCCAGATTCTTGATGCTGAACTGTTCGGCATCGGGGTCGATCTGGTAGTCGACGAACAGGCCATGCGGCTTGCGATCCATGTTGCGCATCACCGGCATGTTGGCAGCGCCGTGCAGTTGCACGATATGGGCGGTATCGAACAAGTTCTCGAAAATATCCCGGAACGGGCTGGTGCTGACCCATTGCCGGGTGTCGAACAGCACCCACTTATCCTGCTGCAACGCGGTGCTGACATACGGCTCGAAATCCGGCATTCCACCTTGCGGGTGATACCACATCAACACCATGCCGTCGACTTCACGGGTCAGGTGCAATGTCAGGCTGAGACTGTTCGATTGCGGTATGCCGGCGTACGGAACGTTGACGCAATGGCCTTGTTCGCCATCCCATTTCCATTTGTGAAAAGGGCAGGTAATCGCACCATCCTCGATGCAGCCGTCATGCGAAGCGAGATGGGCGCCCAGATGCGGGCAATAGGCATCGGCTACCTGGGCAGCGCCGGATTTGGTGCGGTAGACAATCAGTTGCTGGTTCAGGTAGCTGACCGGCTTCAGCGTGTCGGCGCTGATTTCGTGGGCATCGGCGACGCAGTACCAGCCTCTGGGGAAGGCGATTTCCGGTACGCGGAATTTCATTGGAATGGGTTGGATACTTGACATGATGCTGCCGCTCCTGTTTTTAGGTTGATCTTGTTTGATCGATGCGTTCAGACGCGTTCAATAAGCAGCCTGCACCAAGGTGCAGGCCAAGCCGGCGAGGTCAGGCAAATTCCGGCACAACGGGGCCGATCAACTGGCCGGGGAAGGCTTTGGTGAACTTGCCGTCGTCGAAGGTCGGAGTGCCGTTGACCAGCGTCAGGCGAACCGGCGCCGGGTCGCGCGTCCAGCGCCAGATATTGCCGCCATTACCATCCGGGACATCGAACACCTTCTTCATTTCGCGGTGCTTGATTTCGTCCAGGTGGAAGACCGTGATGTCGGCGCGTTTGCCGACTTTGATTTCGCCGCGGTCGTTCAGTGAAAAGTGATTGGCCAGTTTGCCGGTCTGCACATGGACGGCTTCTTCAATGGTCAAGGCGCCGGTCTGCTGGACATAATGGGTGAATAGCCGCATGTTTTCGCCCCCGCCGCACAGCATCTGGCCGTGTGCGCCGGCGTCGCTGATATTGCCCACTGTGTACGGATCTTTTAGCAGACGGATCACCATTTCCTCGTCGATGTCGAATGGTGCAAGATGTACCGTCGATTGCAGACCATTCTGAATCAGCCATTCGGCCATCGCGTCGGATGCATGCAAACCGAGCTGCTCTGCATACGCCGCCACGCTGAGCTTGACCGGGCCAATTCCGTTGTCGGAATTAAGCAGGTAGAGATTCTGCGGTTGCGCCATCGGCGAGTGACGCCATGCATCGTGGTCCCATGAATGGCGAGCGCGGGCACGCCACTCAGGATCGCGCAACAGGGCCAGTTTGGCGGTCTCGGTGTCGGCCAGCACGACCTCATGCCAGGCGTAATCGTTGGACTGGGCAAAGATCAGGGAGCGATTGACGCTCAAGGTATAGGTCGGGGAAACATGGGTAAAGCCAGTCCAGAAATCCCGTCCTTCGCTCTTGAAACGCTCGTGCTGTTCGATCATCGGCCCCTGGATATCTTTCTGGAACTGCAAGGTCGGTACGCCGAGCCATTGCACGCGCACCGTATGTCCTTGGCACAGGCGGCCGATGCGATCGACCTCTGCCGGTCCGGTCTTGCGCATGAAGGTATCGACGATGATTTGCAACGAAGTTCCCGGGAAACGATCCAGCACCGTGATCAGCGCCTTGAACTCGGCATCGTCGGCCAACAGGCTGGGGACAGGGCGGTCATCGCCGTCGTGGTCGTGCAAGTTGGAGGACAAGCCCAGCGCGCCGGCCGCCAAGGCATCTTCCAGCAACCCACACATGCGGGCGATTTCATCGGGTGTCGCGGCCCGGTCCCAGGCTTGCAGGCCCATTATCGCCAGGCGCAAAGCGATATGGCCCACGAAGCTGGCGATATTCGCCGATACCTTGACCTTCTTGCCAAGCGATTCTTTATAGGCCGACCAGGTTCTCCAGTCCCAGGCAACCGCGCTGACAAAAGGCGCGCTCGGGATATCTTCGAAGAACGAAAATATCTTGACCATTTCCATGCGCACTGCCGGGTCTTCGTGCACCGGCGCTACCGAGAAACCGCAGTTGCCCATGATGGTTGTGGTCACGCCGTAACCGGGCATCGGATCAAGATCCGGCTGCCACCACATGGTGCCGTCGTAATGGGTGTGGGCTTCGATAAAGCCTGGTGTTACGTAACATCCTTGTGCATCGAAGATGCGCTCGCCCTGGTGCGGCAGGTTGCGCCCGATTTCTGCAATCGTGTCGCCACGCATGCGTACATCTGCCAGGAATCCTGGTGCGCCTGTGCCATCCACCACGGTCCCGCCTCGAATCAACAGATCAGCCATTCGTCTCTCTCCTTTGTGGTTTTTAAATCGTGCATGGCTATCTTAGGACCAGCTTTTTTTTGACGGGACTATTTCTAAAAAGGATCATAAAATGATCCCTTTTAGATCAAACTAAAGTGTTCAACGTCGGCGGGCATCAATTTTTCGGGAATAGATTCGATGGAAAAAGGTTTGGCGAGGCAGAAAAATAATCGGCAACTGCCATTGTTGGTGGCTTGCCTGAAGCGTTTGTTGCGCGCCCGGGGGATTGGTTATCGTGAGATAGCGCAAACGCTGGCAGTGAGCGAACCCACCCTCAAACGCTGGTTCGCGTGCAAAGGCATGACGATCGAGCGGCTCGAAGATCTTTGTACTTTTGCCGATGTGAACTTGATTGAGTTAATTGAAATTACTACGCGCGACGCCGACGCGCGCTTGCGTCAGCTAAGTGTCGAGCAGGAACAGGCGCTGGCCGACGATAAGAACCTGGCGTTCGTGTTTGCCATCATCTTGCGTTCGGGGTCGCCGGACGAGCTCTGGCGAGAACAAGGGCTGGAGCAGGCGGCATTGGTCAGTTACCTGACCCGGCTGGATAAGTTACGCCTGATTGATTTATTACCGGGCAATGAGATGCGCCTGCTGACCGTGCGCGATGTCGAATGGCGCAAGGATGGCCCGATGCGCAATCAGGTCGCCCTGTGGATCATGGCTGAGCATGCCAAATCAACCGCCATGCGGCCGGGCATGCCTTGGGGAGCCGAGCTGGTCCGGTTGTCGGATGCCTCGCTGATCCGGCTGGAAGAGATGATTCGCGATTTTCAGCGCAATATCCGGCTGCTTGGGGATGCCGAGCGAAATGCTTCGCCGGCGCCGAAAGCGTGGTATTCGCTGATGATTGCTTCGAGCCACATCGATCTCGGTGGACTGCCGGCGAAACCGAAGCGGGTCGGTACGTAGACGCCAGGTAGGCACAACAACGTGCCCACTCTACGTTCTACGTATCAGTTAGGTTAATGCCTTATAGGCACCATCAGGTCATGTCAGGTACTCTGATGAAATCGTCAGGACCGGAGGTCGCATGGCAGCCGTAACATTTGATACCTTGAAATTTGTAAAGACACTGGAGGCTGCTGGAATCCCTTTTTCTCAGGCCGAAGCACTTTCTGATGCTGTTCGTGATTCGCATGAGGCGGCCGATGTCGCGACCAAACGTGACCTTGATGATGTGAGGCGTGATGTAGGTGACGTGAGGCGTGATGTTGATGGCGTGCGTAAAGATATGCACGCAATGGAGACGCGCATTGACGCTAAGCTTGAAAAGTTGGAGCTACGCTTAACTATCAAGCTAGGCGGCATCGTTGTATGCACACTTGGCGCTTTTACCGTGTTGTCTAAATGGGGTGCCTGATCAAATCTACATCATCATCCCGCCATTGACCTTCTCTATCCCAGCTGCAGTCAAAACCAGAACGGGCCAGTGCCTGGACACTGACCCGCTTCGTGATGCCAGATTGATGCATGCACGTTAGTTAAGTCTGGATGGCAGGCTCTAACTAATCGCGGATTTCCAGGGCGCGATTAAGACTGAGCGCAGCCAGTGAGCAAGCCGCACCCGACAGCAGGTAAAAGCTGACATAAGCCAAACCGAAATGCGCGGACAGTCCAAGCGCCACCAGCGGAGCAAAGCCCGCGCCGACCAGCCAGGACAGGTCGGAGGTGAGGGCGGCGCCGGTATAGCGGTATTTTGCAGGGAAATTGGCGGTGACTGCGCCGGCAGCCTGGCCATAGGACAGTCCAAGCAAGCTGAAGCCCAGCAGGATGAATGCGTTTTGACCAAACTCGCCGCCATTCATCAAGCTTGGTACAAAGGCGCTAAGCAACGCGATCAGCAAGGCACAAGTGCCAAGGGTGGTGCGACGTCCGAAGCGGTCGGCAATCAAGCCGGAGGCGATCACGCCAAGCGCCATCAGCCCCGCGCCAATGACCTGGATGATCAGGAAGTCGCTCACCGATCGCATCGAATACAGACTGATCCATGACAGCGGAAACACGGTGACCAGATGGAACAGGGCGTAACTGGCCAAGGCGGCCAGGGCGCCGATGATGACATTGCGGCCTTGCGAACGCGTCATTTCGAGCGCATTGGTCGGTTCCAGTTCGCGTTCATCGAGCAGATGAGCGTATTCCGGGGTCGAAACCAGGCGCAAGCGGGCGAACAGCGCCACGACGTTGATGGCAAACGCGACATAGAACGGATAGCGCCAGCCCCAGTCGAGGAAGTCTTCCGTGGTCAGGTTCGAGATCAGGTAGGCGAACAGGCCGCCGGCGATCATGAAGCCTACCGGCGCACCCAACTGGCCCAGCATGGCGTACCAGCCGCGCTTGTTTTGCGGCGCATTCAGCGCCAGCAGCGAGGGCAGGCCGTCCCAGGAGCCGCCCAGTGCTATACCCTGGCCGATGCGCAACAGCGACAGCAGGACGATCGAGGCGAAGCCGAGGTGTTGGAACGTCGGCAGGAAGGCGATGCCGGCCGTGGAAATACCTAGAATGAAGAGCGCCGCGGTAAGTTTGACCTCGCGCCCGAGGCGTTGCTGGATCGCCATGAACAGCACGGTGCCGAAAGGTCTTGCAAGGAAGGCAAAGGAAAAAATCACGAAGGCGTAAAGCGTGCCTTCCAGTTGCTGCTCAAACGGAAAGAAAACAGAAGGAAATACCAGCACCGAGGCCATGGCGTAGACGAAAAAATCGAAATATTCAGACGCACGGCCAATAACTACGCCGATAGCGATCTCGCCCGGGGCGATTTTTGAATGATCTGATTTGGCATTTCGCCCATCACTGACGGCCGAATGCGACGAGAAATTAGCGGAAACTTCGCCATTATGGCTATGGGTGCTCGTCATCATAATATTGTCTCTTATTAGGTTTCTGTTATTGGCACGCCAACCAGCCGTGTCGAACCCTTTCCGATGATGAAGTGCAGCACTTGCAAATAATGAAACTCTTAAGCTTCATTATCCTCGAAGCCCTACACTGGCAAGGGTAGGACAAAACGTCCAATCGCCAACGCGTACCAGTCAGTGTACATTATCACGATCTGATAGCTTTGACGGTACTTTTCCCCTATGGTTTCTCACATATTTCGGCGCGGATTGCTCCTCCTTCCCCTTGTTTTGTTGGCTGGTTGCAACACTGTGGTGATGAATCCGTCGGGCGACATCGCCTCGCAGCAGGGCCGTCTCATCGTTGTCTCTACCATTTTGATGCTGTTGATCATCGTTCCTGTGATAGCGCTGACTATATGGTTTGCCTGGCGCTACCGCAAAAATAACACTGCGGCACGTTACGAACCGGACTGGGATCACTCGACCCAGCTGGAGCTTGTGATCTGGGGCGCGCCGCTGCTCATCATCATCGCTCTCGGCTTGCTGACCTGGATCAGCACCCACACCCTTGACCCGTACCGGCCGATATCGCGCCTGGATGCGGATCGTCCGATTCCCGCCGACACCAAGACGCTCACGGTAGAAGTGGTGGCGCTGGACTGGAAGTGGCTGTTCATCTATCCGGAACAAGGCATCGCTACCGTCAATGAACTGGCTGCGCCGATCGATGTGCCGATCCGCTTCAAGATCACTTCGTCGGCCATCATGAATTCCTTCTTCATTCCCGCACTGGCCGGCCAGATCTACGCCATGCCGGGCATGCAGACTTCCCTGAACGCGGTGATCAACCGGCCGGGCGAGTACGATGGTTTTTCGGCCAACTACAGCGGCGCCGGATTCTCGGACATGAAGTTCAAATTCCACGGCATGACTCCCGAGAATTTCGAGCACTGGGTGCAAACCACCAAGGCAGCAAGCCGCAAACTGGATCGGGCCGATTACCTGCAACTCGAGAAGCCAAGCGAGAAGGAGCCGGTACGCTACTACGGCGCGGTTGATCCAAGCCTGTATCACGCCATCCTCAATCGCTGCATCGAGCCAGGCCAGATGTGCATGGACAAAATGATGGCTGCCGACGGTGGCCATCAGATGACGAACATGACCAAGCACAATGACTAATCGCTTGCAACATGAGCAGGCAGCGCTTGGTTCTGCCTGCGGCGGCGCTGTAATTTGTGCTGAATTTGCTGAATATACGATGCGCGCCGCGTTTCCCTTTTTCACCGGAAAGTAACGATGCTAGACAATATTGATCTGACCAAGCTGATCTTCGGCCGTCTTACCTGGGAAGCCATTCCCTATCACGAACCGATCCTGCTGGCGACCTTTGCCATGGTAGCCGTCGGCGGTATCGCAGTGCTGTGGGCGCTGACGCATTTCCGCCTGTGGGGCACTTTATGGCGCGACTGGTTCACCAGCATCGACCACAAGAAGATCGGCATCATGTACTGCATACTCGGCCTGGTGATGCTGCTGCGCGGCTTTGCTGATGCCTTGATGATGCGCGCCCAGCAGGCGTTCGCCTTCGGCGATTCGGCCGGCTTCCTGCCGCCGCATCACTACGATCAGATCTTCACCGCGCACGGAGTGATCATGATTTTCTTCGTCGCCATGCCATTGGTTACCGGCTTGATGAACTACGTCGTGCCGCTGCAGATCGGTGCGCGCGACGTTGCATTCCCATTCCTGAATAACTTCAGTTTCTGGATGACAGCCTTCGGTGGCGGCCTGGTCATGGCTTCCTTGTTCGTCGGCGAATTTGCGCGTACCGGCTGGCTGGCGTATCCGCCGCTGTCGGGCATTCTTGCCAGTCCGGATGTGGGGGTCGATTACTATATATGGGCGCTACAGATCGCCGGGGTAGGGACGCTGCTATCCGGCGTCAACCTGATTGTGACCATCGTCAAGATGCGCGCACCAGGCATGAACATGATGAAAATGCCGGTATTCACCTGGACTGCGTTGTGCACCAACGTGCTGATCGTGGCGGCTTTCCCGGTACTGACCGCGGTGCTCGCCATGTTGGCGCTGGATCGCGTCGTCGGCACTAATTTCTTCACCAATGACATGGGCGGCAACGCCATGATGTACGTCAACCTGATCTGGATCTGGGGCCACCCAGAGGTTTACATCCTGATCCTGCCAGCGTTCGGTATTTTTTCGGAAATCGTGTCGACATTCAGCAGCAAACGCCTGTTCGGGTATACCTCGATGGTTTACGCCACCGTGGTGATTACCATCCTGTCCTACCTGGTGTGGCTGCATCACTTCTTCACCATGGGTTCCGGCGCCAGCGTCAATTCTTTCTTCGGCATCACGACGATGATCATTTCGATCCCGACCGGCGCCAAGATATTCAACTGGCTGTTCACCATGTATCGCGGCCGCATCCGCTTTGAAGTACCAATGCTGTGGACTATCGGCTTCATGATCACCTTCGTCATCGGTGGCATGACCGGCGTGCTGCTGGCGGTGCCGCCAGCCGACTTCGTCTTGCACAACAGCCTGTTCCTGATCGCCCACTTCCATAATGTGATCATCGGCGGCGTGTTGTTCGGCATGTTTGCGGGCATCAATTTCTGGTTCCCGAAAGCGTTCGGCTACAAGCTGGATGATTTCTGGGGCAAATGCAGCTTCTGGTTCTGGACCATCGGTTTCTACGTCGCCTTCATGCCGCTGTATGTTCTCGGCTTGATGGGTGTAACACGCCGCCTCGGCCATTTCGAAGATCCGTCACTGCAGATCTGGTTCCAGATCGCAGCGGTTGGCGCGGTATTGATTGCCCTTGGCATCGGCTCGTTCGTGGTGCAGCTGATCGTCAGCTATCGCAATCGTGAAGCGCTGCGCGACACCACCGGTGACCCATGGGGCGGGCGCACCCTGGAATGGTCGACTTCGTCGCCGCCGCCAGACTACAACTTCGCGTTCACACCGAAGGTGTACGACAATGACGCCTGGCACGACATGAAGAGCCAGGGCTACACCCGGCCGCTGGATGGCTTTACCGCCGTCCACATGCCGAAGAATACCGCTGCCGGCATCATCATCGCCGGGCTCGCCGCAGCCTGTGGTTTCGCCCTGATCTGGCAAATGTGGCTGGTGGCCGGCCTCGGCTTTGCAGCGCTGGTGGCCGCGGTCATCACCCACACCTTCAACTACAACCGCGATTACTACATCTCGGCGGACGAAGTCGTCCGTACCGAGGGTGAACGCACACGCTTGCTGGGTAGCCATGTCTGAGATTACACAAACTTCCGCCGGCGCCATGGGCGCTAACTCCGGCTCTTTGAGCTCGCGTTTTTTCGTACGCGAGCATCATCCCGAAAACGGCACCTTGCTCGGTTTCTGGCTGTACCTGATGAGCGATTGCCTGGTATTCGCTTGCCTGTTTGCGACCTACGCCGTAATCGGCCGTAACTATGCAGGCGGCCCGACGGGCGCCGAGCTGTTCGACCTGCCATTGGTGGCAATCAACACGACGTTGTTGTTACTGTCGTCGATCACCTATGGTTTCGCCATGCTGGAGATGCAGCGCAAACGCCAGGGCGCTACCTTGGCCTGGCTGGCAGTGACCGGTTTGTTCGGCGCTTGCTTTATCGGCATCGAGCTGTATGAATTCGCGCATCTGATCCATGAAGGCGCAGGACCGCAACGCAGCGGCTTCCTGACATCATTCTTCGCATTGGTGGCAACGCACGGCTTGCACGTCACCTTCGGCATCGTCTGGCTGATCACGCTGATGTTCCAGGTCAAGCGCCATGGACTGACCCCTGAGAACGGCCGGCGCCTGATGTGCCTGTCCATGTTCTGGCACTTTCTGGACGTGGTCTGGATCGGCGTCTTCACCTTTGTCTATCTGATGGGAGTTTTGCCATGAGCGGCGGACATCAAGAACACCCGGCCCGCGTAGTCGGCCATGGTCACGACGGTCATCACGGCCAGACGCATGCCGATCACGGCACTTTGAAAAGCTACACCACCGGTTTCATACTGGCAGTGATCCTGACGGCCATTCCTTTCTGGCTAGTGATGGGTAAAGTCATCGACAAGTCCAGCACCATGGGACTGGTTCTGCTTGGCTTCGCCGCGGTGCAGATCGTTGTGCATATGGTGTATTTCCTGCACATGAACACCAAATCCGAAGGCGGCTGGTCGATGCTGGCGCTGATCTTCACGATCATGCTGCTGTTCATCATGCTGAGCGGTTCGTTGTGGGTGATGTATCACCTGAACCACAACATGATGCCGGGCATGATGCCTGACTCGACGGAAGTTATCCCCGAGTCGATGCACGACATGTCGAACATGCCGAGCACACACGGCACACACAGCACACACAGCACACACAGCATGGAAGATATGCACAACATGCCAAATATGAAGATGCAATGAAACAGCCGCAGCACGGCACTGTGACGGACGGCAAGGGGGCCGCAACTGCTACGCCCCAGTCTCGCTCTCGCTCCAGAACCGTGCCGCTGTTGCTGGCCATCTGCGGCGGGCTAATGTTTGCCGGTTTTGTCGCACTCGGCACCTGGCAACTCAAACGCCTGCAATGGAAACTCGATCTCATCGAGCGGGTTGAACAAAGGGTCCACGCGCCAGCCGTTGCCGCTCCCGGCCCCGAGCGCTGGCAGCAAATCAATGCCGACGCCGACGAATATCGGCGTGTCCGGCTTACAGGCACCTTCCTCTATGCGCTCACAGCGCGGGTCCAGGCTGTTACCGAGCTTGGCAGCGGCTTCTGGCTGCTGACGCCGCTCCGCAGCGCGGACGGCAGCGTGGTGCTGGTCAATCGCGGTTTCATCCCCGCCAAGGAAAACGATCACCATGACACTACGAACAGCGGTGTCGCGGTAGTTACCGGGCTTTTGCGCATGAGCGAACCGGGCGGCGGCTTCCTGCGCCACAATGATCCTGCTGCCGATCGCTGGTTTTCGCGCGACGTACAAGCCATCGCAGCGGCACGCGGCCTGACGCAGACAGCACCTTATTTCGTGGATGCGGACGCGACGGGCGTAACTAAAGCCATTGCCAGCCCGGGCCCCAGCCCCGGCCCCGGCCCCGGCCCCAATGGACAACAGTATCCGGTCGGTGGTTTAACGGTAATTGCCTTTCACAATAATCATCTGGTTTATGCTCTCACTTGGTATGCTCTTGCCTTGATGGTGGCGGGCGCCTGTTTTTGGGTTGGTCGCGAGGAACGGAATTCGCGCCGCAATGCCGCCGCCAATACTGATAGTATCGACCGTGAAGGTGAGGATGGCAGACGTGAAGATGGCAAGTAAAATTGATATTCTTGCAAAGACAGAAGAGTTGAAACACCGCGGAACGGTAGCGGCTGGCGTTGAAAATGCCGCCGGCCACAAGAATATGCTGCAACTGATCCAGCTGCGCTGGATTGCCGTGGTCGGACAGATCACGACCATTGCTATCGTCATCGTCGGTTTCGGCATTCAACTGCCGCTGCCGGATATGCTGAAGGTGCTGGCCTGCCTCGTAGCATTCAACATCGCCAGCCATCTGCGCTGGCATGAACGGCGGGTAGCCAGCAATGGCGAATTGTTCCTGGCGCTGCTGGTCGACGTCGGCATCCTGACCGCCCAGCTGTCTTTGAGCGGAGGAACCAGCAATCCTTTCGCCTTCCTCTATCTGCTGCAAGTGATTCTCAGCGCCGTATTGCTGGAAACCTGGTCGACCTGGATCATCGTTGCCATCACCAGCGCCTGCCTGGCCGGATTGTCGTTGTTTTCCGACCCGTTGACGCTGCCGCCCGAGCATGGCAATGCCTTGTCCAGCCTGTATGTCGAGGGCTTGCTGATTTGCTTCGTGTTGAATGCAGCTTTGCTGGTGTTCTTCATTACCCGCATCGGCCGCAACCTGCGGGCCGGCGATGCCCAGCTGGCCGATTTGCGCCAGCGCGCGGCGGAGGAAGACCATATCGTGCGAATGGGCCTGCTGGCTTCGGGCGCTGCGCACGAACTCGGCACCCCGCTAGCCACGTTGTCCGTGATCCTGGGCGACTGGCGGCGCATGCCGGAATTCAGCAAGAATAGCGAATTACTGGAAGAGATCGGTGAAATGCAGGCCCAGCTGCAGCGCTGCAAGAGCATTGTCAGCGGCATCCTGCTGTCGGCCGGCGAGGCGCGTGGCGAATCGTCTGTGAAGACCACTATCAGCACTTTTTTGAACGACCTGGCCAAAGAGTGGTGTGCGACCCGGCCGATTGTCTCGTTTGCCTATGAAAACCGGATAGCGCAAGATATGCCGGTGGCGTTCGATTCCGCCCTCAAGCAGATGATCTGCAACGTACTCGACAATGCGCTCGAAGCATCGTCGCAATGGGTAAGCCTGGAAGCTACCCGGGAAGCCGATGCGCTGACCTTGGTGGTGACCGACACCGGCCCCGGTTTTGCTCCCGCGATGCTGGCCCAGATAGGCAAACCCTATCAGTCGAGCAAGGGGCGCCCCGGCAGTGGCCTGGGCCTGTTTTTCGTCGTCAATGTCGCCCGCAAACTAGGCGGCACCGTGACGGCCCGCAATCGGGAGCAGGGCGGTGCGCTGGTCCAGCTTACCCTGCCTCTGGCGGCGATAAGCCTTGAAGAGGAAACACCACATGGCGACTGATCGTCTATTGTTGATCATCGAAGACGACGCTACCTTCGCCCGCACGCTCGGCCGCTCATTCGAGCGCCGCGACTACACCGTATTGCTGGCGACGAATCTGGACGAGGCCGCCGCGCTGCTGCGCCAGCATTCGCCGGGCTATGCTGTGGTCGATCTCAAGTTGAACGACAGCACATCAGGACTAGCTTGCGTCCAGATGCTGCATAAGCATGATCCGGCCATGTTGATCGTGGTGCTGACCGGTTTCGCCAGCATCAACACGGCGGTAGAGGCCATCAAGCTTGGCGCTTGCCAATATCTGGCCAAACCGTCCAATACCGACGATATCGAAGCTGCTTTCGGCCATGTAGCCGGCGTTGGCGAGATTGAGCTAAGCAATCGTTCAACGTCGATCAAGACCCTCGAATGGGAGCGGATTCACGAAGTGCTGGTGGAAACCGGCTTCAATATTTCCGAAACCGCGCGGCGCCTGGGAATGCACAGGCGTACGTTGGCGCGCAAGCTGGAGAAACAACGCATCAAATAACTGCAATAGTTAAATCTCATTCACGGGAACGGCGATTACTACACATCGACTGCTTCCGTGTTGATGCGGTTCAAGGCGCCATTTATGGCCCATTACTTGCAAGCAATGGAATTTAAGCAACACTATAAGCTGCTTCCTCGGACTTGGAAGAGACGAGGTGGCAATAGCGGCTGTTCATTTCAGCCTTTTTCTATTTGCTTATGGAGTTCCATCATGTCAGCTATCCTGTCCCAACACCCTGTCACCAAAGAAAACAAAGCAGAAGTTACCCCGTTGCCGTTTATCATTTTGCGGCCCGGCCTGCCAAAAACCTTCCATCATTCGATCGATGTTTACCTGAAAGACTCGAATGCTACCGGGAATATCTATTTTGCCCGGCATTTTGAATGGCAAGGGATCTGCCGCGAACGTTGGTTTTTCGAGTGCATTTCTGCCGACATGTTGCAATCGCTTGGTGTTTTCATTACCAAGGAGGCGCAACAGGAGTATGTGTGCGAGACATTTGCATTTCAAAAAATTGCGTGCGAGGTGAATACTTTCGCTATCAAGCAATGCTCGTTTTCATTGTTGTTCCGATTCTTTGTAGATGGCAGGCTTGTTGCGAAGGGCCATCAGCAAATAGTTTTCGCCAACAAGGAAAAGAGGATCACGCGCTTGCCTGATCATATTCTTGAAAAAATCCGTGAGTACGAAGTTGATGGAGGAGAGTAACCTCTGTTTTGGCAACTGCTTGATCTGAACTAAAGAACATGCGGAGGAGAGTGTATTTTGCTTTCCTCCGTTTGTCGCAGCGGCGCTGAAGCAATCGGGGTAATTGAGGTAATCGCTTCGCCAGGCGCGTTTTCCACCATCGGAAATTCGAGGGTAAATGTCGTATATTGGCCCGCAATGGAATCGCAGCGTATGCGTCCCCCGAAAGACGCCATCACCCGATGGCAAAAAGTGAGTCCGACGCCGGTGCCGCCGCTTTGCTTGGTCGTAAAAAATCCATCAAAGATATTCGGCAGCGCGTCTCCGGTAATCCCGGTTCCCGTATCCCTGAAATACAACCGATTGATGGACGGACCTCGCACCGTCCATATCTGGATCTCTCCCTTGCCGGCAACCTTGATCGCGTAAAGGGCATTTTTCAGCAAGTTGAAGAGTACCAGTATCAGCAGCGTATCCGATCCATAAAATCGAAATTCCTGATCCTCAGCAACGCTGACAACGATGCGCTCCCGGTCCTGGCGGTCGTAGGTATAGCGTTCAATCGCCTCGTTCAGGCAATGTCCCAGGTTGTGCTGCGCAAATGAGGTTTTGTCGATCTGATCCATTTTGATGGAGGCCAGCATCATATCCAGTACTGCACTGGTCCTGTCCACTTCATGGGTAAGCGTTTTGCCTATGGTGGCGAGATAGTTCAAGGCAAACGGCGGCAAAGAGGGGGCGCAAAGATTATTGGCAACCGCCAGTTGGTAGCTATCGAGAAGTGTCGGGATATATTTGTTGATTCCCTGCGCTTGATTGCGGATCGACAGCAGCGGGGTACGCATCTCGTGGGCGACGCTGGCGGCAATTGCCATCGGATTGAACAGGCCGTACTTGACAATGGCTACCGTAATGATGCCAAGACTGACCGCGATGAACAACACGCCAGGCGGATAAAACTCGAATCCGTAGTTACACAGATAATCGACGGCCGCAAAAAAATAGGTAAGTATGCCGGCGATGCACAAGCGCAGCCTGATGCGCTTATTCGGCGGCGCAGTTTTTTGCTGAAGAAGGGTGATATAGAGGCCGCGGCATACCACCACAACGGTTTGCAGCACATGGATCGGATGGAGTACTCCTGCCTTCGGATAGTATCCCCAAAAATATTCATAATAGCCGGCAACGAAGAGGTCGCTTCCAATCAGGAAAAGTGCCAGGATCGAAGCTATCCCATATGACAGATAAACCAGATGGCGTTCATTCGGGCGATCCGAGACTTCTGTCAGAAAATGGTAAAGGCTGGTCGGCAAGAACAGGATCAGGAGATAGCCGAACTTGATCAGGAACATCGCCACGCCTGGCGTGTGAACCTGGAACAGCACAGCCCAGGTACCCTGCCAAAACGCAGAAATAATGCACAGCGCCGAGAAGCTGATGCCGATGCGGGTAAAACCTTGCGTACAAAGTACGTACAGGCCGTAACCCAGAAAAACGGATGCGACCAAGGCGGGCAGTATTGAGTACATTGGCAGTATTTAAGGGTAAGTATCCACGTGAAGAAATAGACGAAAGTTGTTTACTCTATAACTTATAACGTCGTTTCAAGTCTGGCCGGGATAAATATACGCAAATACGCGCAAATTAAGCTGTTCCTCACCCAAACAATAAGTTGCAATGAGGAAATATATCACTCAAATGGCATAAATGGCATTTTTCCTGAATGATTATAACTAGCTCGGCAGATTTCGCTACCCAGCACGGCTGGCGCTTCCTGTGTTACCTGGCGGCTGCGCCTGCACGCAACTGCCCAATGACATCCTTTCCATTGCGGGCACGCTGCCGCACCTGACCAATTATTTTGTTTTTTTGATATGGCAGAAATGTATCCTGCGTCGCGAATAAGTATATATAATTTCCGCACGGCAAATATTGCCAATTATTAATTCAATGCTGATACACAGTAGGCGGCGGTCTGCAAAGCAAGGTTTTTTCTTTACCCTGAAGAGGCTCAAAAATGACAATTTTTGGAGAAGAAAATGAATCGGAATTTTAGTAGATTAGGATTAATTCTCAGTTTCGCCTGTTTTTCCATAGGCTCGGCTTTCGGCGCCAACACCATAAGACAAATACCCAGCAGCGGCACAGTCAACATTCCAGCCACTACCGTCGGCGTCGATGGCTTGTCATCACCGGAAACATCGCCGACATTTTCGAACGTCCCTAATCTCGCCGACGGTCCCACTGCTGCAGGCACTACAGGTGCAGCGGGAATAAAAGGAACGCAAAGCACCGCCGGCGTGCTCGCGCGGGTAGCGAAGTTCAAGATAAACCGCAGTATCGCCAAGGCACAGGGAAAAGGCGAGTGGACCGAAGCATTAAACAAAGATGTGCCAGACCGTCGAGTGCAACTCAGTTTTGACGGCGAAAATTCGCGTAACCAGCGACTTGCAAGCAGCGGCAACCAGTTTTCGATTGAGCCGCCGGATCAGGGACTCTGTGCCGGGAACGGCTACGTCATGGAGTCGTTAAACGACGTCATGAAGGTCTATAACCGTAAAGGCGTTGCATTAAGCGGCGATATTGCGCTCAATGCATTTTATGGATATGCGCCAGCAATTAACCGTCAGGTCCATCCACGAGCTTTTGGGCCCTCAATTACCGACCCGGCCTGTTATTTCGATCCGGACGTAAAACGCTGGTTCCACCTCGTCTTGACGCTGGACACCGATCCCGCCACGGGCGCGCAAACCGGTGCCAATCATCTCGACCTTGCGGTCAGCTCGTCAGCCGATCCGCTCGGCAGCTGGACTGTGTATAAGATTGCAGTGCAAGACGATGGCACGCAGGGTTCGCCGCAACATCCAAATTGCCCATGCCTGGGCGATTATCCGCACATCGGCGCCGACGCCCATGGCATCTACCTGACAACCAACGAATTCCCGTTTTCCGGCGGATTCAACAGCGCGCAGATATATGCAATATCGAAAAAGGCGCTGATCAGTGGCGCTGCTTCGATTCAAGTGGTGCAGCTTGATACTGCCGATTATCTGCTCGACGGCAACCCGGGATTCACTGTATGGCCTGCAGTGTCTCCGGCCGGTGATTTTGAGCGTAGTAACCGGGGTACCGAATATCTCTTGAGTTCGGTCGCAGTGTTTTCCAATTCCGGCAATGACAATCGCCTGCGGGTGTGGGCAGTCGGCAATACTAAATCGCTGGACGACGCAACGCCAGCGCTGACGCTTTTGCATAATGTCGTCAACGTTGATACCTATGGCGTACCACCCGCAATCCCGCAGAAACCAGGAAGCGCGCCTTTGAGGGACTGCCTGAACGACCGCAGCCTGGTGACGCCTGCCGGCGTTGGATGTTGGAATTATCTCACCGCAGTCCAGCCGGCAGTCCCGGAAACCCTGGCGGCGATCGATCCGAACGACTCGCGCATGCAACAGGTGTTTTTCACAGGTAACCGTTTGTATGGCGCACTCGATACCGTCGTCAATGTCGCCGGCCAGGAGCGGACCGGGATTGCCTACTATGTGTTGAATCCTTCCGTTTCAGCCAACCTCACCGGTGCATCGGTAATCAAGCAGGGCCAGCTGGCGATTGCCGGTAACAGCGTTACGCGGCCGGCCATCGCTGCTTTACCTAACGGTAAAGGAGTGATCGGCTTTACCGTGGCAGGAGCAGACCATTATCCGAGTGCAGGTTATATTCATTTCAACCGCGACAATGGTCATCGAGGCGAAACGGTGAAGGTCATTGCAAACGGACTCGGGCCTGACGACGAATTCGGCTCTTATAATGCCTTTGGGACGCCGCGTAGCCGTTGGGGCGATTATGGCGCGGCGGCGGTTGACGGCAACGATATCTGGCTAGCCAACGAATACATCGCGCATGCGTGCACGCTGGCGCAATACACCGATCCTGCAGCGCTGTTCAGTTGCAACGGGAGCCGCGTCGCCCTGACTAACTGGGCAACGCGCATCAGCCGGATTGCGCCCTGACGCCTGATTCGATAGTTCGCAATAAGCGTGCAACAAGTGTGCATTAAGTGCGCATTAAGTGTGCATTAATGACGGCTCCATACCTGGAGCCGTTTTTTCGTGACGATCATCATCAACGCCCTTATTTCCTAGCTTCCCTTCTTGTAGCTGCCGATCAGCGTGGCACTGGCGATAATATGGGCCGCCATGGTTTTCTCCAGCATCGCCTTGGTCGGTTTTCCGAGGTCTGGAAGTACGGTGTCCAGGGCGTAGAGCTTGTGGAAATAACGATGGCGTCCGATCGGCGGGCAGGGGCCGCCGTAGCCGGTACGATTCCAGTCGTTCAAGCCATCCTTGGTGCCGGCCGGTAGTTTCCCATCAGGAACCGCTGCATCGAGTCCGTCCGCCTCAGGCGGAATGTTGTAGAGCACCCAATGCACCCAGGTCGTTTGCGGAGCCGCCGGGTCGGGTGCATCCGGGTCGTCGACGATCAGGACCAGGCTGCAGGTCGCCGGTGGCAATCCGCTCCATACCAGCTCGGGAGAAATATCGTCGCCTTCGCACGTGTAGCGCCTGGGGATCGAGCCTTCGTGTGAAAACGCTGGAGAATTAAGCATCATGATCATGGTTTCACCTCTCCGGACGGGATCGTGGTGACAGTTAACAACGGCGCGCGCAATTGAGTGTGTTGCAACGCAAAAAAAATGCCCGCCGGTTTGATATCGCGCCTCTAGTCCAATTGGCTCAAAGAACGCCTTGCTATTCATCTTAATCTTTGCTAAGCCTGAATTGAATAATCATTTCTGAATATTCGGTTATTCGTTTGTCAGTGACTGCGATAACAGCAAGGAGAAAAAAATGGCTGATTCCGTGCGCAAGGTTACTTATTTTTCAATGGCGATTTCCAACAAGGCGGGCGAGGGTGTGAAAGTGCTTTCTGCTCTGGCCGATGGCGGCGTGAACCTGCTTGCGTTTACCGGCTTCCCGCGCGGCAAACGGGCACAGGTGGATTTTATCCCCGAAGATACGAAGAAATTTGTCGCAGTCGCCAAGAAAGCCGGCTGGGACTTGAATCCTAAAAAGACTGGTTTCCTGCTGCAGGGCAAGGACCGTACTGGCGCGCTTCTGGAAGGACTGCAGAAACTCGCCGATGTCGGCATGAAAGTGACTGCGATGGATGCTGTGGTCGGCGGCGACGGTAGTTATGGCGCGTTGTTTTGGGTGAAGCCGAAAAATGTCGCCAAAGCGGCCAAACTGCTCGGCGCAAAATGAAAAACTGGAATGCAGCAATGAACATGAGGAAAAACATGAACGATACCGAGAAGCGGCTGACAATCGATGCGCTGAATCGCATCATGGAGCTGGAACTGGCCGGCGTGGTGCGCTACACGCATTATTCATTGATGGTCTACGGATATAACCGCATACCGATCGTTTCCTGGCTCAAGGACAATGCGCTGGAAGGATTGGGGCATGCGCACAAGGCCGGAGAAATGGTGACACTGCTGGGCGGGCATCCGTCGCTCAAGATCGGACCCTTGCTGGAGACTGCGCAGCACGATATCGGCGATATCCTGCGCGAAAGCCTGGAGCTTGAAAGAACCGCGCTCGCAGCGTATTACGATTTGTGGAAGATGGCCGAGGGCCGGTCGATATTGCTTGAAGAATATGCGCGAGAAATGATCGTACTGGAGGAGCTCCATCTTGATGAGGTCAACAAGATGCTGCGACGTCCTGGCGACATCGAGCCTTTCGACATTGAAGCGGCTAAAGTGTAACCAGGGTTTGACTAGACCGCCTTGAAACTGAGGGTGACGACGAAGTCTTTATTGGCCGCATAGCCAAAGCGCATGTGGCCGTGATGCGCGCGCATGACTTCTTCTACGATCGACAGGCCCAGGCTGGCGCCAAGGCGGTCACCGCTACGCGCCGAAAACGGTTTCCTGATGCGGTCCCGGTCGGCTTCCGGGATGCCGGGGCCGTCGTCGCGGAATTGCAATTCCCAATCGGCGTTTTGCCGGCTGATTTCAATATGCAGTCTGGATGGCGCGCCATATTGCAAGGCATTCCCGAGAATATTCTTTATCGCTTCGCGGATACTGACTTTGTCACCCAGTATCAGGCATGGCTCATCCGGGGCCAGCATGGCGATGTCGAGATTGCGCTGGGCGTGAGCCGATAATATGTCGGTCATTTCGCGCCTGGTCAGCGCTGTCAGGTCGAGCGTTTCAAACTGCACCGAGTCCGCCCGGTGCTGCACCATGGCGTGGTTGATCAGTTGATTGATCAAATTGCCCAGATGATGCGTCAGCTCGCTCAGCCTGGCGATATGCCGAAGCCGGCCGCTCTCGTCGCGCTGCATCGATAGCAGTTCCATCTGCGATATCAGTGCCGTCACCGGCGTCCGCAGTTGATGGGCGGCGTCGCCGATAACGCGGCGCATCAATTCGCGGTGCACGGTGAGACGATGCATGAACTGGTTGATCGAACTCACCAGGGGATGGATTTCGGCCGGTACTTCTATGCTCAGCGGCGACAGGTCATGCAGGTCGCGCCGTTGAATCGCGAGACCGATATTCTTCAGCGGCGACAAGGTCTGGTACAAGGTAAACATTGCGGCAATCACCGTCAACAGACCCATCACTATAATCACCAGCGATGCGTTGGTGCCGAGATTTTTTGTAAACGACTCGCGTCCGTTGTTGGTCTGGGCCACCATGATCACCGCCCAGGATTGCGGTCCCGCGGCCGGTAAGCGTCTGCCGACGATGGCGATGCTGACCGGCAGATCCAGATACACGCCGCGGATTACCAGTGGTCCATCGGCTAGTTTGTCCCACGGAATGACCGGTTTGAATTCGGGATCGCCGGCAACCGTCCGTCCGGCAGGGTCAAGCACGGCATAGAACACTTGATCGCCGGCTGTTAGCATGGAGAATGCTGAAATCGGCGCGTCGACGTTTACTGTGCCGTTGTTGTACCAGGTGTTTTCGGCAATAGAAAGCGCGCTACCGGTCAGGATTCGGTCATAGGCTTCATTCGCCGCCAGACGGGTCGAAAACCAGATCGCAATCAATAGCGCAATGGCGCTGACAACCAGCACCAGCCCGACCCGGGTGACCAGGCGCAGATAGAGCGAACGGCCGACGACAATCATGACAGCACAACCTGATAGCCAAGGCCGCGCAGGGTCCGGATTTCAAACTGGGCGTGCGAGAGTTTCTTGCGCAGGCGCGCAATGTACTGCTCGACCGAATTGGCGCTGGGATTGTCGTCGATGGTGAATAGTTTATCGATCAGTTCGTCTTTGCCGAATATCCGTCCTGGATGGGAGATGATGATTTCAAGCAGGGTTATTTCGCGCCGCGTCAGATCCAATGGGACATCGTTCACCTTGGCCGTCCGGCTCTTTCGGTCCAGGGTCAGATTGGCGCACTTCAGCAGGTTGGTCGAATCGCCGCCACAACGTCGCAACAATACCCGGATGCGGGCTTCCAGCTCGCGAAAATCGAAAGGCTTGGTCAGGTAATCGTCGGCGCCGGTATCCAGGGCGTTTACCCGTTCTTCAATTTCGGCGCACGCTGTCAGCATCAATACCTGGGTGTTAAGCGGCACGCTGCGTATGCGTTTCAGCAAGGCATAGCCGTCAAGCTCCGGCAGCATCACATCCAGGATGATCAGGTCGTAACGTTCGTCCGTCACCATGTTTGCGGCCTTGCGGCCATTGGCCTCCCAATCCACCGTATGACCCAGGCGTAGCAGGTGCGCCACAATCGCGTCGGCTACGTCTGTCGTGTCTTCCACCAAAAGAATGCGCATCTTGTATCTCTATCTTTATTTCTATTTTCTACTTGTGTATTTATTTTCTGACAATGTGATTGTCATGAATTTAAAACCGTCAGGTTCGTTACAGTTTCGCAGATTAGCATTGGTGCGTAGGAAATATAAAAAATATGGAGACAAACATGGAAAAAGACGATTCCCTCGTCCACCAAGGCACAGCCGTGCTCCCTGCAGCCCCGGCGCCGCTGCTGGAAATCGATAACGTTACCCTGCAATACAAGACCAGCGATCATCTGGTGACTGCTGCCAAGCAGGTCAGCTTCAAGGTGTACCCATCCGATCGTTATATTTTGCTCGGTCCTTCCGGTTGCGGCAAATCCTCGTTGCTGAAGGCAATCGGCGGCTATCTGGAGCCGGTACATGGGACGATCCGCCTGAAAGGCAAGGAAGTGACGCAGCCAGGACCGGACCGGATGATGGTTTTCCAGGAGTTCGACCAGCTGCTGCCTTGGAAAACCGTGCGCCAGAATGTCGAATTCGCCTTGCATGCCAGCGGCCGCTTGCGCGGAACCGAAGCGGCTGAACGCGCCGCTTACTACATCGAAAAAGTCGGCCTGATCAAATTTATCGACAGCTTTCCGCATACGCTGTCTGGCGGCATGAAGCAACGCGTGTCGATCGCCCGCGGCATGGCAATGGAACCGGACGTCTTGTTGATGGACGAACCATTTGCGGCACTGGATGCGCTGACCCGCCGCAAAATGCAGGATGAATTGCTGCGGTTGTGGGAAGACACGCGCTTCACCGTTTTATTCGTCACCCATTCGATCGAAGAAGCTATCCGCATCGGCAATCGCATTTTGCTGCTGTCGCCCCATCCGGGCCAGGTCAAGGCCGAACTCAACAGCATCCCGCCGGAAGAAATCGGCAGCGCCAGCCAGGCGCAGCTGGAAATCCGGATTAACGACATGTTGTTTGCACATTGAACATTGAGGTTAGCCATGAAATCAACCAATACTGCTTTGCCCGAACTGTTTGTGCGCCCGGAATTCGTGCTCGACCCGCAGCGTGCCGAGACCGCTGAAATCCAGCGCCCGCTGTCGTTTGTCGAGTCGCTATATCGCCACGGATGGTTACGCAAAATCGTTATCCTGCTGGTGCTGGCCGTGGTGTGGGAGGTATATGGCCGCTGGCTTGGTAACTCACTGCTGTTCCCGAGCTTTACGGAAACGGTGCAGGCATTCTGGGCCGGCATCAGCAGCGGCGTTCTGCTGGAGAGAGCGGCCGTATCCATGAAGACCTTGCTGATCGGCTACGGCCTCGGCATTGCACTGGCTACCTTGTTGACCACGATTGCCATCAGTTCGCGCATCGGCACCGACTTTCTGGAGACGCTGACCTCTATGTTCAATCCGCTGCCGGCGATTGCGTTGTTGCCTTTGGCGCTGATCTGGTTCGGCTTGGGCACCGGCAGCATTATCTTTGTCATCGTGCATTCGGTTCTGTGGGCGGTGGCGCTGAATACCCATAGCGGCTTTCGCGGAGTCTCCAACACCTTGCGCATGGTCGGTCAGAACTATGGCTTGAAACGGTTCTCGCTGGTTGGCGCAATCCTGATTCCGGCGGCTTTCCCTAGCATTCTTACCGGGCTCAAAGTCGGCTGGGCATTTGCCTGGCGCACATTGATTGCGGCCGAGCTGGTGTTCGGCGTGTCCTCGGGTAGCGGCGGCCTGGGCTGGTATATTTTTGAAAATCGCAACCAGCTCGAAACGGCGAATGTATTTGCCGGCCTGTTCTTCGTGATCATCATCGGGCTTTTTGTCGAAAACTTCATCTTTGCCACGATTGAAAAACGGACTATCCGTCGTTGGGGAATGCAACACTGACCGGTTGTCTAAAACACGCAGCAGAGCATATAAAATAACGCATAAAAAGGAGACATCAATGAAACGCAGAGCTTTCAGCAAATTGGTAGCAGCAGGGGCATTGGCCCTGTCAACATTCATGAACGTCGCGCACGCCGAGGCATCCACTGTGCGCATTTCACACGGCTACGGCATCCTCTATCTGCCGCTGATGGTGATACGCGACCAGCAATTGCTGGAAAAACAGGCCAAAAAAATGGGCCTGGGCGATATCAAGATCAACTGGCTGACGCTGGACGGCGGCAATGTGATTAACGATGCGATGCTGGCCGGGAACCTGGACATTGCCGGCACCGGCGCGCCGGGCTTCATTACCCTGTGGTCCAAGGCGCAAGGAATTCCGCGGTCGGAAGTGATCGGACTGGGAGCGTTGAGCACATCATCGCTTTGGCTGAATACCAATAATCCGAATATCAAATCGCTGAAAGACTTTACGTCAAAGGACAAGATTGCGATTCCCGGCATTAAGACTTCGTTGTCAGCAGTGGTGTTGCAGATGGCGGTCGCCAAAACCTTCGGCGCCGAAAACTATGCCAAGCTCGATCCGTTGACAGTCAGCCTGGGGCATCCGGAAGCCGTGGGTTCGCTGATGTCCGGCAAGACCGAGATCACGGCGCATTTCACCTCGCCGCCGTTCTCTTATCAAGAGCTGAAGAATCCCAAAATCACACGGGTGCTGAATTCCTCGGACGTGTTGGGTAACATCACGCTGGATGTAGTGTTCGCACTCAAGCAGTTCACGGAGAACAACCCAAAGCTGGTACAGGCTTTCATGGCAGCGCAAGAAGAGGCTAATGCCTATATCGAAAAGGACCGGCATGGTGCGGCCGAAACATTCATCCGCGTCTCCAAAATCAAGTTGACGGTCGACGAAGTGGAGAAAATGCTTGCAGATCCTGATGTCCAGTTTCACACCACGCCCAACGGCTTGATGCAATACGTGCTGTTCATGGACAAGGCCGGCACGATCAAGACGCGGCCGGCAAAATGGTCGGACATGTTTGTTCCATCTGTGCGTGGGCGGCAGGGGAGTTAAGAAACAGGGTGCCTGGCGGCAGGGTTGAAACTGGGAATGGCGGGGCGCATGGGGCGCATCGAAACATCTGCTTCTTGCTAGTTTCGGTCATTTTAGGATAGGCTTGCCGCTTTCGCACTTTCTTAAAGCAAAGAGAAACCCCGTCAATTATGGATATGCCATCTCACCAACTCACCATGACCGTGCTGATGTCGCCTGACATGGCTAATTTTTCCGGTAATGTGCACGGGGGCGCGATTCTCAAATTGCTCGACCAGGTAGCCTATGCCTGCGCCAGCCGCTACGCAGGGCAATACGTGGTGACGCTGAGTGTGGATCAGGTGACCTTTCGTCAACCGATCCATGTAGGCGAACTGGTCAGCTTCCTTGCCAGCGTCAATCATACCGGTACCTCATCGATGGAAGTCGGCATCAAGGTGGTGGCCGAGGACATCCGGACGCAAGTGGTGCGCCACGTCAATAGTTGCTTTTTCACAATGGTAGCCGTGGACGGCGAACGCCGCCCGGTTGCGGTGCCGCCGTTACGTCCGTTCAGTGCGGAGGAAAAGCGCCGGTTCGAAGGCGCCATCCTGCGCAAGCAGCTGCGCCAGGAGCTGGCGCGCCGCTTTGAAGATGCCAAGACGACCTGAGGATTATTCCTTTATCGACCACGGTTTCGCCAAATCCAGACCAAGCGACTCTGCAAATTTTGTCAACTGTGCAGCATCTTTTCCAGCGGGTAGTTCACGCAATGCAGTAAAGGCAATCCATTTCGCATCGACCTCGAAAAAGTCACGCAGATTGACGCGCGTATCGCTGC
The DNA here is from genome assembly GCF_018304965.1 of Collimonas antrihumi. Lineage (GTDB taxonomy): Bacteria > Pseudomonadota > Gammaproteobacteria > Burkholderiales > Burkholderiaceae_D > Collimonas > Collimonas antrihumi. Next base: position 70,028 of record NZ_JAGQED010000011.1, read on the forward strand.
GGCCAAAGCCGTCCGTACCCAGCGTGACGTAGCGCGCCGGCACATAAGCGCGGATGCTTTCCGGAATGCTGCGCACATAGTCGCTGGCGGCGATGACCGGTGCGTTGCTGCGTCCGAGTTGCTGCGTGATGTAGGCGTCCGCGGAAGAATCGGTCAGGCGCTGCAATCGTTCGGCCGCGATGCCATCACGCGCCAGTTCCGTATAACTTGTGACACTCCAGACTTCGGCGTTGATGCCAAGTTTCTCCTTCAATAGAGCAGCCGCGCCGATCGCCTCCTTCAGGATCGGGCCGGCTGCCAGCAAACGAACGTCAGCATTCTCTTGTGGCAGCAGGCAGTACATGCCGCGCCTGATGCCTTCTTCGACGTCTGCCGGCATGCTTGGTTGCGCCTCGTTTTCATTGGTTACAGTGATGTAATAGAAAATATCTTCATTGTTGCCGAGCATGCGGCGCATGCCATCCTGTACGATTACCGCCAATTCATAGGCATAGGCCGGATCATAGGAAACACAGTTCGGCACCGTAGCTGCAACCAGATGGCTGGAACCATCCTGATGCTGCAAGCCTTCGCCCGCCAGGGTGGTGCGTCCCGAGGTGGCGCCGATCAGGAAACCGCGCGCCCGCTGGTCCGCTGCTGCCCAGATCAGGTCGCCGATACGCTGGAAACCGAACATCGAGTAGTAAATATAGAATGGCAGCATCGGCAAACCATGTACCGAATAGCTGGTCGCGGCGGCAGTCCAGGAAGAAATTGCGCCGGCTTCCGAGATGCCTTCTTCCAGGATCTGGCCATCCTTGGCTTCCCGGTAAGACAGAATGGAGCCGATGTCCTCAGGCTCGTACAGCTGGCCCTGCGACGAGTAGATGCCGACCTGCTTGAACAGGTTTGCCATGCCGAAAGTACGTGCTTCGTCGGCCACTATGGGCACTATGTGTTTGCCGATGCCATCGTCTTTCAGCAGGGTGCCAAGCATGCGCACCAACGCCATCGTGGTCGACATTTCCTTGCCATCGGCATTCAGTGCAAATTTCGCATAAGACGATATCTCCGGCGCCGCAATCTTTGTCTGCGATGCGCTGCGGCGGGGCATGAAGCCACCCAGTTCCGCACGCCGTTGCAGCAGATGGCGCATTTCGGGGCTGCCGTCTGCCGGCTTGTAGAACGCCAGCGCTTCGCAGTCTGCATCGGAAATCGGCAGGTGGAAACGGTCGCGGAATTCGAGCAAGGTGCCTGCGTCCAGCTTTTTCTGCTGGTGGGTGGTCATCTTGCCTTGTCCGGCAGCGCCCATGCCGAAGCCCTTCTTGGTTTGAGCGAGTATCACCGTCGGCTGGCCCCGATGATTTGCCGCAGCGAGGTACGCCGCATGGATTTTTTTCATGTCGTGACCACCACGATGCAGACGATCTATCTCGTCATCGGTCAGCGTCGCGCCGATTGCCTGCAACGCTGGATTTTGTCCAAAGAAGCGGGCGCGGTTGAAGGCGCCATCGTTGGCGGCGAAGGTCTGCAACTGGCCGTCTACTGTCTGGTTAAGCGCATTGAGCAGGTCGCCCGCCTGGTCGCGCGCGAACAACGGATCCCAGTCCGAACCCCATAGCAGCTTGATGACATTCCAGCCACAGCCGGCAAATATCGTTTCCAGCTCATCGACGATATGGCCATTGCCGCGCACCGGGCCGTCGAGCCGTTGCAAATTGCAGTTGACCACGAAGACCAGGTTGTCCAGCGTTTCGCGCGATGCCAGGCTGAGCGCCGCCAGCGATTCCGGCTCGTCCATCTCGCCGTCGCCGAATACGCCCCATACCTTGCGCTCTTGCGGCGCCAGCAAGCCGCGGTGTTCCATGTAGCGCATGAAGCGCGCCTGGTAGATGGCGCTGATCGGTCCGAGTCCCATCGAGCCGGTGGGAAATTGCCAGAAATTTTCCATCAGCCACGGGTGGGGATACGAAGACAGGCCCCGCGCGCCATGTTTTTTCGCCTCTATTTCCTGCCGGTAGAATGACAGTTCTTTCTCCGCCAACGTGCCTTCCAGGAAGGCGCGCGCATAAATGCCGGGTGCCGAATGCGCCTGGAAATAGACCAGGTCGCCGCCAAAAGAGTCGGTGCGCGCGCGGAAAAAATGATTGAAGCCGACTTCGAACAGGTCGGCCGCAGAAGCGTAACTGGCGATATGGCCGCCCAGCTCGCCGTAGGCGCGGTTGGCGCGTACCACCATCGCCAGTGCATTCCAGCGCATCAGACTGGCCAGGCGGCGTTCGATCGACAGTGCATCGGCGCCGCCCGGAAACGGCGGCTCGTCTTCGACACGAATGGTGTTGGCATAGGGTGTATTGCGCGCATCGCGCCATTTGACGCCCCACGTCTGCGCCGCTGCACTCAGGCGCGACAGCAGGTAACGTGCGCGTTCCGGCCCGGATGCTTGCATGGTGGCCTGCAGCGCGGCTAGCCATTCTTCAGTCTCCTGCGCATCACTGTCGAATGGATTGTTCAGATTGTTGACGGATGACATTTCCATGGTCCTCGTTCCTTGCCTGTGAGTTTAAGGATAAGGTAACGGTAAAGAAGCAGCATGGGCAACCTAAATTGACTGTGTATTTGCATTAATTAAGCATAAAATACTTCAATGATTAATCAATCAGATTTTTATACTGCATATGGATCTTGATTCAACGGATTTGCGTATTTTGATGGCGCTGCAGGAAAACTCAAATATCAGCAATATCGACCTGGCGAAGAAAATCAACCTGTCGGCGTCGCCGACGCTGGCGCGGGTCAAGAATCTGGAAGCCGAACAGGTGATCTCGCGTTACGTTGCGCTGGTCGATCCCCCCGCGCTTGGTTTGAAAATGAACGTTTTCATCCAGGTGAGCTTGGAAAAGCAAGAGTCCGCCGCGCTGGCGCGCTTCGAAAAAGCCGTCAGCCATTTCGAGCAGGTGATGGAGGTCTACCTGATGACCGGCGACGAGGACTATCTGCTGCGCATCGTGGTGCCGGATATCCAGGCACTGGAACGCTTTATCCTGGATCACCTGACAAAAATCCCGGGTATCAAGAATATCCGTTCGAGCTTTGCCTTGAAGCAGGTGAAATACAAGACGGCACTGCCGATCAACCCCTAAGGCAGAGCCATGACTCAAGCCTGCAAACGGCAATTATCCCGGGGTTGGCGCTCTGATTATTCAGTGCGCCGGTCCTGGCACAGGAAACGTGGAGAGAACGGCGTGTAAGATGATTTCTTGCGGTGCGCCTTGCGGATACCCGCGCGGCGCACCGGAGAATCAAACGGCTCAACCGTTGCGGAACAGGAAGCTATAAGCGTTAAGTGCAGGTACTCCGCCCAAGTGGGCATACAGCACCTTGGAACCTGCGGGAAACTCGCCCAGCCGCACTTTTTCGATCATTCCGTGCATCGACTTGCCTTCGTATACCGGGTCGGTCAACATGCCTTCCATGCGTGCGCACAGGCGGATCGCTTCCAGCGTGCCGTCGTTCGGCAAGCCATATTCCGGACCGCCGAAACGCGTATCCAGCACCACATCCTTGGCAGTGATGTCACGGCCCAGTTCGACCAGCCCGGCGGTGTTTTTCGCGATACGCAGAATCTGCTCGAAGGTCTGTTGCGGCTTGGCCGAAGCGTCGATGCCGATCACGCGGTCGGCACGGCCGTCGGCGGCAAAACCCACCAGCATGCCGGCTTGCGTGCTACCGGTTACCGAGCAGGTAACGATGTAATCGAACTTGAAACCCAGCTCGGCTTCCTGCTGCCTTACTTCCTCAGCAAAACCGACGAATCCCAGGCCGCCGCGCGGATGCTCCGAACAGCCGGCCGGGATAGGGAAGGGCTTGCCGCCGGCCTTGCGTACATCTTCCATGGCCTGCTCCCAGCTTTGGCGGATGCCGATATCGAAGCCGGCGGCGTCCAGCCGCACATCAGCGCCCATGATGCGCGACATCTCGATATTGCCGACCCGGTCATACACAGCATCCGAATAGTTAACCCAATTCTCTTGCACCAGTACGCACTTGAGGCCCAGGTGCGCAGCCACCGCGGCAACCTGGCGGGTTTGATTCGACTGGATGCCGCCGATCGAGACCAACGTGTCGTAGCCGCCTTCCAGCGCTTCAGGGATCAGGTATTCGAGCTTGCGGGTCTTGTTGCCGCCGAAGGCCAGGCCGCTGTTGCAGTCTTCGCGTTTGGCGTAAAGCGCAACCTTGCCGCCAAGGTGGGCGCTTAGCCGTTTCAGCGGCTGGATAGGTGTCGGTCCGAAAGTAAGCTGGTGACGTGGAAATTTTTTCAAGTTCATGGCAACGGCTCCTGGGGTTGGGGTGGGAGTAGGTATCCACGCATCAAGGCTGGCGAAGAAAACAGGCATGCTGAAATCCAGCTTTCATTGATGTTGAAACCAAATCCATATTAAAATCAATCGCAAGAAACATGGTTGCAAGTTTTATCGATTATTCAGATTTAAAATATGAGTATTGAAAACATAGGCATATTTTATTTTGCCTAAAGACATATGAAAGCAACAAAATTTCGCTCAAAGGCGTCGCCGGCCGATGCCACCGGCGAAACCATGGATCGCACCGACCGGGCGATCCTCAAGGCGCTACAGCGCGACGCCTCGGTGTCGAATGTTGCGTTGGCGGCCAAGGTGAACCTGAGCGCTCCCGCATGTCTGCGAAGAGTCGAGCGGCTCAAGGAATTGGGGCTGATCAAAGGGATCGTGGCGCTACTCGATCCACGCGCATTGGATGCCGGCACCTTGGTGATGATCGGCGTGGTGCTGGACCGATCGACGCCGGAGTCGTTTGCCGATTTCGAGCGGGCGGCGCAAAAAGTGTCGGGTTGCCTCGAGTGCCATGTGGTGACAGGAGAGTTCGACTACTTCATGCTGTTGCGGACCAAGGATAACGACAGCTACAACCGCCTCCATGCGGAGCAGTTGCTGTATTTGCCGGGAGTGCGGCAAATCCGTACATTCATGGTGCTCAAGCAAGTTCTCTCAACTACCCAGCTGCCGATCTAGCGCGCGATTGCGTATGCCAGATCGACTTGCATCGATTTGCGGTTATTTGCGTCGGCTTACTGTGATCTCAGATGATTCAACATATAGTCCAGGAATGTGTCGACCACGCGCGGCAGGGTACGCCCGATCAAGGTTTGCACTTCGACCTGGCACCCATCCAGGCCGCGATCGCGGATCGGCAGCATGGTCATTTTTCCCTCTGCGACCCTGTCCCGAACCGATACTTCTTGCCGCACAGAGAATGAATACCCTTCTGCGCAGGCCGCGTCAGCAAGTTGCTGGAAAATTTGCGAATTGATTTCCGACGAAGGATGGGTAATATCAATAAATGGAACGCGAGAACCATTCATCTTTAGCTGAGAAGTTATTGCAAGCGCCCGAGACCTTCGTGCGTGAACACCATTGTGCATTTTTGTACGAGCCTTATTCTAGAAAATTGCATCGACGGGTCTACTGTTATGAGCATGATCGGTATGAAATGTGGGTGCACATGGAGTCAGACCGCGCTGGGCGCTGATTCAAGGCTAATTTAAGGGTGTTCAAACTTCGCATAATTTGTAATCTGTATTGCTGCAAATTAGTTACTACGCCGTAGCCGGAACCCGCATCCAGCCTACGTTTGCGACGCGTAGTAACCAATTAAAAGAAGTGGACATTTTGTCCGTTTTTGCCCGTCTTTTCTGTTCTTCCTCTGCCATCAAATCCAGCATTTCGCTGCCACTGATTCCGGCTTCATGCGCGATGATTTTTGCGGTCAATGCGTCGGGGATTCGGCCCCCTTTTACGTATCTGTGCAGCGTTACTTGCTGCATGCCCCAGTCCTTCGATGCTTGATTGATTGAACGGCCTTTTAATGCTTTCGCTATCACTTCTAGATAACTCATAGTTATTCCCCATTGGCAACGGTTATACCTTTCGGTATAAATTTCGATTCATACCAACCGGTATAAGACCGTTCGGTTTGTAGGTAAACCTTACGCACATTTAATCAATCAGTCTAGGGGCTAGAAATCATGAAAAACACCATCCAAATTTTGCACGTTGTCACTGTTGCTGGTCGTTCGAAAAAAACCGGTAACGATTACGACATGCGTATGGCGCAATGCATCGTGCACAAGGTCAATCGTGACACTGGCGTGGTGGAACCTTTGGTCGGCGAATTGGTGCTGCCTGAGCGTTTCAAGGAAACTGCGCCGGGCATGTATGAGGTGGAATTTGAAGTCGCCATCTCGCAGCAAAAGCGCGTGGAATCGACTGTCGCATCGATTACGCCAATTTCTCAAAAGCCTGCTGCTAACGCGGCTCCGCAAGCCGCTGCTGCTAAGGCGGCGTAACCATGACTGCCATTCCGACCAGTATTTTCGAGACGCCTGCTGATGCTGCTGCTCGTCATTTGCGGTTGGCGCAAATTTCCAGTGACGGTCTTCATCGTGTTCTTGAAGAACGTCGCACATGTTTCAAGCAAGGTTTGTACTACGCCGCTATTGGGCTTGGCGAAATGGCTGCTAGTCGCATTTCATATCTTGGCGGCATGGCAGGGGAGTGGTAAGCATGCAACCGGAAATATATTTCGCCATGTTGATGGCGACGATGTACGGCTTTTGGGCGCTGAGTATCGGCGGCGTCTATTGGCTGCACATTTGGCTCTGTGAGACGTTCTGATGTCGACTTGTGCCAAAGCAGTACAGCAGCAAGACGGGTCTTACCTGCTCGTGTTGGATCCGTCTGTAACGATTGTCACCACATGTCAGTACGTGGTGCAAACGGGTGATGAGGCATCTTTGGGGTCACTACTCGCCTTAACACCCGATCAAGGTCTCGCTATCGGTTCGGCAATTGGTTTGTTGTTTGCCGGTGCGTGGCTCTTTCAACCAGTGATCCAAACTTTTAAGGGTGGTTCAAATGAAGAACATGATTAACGCAGTAAAGCACGCGTACTTGTCGAAAAAAGAAAAGCTGGCGATTGCTGGTACTGGCCTGTTGGCTGCTGCTGGTAGTGCGTCGGCTGCTGTGGACACCACGGCGATTACAACCGCACTCACTGATGCTGGCGCTGCTGTGGCGGTGGTTGGTGGTGCCGTGGTGGTCGCCTATGTCGGCGTCAAGGTGTTTCATCTGGTGCGTTCGGCGCTGTAATAGCGGAAGCAACAAAAATCAAACGGGGGCTTCGGCCTCCGTTCTTATTTCGGGGGATATATGGGATTGGTCGTGTTGATAGCGGTGGCCGGTGCGTTCTGGATTCTGTTCCGATCATGAACTACCTGCTGAAGCGGATTGTGGTCGGCGTGTGTATCGCGCTGGTGATGATGCTGGTGCATAAGGTCAGTCATGCGGCTGGTGCGTATTGGGTTCATACGGGCAATGGGTCTAGTGGTCAGTTTTCTAGCGCGGCGGCTGCGTGTACCGATTATGAGGTGCAAAACGAGGCGCAGTATGGATGGAAGTTTGATCATATTGTCCTGCATGATGGTTGGGCTGAGTGTTGGGCGCAGCAAGGCTATGCGCCGGTGTATCGTGGCAATGCGACTATGGTTGGCACGTGTAGTACCGGCATCGGTGCGGACGGCTCCTGTGGTCCTCCGCCGGTTGACTGTAGCTCTGGCAAGCCAACACAATTCCTGTTTGATACGGGGCCTGTCGGTCCAACGAAAAGCAAGGTGCCGACGAACGATGGCTTCTGCGGTTTGAGTGCCTATCCGAAGCCTGCTATTTCCAGTTGCTATAACTCGACTTCTGATCCTCGTACTGCGCATGTGATGTGTAATTATGTTGGCGCTCGTGACGGTACGACGGCTCCTAACGGCACTGCGCCGCCTCCTGTTGATCCCGCACCTGATTTGCCAAAGCCTCCCGTGCCGGTTCAGGTGCAGGGCGATCCGGGTCAAGGTTGTCCAGGCGGCACGCAGAATGTTGGTACTGATTCTAGTGGTACTCCCATGTGTAAAGGCATGGGTACGAACCCTGCATCGCAAGATCAGCAAAGCACGAAGAATCCTGATGTGACGACGAATAACGCCGATGGTTCTACAACCAAAAAGACAAGCGAAGTCGTGACCAACTCGGATGGCAGTAAAACGACTTACACGAATGAGTGCGTGACGGCGACAACCGGCTCGGTCAACTGCCACACCTACAACAGCACGGGCAAAACAATCACGGGTGCGCAGGGTAGCGCTGACGGCAAGGCTCCGGCTGCTGCTGGCACGTCTGGTGCGCCTGGCGGTGGTGATTGCAAAGATGGAAAGTCATGTAGTGACCTGTGTGCCTTGCATCCTGAGCTGAACGTTTGCTCAAATTCTCAGGTGTTAGGCGGTGGCTGCGATGGTGCGCAAGATACGACTGCTTGCACGGGCGATGCAATTTCTTGCGCCATCTTGAAACAGCAGCGTGTGGAGTGGTGCCAAAACTCGCAAACGACGCCGACTAAGACGTTGGGGGATGCCTTGTTGTCTGGGTCTGACCCGATGGCGTCAACGTTGCCGACTGCGGCTAACGGCCAGACGTTGGCGGTTGGGTCGCTTGATCAATCTGGTTTCTTGGGTGGTGGTGGGTGCATCACGGATAAGACGATAACGCTGATGGGTGTGTCTAGGTCGTTACCGTTCTCGCAGGTGTGTCCGTATCTGTTGCCTTTGCGTGGGGCCATCATGGTGGTGGCGGGCTTGGTGTCGCTGGCGATGATGCGTGGCGCGATTATGGGGGGCTGATTATGCCGTTGCTTGCGTTGTTACCGGAGTTGTTGGGTGGGCTGGCCTTCGTTATGGGGTCGTTGGTGGGGCGTGTGTTGCTGGCGTTGGGGATGAGTTACGTGACGTACAGTGGCATTGATGCGATCAATTCCAACATTGTCAGTACAGTCCAGTCGAACCTGTCTGGTGTTGGTGCTGATGTCGTCGGCATGCTGTCGTATCTGTGGCTGGATAAGGCGGTGAGCATGGTGTTGTCGTCGTATGCGGCGGCGGTGGCGATGAAGGTGACGGCGGGTTCGATCACAAAAATGGTGATAAAAAAATGATTACTATAATCACGGGATTGCCTGGTAACGGTAAGACGCTGTACGCGTTGTGGTTCGTCAAAATGTGGGCTGAAAAAGACAATCGGCCTGTGTTCTATTCGGGGATCAATGACCTGAAATTGCCTTGGACTGAGATCGACGCTGATAAGTGGTTTGATGCGCCGCCAAACTCCATTGTGGTCATTGATGAGTGTCAGCGGGTGTTCCGTCCGCGTACCGCAACAAAGGAGGTGCCTAAGCACGTATCTGAGCTTGAGACGCATCGCCACAAGGGTATTGATCTTGTGCTGATTACTCAGCATCCGTCGCTGGCTGATATCGCGTTGAGGCGGTTGGCGGGTAAGCATATGCATGTGGTGCGGCGGTGGGGTACACAGTCGGCGACGGTGCATGAATGGCCTGCGGTCAAGGATAACTGCGATAAGAATCCGGGCCGCAAGGATTCGATCAAACATGCGTGGAAATATCCCAAAGCGGTGTATGAGTACTATAAAAGCGCTGAGGTGCACACGGTTAAAAGACATATACCGATGCGTGTCATCATGCTATTTGTTATTCCGCTGCTGCTGATCGGTGCGGGATATTACTTCTATCATTTCGTGATGAAGCGGGTGCATCCTGAGCTGCAGTTGCAGGCTACGGCGCAAGGGCAGCAGATGGTCGGTACGGCTCAGGGCGGTGTCCAGCGCGCCTCGTACAAGAATGCAAAGGATGATGCTCAGCAGTTCATGTTTGACCGGACGCCGCGTGTTGCTGGATTGCCGCAGACGGCTCCCAGGTATGACGAAGTGACGAAGCCCACTACTGCGCCGGTGCCGGCCGCTTGCGTGGCCAATGCGAAGCGATGCGATTGTTTCACTCAGCAGGCGACGCCTATTAACGTGCCTGACCTGCTCTGTCGTGACATTGTGGCGCGTGGCTATTTTGTCGATTTTGATGATAACGGCGGTCACAATCAAAAGCAGGGCGTGGCGATGGCGGCGGCTGATACGCGGGTGGCAGAGCCTACGCAAAAAGCGACTGGCGGCGGTTCTGGTGCGGTGGTGGCGGTCTTGGGCGATGAAGAGGGGTACGGCGTTCTCGGAAAGCGCACAGGTCGCTCTGCGGGCTCGAAATAAGCGTGACGCGTCACGAAAAATTGCGGCTGATTAGAGACGGCCCGAAGGGCAAAATATCCCCACGTTAGCAAGGCCAAAGGTTTTTACATGCGGTGTTCCGTGCAAATGCCGGTCGCCGCGACAAGCGCCGCGAGGGGGATTTTTAGTCGTGCAGTCATGCCGGCCGATGGGGTAGGGTAGAAGCGCATCACGTAATAACCCCTCGCTCCTGAAAAACCGGTTTTGACGTTGGGTTGTGGTGCGTGGCTGAGGTGCAAGGGGTGGCGGTCGTTGTGTGCCCGCCGCCCAGTCGGTCGCGAAGCGGCGGCAGGCGGCGGGCGCGCAGCGCCCGCCTAAACTTGTACTACGAACACTTAACGGAACCAAGTAAACAAAGGGTTTCCAGCCGATAGGCAAATGAACTAGGTTTTTTGAAGTCCAGTTTTTGAAGTACAAAAGAAAAAGCCCCGAAGTGATCGAAACACTTCGGGGCCGTCCGATAAACCAGATAGCAGCTGGAGTACCGAATGCACGAATTTCACACCGATTCTATCGAGTCGTCAAGTACTTTTGTAACAACTCCGCAAGAAAAACCACAAGGCTGGACAGATGACGGTGACCGCAACACGTGGCAGGACGTGTACACGGCTCGCCAGCGTATTTTCCCGAATGGACAGTCTGAACTGACTATCTCTAAGGAAAAATACTTTATAGGTCCTGCGGTCCTCGGTAAAGCGCGTGCAAAGCGTGGCGAGCGCATGACGGACGATGAGGGCAATGTAGAGGATGACGAACAGTTCGGATCGCGTCGCGCTCGCAATGATGACGTTGCCTCGCGTCGTGCAAAAAAGAATGTTCGCCTCTGCTGCAAGGAAATCAGTGCTGATCGGCTTGTGACGTTGACATACCGTGAAAACATGAAGGACCGTGATCTAGCGCTTAAGCATTTTGACGGCTTCAGGCGTCGTTTGGGGCGGTGTAAGGCGTTTCACTATGTCGCCGTCATGGAAGAGCAAGAGCGGGGCGCTATTCACTTCCATATCGCTGTTAATGGTCGGCAGGATTACAACCTTGTGCGCTCGATCTGGCAATCGGTTGTCGGTCTTGGTCAAAAGGGTGAACAGATGGCGCAAGCGAATGTCCGTGATCCTCACAAGTTCGGCTTCGGCAAGAATGGCGCTCACAAACTGGCGTCATACATTGCGAAGTACTGCGGCAAACAGATGGATGTGCGTGAGCTGAATCAAAAGCGTTATTTCCGGTCTAAGGGCATCGTTCTGCCGGTGGTTAATACCTGGCGAATTTCCGCAACTACGATGCTTGGTGCTGTTCAGACGGCGTTTAGCATCGTTGCTGAGTTCGGGCTAGAGGGTGTTCAGACATGGTGCAATAACGCGTTGGGCGTCGTTTGGATAGCTACAGCGCCGCGAAGTGGGCCGCTGATAAATACCTGTCCGTTTTGAGTCAAGGTTGAATTCGATTGTGGTGCCGGACACTAGGCCAAGTTTTATTCGTGCTGGGTTGAAATTCATCTGACGCATGATATTTTGGTGTTCGGTGTGTTGTAAACGCAACAGTTCTGGAATCCACCATGGAATTTTTCGTTCGCCTTTCAACCAAGCGCGGACAGATTTTTCTGATCGTCGTAGGCGTTTGCTAAGGTCTTTTATCGGGATGCCTTGGGCGTAAAATTGCATTTCGATGGGGTTCGCATAACGTGTGTTTGGGTACTGCATTCTGGCTCCGATTTTGGACAAAAAAAAAGCTCAAGTTTGACACTTGAGCCATTATTTTGCAGCGCTACCAATTACGCATAATTTGTAGAATATCCAGTACCCTTTTTACCTCATATCACCACGCCGAGAACAAGCTCCGGCGCGGGGTACAGCGTGATATGAGTGACTCAAAATTTCCGGAAATTTTTTCCACGGCTACCGCAATAGTCGCCACTCCCGCGACTGCAAACTGTAAAGAAATTCGCTCCCAATAAGCCCGTTTCGCTGGGTTCTTTTCCCTGTCCTTGTGTACCGCTGCTAGTGCCGCTCTGAGGTCGATTTTCGCCATGTCGGCCAGCATCGAAACTTCGGCGTCGTCCGGCGCTCGGCGTTGACTTCTGAGGTCTGAAATCCTCGCAGTCGTTACGCCAAGCCGTTGAGCGAGGGAATAGTCACTTGTCAATCCCTGCTGTTGCTTGGCTGCATCAATTAAGTCAATTTGGTTCATAAAACCTCCTTTTTTGCCACTTTACACTACCGCTCGCCGTTGACAACACTCGCACCTGCGAGCTACCTTTCGCACAACTCGCAACCGCGAGCTAATTTAAGCGAAAAGGAATTTACCATGAGCGATGCACCTAAACAGCCTCTTAAGGCAAATCAAACAGTAATCGTTGGTCGTATTGACAACGTCCGCAACTTCGAAGTCTCGGGCAAGAACACTTTCGAGACCCGCGTTATCCAGGCAGCAGCCGACGAGTATTCCTCCCCTTCAGCGGTAGCACTGATGTCCCATCACCGGCTTGGCGGCTCCGGCGATCTCGTCCAAGTTTTGGTGTCGGTTGCCGGTTTCCGTGACAGCTACAAGGACAAGCAGGGCGGTACTGTGCAGACCGCTCGCAACACCCTACGCGTGGTCGAGTAAGGCTTTTGACGTTGGGCTTGTCCCAGTTATCAACAAGTGGAAAACGGGAGGAAAAGTGGGCAAATATCAGGATGGCGTTGATCAGTATGAAAAAGATTTTCAAGGTGTTCAAAAAAAGAATTCGATTTTTGAAACCTTCGGTGCCAAGCCGTTTGACCCGCTGGAAATGGTCCGTGATGAATTGCGATACAAGCGCCTCCGTCGAAACATCGGCGTGGCTGCAAAGCTGCACGAGATCAGCGTGGCGGCGGGTCGCAAAAATCATAACGTCATCATGGTCACGTTGACCTACGCAGTTGATAACTGGGACTCGCTGCACATGTCTACCTACATCAGGCATGTGCGGCAATGGATGTTTCGGCGTACCGGCCAAAAACTGAAATATGTGTGGGTCGCTGAAATGCAAAAGCGTGGCGTGATTCATTACCACGTTCTGTATTGGATGCCTCGTGGCATAACGATGCCAAAGGCTGACAAACAGGGGTGGTGGCCGCATGGCTCGACGAAGACGGAAAAGGCAAACAAGCCCGTTGCCTATGCGATGAAATACGCGTCGAAACTGGATTCGAAAGAGGGGTTTCCAAATGGTGCAAGAACATATGGTGTTGGCGGTCTCGTTGAAGCTGATCGCAGTGCTCGCCGCTGGTTTAATTTTCCTGGCTTTATTAAAGCACGTGCGGCGGTCGGTGACTGTTGGAAGCGATCGGTGGGAGGTGGATGGCTTGAACATGCAACAGGTCAGTTATGGCCTTCAGAGTGGGGCGTTTGCCTTGTCACGAAACTTAGATTGTCCATCGTCCGTCTTCACGATCATGGCCGTCCCCTCGATGTCGGAGGGCCGTTCTCATGGCTGAAGCCAAATCTGCAGGTCGCGTAAACAGTCTGATGCGCACTGAGTACATGCAGCAGCGTCGGCAAGCGGTGTGCATGCAAATGCGCGCCAATTACAGTGACCTCGATGTAGATGGGTACATGGATTTTCTTTTTGCGCATCAGGCAGATCTTGGCGCGGATTTTGTAACTCGGCAGGTTGAGTGGGCCGAAAGTATTTTGCAAGGCCGCCTTGCCGTGGCACTACCGGGGGCCAAGCGTCCAGCGGCCCCGGTGAACAGCCTTCCACACGGCGCAGCCGGTGGAGGCGGCTCCACGGAGTCGGCTGTTCGCATACGGGCGCATTGGGAGTGACGGATGTTTGATACAGCATCAGTACAGGATTTACTCGCAGCGTGTGGGTTCGTTGTGGTCTTCGCGCTCGGGTGGATAGCGGGGTCGCTCTCATGAGTGATCTCGCTGTAATGATCGGGGGCTTGGTGAGTTGCTTTGCTCTCGGTTTCACAATGGGTCGGACGATTAAGGCTGTCCGACAATTTTTTGATTCAATGTCATAGGGGAAATTCAAATGAGCAAAATTCTGCAAAAATCAAAACTGCTGGCCGTTAAGGTTGGCGTTCCTGTCGCGGTTCTGGTGGCTACTGGTGCCGCTAATGCTGCGGCTACTCTCGACCCTTCGGTCGCAACGGCATTCACCGCCATCGGCGATAACGCGACTGCCATGTTTGGTTTGGCGATGCCTGTCGTTGCATCGGTGTTGGGCATGTTCATTGTTCTGCGCCTGTTCAAGAAATTCGGCAATAAGGCTGCTTAATTCGTATGCTACGCGCTGCCATCCTGCTGACTCTTTGCATGGTGACAGCGTGGGCGCTCGAGGTGCATCAAAAAGCCTCCTCCCCCATGCCTCCAGGCGCTAGCCGGGGGCATGGGGGAGGGGGCTTTTCTTCTTCTGAGTGTGATTGTTTAATTCCTCCTAATCGTGGCCTTTATCGGTGACCGTATGAGACGACTAGCATCCTTGTTGCTGATTTTGTTGATCGTGCTGGATCCGGTCATCGCTATTGCCGTAACGCCCACTGTGCTACCTCCCGCGGGTGTCGCTGGGCCGTACTCAACATGGTTTCCGTCCGGTCAGACTGGCTATGTAACCGGCGTGGCTGAGAGTTCTTATATTTCAGGCCCAGACTTGAAAGCTGCAAAGTTGGCAAAAACGATGATCAATGCAGGCTTGTCGGGCCCTGTGGAGGTAGCTGTTACAGCTGAGGCTACTGTTGGGGCTGATGCGATTGCGGTGCGTGCGGGTGCGATGGCGGTGCCTGTGGTTGGGCAGGTTATTACCGTTGTCGCTACTACTTATCAGCTGGCTCAGATGCTGAAAGATGCGGGCTATCGCTATGGTAATTGTCAAAATCCCGGCTTGGTTGTTGGGCCGGGTCAAGGGTATTGCAAGCCTGATCCGAAAAATCCACCACAGGTTACGTCAGGCTGGATTGCTGCGGATATTGGGACTGCAACCAAATTTTCATCTGGACAAGCTGCCTGCGATGCCGACAAGATACATAATGGATGGGGCTTTTCACCGACATTCGTTGTCGAGACGCCTGACCCTGGTCAAACTGCGGCGGGTAGTTGTAAGTATCAGGGTGCAGGTTCTCAGCTCTCCATTGTTTATACTGCTGACGCGCCGTCAACGCCGGGTGGTTTTCTGCCTGCCACTGCTGATGATGTGGCCGGTGCGGTCAAGTTGAAAATGATCGCGGATTCGAATGCACGCAAGGCGCTGTTCGATGCGATGCGTGCTGACGCTACCGGCACGCAGCAGCCGGACACTTTGCCGCCGTTGTATCCGGCTACATCGCCGGTTACTGTAACTGCGCCTCCGGTGACTTCTCCGGCGTCTTCGCCAAGTATCCAGACAATTCCTAAGCCTGACGGTTCTATTGACACGGTGAAGACGACTGAACAGACGACGGTGACGCCGACCACAACCGGCACGACTGTGGGTGATACAAAGACGACCTTTCCGAGTACCACCACCACCACGACAACGACGACTAACAACGTTACGAATCAAACCACGACAAGCACGAACGTCGTGAACAATCCACCTGCGTTGCCGCAGTTTCCGAACGATTACAACAAAGAGGTGACGCAACAGCAGATCGAGCGTGATCTCAACACGGACTCAGCGCAAGCGATGCCTGACCAGCAGAAAGTCATCACGGATGCGGGTACTCAGGGCGATACTGATCGCGACAAAATTTACACCGATATCAAGTCAGGTCAGCAAGATAAAAGCGCGTGGTTTTCGTGGGTCTGGTCGCCGCCTGTTGGCGTTTGTTCGCCGATCACTGGCACGATTGCAGGCTTTCATGTCGAGTGGGATTTGTGCCCATCTATCGCTATCATCCAGGCGATTATTGGTTGGTTGCTTGCGATATTCAGTGGTGCTGAAGTGTACGGTCAATTATTCAGGCGGGAGGATTAGTTATGTTGAAGCTCATCACTTTGTTGTTGTCGGGGATACCGGCGATCATCGCGGCCATTATCAGCATGATCGGGCGTAAGCTCGGCACGGCTGCGGCCTCCATCGCGTCGTTTGTCATCATTACTTCCGGCCTGATCATTTGCATTAACACGATCTTGCAGACCGTTCTTGGTTACATGACGATTCCGCCGTTCATCGCTAATTCGGTCGGCCTGTTCATTCCGATTGATTGGGCTGCGTGTCTTTCGGCTATTGTGAGCAGTCGTATTTGTCGTGCTGCTTACGACATGGCGAAGTTGAAAATCGAGTTGATCAATAATGCGAGTTAATCATGGCTGACTATCTGGTGTACGGCAAAAAGGGCAATGGCAAAAGTTTGGTCGTGGTCGGGCGCATCAAAGACGCGCTGTTGGCTGGAAAAAAAGTGGCCACGAATTTGAATCTGCAGTTGGATAAGCTGCTGCCGACGGGGTCAAGGAATGTTAGTTGCTACCGGTTGCCGGACCGTCCGACGATTCAGGATATGCAAGCCATCGGTATCGGCTCGGACAAACTCGACGAGGCCACGTATGGCCTCGTGGTGCTTGATGAGATGGCTACGTGGATGAATGCCCGTTCTTGGGCCGATAAAGAGCGGCAGTCGTTGCTGGATTGGTTTGTGCACTCTCGTAAGTTGCGATGGGATACCTATTTTATTTGTCAGTCGCCAAATCAGATCGATAAGCAGGTGCGTGAGTCCCTGGTCGAATTGACCGTGTGCTGCCGCCGCCTGGACAAGATTCGGATTCCGTGGCTTGGTTCGGTCACAAAGCATTTGCTCGGTTTTGAGTTGCGGGCGCCGAAAATCCATGTCGCGACGGTGAAATATGGCATGGGCAACGATGCGATTCTCAATGATCGATGGACGTATCGCGGCGTGAATTTGTATGCGGCGTATGACACTGAGCAAGTCTTCAAGGCCAATTACACGGAGGGGATTTTTTCTTACTTGTCGCCCTGGCATATCAAGGGGCGTTACGAAAATCTGCCGGTGGGCTGGCGTGATCGCATCAAGGCGTTTTTCTCGCCGACGCTGACAAGGCTTCCGGCCAAGCCGTTGCACCCAGTGGCGCGTCTGGTGTCGCAATTGCCGGTGGCTGAGCGTGTGCGGCATTTTCAACGGCTTGAGCAATTGGGGGCGTTTAAATGAAACGTGATGGTTGGTTTTATATGTGGCTGGCGGCTGTCGTTGTGCTTGGCCTGTTGCTGGTTTTCGGTGATGCGGATGCCGCCGATGAAGTTCCTGTTGACGCGCCGGAAGCGTTGATTAAGCCGATTGAAAAGCCGAAACCAAAAGAGGATACGCTGCGCGTTGAAAAAGTCTCTAGGGCGTTGAGTGACCAGACGATGAAGCGCGATCAACTGCTAGCGTATCTCGCTTCCAAGCGGTCCTATGCTGAGCGTGGCGGCTGTGAGGCTGACGGCTTTCTGTCGTGTCAAGGGGAGGGCGCTCGTATCGAGGGATCACCGGCCAAGACGGATGAGGGCCGCTATCGACCTCGGCCCGGCACTATTCGTGATTATCACGAATAATCGTTATGCGTCACACAAAATAATTAGCGTGACGCGTCACAAATAACTTGATTTATCGTGACGCGTCACGTATAATATATTCATACTTCGGGGGATATATGAAACAGCCAAACGACAGCAAGACGGTAGACATTTTCGAAGGTGAAAAACGCGGTCGTGGTCGTCCACGCGTCGAGAACGCCAAGTCTCCGGCTGAGCGTGCGCGTCTGTATCGCCTGAATAAGAAATCTCGTCCACAGGTCGTTGCTGCGCCTAGTGTTGATGCAGTGAATGCTGCGTACTGGAAGAAGCGCGTCGCTGAGTTGGAGGGCCAGGTTATCTCTCTGGAGCGAGATTCTTATAATTCTGACGTGCGGGCGCGTTTCGCTGAAGATCTATGTGATGAGCAACTGGTCGAGATTGCGCGATTGCGTGCGGAACTAGATAAAGGTGACGCGTCACAAAAAGGGACTTCGCTTAAATCGTATGGCAAGCTGGAAGCTGAATTGATCGTGGCGAACGCTCGTATTTTGACGTTAGATGCTGAGTTGCAGGATGCGCAGGATTTTATTTTTAAGCGTGATGCGTCACAAAAAAATATTTCCAAGGTTGCTGTAAAGATGGCGCTTAAAAAACCGTCACGAAAAGCCGTCACGAAAAAAGACTCTCTGGAGGAGCAGTTCGATTATCCCGATTAAGTCCAGTTGGGGCGGGGCTGAGTTTTTCAACACGAAAAACAAACATTGCTTTGTGTTAACGATAAAATGCCTGCCAAACAGGGGGCATTATGCAAATTCCATCTACTACTGAGATTGTCGTTCTACTGGTTGGCGTGCTGATGTGGCTTATTGGTCGCCGCGCCAATCAAAAGCAAAAAAAATCGGCAGGGCGTTCAGCAGCTCGGCCTGCGGCGAAAAAAACACCTGTCCAGCGTCAGTTTGAGCGTACTGCCTCTATGGGTAAGCTGACCGGCGCGTGTTTCGGTGATCGGGCTAAGGCTGATCGTCTGGTTCAGTATGAAAAGAAGCGAGCGCCTGGCATCACGCATGCTGAGGCGATTCATCGTGCTTTTGAGCGTTTGGAAATTGATCGTGGCCGTCATAACTGAACGGCTCTTATGAGTGGCCGGGTCTGGGCTGCAAGGCCCAGGTAGACCAGTGAGGCCGCGAAGCTGCTTGCGGTGCAATGCGGCCTCGGAGGTGGCGAATCTCTGCACGTATTCGCCACCTAAAAGCGGGGTTGATCTTATCTCGTCATGTATCTGCGCATGCTGAGCCAGCGGCGCTTTTGCGGACTGAGCCGGTTTTCAGGTGGAAGCGGCTTTTTGCTTCTTCCTGAATAACGCTCAAAGGACCGCAAGCCTGTCTTTGTGCTGTAGCTGCGGTCGTTGGCTGCCATGATGGACCAGCGAAGTTCTGCGGCGCGTCCGGTGCGGCTCCGGTCTCGTTTGAGACCGTACAGGGCTTCCATGTAGCGGCTTTCCAGCACGATCAGTCTGAGTGCCCACTGTGGGCAATAGGTTTTGCCGGATTCCCAATCCGTGATAGTGCGCACGTGCCGGCCTGTGATTTTGGCGGCGGCTTCGACCGAAAAGCCGCTCATGAGCCTTGCTGAGAAAAATTCTGATGGAAAACAATATTTATTTTTTGATGCGATACGCTGCTTTTTCATTGACATGAACCCCTGAATGTGAATTACCAAAAGAAAAGGCCGAGATACATTGTCTCGACCTGTTTTTTATCCTTGCCGGCATTGTAAATCGTCGACGTTTTCCGCGCATTTTGAAGGCATGATTCGGGTACTGGAAATTCGCATAATTTGTATTATGTCAAATCGTCGTCGCAAATATCACACTCTATTTGCAGTACGGACATGGCTTGAACGGCTGTTTCTTGGCACTACACCGCTGCCGGCAGCAAGCTAACAAATCCAGTATTTCCCTCTTTTCCACGCCTGCTAATTGCAGGCGTTTTTTATGGACGGCCACCTTCCGATACTCCCGACGCCGCCGCGCATTATTCCAGCTGACCTTACGCAAATTCCGCAAATGCCAATACGAATGCCGAATCTCCATCATAATGCGCTCCAGATCGGCCCGGCCGATCTGCTCGCGCTCAAACAGTTCCAGTTGCATAAAATGCAGCGATTGTAATTTGGAAACAAAAGACGCGTTGAGAAAAGTCAGGAACAACCGCCACGGCCTGTCTTGCGTGTGCTTCGCCACTCCAGCAGAACAACCTGATCAGTTAGTGCTACGCACTAATTTGCCAATTCCGGTTCTCTCTCCGTAGTACCAGCCATCATTTCCCAGAGTTCCCCGCCTATTCGCTGAACGATGCCATGCGCGTGTTTTGCACCGTGTCTACGTGTCTGCGTGTCCTACGTGTCCTACGGCACTCCGGCACTCGCACTCGCACTACAAGGGGTATTCATAAAAATCATGTGCCTCCGGCCATAAACGATTTTTACAAACCTTCCCCCTGTTGCAAAACCCTATTGCGCATGGCCTCTTTTCATCGGGCGAAGAACTCAGGGAAACGACGGCAGGCGGTTTCAGAGACATAACCAAAATCGCCGAATTTAACAATGGGCTCCAAATCTTGGGACCCGATCAGCGGAAAGGCAAAACCATGGAAAAGAACACTAAGGCAGTCACAACAAAGACCCCAATTCCTACACGCATTTTCGAAACACCCGACGAAATTGCACGTCTCCATCTGCGTAACAAGAAAATTCTCAATGATGGCCTGCATAGGATGATTGAAGAGCGCAACGCTTGTCGTGACCAAGGTTTTTCTTATGCCTACGTTGGACTTGAAAGCATGATTGAGAATCGCATTCGGTGTCTCGGCGGCATGGCCGGAGAATGGTGATGGACAAAGAATCTGTGACGGAACAAATCTGCATCGCCATTCAAGATCTCATCACGTGCGAATCGTACTCAGTCCAATTCAATGACGGCTATGCACGCGGCGTTATTTGGATGGCATTCAAGGCAGGCTTCATTTCGGAAATCGAGTCGAACTCTTTTCATAATCTGATCGAGGCATACGTAAATCGGAGGCCGAAATGAAAGACCACACCGACACAGTGACTATCGATCTGCTCGGCGGCAAGCGCCCTCGCGGTCGCCCAGCAACTGGATGCGCAATGACAGCAGCAGAACGTAAACGCTTGCAACGCGAACGTGCAGGCCGCGTTACGTTCACCGTCGAGCTGCCCGAGGAACTGGTCGAACAGTTCAACGATTTCCTGAAATTCAAGGATCTTACGAAGAGCGCCGTCATTGAAAAACTGATTCGATCACAGCTTTTGCGCAAGCGTTAATCATGGCGATCACTTTCTATGCCGGCAAGCCAGGCGAAGGCATGTCGCTTTTCCGTGACCAACCAGGTGTGACTGGTCCAGAACAGGTCACACCTGGTCGGTCACACGATTGTGACTCAGCTGCCGTGACTGATGCCGGCACAGTCACACCTGGTCGGTCACATATGTGTGACTCATCGATCGTGACCAACCGGCGCCGGGTCACGGCATCTGGGTCACAGCTAGTGCTGTCGATATTCCCTGGCATCGATCTATTCGGACTGGGCTTTGAGCAGGAAGGCTTTCCTGTAGTACGCGGACCAGACCCGTTGTTTGGCGGCGACATACGCACATTCAGGATTCCGGCCGGTAAGTTCGACGGCATCATCGGCGGGCCACCCTGCCCTGATTTCTCCAAAGCGCGCAGATCCGCGCCAACCGGATACGGACTTGAAATGATTGATGAGTACGTGCGGATCGTGAAAGAAGGCCAGCCGCTCTGGTGGCTGATGGAGAACGTCCCTGGTGTACCTAATGTCCGCATCGAGGGCTACTCGCACCAGCGTATCGACCTCAATGCACGTGAGGTCGGACTGGATCAAAACCGACACCGACATTTTCAGTTCGGACACCGTGACGGCTTGCTAATATCCATCGCCAGGGGCGCGAAGTCAACCTTATTTGAGCCGTGCTGTACGGCATCAGAAGGAACTCAGATGGGAAGGCGCGACTGGCACAAGTTCTGTCGCTTGCAAGGCATGCAAGATAGTCTTGATCTGGATCAGTTGACACTATCAGCCAAGTATCGCGCTGTTGGCAACGGCGTACCCGTACCGATGGGTAGAGCATTGGCACGGGCAATCCTGAATGCTCAGTCTCCGAATGAAGTTCGGCTGTGTGGTTGCGGGTGCGGACGACCTGTTTCCGGCAAAGCTACCTATGCAATCGCAGCTTGCCGGAAACGTATTTCTCGACGCGATTAATTATCGTGACAAGTCACGTTTATTTAGCGCCAATTGGGCGACCAGTTCGCTTGCCGAGAACACCGTAACCATCCTCGTCAAACGACACTACAGACGGCCCTGTGGACACCACCGCCCCGCCAGAACCAGTGCCAGACTCTGAACGATCAGTGCCCGCAATTTCACGCTGCCGAGCGTCAGACACACGCGCCCAACCCTCAAGCGGAAACTGCGTGGCAACATAACTCACCTTGCCCTTCGCAATGGTCGCGTAATCCATCTCAGGACTAATGCGCACCTCATAACCAAGATCAACTATCTGGCGCATCGTCATACGCTCAATAGCACG
Source organism: Collimonas antrihumi (assembly GCF_018304965.1). Lineage (GTDB taxonomy): Bacteria > Pseudomonadota > Gammaproteobacteria > Burkholderiales > Burkholderiaceae_D > Collimonas > Collimonas antrihumi. Next base: position 92,297 of record NZ_JAGQED010000011.1, read on the forward strand.
CAGGCCATCGTCAAACCATTCAAACACCGCAGACATTTTTTGGTTATTGCGCACCACCATCGACAACCGCAAACGATAACGTTCGCTCAAATCCTGAATAAAATCCTTCTCATATTTTTTTTCAGGCACAGGCGCAGCAGGAACGCCTTGAGTAGATTGGCCATTACCCTGATAACTGGAAGACATGGACGGCGTAGACGTAGCGTGCTTACCCATCAGAGACTTTTCCAAACCGCCGCCCTTAAATACGTTATAGACGTAATAGACAGACACGGAAAACACGATCAGGAACAGCGGAATCCACTTTCTGAAAGCCGAGTTGGACCAGATGGACTGGCGCTTGTCAGAATAACGTTGAGCCGTCTCAGCGCCCTTCTCAAAGCTCTTATAGCTGCCGAATATTGCTTTGTTATACGGCGTTTTTCCCGAGCTAACGTGTTTGAATTTTTCCGGACCCGTGGCTTTCGCCAAGCTCCAGTTATAGTGATTTCCGGCACCAACCATATCCAGCTTGGTGAAATTAATTTTGGTATCGACACGCCGCCGCCATATCTTGTGACAGTCCTTCAAATCCTGCCCCATGAACACGATATCCAGACCTTTGTGCCCATGCTCTGCAACGAACTTGGTTACACCCGGAGAAAGCGGTTTGCGACCAGAATCAGGAAAGTAGTTTTGCAACTCGTCGATAATCATCAACGAGCCAACCGGTATATCGATTTTCTCAACCTCAGAAATCTGATTTTCATCCAGTTGATGCAAAATTTCTTGACATTTTTCGAGCGTGATACCGGCCAGATCTGCCAACTGGGGGAAATTGAGTTCATCGATACGGACATAGCAATGACGCAATTGCTTCAACGCCGGAATCAAGTGCTTCTCGACAGCCTCATAGGTCTTACCTGAACGCGGAATCCCTTCGTGAAATATCAACATTTACCATTGTCCCAATGTGAGAGCTTTTCGGCCCATGCGAAACACGAAGCCAGCAGCCAAAATACCCATCGCCGTACCGATCTGGAAATGCCCGACAAAATACAGCACGTAATCCGGCATCTGATTAATCAACGTACCAATCGAATACTGCGTCAAGAAAGCAGGCGCAGGAATAGCACCCACAAGCGCGCCAAGACCATTAATGGTAATGTCCAACAGATTGATGACGCCATCGCTAAAAAAGTCCCACAGCGCCGTAAAAAAGCGGATCACCAGATCAATGAACCACTGAGTGAATGCTTTCATCATAGGAAGGCCATTTTAAAAGCGGCATAAGCGGCAACCAGCAACACGCCATAGCCAATTACGTTAAACACCGCGTCAGTGCCGGGACCGCAAAAATACTGACCAAGGTTGACGCTCATCTTGAGATACGGCACAGCAGCAGTCCACGAAGGACAAGCGCCGCCGTTGACGTTGACAACAAAGAAATTGGTTCCGGCGGCGATGAACGGCGCAGCCATCACTTTCGAATTGAAATCACTCATCACGCCAGCAAATGTCCGAGTTTTGACCTGGTAAAGATCGCCAGTAATGTCGGTCACAGGATCAGACTTCGCATCATCCGGCTTTTTATCGCCCGTAGTAGGATCCCGATCATTACGCCCCGGCGTACCATTAGAACCATTACCAGTCGTACTCGAAGTACTACAAGACTTAGAGCCATCCGTGGCAGTCGTGCAACTAGTCGTGTTTGTAGTGACCGAGCCATCGGAATTCGTAACGCCCTTTGTGTCAGTAATAGTCACAGACCCATCACCATTGGTAGTTGACTTCGTACCAGAATCAGTCGTCTTACCAGCATTCGGCGAAGCAGAAGGATCAGGGATCGTAGGCTTTGAAGCCTCCGGCGTGCTACAGATCGACTGGCCACTAATACCCATGCCAGTCGCATACGAACCGACAGGACAACCATTATCTTTAACCTTTGGTTGATCGACAGGAGGCGTCGCACCACCACCAGTTCCGGAACCATCGCAGAACTGCCCATCAGACGAAAAAGGCGGACTGATCTCATAATTATTTGGCGACACAAGCCGCTGAAATGACCCACCGTAAGAGCACGAAGCGATACACACATGCACCGCATTCTTAGTCACATATTGGAGACTAACAGGAGCGCCATCAGAGGAACCCTCAGCAGGACAAGATTTATTACAAGCTCCAGTCGACGAATTATAAGTGGTACCAGCAGGACAGGAATTGCCAATGAGCCGCACACTAACTCGAAAAGCGACAGGACCACCTTGCTGCGCATAACACTCCGCTGTAGTCGCATGCATCACAATATGGTCATAGACCCAACCAAACTGAGCCTCATTCGTAAGCTCATAATCCTTACAGGCAGACACAGCATCCGGAAATTGTGCTGATGAGTTATTGTCTGAATGAGCCCAGAAATAATCCACAGCATAGCTGAACATGCACACCGCCGACAGCAATACGCCGACGACGAAATAGAGAAGACATCGTAAGCTACGCATTGCGGAACCCCGCCACCACGGCAGCAGCACACATCACGCCCACCGCAAACGCCATCAAGTCCCAGACCATACATCCCCCGTCGTTAACGAAAAAGAGAGAGCACAACGGCTCTCTCGTGATACAAAAACAGCCAGGTCGAATTAGCCGAAGAACGTAGCGAGTTTTTTCGAACCCCACTTTGCAACGCCTGGCAAGATCATGATCGCGCCCATCGCAACGATTGCGGTCACGATAGTGCTTGCATCGATGCCGGAACTGATGGACGAAAAATCCGTGCCAACAGCATACGCGCCAGTAGTAGCGAACAGCCCAGTAGCAACAGCGGCCAGTGGTGCAACAACTTTTTTCAGGTTAAACATTTGAATATTCCTTCAGGTTAGCGCCGCCAAAAATTAACAAGAGAACCAGCCATATGAGCCACTAGAAACAGTGTCAATGGACCAGCCACACCGAGAGCGAAGACGGCGGCAATTTCGTCACTCGCGGGTATTACAAAAATCGATTGCGCAACATCGGCCAAGCGATTGATTGCAGCGATGAATACATCGGCTTGTTCAGGAGTCATGAGTTATCACGGGCCAATGTATTTACCGTTGCTATCGTGATACACCTCATACACGGACTTATTCCCATGCTTAGCTTTCCACTCAACATCCTCACGTGCCTGGCGCTCATTACGCTCTTGATTAGCAACATGCGCTTCCCAAGCGGCAGAGCTATCACCACGCACACCATGATCATCAAAATACGAAGCAATCTTTGTCACTGACCAACGGGCAACATAAACCATCGACCAGATCACCGCCAACGCAATCAAGCCGCCAACAATATTTGCGGCAACGGCATCACTAGGAACAATGGTAGAAAAATCGATGATTGACATAATTGCCTTTAATTATTTATACAATTACCCACCCGCTTCAGCCACCGCAATCAGCACGATAAAAAAAGCAGTGAACAGAAGCGGGTACATAACAACCTCATTAATTACCGCGACAAGTCACGTTTATTCAGAACCGATTAACCAGAGATAAAAGACGCTGCCTGATCAACCACCTTTGTCACGTGAAATCCTTCATGACAATGCAACTCCGCCGTATCCACCGCCTCACCGTAATCAGCAAATCGCCCCGCTTCGTGCGCCCAAGAAGTGAAGCCAACATCGCCATCTTCCGGCATCAAAAAACACTTGCTCTCGCTATCCTGCACGATGTACAGGACAACGAAATTAAGCTGTTGCGCCATTCTGTTTCGGAGCTGGCGCAGCAACCTTGACAGGGATCAATTGCAAGATGATTTGCGACCGCGTTTTGCCGTTTGTCACAGTTTCAATCTCAGCTTCCGCAATGAATGGCAGCGGCAGATGCGCATATTTCTCGTATTCATCCGACAAGCCGATCGTGTACTCAGTCGATGCAGTACCGCGCATGTTGCCCTTGCTTTCATCCAACCGCGTTTCTGCAAAAACCTTAGTGCTGTCGAATTTCTGCCCGTTGTCCATCTGGCCCTTGTTCGCCTTGAAGCCGGTGATTTTCAGCTTGGCGATGGTGGATGTTTCTGACGTTTGTTGAATGCTCATTACAATTTCTCCGATAAGTAAAAGGCTTGAAAAACCTTATGCCCCATGCAGCCCATGCGATGGGAGGTTGAAATAGGACGGCCCATATGGCTTAACCTGGCGATGCATCGGCACAGGAATCGTATCCAGTGACGCGCCGAGTGGTTTCATGCGTTTAGGCCACGCGTTCAAGTCAGGATGACAAAGGCGATCCAGCGTTTCTTTGTCCCCGTACATATTGCGGAAAGCGCGCAGATGCTTGCCGTAAGAGCCTTTCAGGTTTTCTTCACAAGCCTCGACAACAATGTGCGCGGTTTCAACTTTCAACTTGATACGTTTCGGCGTTTCGGTTTTTGCGAATTGCGCAATGCAGGGATAACCATCACAAAAATAGTCGGACGGGTGCAGCAGCACATCGAAAGGGATCACGCGATCGGACGACTTGAATTCAAATTCAGCGCGGCACCACAAACTGTTTTTGTCGCCCTCTTTCCGGCCCTTTTCATAGAAGCGCAAGAACTTGCCGGACGTTCTACGTCCGATAGTCAACGTACGCCCTTTACCGGATGGCCGATGCCAGTTGCCGACACGCTGAATTTCCGGAGGCAAACCGCCAGTACGCGCCGTGAAACCGCCCTGCTTCCACTGTTCCTCAGCCCAATCCACTGACAGATAAGCGCCAGTGAAATCGTCATGCGCCAAGTCGATACGAGAGATTTGAGGTTGTACCGCTGTCGAGGCCAGAAAATCGAATAACCGTTTTTCCCATCCAGCAGCAGCATTCGCACAGCCCAAGCCATTCAAGGTCACGCCCATCTTTTGACGCTGGCCACCGAAGCAAACGAAGCCCATGTCATCGCCCAATACCCACGAATCACGGAAGAAATTCAAGCCTTTTTCCCGATGCGCCGTGACACCGAAACCGAAAATCTTTTCCAACTGCCGACTTGCTTCCGTCACGATCTGTTCATCACCGATCAAGGTTTCCCGAGCAGTACGAAACCACGTATCTTCAAGAACACTAAAATTCACCCAGTCAATAATTGCGCACTCACCTTCCGACCGACCACGCACCATCACCTGTTTCACAACCCCGCCGAACATCACTAAATCGACCGCTTCCAGCTCCGCGACTACCGTTTGACCCATGTTATTAATGGGTGCATCTGCAAGCCGCCCCACCGGCTGAACTGGGGGGTGCGCCTTCGGCACAGCCGCCGCAGTGCGTTCCGTCCTCGCTTCGCTCCGGGCGAGTACGCCTGCGGCAGCAACGCCAATATCAACCCCCTGCTCGCCCATTGCGTAAATCTGCCCCTTGACGAAGCGAGAAGAACTCACAGAGCCGCCGGAACGACGAACGTACTCTTCAGCAGTGATTTTTGATTTGACGCGTTTCACGGACGGTTTACCTTTTGGCTAGAAGTGGTAAAGTTGCAAAAAATTTATCAGGAGCAATTAATGCTAAAAATCTTGGCTGTAATCATCGTTGTGCTAATCGTCCTGGCTGTTCTCGCGACTACAGCGAAAAACAAAGGCAAGTCGAACAGCGCAAAAAAAGACTACGACTACAAAAAACGACAACTGCTTACAAACAACGAAAAAAAGGTGTACCAACAACTGATTGACGCCTTGCCCGGATATCTCGTTTTTACACAAGTAGAGCTATCACGCTGCATAGAAGCCGAAGGCCCATCACACCTAACAATCAGCGGAAAAAGCCTTGATTTCGTAATTTGCAATAAAGACTTTGATGTCGTTGCAGGTATCGAAATCGATGACAAGTCACACACAAAAACCAAACGAACAAAGGCTGATGCTAGAAAAAACAATGCTATGGAAGTCGCAGGCATCAAACTAATTCGGTGGCCTGCTACTCCCCTGCCCTCAATCGCAAAAATCCAAGAAGCTTTTCCAGCTATCACGGAACCAACAACCGAAAAGGCCGCAATACAAAGCACCCAAGACAAAAAAATAAAAATCCTAGAGCAGCAACTTTTCAACATGGCGCGAAAACTGGAAAAATCCGAGAACTAACGACCGGTTTACCTTTTCACCCAAACTGCTATGATTCGTAAAAATATTCACCTGAGAATGTATTCAGGTGAGAATATGCTCTCACATGAATACACTTGTCAACAGGAAACGATATGAAAAGCGTTAAATATTTGGAAGAGTTGAAAGAAAAGCAAGAATTGAAGAGTGACCGGCAACTTGCAATAAAGCTGCACATGGGAACTGCGACGATCAGTCAATACATGACCGGCAAGCGGATCATGGACAACGAAGCCTGTTTGGCAATAGCTCTTGAACTTGGAATTGATCCGCTGAAAGTGATCATGGCGGCAGACATTGACCGCGCAGAACGCGCCGGTCAGCATTCACTGTGGGAAGTTTTTTCACGGAGGACAGCGACACTGGCTAGCGTTGCCCTCGCAACTGGCATTGTCACTTTATTTTTGACACCAACGCCCTCGCAAGCCACGCCCCTGCTCAAAGCTGACGCCCCTACGATTTGTATTATGTAAAATCGTCGTCGCAGATATCAGGCATTATTTGCAGTACGCGCACAGCTTTCTAGCGCTTCAACGAAAATGTGTCAGGTTAAACAACGTAAAACGGCTTCGACGATTTTGTCAAACAGGTGGTGCCGGAGCTGCAGCAAAGCGGCCAGTTCCGGCTAGACTACCAGGGCGACCGCTGCGCGGCCATCTGCAGGACTGAGCCGGCTAGCGCCCAATCCTGCCTCTCTCCCTGCCTCTCTCCCTGCCGCGCTTCCTCAATACAGCGGCACCGCTATGCTGAACATGATCGACTGACTGCGGCCGTTGCCGACATTGATGTTGCTGTTGTAGTCGACGGTGAACGTCATGCCGTTCGACAGCAACAGCCTGGCGCCGAGGCCGGCCGCCCAGTTGCCGGTGCCTTGGCTGCTGGTGTGAATCACATAGGCCGGTCCTGCCGCTGCCAGATCGGCATAGGCCAGCGTGGCATCGTCCGCCCCTTGGAACTGATGGCGGAACTCCAGCCGGGCGCGTGGAATCCAGGTGCCGATGCGGGTCACATATTGACCTTCAGCCCTGACGCCCAGCGTGCCGCTGCTGGTGCGCACGGTTTGCTTGAAGTAGGTCAACGCGTTCAAACCGGACGCTGTTTCCGTGTATTGGTCGAGCGTAGCCGACATCAGCTCGAGGCGACCGTATGGCGACCACATCCAGCCGTCATTGCGATATTCAATGCCGGTGACAATGGCGCCGAATATCTGGTCGCCATGCCGCAGCCCGGTGGCAAATCCACCGCCATCGGTGATGTAGCGGGTGGCATCGAAATTCAATGTCCCATAGCCCAGCACACCGTCGATGAATACGTTCTTGGTCGGCCTCAAGCTGCCATACACCGCTCCCACCACACTTTCCGCGGTGCTCTTGGTGCCGTTGTTGCCGACATCGCTGCTGTCGCGGCTGAAGCCGCCGCCGATACCGATGCTGGCAAGGTCATTGATACGATAGTCGCCGCCGACGCTCACGCCGTTGGTAGTGAAGCGGAATCCCTGCTGGCGGCCATTGACATAATGCTGGCCGAAGTCGACCGCGCCGCCCATCCACAGCGACAATGGCTGCTTCTGTCCGTCCTGATGCACCGGCATGTCCGGCAGGTCGGTGATGGTTTTTTGGGTATCGTTTGCCGCCAGCGTGCTGTTGCCGCCAAAGCCGTTGCTCAAGCTGCCGCCGGTTCCGGTATTGCCCTGCCCGGCTGCCTGTTGCGGCCAGCCGACCTTGCGCATGTGCGGTTGCAACGGCGAGCCGAACAGGCGATCGACATCGTCGTTTTGCCAACGCGCCACGTTGTCTGCCGGTTTGCCATCCTGGGTCGGCGGCATGAAGCTGACGCCGAAACTGGAGCGGCCCCAGCCGTCGCCATGCAGGCTTTCCAGGCGCCGCGTGAAATTGGCGGTCTGGGCGCTGGCAAAGCGCCGGGTGCTGTCCGCCTGGGCGGCCAGCAGACCGATGACTTCAGGGTCGGCCGACATGTCGCGGCGCGGTGTGACGGAGACATTGACGCTGCCCGGCGCCGACGTAGCGAAGGCATTGCTCAGCGTGTAACTGATCACGGCCGGACCGGCAAAGGTGCTGGCGGCGGTGAACGTCATCTGGTAGGACGGCTTGCCGGCTGTACCAACATCCCGGATCGTCGCGCTGCCTGCCGCGGCCGGCGCTATCGATACCACCGCGGCGCCAGTGAACGGACCGCCGCTGGCGCCAGCCATCAGGTCGACACTGACTGCTGCGCCGGCACTGACCGTAGCGCTATGGGCACCGGCCATCGGCATCGGATTGACGCTGACGGTTGCGGTTACCGGAGCCGATGCGCCAAATGCATTGGCCAGGGTGTAGCTAAACTTGATGTCGCCGCTGCTGCCGACCACCGACGTATAGATGATGTCGGTGCCGCTCACCACCGCGGTGCCGGCACTCGGCGGCGTCACGATGGCGACGCCGGTGAACGGCCCGCCGCTGGCGCCGTTGGCGGTGTGCAGCGTGACCGGCTGACCGGCCAGGATGGTAACGCTCTGCGCAACCGGCACCGGCACAGCCAGCGGGGTCACATTCACCGTCAGTGTCGCCGGCGACGAGCTGCCGCCCGGTCCGGTTGCGGTATAGGTCAGGCTGTCGCTACCGAAATAATTACTGGCCGGCGTGTAGACCACGTTCAGTCCGTTGACGATCGCGCTGCCATGGCTCGGCGCGGTGGCGATCGCAATGCTGGTGATCGGCCCGCTGTCGTTGGCGGTGACAGTGACCGTCACCGCCTGGTTGGCAGTGGTGACAGCAGTGTCGTTGAGCGCCACCGGTTGCGCCTGGCCGACGCTCAACGTCACGGCCTGCTGCCCGCTGAAATTGTGCGCATCGGTAGCGCCGACCGTGAATGGAAAGCTGCCTGCTGCCGTTGGCGTACCGCTCAACAGGCCGGTGGTGGTATTCAATGTCAGCCCGGCCGGCAAGCTGCCACTGACCAGCGCATACGTATATGGCGCGACGCCACCGGCAGCAGTGAACTGCTGGTTGTAGGCAACGTTCACCTTGGGCGCTGCCGCCACAGCGGCATTCAGCGTGATGGCTGGAGCGCCGACATTCAATGCATAGCTGTTGGTGGCACTAAATGGCGCACCTGCGCCGGTGCTGCTGTCGCTGACCCGGATGCTGACGTTGAACGTGCCGCTCAGGTTGGTGGTGCCAGACAGCACCCCGGTGCTTGCATTGAGCGTCAATCCGCTCGGCAAGGCGCCGCTGCTGATTGCGTAGCTGTATGGCGCCGTCCCGCCGCCGGCCGTCAGCGAAGCGCTATACGGCGCTTCCGCAGTAGGGTTAGGTAAAGTTGCCGGATTCAAGGTCACGGTAGCAGCGGCAATCGTCAAACTGTACGCCTGGCTGCCGTTGAAGTTGTTAGCATCCAGCGCCCTCACAGTAAAACTAAACGTGCCGGCCGCGGTCGGCGTACCCGTCAGCGCGCCGGTCGATGCATTGAGTGTGAGCCCGGCCGGCAACGCGCCGCTGGTGATGCTGTACGCATAAGGAGCGACGCCGCCCGCGGCGCTGATGGTTGCCGAATAGCTGAGCGCTACAGTGCCGCCGCCAACGGTGCTCGGAGACAAGCTGATGGTCGGAGCCGCAACCGCCAGCGTATAACTCGTTTGCACACTGAATGGCGCGCCAACCCCGGTACTGCTGTCGGTTGCCCGCACCGTGATCGGGAAATTTCCTGCCTGTACGGTCGTGCCGGACAACGTGCCAGTTGCCGTATTTAAGCTGATGCCGGCTGGCAGGCCGCCGGACGTCAATGCGTAGCTGTAGGGTCCCGTGCCGTTGCTGGCGACAAAAGTGACGCTGTACGGAACGGCGGCGCTCGCCGCCGGCAGCGTCGGCGGATTCAATGTCAAACTCGGTCCGCCAATGGTGATGGTGTAGGCCTGGCTGCCGCTAAAACTGTTGGCATCCGTAGCGCGTACGGTGAAATTGAAACTGCCGGCGGCAGTTGGCGTGCCGGATAGCGCCCCGCTGCCGGCATTAAGTGAGACTCCGGTCGGCAACGCTCCCGCGCTGACGGCATAGTTGTAGGGTCCGACGCCGCCGCCTGCGGCGAGCGCAGCGGTATAAGGTTGCGCCACCGTGCCGCCGGACATGCTGGAAGGCGTCAGCAGAATAACCGGGGCACTGATCTGCAGCGTATAGCCGACTGTGGCAGAGAACGGCGCGCCGGCACCGGTCGAGTGATCGGTCGCCGTCACGCTAATCGGGAAACTGCCGCTTTGCGTTGGCGTTCCAGACAACGTAGCGGATGCAGCATTCCAGCTCAACCCGGCAGGCAGGCTGCCGCTCAAGCCGTAGGTGTAGGGTCCGACACCGCCGCTGGCCGAGAACGACTGTGAGAAGGCATTGCCGTAGACCGGCGCCAGGGTCGGCCCGGCTGGCGTCAGGCTGACGGTTGGCGCTGCGATGGTCAGCGTAAAGGTCTGCGATCTCGTGAAAGGTCCGTTGCCGGTGCTGCTGTCGGTTGCCGCTGCAATCACTGAGAAACTACCCGCTGCTGTCGGCGTGCCGGAAATGGTCAGGCTGCTGGCGCTGCTTCCTGTCACAGTCAATCCAGCCGGCAAACCGCTCACGCTGTAACCGGAATACGGCGTGGCGCCGCCGCTCCAGGTCAGCGTTTGGTTGTAGCTGACGCCGTCGGTTGCCGACCATGATCCGGATGGCGTGATCGTCAGCGTCGGCGGCGTTACCGTCACCGACACTGTGGCAGGGCTGGATGTGCCGGCGCCATTGGTCGATGTATAGGTAAACGAATCGCTGCCGGCGTATCCGGCCATTGGCGTATAAGTGATCCTGGTGCCGCTGGCTGTAGCCGTGCCGTGAGCGGCGGCCGACGCCACCGCCACCGAAGTTGGCGCACCTCCGCTCAGATTCAACGTGATCGGATTGGCGCCGCTGCCATAGGCAACTGTGGCGCTGACGGCTCCCGCAACAGGCAGACCGGCATTGACGGTTACCGAATAGGCGCGCGAACCGGTGTAAGGGGTGGTGGTTGAACTATCAGTCGCGGTCACCGCGAAATTGAACGGCCCCGCCACAGTCGGCGTCCCGCTCAGCGTACCGGCGGATGACAGCGTCAATCCATTCGGCAAGGCACCAGCTGTAATGCTATAGGTATAAGGCGCGGTTCCGCCGCTGGCCGCGATGTTTAGATTCACGGCGGTACCTGCCGTCATCGTCGGCAGAGTAGTCGGCGACAGCGCAATGATTGGCGCGTTGACGGTGAACGAGTAGGCTCGCGAGCCGGTGTACGGGCCGGTGCCGGTGGAACTGTCCGTCGCTGTGACGGTAAAATTGAAGACGCCGCCCGCAGTTGGCGTACCCGATAGCACGCCTGACGACGACAGCGTCATTCCGGCCGGCAATGCGCCAGACGTCATTGCGTAAGTATATGGTGCAGTACCGCCGTTGGCGGTCAGAGTCTGACTACCGTAGGCAACGGCCACCGTAGCAGCCGGCAAGGTGGTCGGCGCAACGGCGATTGTCGGTGCATTGATCGTCAGCGTATAGGCAAGTGAACCGGGAAAGGAATTTTGATCCGTAGCCCGCACCGTGAAGTTGAAATTGCCGCCGGCAGTCGGTGTGCCCGACAGCACGCCCGCACTCGACAAACTCATCCCCGCTGGCAGCGCGCCAGAGGTAATCGCAAAGGCATAAGGCGCCGTGCCGCCACTGGCGTTCAGGGTCAGCGAGGACCCGTTATACAAGGTGCCAACGTTGCCGGCGCTCAGGGTGGGTGGACTCAGCACAACGACAGGTGTGGCGTTGATGGCAATGCTGACATCGAACGGCACCGGATACGGACCGCTGCCGGTAGTGCTGTCGTGTATGACGATTGAAGCGGTATAGGTGCCGGCGGTAGTCGGGGTACCCGAAATCACACCGGCCGATGTCAGGTTCAATCCCGGCGGCAAGCCCTTGCCGGTGATTGTCTGCAAGGTATAACTGTAAGGAGAGGTGCCGCCTGAACCGTTCAATTGCTGGCTGTAGGGAATACTCACCGTCCCTGCAGGCTGGGTCGTGGTTGAAATCACCAGTACCGGCGGCGGCACGGTAATGGAATAGGACTTGGTTGTCGTCAGCGGGGTCGGCGTGGTGGAATCCTGCACGCGGATCGCCACGGACATCGGGCCGGTGTAGGTTGAGGTGCCCGAAATCACGCCCGCTGAAGACAAGGTCAGGCCGGTCGGGAGGCTGCCGGAAGAAATCGAGTACGTGTAAGGTGCTACGCCGCCTGAAGCAGTCAGTGTTTGGTTGTAGCTGACGCCAACCGACGGATTCGGCAAGGTCGCGGGCAGCACGATGATCGGGGATGTCGGCGCCTGGATCGTGACGTTATAGACAATTTGGCCGCCCGAATCGTCTAGCACGGCGAAGGTGTCGGATAACGCTCCGTCGCCATTATTCGTGTAATGAACCACGTTGGTGGTCACGGGGTTCCACAAGGCCCCATGCGATGGCGCAAGCGCCACCCCGGAAAGTCCGAATGGCGAACATGCTCCTGGCGCACTTGACAGATCGGCACTGTAAACGCCGCCCGAAGCGACGGTAATGGCAACGGGTGTCGGGCACTCTGTGCTCGGACCCGCCGCATACGTCAGGTTGCACAGGCAAACAAGCATCGCACACAGCAAACTGACCAGTGCGCGCGGGAACCAACTCCAGTCCCCGGCAAATGCCCCTCGCCTTTCGATTTTTCCCCGTTGATCAGGTACAGAGCCGGTTGCGAACGATGACCGTTCGCAACTGCCGGCACAAACGTGCGAACGCAGCAACATGATTTCTCCCTGATGTTTTTTTGTATTCGAGCGCATGTTTTACGATGGCTCACCATCGTTTTAAGCATTACTCGAGAAAGAGTCGAATAGCTCTTTTTACATACGGCGGCGGCTATTGACGATTACCTTATGGCAACGTATGCTACCTTGAATGTAAACAAAATTACAAATAAGAATCGTTGTTTATTGCCAATTGTTGCTTTAAATACACAAGCAACACAGTTGGCGTTCGCCATGCCACCATCAGTGCATTACCACATCAATCTTGGGAGAGAAAACGATGGCTGAATGTTACGTTGGACAGATTATGTTATCCGGCTTCGCTTTTGCGCCGCGCGGCTTTGCCCTCTGTAACGGGCAATTGCTTCCGATCAATCAAAACCAGGCACTGTTTGCCCTTCTCGGTGTCATGTATGGCGGCGATGGCCGCGTTACTTTTGCCCTCCCCAACCTGCAGGGACGCACCCCGATACATGCCGGCCCTTCGGCCGATTCATCCTGGCAACCGTCGCCGTATACCCAAGGCCAGCCTATCGGTGTCGAAACCGTCACACTGCAGCAAGCGCAATTACCAAGTCACACCCACCTGCCCAATGGCACCGCCACAGCAGGTGCCGTCAAGAATCCCGCCAATACGCTCTACGGCGGCAGCGGCACTGAAGCCATCTATGCCCAAACCGGTGGCTCCCAGGCAGTGCTTGCGCCGCAAACCCTGGCTTCGGTCGGCGGCAACGGTCCGCATGAAAACATGCAGCCGTTCCGGGTCTTGAATTTCAGTATTGCCCTCAGCGGCATTTTCCCATCGCGCAGTTAGCCGTTTCTCTCGCAACCTTTAACGGAATAAAGCCATGACTACACCCTATGTAGGTGAAATCCGCCTGCTCGCCTTTCAACGCGTCCCTACCGGATGGTTTGCATGCGACGGCAGCGTACAATCGATCGCCGAATATCAAACGCTGTACATGTTGCTGGGAACAACTTATGGCGGCGACGGCGTCAACACCTTCGGCGTGCCAGACATGCGCGGCCAGGTGCCGCTGCATCAGGGCAATGGCTCCGGCCTGTCGCCGCGCGTGCTCGGGCAACCAGGCGGCAGCGAAAACGTCACTCTGACGACCGGCACGATGGCCGCCCATACCCATCCATATAGCGCCACCAGCGCCGAGGCAACCGCCAACGTGCCGGCGGCGACGGTGCAATTGGGCGCTGCCGCCGGCAGCGACAAGATGTACGCCACCAGCATTGCCGGGCTTAACCCCTACGTCATGTCGCCGGCATCGACCAGCAGTGCCGGCGGAAGCCAGCCGCACAACAACACGATGCCGACGCTGACAGTGTCATTTTGCATTGCATGGGCAGGAGTTTTTCCGTCGCAGTCGTAACAGCCAGAGCGCCTGCCAGGTTGCATTGCACGCTGCAGGCGCTGCCATCAGATAAGACGAGGAGAGAGCATCGTGACCACACCATTCCTGGGTGAGATTCAAATTTTCGGTTTCAACTTTGCGCCTGTCGGCTGGGCGCAATGCAATGGCGCCATACTACCGATCAATCAATATACTGCGCTGTTTTCGCTGCTTGGCACCAACTTTGGCGGCGACGGACGGAACACGTTCCAGCTGCCGAATTTTGCCGGTCGCGCCGCCTGCAGCCAAGGCCAAGGGGTCGGCCTGACGCAACGCGACATCGGCGAGAATTTCGGCACGGAACAGGTTACCCTGGCCCTGGCGGAAATCCCGAATCATAGCCACGCCGCCAATCTTTACCATCAGGGCGACACAACGTTGCAAAGCAACGTGCCCGCCAACGGTTATGGACTGACAGGGCCGGCGAACACCACGCCATTCGTGCAGAATGCCACCGCCAATGCAGCCTTCGCACCGACCGTCGTCGGACTCGCCGGGGGCAACCAGCCGCACGAAAACCGCCAGCCGCTGCTGCCTCTGAACTTCTGCATTGCGCTGCAAGGTGCATTCCCCTCGTTTGACTGATCCAGGGCACGGTGCGCTGCCGGCATTCCCGGCTGGCGCGCCCCTGGAAACCCCGGTTGCCCTGCAACGGCGCGGCATCCGCCTGCGCCCCTGCATTGCGGCGGATATTGGCTTCCTGACCTCACTCTATCGCCAATTACGCATCGCGGAACTGGCGCCGCTGCCCTGGACGGACGCACAAAAACATGCCTTCATCGACAGCCAGTTCGCGCTGCAGCACAGGCATTACCTGACGCATTATTCGCATGCCGACTTTTTGCTGATCGAATGTAATGATGAACCGATCGGACGCCTTTATCTGTCTAGGCAGATGTCGGAATTCCTCATCATCGACATCAGCCTGACGCCGGGGTGGCGTAACGGCGGCATCGGCACAGCGCTGATCCGGCACGCGCAGGTGCTGGCGGAGAATGCAGGAGCAGGATTGAATTTGCACGTTGACCAGCGCAACGATGGCGCACGAAAGCTGTACGAGCGTCTCGGCTTCATCGCAACCGACGTGGGAGGCATTTACACCGGCATGCGCCGGCCGGCGTCAACCGGCACGCAAAACGACCAGGAAAGCCAGGTTAATTGAACACCGCCTGATAAAGAAAGCCTTGGTTGTCGCGCGCAACCGGCACCAGGAAAATCCCCACTTCACCGATGGCGTCGTGCTGCATCCGATAGATCTTCTGCGTCAACAGGATCGGCGAACAATTCCTGAACAATAAACTGAACGGGGAGCGCAACATCCCCTGCAAGGTCGGGGCTGCCAGCGGTCGGACTTCGACCAGCGTAAAAGCGGCGTTGCCTTCGTCAGGGGCGACAAATGTATCGTTCAGACGTGCTGCGAAATGTTCCTGCGTGAGGATATCCATAAAGCCATTGAATTGACAGCGTTGATCGAGGTCCATGGGACTGGATGTCGAGGCTGTATTGGCAAAGCAAAGACCTATACCGCCTCATCGGTTCATTTTCGCACTCGGAAAATGCGGGAATGCGACGTGATGAACGTTTCATCATTTTAATGGAATTCCCGATTCGGGCACGATGCGCTCGACAAATTCTCGGGTGAACTGCCTGCGACGCATCCGCACTTCGTATATACGCCGCACAGCAAGCATCAGACCCTTCACAACGCCGGCCGCAAAGCTTGGGATTCCGGCCCACGCGGCGACGCTCCCGAGTACACGGGTTGGGATGTGATCATCGTTCGGGGCGGAAAAATCGCAGCGCTCTATGTCTTTCTCGATTCCGAACCCTCGTGACCAGCCTACCTGCGCGCGCTTCATTTTATTCCCGGCCGTAGGGAGCAGACAGAAAAATATCGCGAGAATAATCTCCGGCTGCCCGCGGTTATACAAGTGACGACACGCACCAGTGTTTCCAGAACAGGAAACATGGACTGGCCCCACAGCGCAAAAGAGGTGCTACGGCGCAGTGCCGCCCCCGGTTGGCACCTGATAACACTCTGGTGTTCATTTGATTGGCAAACCGACGCTTTTCCCGGTATGTCATGTATCGCTATCTTTCGCGATCTTATAGGAGATCATCATGAAATTCGCAAAAACCATTCTCGCCATTGGCGTCGCGCTCCTCACTCTTGCCGCTGCCGGATGTGCACAGCTTGATCCCATGAATACTGCCTCGGGCATGACGCCAGATCAGGGCAGCATGTACTCCGGACAGTGACGCGAGCTGCAACAGCCCGTTGGCCGGATCTGACGACGGCTGCCGGTTATTTTTCCTGGCAGCCGTGATCCCATTCATATGCTTATTCGTTGGAGGCAAACCATGAATCCCATCCACGTCATGAAGTACAGACGGTGGTTGAGCACCCGCCACGCGCCCATCGCCGTCACCTTGTTGGTAGCCGGTTGCGCCACGCCGGCATCCATTCCGCCGGGTGCCAGTCAGAACGACGTTCAGGCTCGGCTCGGCGCTCCGCGCGAGGTGTATCACCTGCCGGATGGCACCACACGCTGGCTTTATCCCACCCAACCTGCCGGCGAATACACGTGGGCAGCCGACATCGACGCGCACGGGCAAGTTGTCAGCATCAAGCAAGTATTGACCACCGAGGAATTCGGCCGGGCCAAGATCGGCCAGTGGACCACGCAGGATGTGCTGGCACATTTTGGCCGACCTGTCGAAACCGCCTATTTTCCCCTCATGCGGCGCCATGTCTGGAGTTACCGCTTCCTGCAAGACGGCGTGTGGTATTCGATGATGCATTTTTACTTCGATCCGGATGGCGTATTGCGCCTTACCCAAGCCGGCCCGGATCCGGAAGAGGATCAAAACTGAAAATAATCGTAAGCCGGACTACCCGCCCGGACTGAGTCCGCGGGTAAGACGGCGCCACTGCGGCCTTGATGTGTTTCCGCGAGACAAGCGGCCTGAGGATCGGCGCGTATACCGCCGCACTCTTCGTTTTATTCCCGGATTTGTCGCGCCAATCAAAAAATATCGCAGGAATAAATCCCGGTCACTGACGGTTATGGGTGTATGAGCGTCGGCATTTCAGGCGCTCGGATGCTGCGGGCCTTCCCCGACCGGACAGGCAATGGAGGAACTCATGAGAAACAATCACAAGACACCCCCATATGGTTGGCGTAGTCGCCAAATAGACCAGGCGCAAATCATGGAAAGCGGGAGCTCACCGTGATCGCGGCCGACAACTCACGCCGGTCGCGCCGATTCGAAGAACTGGCGTTGCCGCATCTGGACGCCGCCTACAACCTGGCGCGCTGGCTGACTGGCAGCGCGAGCGATGCCGACGATGTCGTGCAGGATGCGTACCTGCGCGCCTTCCGGTTCTTCGACGGCTTCCATGGCGACAACGCGCGTGCATGGCTACTCGCGATCGTTCGGAACACCTGGTTTACCGAATGGCGCAGGCGGAACGACGCAGCTGACGACACCCCCTATGACGACGCACTGCACGACGATGAGTGACTTCCAGGATGGATCGACGAGATCGGCAGCGATCCCGAAACGCTCGCTGTGCGGCGCGACGACGTGGACTTGATTCATCGCGCGCTCGGCGCATTGCCGGTCGAATATCGCGAGGTGCTGGTCCTGCGCGAGCTGGAAGACATGAGCTACCGCGACATTGCGACCGTCGCCGGCGTTCCGATCGGCACCGTGATGTCGCGACTGGCGCGCGGCCGCAGCCTGCTTTGTGCGGCAGTGCGCAAGGCGCAGGGGGCGATGCCTTCGGAGCTTGCGCCAGTGCGCGGCAAGGCAGACGGCAACTTGGTCAGGATGCCTGTGCCGAGTTCACCAAAAGGAGTTAAATAATGGACAAGAAAGAAACATTAAGCTCGCTTGGCAGTGTGCTGCGTGACGGATCACTCTATCATCGCGCCCCACCCCACCTGCGCGCGCGCGTGCTCGCAGAGTTGCCGCACGAGTTGCCACGCGAGTCTCCCCGCCGGACGTTCTTCGCATGGGGCGGCTTCACTACAGATGGCATACGGGCATGGCTTAACGGCGGTGTTACGGGGATCGCGGTCTGTGCGCTGGCATTGAGCGTGGCCACCTTGATTCAGCGGCCGGCGCCAACCGGCTCACTCGCCCAGGAGATTGTGTCTAGCCACGTGCGCGCGTTGTTGTCGCAGCACCCGATCGACGTGGTATCGACCGATCAGCACACCGTCAAGCCTTGGTTCAACGGCAGACTCGACTATACGCCGCCGGTCGTCGATCTCGCCACGCAAGGTTTTCCGCTCGTCGGCGGACGAATCGACTACGTGGGTCACCGCACCGTTGCGGTACTGATCTATCGCTATCAAAAGCACCCCATCGACCTGTACATCTTTCCCGATGCCGGTGGTGCACCGGCTGCCACCGCTCGGGCCTCGGATGGCTATGCGATGGCTCACTGGCAGCGCAACGGCATGACTTACTGGGCCATCACCGATGCTCAATCTACCCACCTGCAAGCGTTCGAGCAAGCGGTGCAGACAGAGGAAGATCATGAAGAAAACCCGTTGCGGGAATAAAGCGGCCAGGGGTCTGGTGCAGATTTAACGGTAGCGAAAAACTGGCACATCGTCACCCAAAAGAATAAATCGAGATCGACGGGAATATTTTCTTCGCGTTCCGAGTTATACCGTTTACAGGAATGGATTACATCGATCGACCATCAGCAAACTTGCAAATCGAAAGGATTTCGACATGAAACAAGAACACTTATTCCTTGGCCTGGGCTTGGCCGTGCTGACGGGCTTCAGCGGTGCCGCAGCCGCTGCCGGCGATGCGATACGCGGCCAGGATCTCTACCAAACCATGTGCATGTCCTGTCACTCGATTGACTATAACGGCGTTGGGCCGGCACACAAGGGGCTGTTTGGCAGGAAGGCCGGCAGTCACGCTGATTATCTCTATTCGCCAGCAGTGAAGTCATCCAACATTGTCTGGACCGAGAAAACGCTGGATAAATGGTTGTCAAATCCCGAGAAACTGATTCCGGGGCAAAAAATGGGTTTCATGGTGCCTGCCGCAAAAGATCGCGCCGACTTGATTGCCTATTTGAAGAAGGAGGCGGGACGAGAAGAGAAACCCTGACCACTCGACCGACCTGTTAAACATTTGTTCTGTAACAGCCTGCCCTGCAGCTATTCCAACCCTTTAAGGAGAAAAATCATGATTGATCGCAGAAGTTTCATGAAACTGACCGCTGTCGGCGGCGGTGCGATATTTATTTCCGGGCTATACGGCCGGACACAAGCTGCAACAACCGACAAAGCGGCGGCGGCATCCGCGTACGACGATTTCTATTTCGTTCAGTTGTCCGACGTGCATTGGGGATATAGCGGCGCGGCCAATCCGGATGCACTCAACACATTCAAGAAGACGGTTGCAACTGTCAATGCACTTGAAGTGCAACCGGATTTTATTATCTTTACCGGGGACCTGACCCACACGACGGATGATCCGAAGGAACGTCGGAAACGTATGGCCGAGTTCAAAGAGATTGCTGCCGGCTTAAAAGTGAAAACGGTGCGTTTTATCCCGGGAGAGCATGACGCTTCGCTCGATAACGGCGCGGCGTTCAAGGAAAACTTTGGCCCGACGAATTACGTGTTTGATCATAAGGGGGTGCATTTCATCGCTTTGGATAACGTGTCCGATCCCGGCGCAAGTATTGGCGACGCCCAATTGGATTGGCTTAAAAACGATCTTGCCAAACAAGCAAAAGATGCGCGGATTGTTGTCTTCACACATCGTCCCCTGTTCGATCTGGTACCCAAATGGGATTGGGCCACCCGCGATGGCGACAAAGCGATTGCGTTATTGACGCCATACAGCAATGTAACGGTGTTCTATGGCCATATTCACCAGGAAAATCACCACATGACGGGACAGATCGCGCACCACGCAGCCAAGTCACTCATTTTCCCGTTGCCGGCACCAGGCTCGCAAGATAAGCGCACCCCCTTGCCGTGGGATGCTGCTGCGCCGAATAAGGGACTCGGTTTTCGCGAGGTGGAAGCTGAACGCAAGGATAGCGATTACAAGATCACTGAGTTTCCTGTGACAAGGACGTAAGCCATGGATCCTTCAAGAAGGCAGATATGTTTAAGAGCCGTCTACGGCATTGGGGTGCTTCTATCGGGGGCGGTCATTAACACCCGGGCCCAAGGGCAGACAAAGAATGTTGCGAAAGAAAGGGTAATACAAGTTCAGGCTAAAAAATTCATCTATACGCCGAACCAAATCGTCCTGAAAATGGGTGAGCCGGTGGTGCTGGAGTTTACCTCCGTGGATTTCGTGCATGGGTTTAAGATACCGGATATGAATATCCGCGCCGACCTGCCGCCAGGCAAGGTCACCCTAGTCAGGCTGACACCTGACAAGGCTGGTGAATACGATTTTTTATGTGACAATTTCTGTGGCAGCGGCCACGAGGAAATGAGTGGAAAAATAACAGTAATAGGCTGACCCGTTTTCTGTTATTGCGGGGGGATCAACGCGGGGCGAAATAATCAAGATGCGTTGAGCGGTGCGGTGCGGATATTCAATCTACCCAACCCAATCGGAGGCCTCAGATGAACCAGCAGAAACCCGTAGGCGCGAAAGTCCAAATTTCGAAGAACGGCCCGTATATCGTCTCGGGCCAAGTACCTCTAAGCAAGGAGATCATCGGCGCGAACGAAGATGGAGAGTCTGTAAAGTGGGAGCAGGAACAGAAATATCCGTCTCAGGGGCAATACGCGTTGTGCCGCTGTGGGCACAGCGCGAACAAGCCATTTTGCGACGGCTCGCATACGAAAGTTGGATTTGACGGCACCGAAACAGCGAGCCGCCAGCCGTATCTCGATCAAGCCAAAGTAATACAAGGCCCGACGATGTCATTGACAGACGTCGAGAGCTTGTGCGCGTTCGCGCGCTTTTGCGATCCGCGTGGAGGGGTGTGGAATCTCGTCAACGCAACGGACAACCCTTCAGCGAGTAAACATTTCGTCAGCCAGGCCTGCGACTGCCCTTCGGGGCGGCTGGTGGCTTGGGACAACCAGACCGGCAAACCGATCGAGCCGATGTATGCGCCATCCATATGTTTGATCGAAGACCCCGCCAAGGATTGCTCCGGGCCTCTATGGTTGCGTGGTGGCGTGCAGCTGATCGGGAGCGACGGTTTCGAATACGAAGTGCGCAATCGCGTAACCTTGTGCCGCTGCGGCGCGTCACAGAACAAGCCTTTCTGCGACGGCACGCATGCGGCGATCGGGTTCAGCGACAAAAGTTGAGCCGGCATATCAGATGAGGGGCAGATCATGCTTAACAGATCAATGAGCGACAATGCCGGCCCCGCCAGGCGAATCGTTCTCAGTCGAGTGATCCTTGTGCTTCCTCTGGTGCTGGCCGCATTCGTTGCAATCACCGTCGGTTTTGTGGCAAGCAAGACCGTCAGGCAGCCCTACGAAACTCCTTTTTTTCACCTCTTCTTCAGCGACACCCTGCATATGAAGGCATGGCTGATAACGACTGCGTTGCTGTTGGCATTGGGCCAGTTGCTGACGGCGTCGCGTATCTATGAGGTGCTGCGCTTCCCTCCGAAGGGGCGTTTCTACCATGTAGTGCATCGCTGGTCGGGGCGCACCGCCATTCTGCTGACACTGCCAGTCGCCTATCACTGCATCTTCCTGCTCGGCTTCGGGACATATGATACCCGTGCCATCATTCACTCATTGCTGGGGTCGTTTCTCTACGGGACCGTTCTCGCAAAGGTTCTCATTGTCCGCTCAAACGGCTTTCGAGGCTGGGCGCTGCCACTCGCGGGAAGTCTGCTGTTCTCCATTCTCCTGGGGTTGTGGCTTACATCTGCATTCTGGTACTTCAGTACCTTTGGCGTTGGCATATAGCATGTCCAACGTTCATCGTTTCACATATTAAAGTGTGATATATATTTCTGATAACCAAATACTATATATGGGAGTACCGTGGAATGGCGCTAACCCTCTATGCTCACCCGTTCGCCTCATACTGCTGGAAGACGATAATTGCGCTTTACGAGAACGACACACCGTTCACGTTTCACATGGTCGACCTTGGCGATGCGGCTTCGGCGGCTGAACTGGAACGGCTATGGCCGTTCAAGAAATTTCCTGTCCTGGTTGATGGCGAGAAGTCGGTAATCGAGTCTACGATCATAGTCGAATATCTGGACCTGCACCATCCGGGTTCAGCGCAGCTGGTCCCGGCTGATGCGGCGGCCGCGCTCGATGTGCGGTTCGCCGATCGCTTTTTCGATAACTATGTTCACACCCCGATGCAGGCAATCGTCTTCGACGCGCTGCGCGGAGAGAAACGCGACGCCGATGCAGTGCGTCGCGCTCGCGCGAACCTCGACACGGCCTATGCCTGGCTAGAGCGCCGGATGGAGAACCGCGAATGGGGGGCGGGTGATAGTTTCAGCCTTGCCGACTGTTCTGCGGCTCCTGCCTTGTTCTATGCGGACTGGGTCCACCTCATCGGCGATGCTTTTCCGAACGTGCGCGCCTATCGTGACCGCCTGAATGCACGGCTATCGGTGGCACGGACGATCGATGAAGCTCGTCCCTATCGCCATTTCTTTCCGCTTGGCGCCCCGGATCGTGACTAACAAAAGGCCCTATGTGTTGTCATTCTTAGTCAGGATCCGCAGGAGAAATATCCATTTTCGACAATGCATCCAAACTGGGCACAAAATAGATCGCTGAAGAAAGTGGAGTAGAAAAATCCAGCAGCCTGTCCGTTTTCGAGATGCCGTCGGCGCCTACGCCGTACATCTGTTTAAGCATTCCCATCGTCACCGTGATGTCGTTGCAAAAACCGACAAACATGATTCCCGCCTCTTTCGCGTTGCCGTAATTGGCGTTTCTGCGAACGATATCTATTTCTTCGCCGTTTCTTCTAAACTGGTTTCTGCCGACATGAGAATCTTCAGGCAAAGGCGATAGCTGGTGACTACCGGCTTTAGTCCTGCCCCATACGTTTTCGGCTTCGCGAACAGACAAGCTCTTTAATTTTTCAATATCCATTCTCCATTTCTGGAGCAGCACGGTTGATCCACCCTCACCTTTTTCGCCATCAGGAATGATGGCGACGCTGTTGGCGCGAAACGGATTAGGATTTGCAACGCCGTCCGCAAAACCGTCGAATGTCACATTGTTGTGATAAGGGAAGCAAATCTGTTCGCTGACAAGATCGGCAAAGGGACTCACCAACGTCACCGCTTTGCTCATGCTGTCATAGAGTGTTGCGGCGTTTGACTGTGTGATCCAAATCCAAAGATCCTGTTGGGTAGCTGGAGCGCTCATGCTGTTGGCGCCGACGACATCCATATCGAAAGAATGCAGATTATCAGGAACGTCCGCAGGATAAACCGCTCGCCATAGCTCAGGCTTGAACCCGAGGACAATATTTGCAGACCCTCCGGTTAGTTGATGATGCTGGTTGAGCGTTGGATCTGCAATCCCGGTTATTTCCGACTCCCAGAGCTTGCCGAGCGCTTTGAAAAAACGTGCGGTGTCGACGCCCTTTTTCAACGTAAACTGCAAATGAACCTCATCGCGAGCTACTACCGAAAGCATCGTCTGTGGAATGGGCATATTTATTTGAACCTCTTCATTTATCTTTAGGTAAATTGATATGGCCGCACGGGTGCGATTTCTTCAGGAATTTCACGGCCACAGAGTTCTAGAATGGAACGTTCAATTGTGCGGGTAATCGCGTCGAGCGCCAGGGCGTTTGGCGCAAGGCCGAACGGCTCTGCGACTTCGTTCGCAATCGCTTCCAGTGCGATGAGCGTATAGGAGATGAAAACACAAATAAGCGGCGTGAAAATTTCTATCGAGTCGACCAGGCCAAACGGCAGCAACATGCAATAGGCGTATGCCGTACGATGAAGCAATACGCTGTACGCAAAAGGGATGGGTGTTGAAGCAATCCGCTCACAGCCACCGACACTTTTCTCAAGCTCGTTGATTTGCGTGTCCAGCATCCAGCGGGTCATATCGGATTCCGGCGCCGAGCCCCCGGGAGCGGCCAGGCAACTGCGTATGTCGTTGAGAATCGCTACGGGCTTATAGTGCTTGCACCCCAGCTCCTCAGTCCGTTGTTTTCCGAGAAGGCGCACCAGATCGCCGGTTGCATCTGTCTTGCGCAATTGATGCTTTAGTGCATAGACAAACGCAATCAGCGTATCGGCCACTTGTGTGCGTTCCACCTCATCGACACTCTCAGGCTGGTAGCACAGGATCTGCGACATTAGCGTGCGCGAAGAAATCAACAAGTTTCCCCAGAGAAGCCGCGCCTCTGTAAACCGGGCATAACTGGCATTGTTTCGGAACACCAGGAAAATGGCCAGCGTCAGGCCGAATAACGTGAATGGCACCGTACTCAGTGGAATTTTTTCGCCAAAAACAACACCATGCGTCAGCACCGCCAAGCTACTCAAAATTCCGATGACAATCAGTTGAGGAATGATCGATTGCAGCACCGATCCATTCCATACAAAAAGCATACGGAACCAACTTTGCATTGGTCTTACGATCATAACGTTCTAGTGCCTGAAGTTGTGTCGGTTCGGGAGCGGCGCGTGTCAAGATAGTTGTCGCCTGACTTATGCAGCCAATCGATCTATAGAAAGGTTGGCCAATTCAGCTGCGACGACTGAATCCCGTTCTGGATTGAGCGTGACGGCTTGAATCGGTTTCCAGTTGCGTGTATGTTGAGTCCAGCGGCGAGGATTCATTTGGCGCGACCGTTCGTACAAGTCATGCCTGGCTGCCAGAATGGCGCGATCGGTTCCGTCGTGGCGCTGTGCGGGACTGACATAACCAATCCCACTATGCCGATGGTCATGGTTGTACCAATGGGCAAAGCTGGCGCCCCAACACCGGGCTTCCGACAGACTGGCAAAGCCCTTGTCAGGAAACTCGGGCCGATACTTCGCCGTGCGAAACAGCGACTCTGCGTAAGCGTTGTCGTCGCTGACGCGAGGGCGTGAGTAAGACG
>NZ_JAGQED010000012.1 GCF_018304965.1 Collimonas antrihumi
GAGCCGGTTGCGATATCAGGGTCTGCTGGAGTGCTAATTTGTTGCTTTCGGTTGTGCATGTTGGGAACCTACCGTTGTACTCTAAATTAATCGGGTAGGTGTCTCAAGTTATATTGGCACAGGGGGTTCACGCACAAACTTTCAAAGTTCGCCGCTTGGAATATGCTTGTCATAGACCTTCTTGCATCGTTCACTGAAGCTTAAATTTTGATGCGCAGAACAACTTATCCACTTCTTCTAGTTGCTCACTACCTGTAAAAATATTTGTAAAACTAACTGCATAACTACCTGCTGCATTTTTACTACAAAAATAATTCTTATTTATCAAAGAGATAGAGGGATATTAAGTAGCTCATGTATCGGCACTTCAGCGTAGTTGTATCGGAGTTTCAGCGCACGGCTATCGGCGTTTCAGCGTGAATAACTTTGCCTGAATTGGCTGAAACCCTTTCTGGATAAGGCTCTTAACAAAATTGGCTGCGTATCGGTGTTTCAGCGTGGATAAGTGTTTTTATCCACAGGCTTATCCACGCTTAATTGATGACAGCAATACGTCTCAGTGGTTCGCTTGCATCACCAACTATCGCAACGTCGCCAGCGCGACGTGTCGATGATTATCTCTGACAATAAATACGACACGTCGGTCAATGTGGCCAATGCTTGTTCGATGGTGCGAAACCGGACTGATTTTTCGTTGTGCGTAACAGCATGAAGGCTACCATTCTGCCGGGCATACAATGTGAAACCTGCACTATCGTTCGCAGCCAATACGGCTTGTATTCGGGATGCACCTGGGGTATCGCATTCTTCGGTGAATTGATCGAACGTCCATGGTCTAGCTCTTCTACCACGTGGCCGCGAAATATCGAAATATTCATCAGATGCCATTTTTTGTTTATCGCTTTTTTCAGATGTTTCATAGAGATTTTGATTCATGATCTTGCTCCTAAACTATGTACGGAAC
This sequence comes from Collimonas antrihumi, assembly GCF_018304965.1. GTDB lineage: Bacteria > Pseudomonadota > Gammaproteobacteria > Burkholderiales > Burkholderiaceae_D > Collimonas > Collimonas antrihumi. Next base: position 965 of record NZ_JAGQED010000012.1, read on the forward strand.
GGACAGAGACGTGCGTCCGGCTTGGGTAAAGCCGCAAGCCATCCTGCTCAGATGTAAACCGGGCGGCCGGATAAAGAGCTGATACATCACGCAAGCAACGATGGAACTCTGCTCGAAAATGTGCCATGCCTTGTGATGTTTCCATATAGCCGGCACCAAACTGAAAACGTAATGACTTCCAAGGCACTAAGGTAGGTCGGGGCATTTTGTATACGCGCCATGTCAGCCACATATAGAGGTCAATTGCCAGCGGTGAGCGTAGAACGTGTAGAACCCTCAGATCAAACGGCACCGCATGATTAACGCATTCGGCAAAGAACTGCTCCGACAAAGTGACGGTACTCTCCCAAAGTGAGCGTTCGCCAGGTCGCGTCGGATTCCAGAGCAACATGCCGTCATCTGACACGGCAACGTTTTTGTAGTTGAAATCATTACCTTGATGTGCCTTCAACGATACGAAGGTACTAAATAGTTTGGTTGCCTGTACTTTCAAGCGTGACGTGTCACCACGCCTCCCACCGCTGGTTGATAGACCTAATTTACCTGCGAACTCGTTTAAACTTCGACCAAGCATAAGCTCGCGGCTGCCTGTCAACTTTGCTTCGCGCGTCATCCAAGCCGTAATTAGTCGAGGCAATTTCCCGTAAGGCAGTCCTATTTCTGGATCAACCAACATCGTAATCGACGCAATTCCGTTATCGCGTTTGTAGTGTGCTCCATCGACCTTACTGTGTGGCATAGACGCCCATATCATCGCTCGTGCCATGTAACCGATCTCGCCAGCACTGGCGGCGTCCTCCTCAAGTATGGAAATCTTCGCTCGACCAGCTTTGGTCATTCGGCTCAAACAGGAGGACTGTAACGTGCCGGTAGCCGGCAATTGCATGAGTGAATTATCCAACGCTCACGCTCCTGTACCGCTATGCGCTACGATTTGCTGTCGTACCAGTTGTTCGACCTTCGTCGGCCGTCCACGACGGACGCGTTTGTGCCTTGGATGGCTTGGATCTGCGGCGCGTTGCTGTTCTATATATTCGGCGACATCAATCAAGCGAAAAACACGCTTGCGGCCAATCTTGAAGGAGGGAATGCGATAGCTGCCCAAACTCACCAAGTTGCGAATAGTTTGAGAGTGCTCGCTGGTGATCTGGCTGACTTGCTCGACTGTGAGTGTAGGCGGGAAATTTTTGCTGAGAAAATCCAGCGTACTGACTGTAAAAATATGCATCAAGGCACCTCGGGCGTAGAAGCGGCGTTCTCAAAAGAACGCGCCGTTACGCGAGCTGCGGTGAGGCTCTTTAGGGCAGTTTCAGAGCAAAGCTCCTAGTCCATTCCGCAAGCACTGATAGTCCTGTTGTCTCGAAGTAAAAAGCTCTTGCCTGTCAATGCAAGGAAGATGAGGTCACTCGCATGCCCTCATACCTTTTACGTCTAGCCGGGTCGCTACCCCGGCGCTGTATCGAATCCGCTTTTGCCAGTCCCTTATCTCACCTTTTAGGGAGGCTCAACTACCGCATTAAGCGTCCAGCAATCCAGAGTGGTTCATACGCAGTAGATTTACTTTCCTCGACACCTTAACCGCTGGCAGCATAGGCGAAACACTCGCCTGTCTTGAAAGCATCGAGACAACCATCTCTCGACCTCGCACTCTTTGTCGGATTGCATCCGGGGTTGACACCCCGAAGAACGTCAGGCCGAAACCTGACATACTGGATAATAATTCAAGCTACTAGAATTAAGCAAGGCCGGCAGATCGATAGACTGCCCGCGTAAGCCTTGTCCAAATTTTGTCCAACTGAGTGTAGGGAAATTTCAGTATATTGAAAAATAACTGGATATAATTTGACCTACCGAAATTCGGACAAGCCTTTGTTTTTATTACTAATTATCGAAAATTTCCCATTAAAATCAAAGGCTTATAAAAATTTTAACCGGCCTCCGAAGCCAAGGGTCGCTGGTTCGATTCCAGCCAGCCGCACCAGTTTTTCTCAATAAATTCAATCACTTATATGTTGTTCGATGTTGCGATGCAATTCCATGTTTCGCATGTTTTGGCACGCTGACTGCGCACAAAATTGTGCAGTCTCCTATGAGCTGTCGGAATCTGTCGGCGCAGTCATACACCCTGGTAATTAAATTTTGATCCGCATTTCGGCCACAGCTCGTCCCAACGCTCACAAATTCGGAGTGACTCCGGTTCTAGCTCAAATGGGATGAAGTCATTATCCATTTGGTTGGATGCTATAATGAGCAAATACAACTTCTCATTTGGGAGAACCCCATGAGTACACATGCAATTGATAGGCCACAGCGTCCGCGCAAAGCCAAGGCGGTACAGATGGCGCACGTTGGAACGCATGGACTGGGTGCGCAAGAGCGCGACTTTGAATCTTTCCTGCACATGGATCAGATCGAGCAAGCACGGCAGATTCGTGAAGGCATGGAGGCCGTTATTATCAGCCGCATCGCGAGCGAACTGCTCAACATTCCTTTACAGTCGCTGCTCACCAGTCTGCGGCTGCCCAGCAGTACCATCAACCGCAAGATTTCCTCTGGTGAGCGGTTGAGTGCGAGTGAATCGGATCGTGCCGCGCGAACCGTCCTGATCTACGCGCAGGCCAAGGACGTTCTGGAAGATGGCAAGCTGGCCGCCGAATGGCTCCAGCGCCCAAGCGTCGAGTTGCGCGGAGAGCGGCCGCTTGACATGTTGGACACGCAAACGGGCTTCGATCGCGTGCGCGATGTCCTGGTACGGCTGGAACATGGCGTCGGCGTATGAAGGTATTTCGTCTTGCGAAGGAAAAACCAGGCAGATATCGAGCAGACGATCTTAGCGGTAATGGCGCAGCACTGGCAGGAGGCCGGTGGAACCCTCGGGGGGTGGCGGTTTTGTATACCTGCTGCCACGCATCAACAGCCGTCCTGGAGGCTCGTGTTCATGCTTCCGGCTTATTACCAGTCGCAAATTTCTTTTTGGTGACCTTGAGCCTACCCGATGATGTCGCCTCCAACGCATATGTGCCCGATTTGCCGGACGACTGGAATGCGCTGGACTGCGACCCTGCCTCTACCGTCGATCTTGCAAGAAATTGGCTGGATGCAGGAAAGCAGCTCGCGATGTGCGTGCCGTCGGTAGTCTGCCCGAGCGACAGTAATCTGATTCTTAATCCGGCGCATCCCGACATGAGGCTTGTCAGCGTGCTGGATAAGCAGCTATTCACACTGGACCGGCGGCTTTTCGTATGAAGCGGTCAATCACCCCGATAAGCCACCCTTAGTTCAAGCATTCGACGCCCAAAGATGCTGCGCTGCATACGCGCGCCATGGCCGCCAGGTTTCGGCTCGCGCGGTTAATTCCTTGGCGTTCGGCCTGACACCCTCATGTACTGCAACCGCGTTCATCAACGCCACATCGCCCGCCGGAAAAGCATCCGGCTCGCGTAACTGGCGGAGCGCGATGTATTGTGCGGTCCAGTCGCCTATTCCTGGCAGTGCACGTAATTTGAGCACCGCTTCTTCCAGGCTGGCGCGGGTGTCCAGCAATTGCGGATCGGCTACCAGCGCAGCTGCCACTGCAGACAGGGTTGCCGCACGCGCTTTCGGCATACCGAGTGTCGCCAGATCTGCTTCAGCCACACGAGCGGCTTGTGGAAATACATGGGTCAGGCCGGGCCGGTCTGCGCTGGGATCGCTAAGCGCTTCGCCATATTGCTCTACCAGCTTGCTCGCCAGTTTTATCGCGGCGGCCACGGTAATTTGCTGGCCCAACACCGCCCGCATCGCCAGTTCGAAACCATCCCAGGCGCCGGGTACGCGCAGGCCGGGCCTGGCAGCGGTCAGTTTGGCCATCAATGGATCTGCCGACAGTTGACGGTTGATGATTTCGGGGTCGGCTGCGAGGTCGAACATTCTGCGCAACCGGGCGATGATGGCGGATAACGATGACAGACGTGGGAAGCGTATGGTGACTTTCAGGGCATTGCCGTCGCCCTGTTGCACCGCCAGCGTGCCGTGCACGCCATCAAGGTTGATAGTGCGGTAATAGCAACCGTCTGCCACCAACTCCAGGCCGGTGATTGCGCGCGCACTCAAAAACGCCAGCACGGCTGGCCAGTCGTAGGGCGGTCGATAACGCAGCAACAGCGTGACTCCGGTCTGCGCGGATTGCTCTGGCTGGCTGCCGTGGCGCAGTGCGCTGGGCGGGCGCTGGAACAAATCCTGGAAAACCTCGTTGAAACGCCGGATGCTGCCAAACCCTGCGGCGAAGGCAATTTCAGTAAGCGGCATGCGGGTCTCGTGGATCAACTGCTTGGCCAGCAGTACCCGACGCGTCTGCGCTACGGTAACTGGCGAAGCTCCCAGATGCTGCGCAAACAAACGGCGCAATTGCCGCTCGCCTACACCCAGGCGCTCTGTCAGCGCTTCCATCCCGCTGTCATCCAGCGCGCCAGTCTCAATCAACGCCATGGCGCGCGCGACGGTATTCGATACACCCGAATTGGAAACACCACGCCACGCGCCTGAATCAGGCGCGGCTTCCGGCCGGCATCGCAGGCAGGGGCGAAAGCCGGCTTCCTGTGCAGCGGCAGCGGTCGGCATAAACAAGACGTTTTCCGATTTGGCGGTACGTGCCGGACAAATTGGCCGGCAGTAGATGCGCGTGGTTTTGACTGCAACGAAAAAGCGTCCGTCAAAGCGCGCATCGCGGCTGGCCAGGGCTCTGTAACAAGTGTCGTGATCGAGTTCCATGCGGGCATGATCGCGCCGACGGCAGGTGATGTCTAGCGCTTTTCGGACATTGTCATTTTATGGCTTCGCGGAGGCGGAGGCGCTATTTGCTGCACCTTGAAATCCGGCCTCGCAGCTTAATGCCGTTAAGTTAGGGTTACCGGTTATAGCGCTTGGCACGTCATTCCCGCGAACGCGGGAATCCATTTTAACCACCATACTGTGCAACATGGATCCCCGCGTTCGCGGGGATGACGCAGTGACCGCATTGGGCCATCTAAAGAATACCGTTCGTGGCTTAACTTAACGGCATTAGACTCGCAGCTATGATCAAGCGAATGTCGATGGATGGATTAACGACAGAATTCTTTGTCGCAAATCGATCTTCAAACCGAAATTTATTTACCGTTCAGCGCCGGCCAACACCGCGGGCCGCCATCGCCATAACGATCGTCAAAGCGCTGTAGCACGGCTTCGCGCGCTGAATCGGATAAACTCGGATATTTGTCGCCTTGCTCTATGGCCGCGTATTCTTCCCCTGCCTTGGCGAGGTCCGCCGGAATATGGAAATTGGCGACGAAATCTTCTTGCCATTGCTCCGTGACCTTGGCGGCGAGTGCTGCACGTGCGGCGTGATTCAACACACTGAACTCATCCACACCGGCTGTAATGCGCTGCAACGTCTCGGTCAGTCCTCCCTCGGTCAGCGGTGCCTTGGTGAACTCCTTTACGGCATGTGTGCCACTCGTCTTAGTCATGTCACTCTCCTCGGTTAGGTGGTGCGATGGTGGACGGCCCGCTTGCGGCAGGCAAAGCTGTTATGTGATCAGGATTGAGTTCCGCTTTTAAATTTCGTTCATCAAGGCGTGGTGAAAAATCGTTGTTCCATTTCTTCCAGCCCCAGTGTGTGCAGTACTTCGTGCAAACGCTCGGTCGGCCGCTTGCGGGGTAGATCGCGATAACTGGCGACGATCAGTTCATTCTTCATGGAGTGCTCCCAGCCTACCAGTTCCGTTACGCTGACTTGATAACCATGCGCTTCCAGTTGCAGGCAACGCAGCACGTTGGTGATCTGACTGCCGAATTCGCGCGTATGCAGCGGGTGGCGCCAGATTTCCGTCAATGCTTCTTTCGCCAGCGATTTACCCTTGTTCTTTTTCAATACCGAAGCCACTTCTGCCTGACAACAAGGCACCAGTACCATGAAACGTGCCTGTTTCTTCAGGCCAAACTCAATCGCATCATCCGTCGCCGTATTGCATGCATGCAAGGCCGTGACAACATCGATCCGACCTGGCAGCGCAGCGGACTCTATCGATTCCGCTACCGACAAATTGAGGAACGACATGCCTGGAAACGCCAGGCGTTGCGCCAGTTCTTGCGATTTCCTTACCAGTTCCTCCCGGGTTTCGATGCCGAAAATATGCGAGTTGTCAGCCAGCGTCTTGAAAAACAGGTCGTACAGGATGAATCCCAGGTACGACTTGCCGGCGCCATGGTCGACCAGTTGCACCCCACCCTGTTCTTTTTGGATTTCCTGCAGTAACGGCTCAATGAATTGATATAAATGATATACCTGCTTGAGCTTGCGGCGGCTGTCTTGATTCAATTTTCCGTCGCGCGTCAGGATATGCAACTCTTTGAGCAACTCTATCGATTGACCGGGACGAATTTCGTGCTTGGACGGCTGCTGACTGGAGGAAATGGATTCTTGCTTGGTACCGTTCATGGAGCTTGCTTTCTGTCGGCCGGACTGACCGGCTATTACGCAAGTATAACGGCTTCGGCGGCAAGAGGCTTTTATAACTGCCGGTAGCCACGCCTGAATCGCCACCGGAATCTGGCTTGTTTCTAGCGTGTATCCAGCTTATACCTAGCTGATGCGCCCCATGGTGCTGGTATACCTACCCAGTTCGATATCATTGCGCAGGCCCATTTTTTTCATTGCAGAGGCCTTTTGCAAGCCCACCGTTTTGACGCTCTTGTTGAGCTTCTCGGCAATTTCACGCAGGCTGTTGCCGATCACGTACATCTTGAGCACTTCGACTTCGCGTCTGGTTGGCAACCTGCCGCTCGGGCCTTTTCTCAGTAACGGTAGTGCTGATTTGCCGATATACGGCGTGCCAGGCGAACCTTCCAGCAAGGCGCGGCCGAGTTCTGCCATCTCGTCGCTTTTGTGTAGCAACCCCTTCACGCCGCAGTTGGTGATCTGATACAGCACTGCGGGTACGTCGATCATCGTCAGCACAATCAGCTCCAGCGATGCGTAGTCGCGCTTTAGCTGACTGAATAATGCGCAGCCGCCGCCAATCCGATTGATCGGCATGGAGAACTCCGTGATCAATATGTCGCATGGCGTATCTTTCAAGCGCGCCAACAACTCTGCGGCCGAGGTCGCCGTTGCCACTATGGCAAAACCGGACATCTGCTCGATATATTGCCGCACTCCGGAAATGATGGCCGGCTGATCGTCGGCCAGGATGATCTTGATCATGAAATTTTCTCCCCGCAACAAATGGACAGCACCAGCTTAGGATTCTCCTTATCGTTATCAATTAGGAAACGCCGGACTTACATATTATTAAATATATAAGTAAATTTCATAAATGTATAGTTTAATTGTTAACTTTTTGACAAAGCAACTAGAATCAATTCCGCTGCAACCCTCGCTGGGACACTTTGAGTTTTCTGGACCAGCTCCGATCCCGTATGGCATTAGCGATGGAGTAGTCAAAGTGAAGATTGTTCTGGCGGACGATCACCCCATTTTTACCGCAGGGGTGCGCAATTATCTCAATCACGTGCCGGATTGCCGTGTGGTGGCCAGCGTCACCAGTTCCGATGAACTGGTCAGATGCCTGGAATCCACGCCATGTGACCTGGTCATTACCGAATTTGCGATGCCGATGGTGCGCGTCAGCGACGGTTTGCATTTGCTGTCCTACATCAGGCGTCACCATCCGCAAACCTGGCTGGTGGTACTGACCATGAATGCGTTTCCGGTGGTGCTGTATCAGATCGTCAATAGCGGCGCGAATGGCTTGCTACACAAAAGCGATGAAATTCCCGAACTCGGCAAGACTATCCGTCACCTCGGCAACGGTTCCACATATATGGGGCCGTCCTTCAAGGCGCTACTGCGGAACGGCATTGAAGGACACGCCAGAAGCCATATTCCCAGTCCGCGTGAAACCGAGGTGCTGCGTCTATATGCGGCGGGTAACAGCCTGCGCGATATCGCCAGGCGGATGAACAAGAGCGTTAAAACGGTCAGTTTGCAAAAGGCTTCGGCGATGAAAAAACTCGGCCTGCGCAACGACATCGAACTGGGCCGCTACTGCGCTGCGGTCAGTGGCGATACCGTCCAGTTGCCGGGATGTGGCGACTGGTTTCTGCCAGGCCCCGAGTATGGTGACTATAGAAACTAAATAGAAACTGAATCTGAGCTGTCTCAGGACTGCTGCCGCAGATCAAAAATCTGCGCCATGGCCACCCACTTCTCTCCAGCCGGAGTCCATGGCGTGGGAGCCTGGAATTGCCACATCAGCGTTTCCCATTCTTGTACCTTAGGGTTGCTGCGGGCTGCGTCAGCCATCCGCTCCGCACTGTAAATTGCGTCATCGGTCTCCATCAGCATCACTAGGCGGGTGCCCAAGCGATAGATTTCCATGCAAAGCACGCCATGCAAGCGCAGATGGGCCGCAATTTCAGGCCAGATGCAGCGGTGATGCGCTTCATAACGGCTGATCAGATCGGCATCGTCCTTCAGGTCCAGCGCCAGGCAGTAACGCATATTTTTGAAGCCCCCTAACTTATCCGGTATCCGCGGCTTTTTCGAAAAGATATTGTATACTGCAAAGGTTTATTGGCTGGACCAATACTAGCACGGCAAAAATCCAGAGAGCAATTGATAAGACCGATTTAAATAGTCATGCTGCACAGGTGCTATACAAACGCCGACGCTATTCGGTTCGGCTCGCAACTGCCGCGCCGTGGCACAATGTGAAAAATATCATTCCTTGCTCCCATGCCCATACAAGTTATCCACAACCGCCGCCTGTATCAACAAATCGCCGATCAGTTGCGTGACATGATTGATCGCGGCGAATACGGTCCCGGCGACAACCTGCCGCCCGAGCGCGAACTGGCCAAGCAATTCGGCGTTAGCCGTACCTCAGTGCGGGAAGCCTTGATTGCGCTGGAAGTGATTGGCATTGTCAGCGTTCGTGTCGGCAACGGTGTGATGGTGTTGCCGCCAACGGAAGACACAAGTGAGCGTACCGGCGGCAGCCAGGCGCCGGCCTTGCAACAAGCAGCGCACCGTAGCGGCTGGGAAATCGATCCGGAACTCGATCAGGAAATCCGTCTTGACCTGGATGATGAAATACCGCCCTTCAAGCTGCTGCAGGCAAGGCGCCTGGTGGAACCGGAGACCGCCGCCCTGGCAGCACTGAATGCCAGCGACGAACAACTACGCAGCATCGCCGAGGCTTATGCGCGCAATGTCGAAGACAACCGCAGCGGCTCGCACACGCATCCCGGCGACCGCCTGTTTCATATCCGTATCGCCGAAGCCAGCGGCAACCCGGCCTACCTGCTGCTGGTCAGCCATCTGCTGGGACGCAAATACGGCATGATGTTCCAGCGCCTGCAAACCCTGTATAGCTCGAAGGACATGCCGAATCGCTCAGAGCATGAACATCAGCTGATCCTGGAAGCACTGCAAGCGCGCGATGCGGTAGCGGCGCGCCGGGCGATGCGAGCGCATATGGATTCCGTGGTCAAGATTTTTTCTCGCTCGGTGCCGGAGCAGGATATTCGGGCTCGTTGACCTAAATATCAACCGGATCCACTTCCAAAGACCACTTCGCGCGCGTCTTAATTTGTCGCAACTGCGCCATCCAGTCTGTCAGGAAGGCCTGCAAGCCGGGACGCGACGGGCATTCGATCAGTAATTGCGCGCGGTCGACATTGGCGACCCGGGTCATGGTCATCGGAATCGGATCGTGCATGGTAATGCCGGCGTGCTCGATGCAGTTGGCAGCCTGTTGCAAAAACTCGATCGCAGTTTCCAGCTCTTTCGCCTCAGCCCTTAGCAACGCTTGATAGATGTACGGCGGCAGGCAGGCCTGCGCGCGCTCCTCCAGCAGCGAAGTGGCGAAGTGATCGTAATCGTGCGCGATTACTGCCGCGTACAACGGATGCTGTGGATAACGCGTCTGGATCAGCACCTCGCTGGCGCTCCCGCCCTCTTTTTGCGCAGCGCGGCCGGCGCGTCCCGCCACCTGCATCAATTGCGCAAACAAGCGCTCGCTAGCGCGGTAGTCGCGGGAAAACAGCGCGGTGTCGGGATTGAGGATGCCGACCAGGGTCAGGTTCTTGAAATCATGTCCCTTGGCGACCATCTGGGTGCCGATAAGGATATCTACCTCACCGTTGTGCACGCTATCGAAAGCTGCTTGCGCACTACCTTTGCGACGGGTGGAATCGGCATCGATGCGCAATACCCGTGCTTCCGGAAACATCGCGCGCAAGCCTTCTTCCAACCGTTGCGTGCCACGTCCCAGCGGCTGCAAATCAATGTTGCCGCAAGTTGGGCAGGATTTGGGGATCCGCAACTCCAGGCTGCAGTGATGGCAACGCAGGCGATGTTCGGGTTTGTGCAGCACCATGAACGAGGTGCAGCGGGTGCAGTTGCTGACCCAGCCGCAAGCGTCGCAAGCAATCACTGGCGCGTAACCGCGGCGGTTCAGGAACAGCAGCGATTGTTCGCCCCGCTCCAGCCTTTGCTTGAGCGCGCTGACCAGGGTCGAGGTCAAGCCCTCGCTGGGTTTGTCACGCTCCATGTCGATACGGCGCACCAGCGGCAATACCGCATCCTTGACCGCCCGCTCGCGCAGTTCGAGTTTCTTGTAGCGTCCGGATTGAGTGTGATGCCAGGTTTCCAGCGATGGCGTGGCCGAGCCCAGCACGATCGGAATCCCCAGTTGGTGAGCGCGCCATACGGCCAGATCGCGCGCCGAATAGCGCAAACCTTCTTGCTGCTTGTAGGACGGGTCGTGCTCCTCGTCGATGACGATCAATTTTAGATGCGGCAAAGAAGCCAGCACCGCCAGCCGGGTCCCTAGGATAATCCGTGCCTGTCCCAAGTGCGCTGCCAGCCAGTGACGCATGCGCTCGCCTTCCGCCAGGCCGCTATGCAAAGTCGCCACCATCACGCCTGGGAAACGGGCACGGATGTTTCCCTCCAGTTGCGGCGTCAGGTTGATTTCCGGTACCAGGATCAGGATTTGCGAGGGGTTGTCCTCACCATTGTCACTGTGAGCCAGGATTTGTGCCGCAGCCTGCAGATAGACCTCTGTCTTGCCGCTACCGGTGACGCCGTATAGCAGCGTAGGCGCAAAACCAGTGGCGCCGGCAATCGCATCGGCCGCCTGCTGTTGCGCCGGATTCAGCCGCGCCACGTCGATCGGGGTAGCGTCATGCGGAGCACCGGCTTGCTGCAATTTCTTCAAGCCGCGATCCAATGCAACAGTGGTCAGCGCGCGCAGGTTTTTCGGCAAACCCGGCAACGCCACTTCGCCCAGCGGCCGCTGATAATAATCGGCGGCAAAACGGCAGAGCGCGAGCCATTGCTTCGATAGCGGCGGCAGTTGATGGCGCACCGACTGGACGTTTTTCAATTTCTCGGCTGGGACGCCGCTCTCGGCGCTGGTGCCGACAATCATGCCGACCACTTCGCGGCGACCGAAAGAAAGCTGAACCAGCTGCCCGATTCGGGGCGTGGCTTCGTTTTCATCGCTGGCCTGCCAACGATAGTCGAAGCTGCTATCCAAGGGAGTGTCGAGGACGATTTGGAGAATGCTTTGTTTCACGAACTTAATGTAATTCCCGAGGAAATAAGCTAACTACCGGTTTCATAAGTGCTTTTATGACTATCCACAAAATCTGTGGATAACTTTGTGGACAAGGTTGCGTAAACAACGTGAAAGCGCCTGTTTACGACATTTTTTTGCTTTTGCTCAAACTAGCATCAATAAAAATAGTATTTACAATCAAATACTTAACGAGCACTTACCAGACGAGTAACATTTTTCATGTAGTCAAAAAATAGCCTTGAAGAAACTCGAATATGTGCATAACTAAAGTCGGAATCTGCGAGAACCGGCACAGTCGCCAGCACCAAAAAGTAACATTCATGGGCACAATCAAATCCATTGGTGCGCACCATCATGTTGCTTTTTTCAGTCGGGTTACCAAGTTTCGCACCGGAAAAATTAGCCCGATGTCAACTGTCAAAAATGCTCGGGAATTCTTGATTTCTAGGATTCTACTTAAAGTAAAGTATTAGGACATGTCCTAACCATCGGTTTCATAAGCGCTTTTCAAATTATCCACAATGTCTGTGGATAACTTTGTGGGTAACCTGCTCTTGACAGGCCGCAGACGCATATTTGATGCGGGTTTCAATAAATTGCCTAAACTAAAAGCAGAAAATAAACCTTTTAAAATCAAACACTTACAAAACGCACCCAAGTGGAAAATAATAAATATAGTTATAAATAATTTCCGTGGTGCAGCAGATTTTTTTGTGCATAACTAGCGAGTGGCAATCGCCTGATTGGTGCCGAATGTGTTATGCATGACACCGTGTAACAACATTCTTCACCGGGCAGCAGGCATCGATTCGCGCCGGCAAGCGCCTATCCGCACATGCCTACCCTCTCGCGCCTATATTCTTAATTTACGGCTGATTTCATGGACCGCATCAACCATGACCGCGACCGACTCCGGCGGCGTGAATTGCGAAATACCGTGGCCCAGGTTGAATACATGGCCGCTATCCGCTTGCGGCACACCGTACGCGTTCAGCAAGCGCTCGACTTCGCTACGGATCTGCTCTGGCTTGGCAAACAGCACCGCAGGATCCAGGTTGCCCTGCAACGCAACCCGCTGGCCGATACGCGCCCGCGCCTCGGTCAGATTGACGGTCCAGTCGAGGCCTACAGCATCGGCGCCGATATCGGCAATCTGTTCCAGCCACAAGCCGCCGCCCTTGGTAAATACAATCGCCGGAATCGGCACGCCGTCTTTCTCGCGCTTCAACTGGGAAACCACCTGCCGCATATAGTCCAGTGAAAACTCCTGGTAAGCGCCATCCGCCAGCGCCCCGCCCCACGAATCGAAAATCATCACGGCTTGCGCGCCGGCGTCGATCTGTGCGTTCAGGTAGGCCGCCACTGCCGCTGCGTTGGTGCTGAGCACGTGGTGCATCAGGTCCGGACGGTTGTATAACATCGTCTTGACGGTATGGAATTCGCGCGAACCTTCACCTTCGACCATGTAGCAAGCCAGGGTCCAGGGGCTGCCGGCAAAGCCGATCAGCGGCACGCGGCCGTTGAGTTCAGTACGGATTTGCGTGACCGCCTTGAAAACATATTCCAGCTTGCCCAGATCCGGGCTTTGCAGCGCCATTACGTCTTTTTCATCACGCAGCGGCCGTTGGAACTTGGGGCCTTCGCCATCAGCGAAATACAGGCCCAGTCCCATGGCGTCCGGCACGGTCAGGATGTCGGAAAACAGAATCGCGGCATCCAGCGGGAAACGGTCAAGCGGCTGCAGCGTGACTTCGGTAGCGTAATCGGGATTGGTTGCCAGCCCCATGAAGGAGCCTGCGCGGCTGCGGGTTTTGCGATACTCGGGCAGATAGCGGCCAGCTTGGCGCATCAGCCACAGCGGCGTGTATTCGGTCGGCTGGCGCAACAGTGCGCGCAGGAAGGTGTCGTTCTTGAGCGGGGCGAATTGGGACATGAGAAGCAATCTGGATGCATGTGATAACGCCCCATTATCTCATCCAAATCCACGGCTGCGGCATTGCTGCATCGTATGGTTGGTATGTTTGAGATACTACGGTCCCTCCCGATGCACTGCAACCAGGTCATCCTGAAACGCTTGCAGGATCTCGCCTCGGCTGGATTGGCGGCGTACGACCATGTGCAATGTGACTTCATAGGAGAACTGCGCCGGATTAAGGGCTGCCAGCAATCCTTGCCGTACCAGCGGCGCAGCGAAGTGTTGCGGCAGGAATCCAAGATGCTGCCCTGACAGGATCAGGACCGCAACCGCCTCCATGTTGTCAGCCAGCGCCGTCACCCGCGCCGGTGCAGACATGCCACCCTTGCCTTCCGCCTCTGGCAAAGGATAACTGCGCCAGACCCAGTCGTGCTGCGCCAGATCTGCCGCTTCCAAGTTGCCGGCCCGGCTGAATAGCGGATGCGCGGCGGCGCAATATGCCACCTGATGCTCGGTGTACAAGGGCAGATATTCCAGATTCGGCAGACGGTGCCAGAAGTAACCGATGCCCAGATCGAGTCGGCCGTTGATCACTTCCTCTTCCAGCTGACCGGGAGCCAGCACCGCCAGCGACAGCGTCACCGCCTCGTCCCGCGCACGGAACCGGGCGATGGCCTGGCTCAGGCGCGCGTTGGCGCTCATGGCGGCGTGACCAATCAGGCCCAGATGCAATTGTCCGACCAGCTTGCGCCCGATCTGGCGCGCATCCAGGCAAAAATGGTCGACGTTCTCCAGCAGCCGGCGGCTGGACTGGGCGAACTGTTCGCCGCGCGGCGTTAGCCGAAACCCGGCCCGGCCGCGTTCGCACAAACGAAATCCGAGCCGCGTCTCCAGCGTTGCCACCTGCGTGCTGATGGTGGACTGGCTGACATTCAGAGCCGTCTGCGCAGCGGAAATGCCGCCGGCGTCCAGCACCGACAGGAAAACGCGGATCAGACGCAGGTCAAGATCGGATAGTTGCTGGAGCATGTTGCATCGGATAAAGTCAAAGGAAAGTGCAGGTCAGATCGATAATACATCTATCATTATCAATGTAAAGATTACATTACGCGCATTTTTTATGATGTTATTTCCCGCTAGAGTAGATGGTGTTCAGAAAACCACCTTCCCTTCCCCTTGCCGGAGACGATCATGACGGAAACCCCACTTTATCAACCGCTTGGCGGCAACGACATGCCGCGTTTCGGCGGCATCGCCACCATGATGCGCTTGCCGCACGTGAGCAGCAGCGCCGAACTGGATGCCTGTTTCGTCGGCGTCCCGTTCGACCTGGGCACCTCGAATCGTTCCGGCACGCGCTTCGGGCCGCGCCAGATCCGTACTGAATCGGTGCTGCTACGGCCTTACAACATGGCAACCCGCGCTGCCCCTTTCGATGCGCTGCGTATCGCCGACCTGGGCGACGTCGCCATCAATCCTTACAACCTGCTCGATTCGATCAAGCTGATTGAAACCGCCTACGACAACATCGTCGCCTCCGGCTGCCGGCCGATTTCACTGGGCGGCGACCATACAATCGCGCTACCCATCCTGCGCGCGCTGCATCGCAAATACGGCAAGATCGGCCTGATCCACGTCGATGCCCATGCCGACGTCAACGACACCATGTTCGGTGAAAAGATCGCCCACGGCACGCCGTTCCGCCGCGCGGTGGAAGAAGGCTTGCTGGATTGCCAACGCGTGGTGCAAATCGGCTTGCGCGGCACCGGCTACACCGCGGAGGATTTCGACTGGTGCCGCGACCAGGGTTTCAGGGTGGTGCAGGTGGAAGACTGCTGGAACAAATCGCTGACGCCGCTGATGGAAGAAGTGCGTGCACGTGTAGCAGGCGGCCCGGTGTACCTGAGTTTCGACATCGACGGTATCGATCCGGCCTATGCACCCGGTACCGGCACCCCGGAAATCGCCGGCCTGACCGTGCCGCAAGCGCTGGAAATCATCCGTGGCGCCTGGGGCCTGGACATCGTCGGCGCCGATCTGGTGGAAGTATCGCCGCCTTACGATCCGGTTGGCACCACCGCGCTGCTCGGCGCCAACCTGGCCTATGAAATGCTGTGCGTGCTGCCGGGCGTACCGCGTCGATAACTATTTAAGCATTACTGTGCTCACTCATCGTCGCGCCAGGGAATAGTCCATTCCTCGCCGCGCACGGTGGTGATGTATTCCGGCCAGCGATACTGATGCGGCACCTTGAAATCCTTGGCAAGCAAGGGCGCCTGCCATTCGCTACCGCCGATGCCGCCGCCGGTGCGCTGCCTGAATTCCGCGCCGGCAGCCTCCAACAGATCCGGTTTGGCAAACAGATCGATCAAGGTCGCGGCGATAGTCTTGGCGGCGGACTGGATCATCGGATCGATCGTGGCGGGTATACCACCCAGCGCATTCGCCACCCAGTCCGGATACACGAAGCCGCGCGGCGCCGCCAGCATCGGCCGCGCCACATACAGGCGCACGGTCGGGCAATGCCAGGTGTAATCGGTGTAGTCGTCCGAAGTCAGGTATTTCTGCCAGGCCGGCATTTGCTTGCGCAACTCGCGTTCGCAGTCTTCCGGGTCGATCAATTGTTCGGTAACTCCCAAAAATGGGCTTTCCATCCTTTGGATACCGAGATTCTGCTGCATTTCCTGCGCAATCTTGATCGCTTGCCGGCCCCATTTCGGCGGTCCGGCCAGCACCATGTTGTCGTAGGTCGCGCGCGCCATCACATGATTGGGCAAACCGCCGCGCGATTTGCTGACCCAGGTTTTCTTCCATTCGCAAAAAGTCGCCTTGGCCGCGGCTTCCGCATTGTTATCCATCACCTGGCTGATGATCTCGGCCTGCTCGACGGAATCAGTGCGCAGCATGAAATTGATTTGCGAAACATGCGGCGTCAGATTATCGGCGGTCGCCTGGCCGGCGCACAGGATCGCTTCGTTGAAACTCCACAAACCGGTGGCCGGCAGCATCGAACGGCGCAGGCTCTCATTCAGGTTGTAGAACAGCACCAGCGCATCGTTCGCTCCAGGAGCGCGCGCGGCCAGGTGGTTTTGCGGTATCGGGCTGAACTTGTCGGCGGCGATCCAGTTTTCCGGCGCGTCGCAGGTGAAGGTATAGATATAGTTGTAGCCGACGCCGCAATGCGCGTCCCAGACCGTGGTGTTACACAGTGGCAGCATGTAGGTCGGATGAAAACTCACCGCCGCGTCCAGCGTATCGTAATAACCCTTGGCGGCATGGATGGGTTTGGATGCCCGCAATTTTTCAGCCGGTTCTCCGAAGATCTTGAGCGTGCCCTGTATCCCGAATTTCAGCATGGCGCTTTGCGTGGCCAGTGCGCCGCCGAGTGCGCTGATCCCCAGCGCCGAATGCGGATCGGTATGGCCCGGCGCGTATTTGGACAAACCCTGGCGCGGTTCTTTCCTGGTCGACGCCGCCTGGCAGTTGCCCGGCACTGCATCGTATTCGGCATAAGTGGCGATCGTCGGCCCCTCGCCGTTCTTGAAAGTGGCGACAAAGGCAGTCGGCATGCCGCCGCTGCCGACTTCGACTTCAAACCCGTATTCACGCAGCATGGCGACATACCAGGCGCTGGATTTATATTCGCGAAAGGCTGGCTCGGCGTAGTGCCAGATAGTTTGATGCCAGTCGGATAACTGGCTGGCGTTATCGCTCACCCAGCCCAGCGCGCTTTGTTTGGCTTCTGTGGTCATGATCGTCTCCGGATTAGTAGATTGGCTAGCTGCCGATGCATACTAATCACGATGCGCGCCATGCCATAATTAACGGTCATCTGTTTTGTCGATAACGGCGCCCGAATCATTCTTTGTATCCGTCTTCATGCCACTCCCATGACTCTCGAAAACCTGCTGGTCTTTGCCACCATTGCCGATTGCGGCAGCCTGTCGGCGGCGGCGCGGCGCCTGGGCAAGGCGCAATCGACCGTCAGCACCGCGCTGGCCAACCTGGAAGTGGATATGGGTACACGCTTGTTCGAACGCGATTTGCATCACCTGGCCCTGACTGCGGACGGCGCGGTGCTGCTCGGGTTTGCCCGCTCGACCCTGACCGCGGCCGGCAACCTGGAACGCAAGGCGCATAGCCTGAGCGCCGGCCACGGCCATCGCCTGCGACTAGGCATCGACCAAGCCTTGCCGGTGACGCACAGCCATGCCTTGTGTGCGGAGCTGGAACGGCGCTTTCCACAATTGCAACTGGAGTTGTTCCGCCCAACCAGCATCGACGCCACCGACCTCATGCGGCGCGGCTTGCTGGATATCGCGATTGCGGTCACGGTCGATCCCATGCCCAGCGACTTCAACGCCAGCTCGCTAGGCCAGCTGCAATTCGTGCCGGTAGCGGCTGCCGATCACGCACTGAGCCGCTTGCCGCTGGTGCATAACAGCGATCTAGCGCAACACCGGCAATTGCTGGCGTCCAGCCGCGATGGCGGCGATGCTTCGATTTTCGGCCGTTACAGCGAAATCATGTGGCGTATGGAAAGTCCGGAATTGCTGCTGGATTTGCTCAAACGGGGAATGGGCTGGGCTTTCCTGCCGCAGCATGCGATGCAGGAAATCGATGCCCGGGAGGGCTTGAAAATCCTGGAACACGAGTACCAGGAGCCGGCATTCCTGAAGAGCGTCGACCTGATCTGGAGCAAGCAAGACCAGCAAAGCGAGGCCGCCCGCTGGCTTAGCAGCGATCTCGCATGGGCACGCTCGGTGGTGCCATCCTGATTACATTTATTGAATTGAAGTAAGCGCTAGCACTCTGATTTACTGAGATATTATCTATATCTCTGCCTGGAATCGGCAGGCGCTGCCCTAATCGCTCGGCGTCATCGCCAAGCCGTCATTGCGCTCAATGGCGGCCGACCACAAAGTCAGACCCAGCGCCAGCACCACCACCACTACGCCGACATAAGGCAACGTGGTCAACTGGAAACCGGCGCTGATGGCCATGCCGCCAAACCAGGCGCCGCTTGCATTACCGAGATTGAAGGCGCCTTGGTTCAAGGTCGAAGCCAGGTTCGGTGCGGCGCTGGCGCGTTCCACTACCAGCATCTGCAACGGCGGCACGATCGCGAAGGCCAGCACGCCCCAGATGAAAATCGTGATTACTGCTGGCAACGGCGTGCGCATGGTCAAGGTAAATACGGTCAGGATTATGGCCAGCGCCATCAGGAAGCCAATCAGCGACGGCATCAGGCGCCAGTCGGCCAGCTTGCCGCCGAGCGCGCTGCCCACCGTCAGGCCCAAGCCGAATACCAGCAGCACCAGCGTCACGGCATGCGGCGTCAGCCCGGTGACATCTTCCAGAATCGGCGTAATGTAAGTGAACACCGAAAACAAGCTAGCCGAAGCCAGCGCACTGATCCCCAGCACCATCAAGACCTGCTTATCCTTGAGCACGGCAAATTCCTGCAGCAGGCTGGTCTTTTGCATTTCGATCTTTGTCGGCAGCCATAGCGCCAGCGCAATTGCCGCCAGCACACCGATCACCGTCACCGCCCAGAACGTCGAGCGCCAGCCCAACTGTTGCCCGAGGGCAGTCCCAAACGGTACGCCGAGCACGTTGGCCAGGGTCAGGCCGGCAAACATCAGGGCGATCGCCTGCGCGCGCCGGTTCGGCGCCACCAGTCCGGCCGCCACCACCGAGCCGATACCGAAGAACGCGCCATGGCAAAACGCCGTCACTACCCGCGCCAGCATCAGCACGGTGTAATTGGGCGACAAGGCGCACAAGACATTGCCGATAATAAACAGGCCGATCAGGCTTAGCAGCGCCGTCCGGCGCGGCATGTTGGCGGTGGCAATCGCCACGATCGGCGCGCCGATTGTCACGCCCAGTGCGTAACCGGTCACCAGCATCCCCGCCGCCGGGATCGTCACCCCCAAGTCACGCGCCACATCGGGCAGCAAGCCCATGATGACGAACTCCGTCGTACCGATGCCGAAAGCGGCAACAGCAAGGGCAAATAGGGGCAAAGACAGCATGATGATCGTCCGGAAAGGGAACCGCCGAATTGCAGGAACTGCGCGGCAGTAAAAGGCGCGCACCGGGGGACATGGTGCGAAGCAACATTATATCAACGGCGATTTATTTGTGGTAGCGCTACCAAATTTCAGGCATGAAATAGGCGCGCCGATGAGGAAAGTGTTGGATTTTTGCGATAAAACCAACGCGTAACCGCCAACTGCTTATGCCAAGCCGCTTATGTCAAACCGCTTATTCCAAACTATTCAAGCGCCATTTCCCGTTATGCTGCAATATCAGTTCGCTGCCGTGAAATGCCGCCAGGCTGCTGCGATGGCCGACGCTGATCAGCATCACATCCGGCAGTTGCTTGCGTAGCAAACTGTACATTGCATGCTCCAGGCCTTCGTCCATGGCAGAACTGGCTTCGTCGAGAAAGACCAGTTGCGGCCGGTGCAGCAGCACGCGCCCCAGCGCCAGCCGCTGCTGTTCGCCGAGCGACAGAATGTTGCTCCATTCACTCTCCGTATCCAGCTCTGCCGCCAGATGTCCGAGTTGTATCTGTTCCAATATCGCCCGAGCCGCGCTATCGTCCGGCTGGACTGGCTCGGCCAAGGGGTAATACAGGGCCGATCGCAGAGTCCCCAGCGGCAAGTAAGGTTTCTGCGGCAAGAACAGGCATTGCTGTCCGGCCGGGTAGACAATCTCGCCGCCGGCATACGGCCACAAGCCCGCTATGGCCCGTAACAGCGTAGTTTTGCCGACACCGGACGGGCCGCGTACCAACAGTGCGGCACCGGGCGCCAAAGCCAGGTTCAGGTTTGCAGTCAATATCGCGCCGCCCGGACTTTTGACGGTCAGCGCTTCGACCGCAAAATTTTGTCCCCGATGCACAATCTGCGGCATGGTGAGCTGGTCGGCGGCGTCGACCGTATCCAGGAAACCGGTGAGGCGGTTGACAATGGCGCGATAACCGGCGAATTCGTCATATGAGGACCGGAAGAAGGACAAGGCATCCTGAACCTGGCCAAAAGCCTGCGCCGTCTGCGTCAGATCGCCCAGCGTAATCTGCTTGCTGAAGAAACGCGGCGCCTGCACCACCATCGGAAACACGACGGCCAACTGGTTGATCCCCAGGTTGAAACCCTGGAATTTCAGTGAACGAAAGACAATCGCCCAGGCATTCTCGATGACATGCGAGAAGCGCTTGAGCAAGGTCCGATGCTCCACCGCTTCGCCGCGGAAGAACGCAATGTTCTCTCCGTATTCGCGCAAACGTATCAAGGCATAACGAAAATCGGCGTTCAGTTTTTCATTCAGAAAATTCAACTTGATCAGCGGCCGCCCGAGTTTCACGGCAAACACAGTGGCAACCAGTACATACGCATAGACCAAAAAGATCATCGCCCGTGGAATTTCCTCACCAAACAGGGTGAGTGTGCCGGACAAGCGCCACAGGATCAGCGTGAATGAAAACAGCGAAACGACAGAACTGATGAGTCCCAGGAATAGCGTAAGCGAACTGCTGACAAAACCGGCGATATCCTGCTGGATACGTTGATCCGGATTATCGGTTCTGTTGGGCAGATGCTGGCTGCGGTAGTAAGCCTGCCTATCCAGCCAGCGCGCCATCAGGTTCTCTGTCAGCCAGACACGCCAATGAATCTGGAACGCCTGACTGATGTAAAAATTCACCAGTGCGCGCAATACGTGGACGCTCGCAAGGACACCGAAGACAGCCATCAGCGACCAGAACGCAGCAGCATTGAAGTCCTGCAGCGAGGTGTACATGCCGTTGCTCCAGAACGTGAACAAGATCTCCATGCGCACCGAGAACAAGGTCATCAGGATCAGCAGCGAAAGTATTGCCAGCGGCCGCCAGCTGCGGACCGGTGAGAACCAGGCCCACGTCACCCGTAAGAACTGTTGACCCCAATCGGTGAATTTTCCAATCAAGGCCGTGATGCAGGCGATTGCCACCATGCTGATAGCGAATGCCTTGCAAAGCCAGATGACACTGTCGAGCAGTTGATGATGCCAGTCCATTTTGTTGCCGCCGTTTCAAGGAAAGAGACGTCATGCGATGATGAAATAACAAAATCAATTAAACCGGCAAGCAAACCCTGCATGCCTTCAGGCGGTGTAATTTCAGTAACGATATGTTACTTCTGCAAAAAATGCATGGATGCAAAAAAAAACCTCGCTCGCTTTTAAAGGCAGGCGAGGCAGATGAGGAATTTAGAAATCGTTGCTGCTGTATCAATCACAGCAAAATTGGCGATCGGCCGATCTCAAATCCCGCCCATGCACAGATATTTAATGACTTGATAATCCTCAATACCGTACTTCGAACCTTCGCGCCCCAGCCCGGATTGCTTGACGCCGCCGAACGGCGCGACTTCATTCGAAATCAAACCGGTGTTGATGCCGACCATGCCGCTCTCCAGGCCTTCGGCCACGCGCCAGATACGGCCGATATCGCGTGAGTAGAAGTAGCTGGCGAGACCGAATTCAGTGTCGTTGGCCAGCGCCAGCACTTCTTCGTCAGTCTTGAAGCGGAACAAGGGCGCCATCGGACCAAAGGTCTCTTCGCGCGCCACGATCATGTCGGAAGTCACATCGGCCAACACAGTCGGTTCGAAGAAACTCTGGCCCAGCGCATGGCGCTTGCCGCCGGCCAGGATCCGCGCGCCTTTCGCCACCGCATCGGCGATGTGTTCTTCAACCTTGGCGACCGCCTTCTGGTCAATCAGCGGGCCTTGGTTGACGCCTTCTTGCTGACCGTTGCCGACCTTCAGCTTGGCCACTGCGGCGACCAGTTTTTCAGCGAAAGCGTCGTAGATGCCATCTTGCACATACAGGCGGTTGGCGCATACGCAGGTTTGCCCGGCGTTGCGATATTTGGAAGCCATTGCGCCTTCCACTGCCGCATCCAGATCGGCATCGTCGAACACGATGAACGGCGCGTTGCCGCCCAGTTCCAGCGACAATTTCTTGATGGTGGCTGCGCATTGTTCCATCAGCAGCCGGCCGACGCCGGTGGAGCCGGTAAAGGTCAGCTTGCGCACGATAGGGTTGCTGGTCATTTCTGCGCCGATTTCACGGGCGGAACCGGTCACCACGCTGAACACGCCGGCGGGTATGCCGGCGCGCTCGGCCAGCACCGCCAGGGCGAGCGCCGAGAACGGCGTCGATTCAGCCGGCTTGAGCACCATGGTGCAGCCTGCGGCTAGCGCCGGGCCGGCCTTGCGGGTGATCATCGCTGCCGGGAAATTCCATGGCGTGATCGCTGCGCAAACCCCGATCGGTTCTTTCACCACCACGATGCGCGAACTCGGCGACGGCGACGGAATGGTATCGCCGCCGGCACGCTTGCCTTCTTCTGCAAACCATTCGATGAATGAGGCGGCGTAAGCGATTTCACCCTTGGCTTCGGCCAGCGGCTTGCCCTGCTCCACGGTCATGATCAGCGCCAGATCGTCGAGATTGGCCAGCATCAGGTCGTTCCATTTGCGCAGGATGATGCTGCGTTCCTTGGCGGTTTTGCGTCGCCATTGGCGCCAGGCGTCGTTGGCGGCGGAAATCGCGCGTTTGGTCTCGGCGGCGCCCATCAATGGCACGCTGCCTATGGTCTCGCCGGTGGCTGGATTGGTCACGGCATGGCTGCCACCCTTATCGGCGTTGCACCATTCGCCATTGATGTAGGCTTGCTGACGGAACAATGAGGGATCTTTTAATTCGATCATGTGGATAACTCCTGTGAACGTTGAGGACACGCATATCAAGCTGTGGCCAAGCTGAGGTCGAACTGAGGTAGAGCTGAGATACGCGTGCCGAAAGCAGTGGAAAGTAGTAGTTTGGCGGCACTACACTAGAATTTGGCGAGCGCCTTGTTGCGTCCGCGTATCCATTCCAGCACCAGCAGCAGGCAAGTGGAAAACACGATCAGGATGGTAGCCAGCGCAGCAATCGTCGGACTGATATTTTCCTTGATGCCGGTAAACATCTGGCGCGGCAAGGTAGCTTGTCCGGGACCGGCTACGAACAAGGTTACCACTACGTCGTCGAACGAGGTGGCGAAGGCGAATAACGCGCCTGAGATCAAACCCGGTGCAATCACCGGCAAGGTAATCCGGAAAAAAGTGGAGAGCGGATTGGCCCCCAGGCTGAGGCTGGCACGCACCAGATTCTGGTTGAATCCCTGCAACGTCGCCAATACCGTAGTGACCACGAACGGCGCGCCCAACGCCGCATGCGCCAATATCAAGCCGGTATAACTGTCGGACAAACCGATCTGCGCGAAGAACAGATAGACGCCGACACCAACCACCACCACCGGCACCACCATCGGCGAAATCAGCACCGCCATCAGCAAACCTTTGCCGTGGAAGTCTGCCTTGTTCAGGCCAACCGCCGCCAGGGTGCCAAGTATGGTCGCCAGCACGGTGGCTAACGGCGCCACGATGAAGCTGTTCTTGGCGGCGCTAACCCATTCTTGCGATTGCACCAGGTTTTGATACCAGCGCAAGGAGAAACCATGGATCGGGTACACCAGGAAAGTACTGTCGCTGAACGATAGTGGAATGATGACCAGAATCGGCAGCAGCAGGAACAACAGCACCAGCAGATTGAAGCCGCGCGAAAAAAAGAACCAGACACGTTCGCTCAACGAGACGTAGGGAGGAAATTGCGGAAATAATTTCGTTTTCATTTTCTTACCCCATCGCCACGTCGTTTTTGGTGAAGCGGCGATACACACCGTACAGTACCAGCGTCGCAGCAAACAGCAAGGCGCCGAGTGCGCAAGCCATGCCCCAGTTGATGGTGACATTGGTGAAATAAGCGATGTAATAGCTGACCATCTGTTCGTTCGGTCCGCCCAGCAACGCTGGCGTGATGTAGTAACCGACCGACAGGATAAACACCAGCAAAGCGCCGGCGCCAATGCCGGGATAGGTCTGCGGCACATACACGCGCCAGAACGCGGCAAACGGATGGCTGCCGAGCGACACCGCAGCGCGCAGGTAGGTCGGCGGGATTGCTTTCATCACACTATACAAAGGCAGGATCATGAACGGCAGCAGGATGTGCGTCATAGCGATGTACACGCCGATACGGTTGAACAGCAGCTCCAGCGGCGCTTGCGTCAGGCCGGTCACCATCAAGGCTTTGTTGACCAGGCCTTCCGATTGCAGCAATACAATCCAGGCCGCGACCCGCACCAGGATCGACGTCCAGAATGGAATCAGCACCAGGATCATGAACAGGTTGGCGCGCCGTTCCGACATGGTCGACAGCCAGTACGCCAGCGGATAGCCAAGCACCAGGCAAGCCAGCGTGGCAACCAGGCCCATCCAGAAAGTACGGCCGAAAATCTTTTGATACACCGAAGCGCCGGCATCGGCCTTTTCGATATGGCCGAAGGCGTCTTGCTTCAGGTCCAGCGCCGCCAGCAGGTAGTACGGCGAGTACGGCGCACCGTTCTTGGCAATCACTTGCCAGTACGGCAGCTGGCCCCATTGTTCATCGATATCGATCAACGCTTGCTTGATCTGCGTGGCCGGCAGCGGCTTGCCGTCTGCATCCAGCAACGGCAAAGCACGCGCGGTTTTCATGATGATAGAACGGGCGCCGGAGATTTCCGAATTGAGACGGCGCGCCAACGAACCGGCCGAGCTGTCTTCCTTAGCTTGCAACAGATCGCTTGCCAGTCCGGCATAGGCGGCGTCCGGCGGCGCGCTCTTGCGATCCCAATTGTTCAGTGCCGCCACGGTATGCGGCAATGTGGTGGCGATTTCCGGGTTTTCCACTGCGCGCTTGAGCAGCATGGCGATCGGCACCAGGAAGGTCAATAACAGGAAAATCGCCAACGGTGCGATCAATGCCAACGCGGCGGCGCGCTTGCGAAATTGTGCCTGGCGCAGTTCGCGCTTGAGGTGGGAATTCTGCGGTGATGCAGGCGGCGTCATGACAGAACCGACGCCGGCAGATGCAATAGAAGTCATGGTGTTCCGGGTATGCTGAATAGTGAATTGCAAAGAACTACCGCAAGCGGTGCTGCGCTGTACTTACATGCAGTACCGCTTGCGGCTAACCCTATCTTTTACTTGGCGGCCCAGGCAGTGAAGCGTTGCTCCAGTTCTTCACCGTGATCGGTCCAGAACGACAGGCTCAGTTGCAAGGCATCCTTGGCATTGGTCGGCGAGGTCGGTAAATTAGCCAGCACTTTCTGGTCCAGCATCTTGAGTGCATTGTTGTTCACCGGGCCGTAAGAGATATTGCTGGCGTAAGCTTTTTGCGAATCCGGCTTGCTGGCGAAGGCGATGAATTTCTCAGCATCGACCTTGTTCGGCGTACCCTTTGGAATCACCCAGAAATCGAGCGTGTAGATACTGCCGATCCAGCTCACTTTCAGATTCTTGCCTTCCCGTTGCGCGGCATCGATACGGCCGTTAAATGCGGTCGACATCACGACATCGCCTGCCACCAGGAATTGCGGCGGCTGCGCACCGGCTTCCCACCACTGAATATTCGGTTTGAGTTGGTCCAGTTTCTTGAAGGCGCGATCGACACCGGCTTTGGTGGCAAGCACTTTGTAGACGTCTTTCGGCGCCACCCCATCCGCCATCAGTGCGAATTCCAGCGTGTATTCGGCGCCCTTCTTCATGGCACGTTTGCCAGGGTATTTCTTGACGTCCCAGAAATCGGCCCAGGTCTTCGGTGCGACTTTCAGCTTGTCTGCATCGTAGGCCAGCACGGTCGACCAGACAAATGCACCGACACCGCATTCGTGGATGGCCGCAGGACTGAAATCGGCCTTGTTGCCGATCTTGCTGAAGTCGATTTTTTCGAGCAAGCCTTCTTCGCAAGCGCGGCCGATATCGCCGGCATCCACTTCCACTACGTCCCAGCTTACCTTCTTGGCTTCGACCATGGCTTTGACTTTCGCCAGCTCACCATTGAATTCGACTACCGTGATCTTGTCGCCGCTAGCCTTGGCATAGGGATCGATGTAGGCAACCTTCTGCGCTGCACCGTTGGCGCCACCGAAATTAACCACCGTCAGGGCTGCCGCCTGAGCCATGCCGATTGCAGCCAGCGACAATACAACGCTGGTAAAAACGGGTTTCAATAAAGCCTTCATCACGTCTCCTCGTGGATGTAAAAACAATTGCGGAAAACTGCTAAATAAAAATGCGCAGGTGCTTGGGATCTACGTCCAATGCTACCTGGGTGCCTTCATATAACCCGGCCAGCGCAGGGTCGTTCAAGGTAAGTTTGACGAAGCAGTCGTCTTGTTGCGGGATGGTGCAGCGCACCCGCACGTGATCGCCGAAATAGATCAGGCTGCTGACGCTGACACGCATAGCGCTTTCCGGAGCATCGGCGAGTGGTAACAAACGAATCCGTTCCGGCCGGATGCAAGCCACAACCTGCTGACCGACGCTAGCCTGGTTGGCATTCAGGCCGTTCAGCAAACCGCCATGCGGCAAGCGCACGGTGGCGCTACCGCCATCGGTCGCGGCCAGCACGCCATTGAAGCGATTGTTGTCACCGATGAAACCGGCGACGAACTGATTTTCCGGATATTCGTAGAGACGGTCGACCACCGCCAGCTGCTGGATGATGCCCTGGTCGAATACGGCGACGCGGTCCGACATGGTCAGCGCTTCGCTTTGATCATGGGTAACGTAGACAAACGTCACGCCGAGACGCTTGTGCAAGGCTTTCAGCTCCAGCTGCATGTGCTCGCGCAGCTGCTTGTCGAGCGCGCCCAGCGGCTCATCCATCAGCACCAGCTTGGGATCGAACACCAACGCCCGCGCCAGCGCGATCCGTTGCTGCTGGCCACCGGAGAGTTGGGCCGGATAACGATCGCCGAATTTGCCCATCTGCACCATATCCAGCGCTTTTTTTACCTTTTCGACGCGCTCGCTACCGCTGATATTGCGTACCTGCAATGGGTAGGCAACATTCTGCGCCACCGTCATGTGCGGAAACAGGGCGTAGTTCTGGAACACCATGCCGATGTTACGTTTATGCGGCGGCACTTTGTTGAGCAGTTGGCCGTCCAGCCGGATTTCACCGCCGGTAGGAAACTCGAATCCGGCCAGCATCATCAGGCAGGTAGTCTTGCCGGAACCGGACGGACCCAGCAAGGTAAGGAACTCGCCGCGCTGGATATCCAGGTTCAGGTTCTTGACGACCAGATTCTCGCCGTCATAGGTTTTCTTGACGCCGGAAAACTGCACCAGGATATCCGGCGCGCCTGGCTTATCGGCAACTTCCTTGGAGACCAAGGGCAGGTGGGTGGCGATATTTTCTTGCTTCAACTCATTCTCCCGACAAGTTTCAAGCAGCTGCGACAGTGCGCATCGCGGCACTCAGGATGGCCAGTGCCTCATCCATCAAGTTATCCTCAATCGTCAGCGGAAACAAGAAGCGGATCGCGTTACTGTAGACCCCGCAGCTCAACAACAGCAAGCCATTTTTGAGAGCTTCTGCCTGTACTTTCTTGGTAAAGTCGGCATCCGGCTGGCGTGTGCCCGGTTGCAGGAATTCCACTGCCACCATCGCTCCCAGGCCACGGATATCGGCAATCTGCGGAATCTCTGCGCGCAGACCTTCCAGCACCTGTTTCAGTTTGGCGCCGAGCAGATTGGCGCGCTCAACCAGTTTTTCTTCCTCGATCACGTCCAGCACCGCCAGCGCGGAAGCCACTGCCAGCGGGTTGCCGGCGTACGTGCCGCCCAGGCCACCGGGCGCAGCAGCATCCATGATCTCTGCGCGGCCGCACACCGCGGACAGCGGCATGCCACCGGCCAGGCTCTTGGCCATCGTCATCAAATCCGGAATCACGCCGGAATGTTCCACAGCGAACAGCTTGCCGGTACGGGCAAAGCCGGTTTGCACTTCGTCCACCACCAGCAAGATGCCATGCTCATCGCACAATTTACGCAGCGCCTGCATCAGCGCAGGCGGCGCAGCGTAGAAACCACCCTCGCCTTGCACCGGTTCCAGGATGATGGCGGCAACGCGCTTGGGATCGACGTCGGCCTTGAACAGCGCTTGCAACGCCGCCAGGGAGCTTTCGACGCTGACGCCATGCAATTCGATCGGGAACGGCACGTGATACACCTCGGCCGGGAACGGCCCGAAGCCGACCTTGTACGGCGCCACTTTGCCGGTCAACGCCATACCCATCATGGTACGGCCATGGAAAGCACCGGAAAACGCGATCACCGCGCTACGGCCGGTAGCGGCACGGGCGATCTTGACGGCGTTTTCTACCGCCTCGGCGCCGGTCGAAAAGAAAGTGGTTTTTTTAGCATGATCACCCGGGGTGATGGCGTTGATGCGCTCAGCCAGTTCGACATAGCTGGCGTACGGCACGATCTGATAGGCGGTGTGGGTGAATTTGCCCAGTTGTTCCTGGATCGCGGCCACCAGTTTCGGATGGCGATGGCCGGTGTTCAGAACGGCGATACCGGCGGCGAAATCGATGAAGCGGCGGTTTTCCACATCCCAGATTTCTGCGTTGAGTGCATGCGAGGCGTAGAAATCACACATGACGCCGACGCCGCGCGGGGTGGCGGCATTTTTGCGTTGATGCAGAGCGGCGTTGGTGTTCGGGTTTGCTACAGCTGCAGCGGCGGCTGCGTGATATCCGTCGTTTTTCATAATGGCTCCTTAATGCGTTGTACGCGTTATGCGGTTTTTGTATTAGCTTTGATGCATACTAAGGCCGAGCTGGATCTATAATATAGTGCCACTTTCAGTTTTCTAATGGAGCCACTTTGCGCATCGCCTCGCTTACCGATTTCTTGCTGATGCGCATTGAGCGCGGCGCCGACGGCACAGTCGCCAAGGCCGTCGGCACGCCACTTAACCGGCAGATTTATCAAGCCATCCGTGAGGCTATCTTGTCGCAACTGCTGCCATCCGGCTGGCAATTGCCTTCATCACGCGATCTGGCGCGCGAACTGACGATATCGCGCAATACGGTGACCTATGCCTATGAGCAGCTGATCGCCGAAGGTTATCTGGAAACCCGTGCCGGTTCCGGCACCTTCATCGCCGACACCACGCCCGACCAAATTCCAGAGATGCGCCTGAACACGCCGCCGCTGACCGATCCCAGCGGCGAGTCGGAACTGTCGGCGCACGGCGCGCAACTGATCCAGCAGGCTGGCGTCAGCGATTTGCAGTGGGGCGCGTTCATGCCCGGCGTGCCGGATGTGACGCTATTCCCTAACAAGATCTGGAGCCGCCTGCAAAACAAGCATTGGCGCCGCTCACGCGCAGAGCTGCTGACCTATGGCGACGCCGGCGGTTATATGCCGCTGCGCGAAGCGATAGCCGAATATTTACGCATCGCGCGTTCAGTCAACTGCAATGCCAGCCAGGTGATCATCACTACCGGCATCCATCAATCGCTGGATATCGTCGTCAAGTTGCTGGGAGAACATGGCGATAGCGCCTGGGTCGAAGATCCCTGTTACTGGGGCACGCGCAGCGTCCTCAATTCGCTCGGGATCAAGCCGGTAGCGATCCCGGTCGACTCGGAAGGCATGCGCATGCGGTTGGCCAACCTGCGTCAGCCGCCACGGTTTATCTGCGCCACGCCGTCTCACCAGTATCCGCTGGGGATGGTGATGAGCCTGTCGCGGCGGCGCATGTTGCTGGAGTACGCGGCAACCCGCAAAGTCTGGATCATCGAAGACGATTACGAC
Organism: Collimonas antrihumi; assembly: GCF_018304965.1. Lineage (GTDB taxonomy): Bacteria > Pseudomonadota > Gammaproteobacteria > Burkholderiales > Burkholderiaceae_D > Collimonas > Collimonas antrihumi. Next base: position 31,237 of record NZ_JAGQED010000012.1, read on the forward strand.
AGCGAATTCCGTTACGGCAGCCGGCCGCTGGCGTCATTGCAAGGCATGGATACCGACGACCGCGTGCTGTACATGGGCACCTTCAGCAAGACCATGTTCCCCAGCCTGCGCATCGGCTTCATGGTGGTGCCGGAATCGCTGGCGAAGGTATTTGCGATCGGCGTCTCCGAGCTGTATCGCGGCAGCCAGGTGTTCATGCAGGCGATCATGGCCGACTTCATGACCGAAGGACATTTCGCTTCGCATATCCGGCGCATGCGGGTGTTGTATGCCGAGCGCCTGCACTTGCTGCAAGCTGCAATCGAACGTCATTTCGGCGACCGCATCACGCTCACCGGCGGTGAGGCCGGCCTGCATCTGGCGCTACGCTTGCCGGTGCAATGCGACGATCGGGCGATCAGCCGCGCGGCGCGTGAAGCGGGGATTGTGGCGCGGCCGCTGTCGCGTTATTACATGAATGCCGAGACTACCCGCAATGGCTTGCTGCTGGGTTATGCCTGCGTGCCGAATGAGCAGATAGCACCGGCTTTCGACAAGTTGGCGGCCATCATAAAGGCGCATTGGAAATGAAAAATGAAAGCTGTCCCGAGCCCGACCGAAACCAAGGAGAACTCATGAAGAAATTTGTTTTTGCGCTGATGTTGGTGCTCAGCGCCGCAGGCACCTCTGTAACTACCTCGGCATCCGCCCAAGCGGTGCCATCGCGGCTGGACGAAGTCGTCAAATCCGGTAATCTCCGCGTTTGCATGACCGGCGATTACAAGCCGTTTACTTTTTTCAAGAGTGACAACAGTTTTGAAGGTATCGATGTCGATCTGGCCAAATCGCTGGCCAAGGCGCTCGGCGTCGAAGCGCGCTTTGTCAAAACCAGCTGGACCAACCTGACCAGCGACTTCCTGGAGAAGTGCGATATCGCGATGGGCGGGGTATCGGTGACGCTGGAGCGCCAAAAGAAAGTGTCGTTTTCGGCACCGCACATGGTGGATGGCAAGGCTGCGATTGCGCGTTGCAGCGATGTCGGCAAGTTCCAGTCGCTGACGGCGATCGACCAGCCGGCGACCCGCGCCATCGTCAATCCGGGCGGCACCAATGAGCGTTTCGCCCGCGCCAACTACAAACAGGCGCAGCTGATCCTGTATCCCGATAACGTCACCATCTTCGACCAGATCGTGCAGGGAAAAGCCGATGTGATGGTGACCGACGCCAGCGAAACCCTGTGGCAGGCGAAGCTGCATCCGCAGTTATGCGCGATTCGTCCTGAACAACCGCTGCAATTCTCGGAAAAAGCTTTCATGCTGCCGCGCGGCGACGTGCCGTTCAAGGAATTCGTCGACACCTGGATGCATCAGCTGAAAGCGACCGGCGACTACGACCGGGTATTCAACCAGTGGCTAAAATAGAACCAGGCTTGCGAAAATTAACCCTGCTTGCTGGCCGACTGCTGCGCGATCTTGTTCTTCCTGATCGATTTCAGATGGGCAGCGACAGCGGTCGCCAGCTGACGCGCCCATAGCGAGACGCCGCTGGCCGACGGATGATAGCCATCGGAAGCCATCAGCGTGTGATCGTTGATGTCGATCAGGATCGGCACCCGTGTCACGCGCAAATTGTTGAGATCGGCGGGCAGAGTGGCAATCAACTCCTCCACCGTTTCGTCCAGCGCCTTGGCTTTCATGCCAAGCACATAACGCAGAGGTTCAGGCAACGCCGGAAAAGCGTGGATAGGCGGAATACCGGAAATCACGATCAGACGCGGCGACAGATGCGCCTGCAGGTCACGCATCAATTGCAACAGCTCGGCCCGATAGCGGCGGCAGGAACGGAACGCGGTGGTGTCATTGACGCCAAAGGCGATCAGCACGATATCCACTTTTTGCGACGCCACCTGCGGCAACATGGTCTTGACCGCATCGCTCAGGGTCGCGCCATTTTCCCCGACCGCCTGCCAGGTCACGGTACGCTGCAGGCGCATCGCCAGCGCAGCGGCAAACTGGCCGGTAATCGCTTCGTAATGGGTGGCGACGCCGACCCCGGCTACCGGCGATTCGCCGATAGTCAGTAATGCCAGCGGCCGCTGCGGCGGTTCCGTGGCGCTGGCAATCTGTGCCTGGCCGATAGTCGGTCCCTTGGCTTCCGGCAGGCGTGGCGTGAGGCGGCGAGTGCGACGGCCTTGTATGATCAGCCACGGCAAGAGCGGTAATGCAATCAGTTCCGGCAACCAGCGGCGCACTTCATGTCTCCTTGATTATTACTATCGTCCAGGATCAAACTATTTTATTTATATGATTTTGCTCAACGTTTTGCTTAACGTTTTGCTTAACGTTTTGCTTAACGGCAAGCAATTATAGTGGTTAGCGGCCGTCAATTCATTCAATCTTCAAGCCTTTTAATTCTGGCTTGGGCGGCGGCGGTTTCAATTTCAGATCAGCAAGGGTTTCCATCAAAATACTGGCAATCGCCAGGTTGCGATGCGTCTTGGAGTTGGCCGGGATCACGTACCAAGGCGCGTGATCGGCATCGGTAGCTTCGATCGCTTTCCCGAACAACTCCTGATACTTGTCCCAGCTTTTGCGCTCTTCCAGATCTTGCAGGTCGAATTTCCAATGTTTGGTTGGATCGTCGATACGTTCTTGCAGGCGAGCACGCTGCTCGTCTTTCGAAATGTGCAGCAGACACTTGATGATTGTAGTACCAGTTTCGGCCAACATCCTTTCAAAATCGCGAATCTGGCCGTAGCGGCGTTCACATTCGGCCTCATCGATCCAGTCATGCACCCGGGTGACCAGTACGTCTTCATAGTGGCTGCGGTTGAACACCACGATTTCGCCCTGCCGCGGCACCTGCTGATGCACCCGCCATAAATAATCGTGGGCGCGTTCGATGGGGGTCGGCGCCTTGAAATCGGCAATCTGGATGCCTTGGGGATTGATCAGGTTAAACACCCCTTTTACGGTGCCGTCCTTGCCGCTGGTGTCGATGCCCTGCAATACCACCAGTATCTTGTGCTGCTGGGCGGCATATAGCATTTCCTGTTGCACGGCGATTTGTGCCGCCAACTCGATAACCAGCTCTTTATCCTTGATTTTGTCGCCGCTGGAAAGCGGCTTCTCCGCGGCGTCGGCATCCTTGATCTTGGTCTGCTTGCCGGCGCGGAACTGCTTGCATGCTTTCATTGCTCTCTCCGATAACGTGGCCACGCGGGTGGTATTGTCCTGGTAGTGCTGGGTGCTTACAGAATCCCGTGCAGATTGCCGAGCGCGTGCTCGATCTTGATGCAGCTATCCATCTCGACCTGGATGCCGTTGGCGCGCGCCTTGGCCGCGGCGCCTTCATTGACGATGCCGAGCTGCATCCAGATGCAGCGTGCATCGATCATGATTGCCTCGCCGACGATCGGTGGAATGTCCTCTGCCTTGCGGAAACAATCGACGATGTCGATTTTCTGGTTGTCCGCTGCCAGTGCTTTCGCCGCATCGAACAGATTGGCGTAGCAATGCTCTCCAAGGATGTGAGCGCCTACATGCATCGGATTGACCGGGATAATCCGATAACCGCGTTCCTGCATGTAACGGGCCACGCCGTAGCTCGGCCGGTCCGGTTTGGACGACAGGCCGACGATGGCGATGATCGGGTTGGCAGGGTTGGAAACGGGAGCGGATGTATTTGGCATGAGTTCTACTATGATGGACTTGTCGGCGTGAGTGGATTCTTGCGTGAGAGATCTTGCTTAAAGCGCTTTGCATGATCTTACCGCGAGAATCTGATTTCCTGCCAGCAACCTCACGGCGGGTTGTTCAACCACCCTGCTCTTGCCACACAACCACACAACCAAACAACATAACGCGCCAATTACCTGACAACGTTCATGCCGGCCGGGTCGACTTTAGGTGTCGGCGCCGTGTCGACTGGTTTCTCGCAAGCGCACAGGCCGATTGCCAGCAGAGCAATAGTGAGGAAATGCCATAACCGGATTTTCATATGCCTTCTCCTGCCAGTATTTTAGGTACGAAAGGCTGGTTGCGCACGGTTTGATACATCTTAGCATGCAGGGCGGCCAGGCCTTTTTGCCTCCTATGTGATAAGTACATCATTAAAAACCGCGATGGAAAGTATTAAAGACAAACCGTTCAGGCAACAAAAAAGCAGCCGAAGCTGCTTTTTCTTGTTGCCATCCGAAATGCAGGCGAACTACAAAATCAACGCCCTTTTTGACGCAACTTCGCAATCGCCGCCAACTGCGCAATTGCTGCCGACAACTCGGCCTGTGCTTTTGCGTAATCGATCACGGATTCCTTGTTGCTCAGCGCTTCTTCCGCGCGACGCTTGGCTTCGGTTGCCTTCGCTTCATCCAGATCGGCGCCGCGAATCGCGGTGTCGGCCAGGACGGTCACGTTATTCGGCTGCACTTCCAGCAGACCACCGGCAACGAATACAAACTCGTCCTGCGCCTGACCTGCCACCTTGATCCGTACAGCACCCGGCTTGATGCGCGTGATCAGCGGGGTATGACGAGGATAAATCCCCAGCTCGCCCGACTCACCCGGCAACGCGACGAATTCGGCTTCACCGGAGAAGATCAGCTCTTCCGCGGAAACAACGTCTACGTGAATAGTGTGTGCCATCTTAAACCCTTTGTTGTCCATTAAATCAACTACCAACAAACCTCGCTGCGTCATTCCCGCGAACGCGGGAATCCATCTTAGTGAAACAGTTACTCAGAAATGTGGATTCCCCGCGTTCGCGGGGATGACTATGCGAAACTTGCTTTAGCCGATCTTCTTGGCCTTTTCGATTGCTTCTTCGATCGTGCCTACCATGTAGAACGCTTGTTCCGGCAGGTGATCGAGTTCGCCGCTGGCGATCATCTTGAAGCCCTTGATCGTGTCCTTCAGCGAAACGTATTTACCTGGCGAACCGGTAAACACTTCAGCAACGTGGAAAGGCTGCGACAGGAAACGTTGCATCTTACGTGCACGCGCCACCAGCAACTTGTCTTCAGGAGCCAGTTCGTCCATACCCAGAATCGCGATAATGTCGCGCAATTCCTTGTAGCGTTGCAAGATACCTTGCACAGCGCGGGCAGTTTCGTAGTGCTCTTGGCCAACCACTTGCGGATCCAGCTGACGCGAAGTCGAATCGAGCGGATCAACCGCAGGGTAGATACCCAGCGAGGCGATATCACGCGACAACACAACGGTGGAATCCAAGTGAGCAAACGTAGTTGCAGGCGACGGGTCGGTCAAGTCATCCGCAGGAACGTAGACGGCCTGGATCGATGTGATCGAACCGGTTTTTGTCGATGTAATACGTTCTTGCAACTGGCCCATTTCCGAAGCCAGTGTAGGCTGGTAACCCACGGCGGAAGGCATACGGCCCAGCAGCGCCGACACTTCGGTACCGGCCAGTGTGTAACGGTAGATGTTATCGACGAAGAACAACACGTCTTTACCTTCGTCACGGAAGCCTTCAGCGATCGTCAGGCCGGTCAGCGCAACGCGCAGACGGTTACCTGGCGGTTCATTCATCTGACCGTAAACCATCGCCACTTTGGATTTTTCCGGATTTTCCAGATCAACCACTTTAGCGTCGGCCATTTCATGATAGAAGTCGTTACCTTCACGAGTACGTTCACCAACACCGGCAAACACCGACAAGCCGCTGTGTGCCTTGGCGATGTTGTTGATCAGTTCCATCATGTTCACGGTCTTGCCCACACCCGCGCCACCGAACAGACCAACTTTACCGCCCTTGGCGAACGGGCAAACCAGATCGATAACCTTGATGCCGGTTTCCAGCAATTCCTGCGATGGCGACAGTTCGTCGTATGCAGGAGCTTTGCGGTGGATAGAGGCAGTGGTTTCGTGGCTTACCGGACCGCATTCGTCGATCGGGTTACCCAGCACGTCCATGATGCGGCCCAGTGTTGCTTTACCGGTCGGCACCATGATTGGCTGGCCTGTGTTCTTGATTGTCATGCCGCGGCGCAAACCGTCGGATGTACCCAGCGCAATGGTACGGACTACGCCGTCGCCCAGCTGTTGTTGTACTTCCAGCGTCAGTTCCGAGCCATCCATCTTCAAGGCATCGTAAATCTTAGGCATCGCGTCACGTGGAAACTCAACGTCCACCACAGCGCCGATACACTGAACGATTTTGCCATCAGCCATTTTCGTTCCTTCAATATATAAAATAAATTTCTGTTAAACGCAGTTTGCGTTACACCGCAGCAGCACCGGCGACGATCTCAGACAATTCCTTCGTGATCGCAGCTTGACGCGTCTTGTTGTATACCAGTTTCAGTTCGCCAATCACGTTACCCGCGTTGTCGCTAGCCGACTTCATCGCTACCATCCGCGCCGATTGCTCGGACGCCATGTTTTCAGCGACAGCCTGATAAATCAGCGCTTCCACGTAACGCACCAGCAATTCATCGATGACGCTTTGCACATCCGGCTCATAAATGTAGTCCCAGTCATGGGCCCCGGTTTTATCAGCCTCAAGACGATCGCTCGACAGCGGCAGCAACTGCTGCAGCATCGGCTCTTGCTTCATCGTGTTGATGAACTTGGTGTACACCAGATAAACCGCGTCCAGGCGACCTTCCTGGTAAGCGTCGAGCAGTACTTTGACTGGCCCGATCAGCTTGTCCAGATGCGGCGTATCGCCCAGTTGCACGGCATGCGCAACGACCTTGGCGCCGATCCGGTGCAGAAAACCCAGACCCTTGTTACCGATCGCTACTGCCTGAACCTTATTGCCTTGCCCTTCCAGCTCACGCAGTTTCGTGGTCAGCAAACGCAAGGAGTTGGTGTTCATGCCGCCGCACAGACCCTTGTCGGTCGTTACAACGATGAAACCAACGTTCTTGGAGTTGTCCTGCTTCACCATGAACGGGTGCGTGTACTCTGGATTGGCTTGCGACAAGTTAGAAGCGATATTACGAATCTTGTCACTGTAGGGACGTGCCGCACGCATCCGGTCTTGCGCCTTGCGCATTTTGGATGCGGCGACCATTTCCATCGCCTTCGTGATCTTCTTCGTATTTTCTACGCTCTTGATCTTGCTGCGTATCTCTTTACCTGTAGCCATTCCGTGCTCCAGTTAAATTAAGCCACGAACGATTTTTTGAAATCAGCAACGGCAGCAGACATTGCAGCTTCACCATCTTTGTCGAGTTGCTTGGTTTCTTCGATCTTTTGCAGCAAAGGCGCGTGGCTGGTCTTCATGTAGTTATGCAGACCGCTTTCGAACGGCAGTACTTGCTTGACGTCGATGCTGTCCAGGAAGCCCTTGTTGACCGCGAACAAAGTCACAGCCATCAGCGAGATCGACAATGGCGAGTATTGCGCTTGCTTCAACAGCTCGGTAACGCGTGCACCGCGATCCAGTTGCTTGCGGGTCGCTTCGTCGAGGTCGGAAGCAAACTGCGCGAACGCAGCCAGTTCACGATACTGGGCCAAGTCGGTACGGATACCGCCGGACAGGTTCTTGATAACCTTGGTCTGAGCAGCGCCACCAACACGCGACACCGAAATACCGGCGTTGATCGCAGGACGGATACCGGCGTTGAACAACGAAGTTTCCAGGAAGATCTGACCATCGGTAATCGAAATCACGTTGGTCGGAACGAAAGCGGAAACGTCGCCAGCCTGGGTTTCGATGATCGGCAAAGCAGTCAGCGAACCAGTCTTGCCCTTGACTTCACCCTTGGTGAAATCTTCGACGTATTTTTCGTTCACGCGTGCTGCGCGTTCCAGCAAACGGCTGTGGAGGTAGAACACATCGCCAGGATAAGCTTCACGGCCTGGTGGACGGCGCAACAGCAGCGATACCTGACGGTATGCAACAGCTTGCTTGGACAGATCGTCATACACGATCAGTGCGTCTTGACCACGGTCACGGAAATATTCGCCCATTGCGCAGCCGGAGTAGGCCGACAGGTATTGCATCGCAGCCGACTCGGAAGCCGATGCAGCAACAACAATGGTGTATTCCATGGCGCCGTGTGCTTCCAGCGCGCGCACGATATTCTTGATCGACGATGCCTTTTGACCGATAGCGACATAGATACATGTCACGTCCTGGCCCTTTTGATTGATGATCGCATCAATCGCCACGGCAGTCTTACCGGTTTGACGGTCGCCAATGATCAGTTCGCGCTGGCCGCGGCCGATCGGTACCATCGAGTCGATCGACTTGATACCGGTCTGCATTGGCTGCGAAACGGATTGACGGGCAATAACGCCTGGTGCGATCTTTTCAATCGGCGCTGTCAGCTTGGTGTTGACCGGACCCTTGCCGTCGATCGGCTGGCCCAGTGCGTTCACTACACGGCCGCGCAGTTCCGGACCGATAGGCACTTCCAAAATACGGCCGGTACATTTAACTGTATCGCCTTCGGAAATGTGTTCGAAGTCACCCAGAATAACGGCGCCGACAGAGTCGCGCTCGAGATTCAGCGCGAGGCCGAATGTGTTGCCTGGGAATTCCAGCATCTCACCTTGCATCACGTCAGACAGACCATGGATACGGCAGATACCGTCGGACACGGAAATAACCGTGCCTTGATTGCGAATTTCAGCGGTATCGCCAAGGCCTTGAATCCGGCTCTTGATCAGTTCGCTGATTTCAGACGCGTTGAGTTGCATATTAACTCCTAAAATTTTTCTCGTTGCTCAGTTACGCAGATACGCAAAAGTCAAAGCCAATCGATGATCACGCAGCCAGGGCAGCATGCAGTTCCTGCAGCTTGGCGCGCACCGAGGTGTCGAGCACTTCATCGCCGACTACTACACGTACGCCGCCGATCAGCGAGTTATCCACAGTTACCGATGGGTTCAGCTTGCGGCCGAACTTCTTTTCCAGCGTGGCGGTCAAATCTTTCACTTGCGCTTCTGTCATTTCAAAAGCACTGGTGATCTCGACATCCGCAGCGCCTTCTTGTGCGTTCTTCAGCACTTGAAATTGCTCGGCGATTTCCGGCAGCGCGATCAAACGACCGTTATCAACCAGCGTCGCGACGAAGTTTTTCACTTCGGCGGTGGCTGCTTGCGGCGATTTCAACAGCGCCAGGAACGTATCGGCGATTTGCTGATGCGTCAGCGCAGGATTGTGCGCCAGCGCCTTGACATCGGAATTGGCCGCTACCTGGCCCATCTCGACAACCAGATCCGCCCACGCAGCCAGGTCTTGCGACTTGGCCACACGGAACAGTGCTTCTGCATAAGGACGAGCAATCGTTGCAAGTTCAGCCATGATTACAGCTCTGTTTTCAGTTGGTTCAGCAAATCGGCATGTGCCGCTGTATCGACTTCGCGCTTGAGGATCTGTTCGGCGCCTTTGACCGCGAGGGTCGCAACTTCACCGCGCAGAGCTTCGCGTGCTTTAGTCATTTGCTGTTCCGCTTCGGCTTTAGCGTTAGCGATGATGCGGGCAGCTTCTTCGGAAGCCGTTTTCTTGGCTTCGTCGACGATCGATTGACCGCGCTTTTCAGCTTCGCCAATACGCTTTTGACCTTCGTCGCGCGCGGTTGCCAGTTCTGCCGAAGCACGCTTTTCAGCGGCTGCCAGATCTGCCTTGCCGCGATCAGCGGCTGCCAGGCCGTCCGCGATCTTCTTGGCGCGCTCATCGAGCGCTTTCATCAGCGGCGGCCAGATGAATTTCATCGTGAAGCCGGCGAGGATGAAGAAGACCAGGAACTGCGCAAACAATGTTGCATTTAAGTTCACAGTAATTTCCTTCTCAGAATAACGTGGGCTGAAATGCTTTCAGCCGATTCGGTTACGCTCGATTAAATTACTTAGCGATGAACGGATTTGCGAATGCGAACAACATAGCGATACCAACACCGATCAGGAACGCAGCGTCGATCAGACCGGCCAGCAGGAACATCTTGGTTTGCAGGGTGTTCATCAGTTCTGGTTGACGTGCCGATGCTTCGAGGTACTTACCACCCATGATTGCGATACCGATACAAGCACCGATAGCGCCCAAACCGATGATCAAACCACAAGCCAAAGCAACAAAAGACAGATCAGTCATGACAATTCCTTCAAAGTTAAGTGAATACAAAAATTAATACAGAAAATTAATACAAAAAACCAATACTGAAACTAATACTGAAAACAGATCTAAAACTAAAACTACAAATTCAAAACCGGCGCTCTGGCTCTTTAGTGAGCCTCATGTGCCTGGCCGATATACACCAGAGTCAGCATCATGAAAATAAACGCTTGCAACAACACGATCAGGATATGGAAGATCGCCCAGATAGAACCGGCAATCACGTGGCCGACAAAACCAAACGCAGTAGCGGTGGAGCCCAGCAGCGCGATCAACAGGAACAGCAATTCACCGGCATACATGTTGCCGAACAGTCGCATCGCCAGCGACACGGTTTTTGCAGCAAATTCAATGACGTTCAACAAGAGGTTGGCTGGAGCAAGCCAGATACCGAAAGGCGCGGCGACCAGCTCGTGCAGGAAACCGCCGATGCCCTTGATCTTGAAGCTGTAGTACAGCATCAGCACCAGTACGCCCAGGGCGATGCCCATGGTGCCGTTCAAGTCGGCGGTCGGCACTACGCGATGATGGGAAATGAAGCCGTCCAGGCCAACCAGCTTGAACAGGCTGGAGAACATGTCGACCGGCAGGAAGTCGAGCGAGTTCATCAAGGCAACCCAGATGAATACTGTCAGCGCCAACGGTGCGATAAAGCTGCGATCGCCGTGGACGATGCCCTTGGCTTGATCGTCGACCATCTCGACTACCATTTCGACGAAAGCCTGGAAACGTCCTGGCACGCCCGCCGTCGCTTTACGCGCGGCGAGATACATCAGCAGGCAACCAACTACGCCGGCAAATACCGACCAGAAAATCGTGTCGATATTGATAATCGAAAAATCGACTATCTTGGATTGATGGCCAGTGGAAAAATGTCCGAGGTGATGGACAATATATTCTGAGGGGGTTAGTGCTTCGCTTGGAGCTACAGTCATGATCGATGTCTAAAAAGTAAAATTATGTAACTTTTGAGTACCACAATGAAGCTGACGATAAATGCCGGCCAATTCAAATCGTGATACAACCATACGACCGCGCCAACCAGCGCAATCGTTGTAGCAATTTTGACAAACTCGCCGATGAAAAAAGACATCGGATTGGCGCCACCTGGTTTGCGCGCGCTGATGTAAAGACGGAGAGCAAACAGTCCGTTGGGAACCGCGCAGCACACACCACCTAAAAGCGCGGAACAAAATCCGGATACGCCGGCCAGTAAACCTGCCACAGCTGCCAGCACGACCGTAGTAATAAATTGCGTAAGCACGATGCGCAGCATACTGACCCAATATTGTGCGAAAGCTACTCGCCGAACAGAACGCGATTGCATCGTGGTCGATGCAGCGCAGCTAATTTCCTCCAGCTCATTCTAGTCTACGGCTGTTTTAGAAGCCCGAGGATTATAAAGGCTGGCCGCGGCTTTCGTCAAACTTTTGCTGCCGAATCATAAGCTTATGCAACACCTGGATTGGCTTTAAATGGTCGGCCTTGCTGGTCCGTACAATCGGATCGGCAGTCAATTTGATTGTGATCCATGCACCAATATTGTGAGACCGCCCTATTTTTTCCGTTTTGCGTTTTTATTCAGCACCTTTGAGGCGTGCAATCAAACCATCCAACGTATCCAGATCGGAAAAATCGATAATCAGCTGGCCGCGATTCTTGGCCGCGGTCTTGATTGTTACCTGAGTCGCCAGCAAATCTGACAATTCTTCTTCCAGCCGGGCGATATCGCGCGACTTTTCCTTGGTTTTGGCAGGCCGGCTGGCTGCATCGGCTTCGGTGGTGGTGCGCACCACGAGCTTTTCGGTATCGCGCACCGACATCCGTTTGGCCACGACCTGGTTGGCCAGCGTGATCTGGGTTGCCGCATCCACCGCCAGCAGCGCCCGCGCATGGCCCATATCGATATCACCGGCCATCAGCATGGTTTGCACCGGCTTGGCCAGGTTCAGCAGACGCAACAGATTCGAGACCGCACTGCGCGAACGCCCTACCGATACCGCCGCCTGCTCGTGGGTAAAGCTGAAATCGGTAATCAGGCGATGAATACCCTGCGCTTCTTCCAGCGGATTCAGGTCTTCGCGCTGCATGTTTTCGATCAGCGCCATCGCCGCGGTGGTCTGGTCGTCGACATCCTTGACCAGCACCGGCACCTCGATCAGGCCGGCTAGCTGAGCCGCACGAAAGCGCCGCTCGCCAGCGATGATTTCATAGTGCTGGGAACCATTGTGCAAGGCGATCGGCCGCACCAGGATCGGCTGCAGCAAGCCCTGCTCCTTGATCGACGCCGCCAGTTCGGCCAGGGCACCCTCATCCATGCGCGTACGCGGCTGGTACTTGCCGGCTTGCATGACAGTGACCGCCAATACCGATGGCGCGCCGACAATAGTCGGCACGGCTTCCGTGATATCGGTGGAGCCGCCCAGCAGAGCTTCCAGGCCGCGGCCCAGTCCTTTTGATTTTTTCGTGACCATCTTTTCCTACCGTAAATTACTGATTACATTACAACGGGCTGTGGATAACTCTGTTGATAACCCTGTTTGCAACCGTATTAATAAGCTGTTGATCAGTTGCGTATAAGTCTGTGCATAGGCGGTGTATAGCCGGTGTACAACTTATGTATTACATTGTCTTGATACGTTCCACCATCTCGGCGCCAAAGGCGATATAAGCCTGTGCGCCCTTGGAAGCCGCGTCAAAAGTGACTCCCGGCATGCCATATGAAGGCGCTTCCGCCAGGCGCACATTACGCGGGATAACCGTCTTGAACACTTTATCGCCAAAGTGCTTTTCCAATTCCTCAGAAACCTGTTGCGATAACGTCATGCGCGGATCGAACATGACGCGCAGCAGGCCGATGATCTTCAGGTCGGGATTCAGATTGGCATGCACCTTCTTGATGGTGTTGACCAGGTCCGACAAGCCTTCCAGCGCATAGTATTCGCACTGCATCGGGATGATTACCCCATTCGCTGCGCATAAACCGTTCAAGGTCAGCATCGAAAGCGCCGGCGGACAATCGATCAGGATGAAATCGTATTCGTCTGCAACGCTGATGAACGCGTCTTTCAAACGCTTCTCGCGATTTTCCAGTTCGACCATTTCCACTTCAGCGCCGGCCAGTTCGCGATTTGCCGGCAGCACGTCAAAACGACCCGTCTCTGAAGTTTTGCGCACCGTTTTGATATCCGACATTCCCAACAGCACTTCATAGATCGAAGCCGTCAGCGTGCCTTTGTTGATCCCCGCGCCCATGGTGGCATTACCCTGTGGATCGAGATCGGCCAGCAAGACGCGTTGATTCAGTTGCGCCAGGCCAGCGGCCAGATTGACGGCGGTGGTGGTTTTACCGACCCCGCCCTTTTGATTGGCGACACAAAATATTTTTGCCATGTATTGGTATGAAGGTCGTGATTTAGTTAGTCGTTAATTTGATGCCAAAGCCGATCAGGAAAATTCCCGCGGCTTTGGAGGCGAATGCGGCGATACGGCGATTGTGTCCCAGGCGTTTGGCAGCAGTGTTCCCGAGCAGTACCAGCAGACTACCGTAAAACAGTGCGCAACTGGAGATGATTGCAGCCATGGTCAGGAATGTGAGGCTGCCGCGCTGCGTCGCCGGATCGATGAACAGCGGAAAAAACGCCATGTAAAACACAATCGCCTTGGGATTGATCAATGTCACCAGGAAGCCGCGGGAAAAATTACCGGCGCCGGCAAAGCCGACGGCGGCACTGGCGTCACCGCCTTTCCTGGCAAATAACAATTTGCAGCCGAGGTAGGCCAGATAAGCCGCGCCCAGATATTGCACGCCCTTGAACACCAGCGGATTCGCGGTCAGCAAGGCTGCTACGCCTACCGCTGCCAAAAACATCAGCACGGCGTCGCCCATCATGATGCCGAACAGCGAAGCATAGCCGCCGCGCACGCCATGCCGGCCGGCGCTGGTCAGGATACAAAAAGTACCTGCGCCCGGCAGCATCAGAAACACCATGGTGGCAACGATCAATTGCCAGACATCTGTAATGCCGAGAGTATGAAACAAGGCGCCCATGATGAATTTACTCCTGTGATGAATCTGGCTGAGATTAGTCCGACTACCTTACTGTTGCCTGGTATTGCTGCCATGTCTACGCTGCACTGCGCTTGATAAAAATCAGATGGCGTTCCGCATCCAGTCCCGGCACCGCCAATGGCTGCACTTCCGTTACTTGCCAACCGGCTGGCAGACGGGCGATTTCTTCGTCCGGCTGTACGCCTTTGAGGGCGATGAATTGGCCATTATCCGTCAACAAATGCGCCGACCAGTTAATAAAATCCGCCAGTTCGGCAAATGCCCTGGAAGTGATCACATCAAATTTTTGCGCTACCTGCAACTGCTCTACTCTTGCGGTATGCACGGTGACGTTGCCAAGGCCGAGCTCGGCTTTGACTTGCGTCAGAAATGCCGTTTTCTTGTGCACCGTGTCGATCATCGACACCCGCATCGCCGGCTTCGCCTTGGCGGCCCAGATCGCCAGGATCACCCCTGGCAGGCCGCCGCCGGAGCCGACATCCAGCACATGTTCCGCCGCCGCAAAGGCCGGCACCACCGCCAGAGAGTCCAGCAAATGGTGCGTCATCATCTGCGCAGGTTCGCGGATCGAAGTCAGGTTATAGGTCCGGTTCCACTTCGCCAACAATGCCAGATAAGCCAGCAATTGCTGCTGCTGTTGCTGATCCAATGCAATTCCCAATGCTTGCGCACCTTGCTGCAGGCTCGCTTCCAGCGCTTGCTGTGCCGCCGGCGCGGTCTGCGTTGAACTCATGGTGCCACTCCTTGTATATCCCGGCAATTACCTTGATGGTAGTTGATTATTAAGCAATTACGTAACTAAGCAATTAGCTAATCAGGCAGCCTGATCGTCAGCACCCAGACGCTTCATGCCACCCTTTTTCAGGTGTACCAGCAGCAGTGACAATGCCGCCGGCGTAACGCCGGAGATCCGCGAAGCCTGGCCAAAAGTTTCCGGCTTGTGCTGGTTCAGCTTTTGGCGTACCTCGATCGACAAGGCTTGTACGTCCATATAATCCAGATCGGCAGGCAGCTTCAGGTTTTCATTGTTCTCATGGCGCTCTACTTCCTTCGCCTGGCGGTCGATGTAACCGGCGTATTTAACCTGGATCTCGACTTGTTCCTTGACCGTGTCATCCTGCACACCGGGACCACCCAGATCCTGGCCATCGATACCCTTGAGCGTCATCAGTTGATCATAAGTAACGTTTGGCCGGCGCAACAGATCGACCAGGGAATATTCGCGCTCAATGGCCTTGCCGAGCAAACGCTCAGCTTCTGCTTCGGCCACGATACGGGGATTCACCCAGGTCGAACGCAGGCGCTCCATTTCCAGCGCCACCGCTTCACGCTTTTTCTCGAACTGCGCCCATTGCGCATCGCCGACACAACCCAACTGGCGGCCAATCTCGGTCAGGCGCAAGTCGGCGTTATCTTCACGCAGGCTGAGGCGATACTCGGCGCGGCTGGTGAACATGCGATAAGGCTCTTGGACGCCTTGGGTAATCAAGTCGTCGACCAATACGCCAAGGTAAGCTTCGTCGCGGCGTGGAGTCCAGGCATCGCGCTCCTGTGTTTGCAGTGCGGCATTCAATCCGGCCAGCATGCCTTGGGCAGCAGCCTCTTCATAACCTGTGGTGCCGTTGATCTGCCCGGCGAAATACAAGCCTTGAATCAATTTGGTTTCCAGCGAAGCCTTCAAACCACGTGGATCGAAATAGTCGTATTCGATAGCGTAGCCTGGACGCAGGATGTGAGCGTTCTCCAAGCCGCGCATCGAATGCACCAAGGCCAGCTGCACATCGAATGGCAAACTTGTCGAAATGCCATTTGGATAAAACTCGTTGGTGGTCAAGCCTTCCGGCTCCAGGAATATCTGGTGCGAATCCTTGCCGGCAAAGCGGTGGATCTTATCCTCGATTGACGGACAGTAGCGCGGCCCTACTCCTTCTATCACGCCCGTATACATCGGGCTGCGATCCAGGCCGGCACGAATGATGTCATGCGTTTGCTGGTTGGTATGGGTAATCCAGCATGGCAATTGCGCCGGATGCATCGCGGTATTGCCCATCACGGAAAATACCGGCACCGGATCGAGATCGCCCGGTTGTTCCTGCATTACAGAAAAATCGATAGTACGGCCGTCGATACGTGGCGGCGTGCCTGTCTTCAGGCGGCCTTGCGGCAACTTCAATTCTTTCAGACGCGCCGACAAGGAAATCGCCGGTGGGTCTCCGGCACGGCCAGCGGAATAGTTATTGAGACCAACGTGGATCTTCCCATCCAGGAAAGTACCAGCGGTCAACACCACTGCCCTGCTCCGGAAC
This sequence comes from Collimonas antrihumi, assembly GCF_018304965.1. Taxonomy (GTDB): domain Bacteria; phylum Pseudomonadota; class Gammaproteobacteria; order Burkholderiales; family Burkholderiaceae_D; genus Collimonas; species Collimonas antrihumi. The sequence goes on from NZ_JAGQED010000012.1 coordinate 47,677, forward strand.
TGGATACCAACTTGCGTCACGGCGCCAACCACGCGATCGCCCTCTACCAGCAGATCATCCACGGCTTGCTGGAACAACCAAAGGTTTTCCTGGTTTTCCAGGCGTGAGCGAATCGCTTGCTTGTACAAGATGCGGTCGGCTTGCGCGCGGGTTGCGCGTACTGCCGGTCCTTTTGAGGAGTTCAGGATACGGAACTGGATACCGGCTTCATCGGTGGCAATTGCCATCGCACCACCCATGGCGTCGACCTCTTTTACCAGATGGCCCTTACCTATCCCACCAATTGAAGGATTGCACGACATCTGGCCCAAGGTCTCGATATTGTGGGTCAACAATAAAGTCTTTTGGCCCATGCGAGCGGATGCCAGTGCGGCTTCGGTGCCGGCATGACCGCCGCCAACGACGATTACGTCAAAATGTGTAGGAAAAAGCATAGTGCGCCTCTTGGAGACGATGAAAAACGGTGAGCAGAGGCGTGATTATAAAGCATGCAGCCCTCGCCTACACTCCGGATCACTATGCCGCTCAACAACACAACAGATGTTTCACGTGAAACATTGCAATATCGGATTTTTGAAAACGTGAGAACAAAACGGCGATTGTTTCACGTGAAACAATCGCCGCTCTCAAAACTGATTTACATATCTAGTATCTACTTAAGGAAGGCGTCGTAACCAGTTTTCAAAATCAATACCGATACCACCAGCAAAAATAGCTTCCGCACAAAACCGCTGCCATGCTTGAGTGCAAGCCTCGTACCGACCAATGACCCAGCGACATTACAGATAGCCATTATCAATCCAAGCTGCCAGATGATATGTCCGCTATATCCAAACCAAAGCAAGGCAGCCAAATTGGTCGCGACATTAATAACCTTGGATACGGCTGATGCAGCAAGGAAATCGAAACCAAAAAATCGCACAAACAGGAAAATCAGGAAGCTACCTGTACCAGGGCCAAAAACACCGTCATAAAATCCGATGCCGCCGCCGATCAATACCGCTAACAACTTCTCTTTCGACCCGGTATGAAGGGGAGCATGGATACTGCCGAAATCTTTCTTCTTCACCGTGTATATGGCGACAGCCAGCAAAATGAAAGGCAGAGATTTACGAATCGCCTCGGTCGGTATATGGGTGACCACATAAGCACCCAGGAACGAAAGCAAAAATGCCGCTCCAGCAGCCGGTAGTGCAGCGCTCCACGCCAGCTTGACCCGCTTGGCGAAATTGATCGCGGCAGCGCTAGTGCCGAATATCCCTGCCAGTTTATTGGTTCCGAAAATGGTGGCCGGCGCGGTATTGGGCAGCATCGAGAACAGGGCTGGAATCTGGATCAAGCCCCCTCCTCCAACCACGGCATCAATCAGACCTGCAACGAAACTGGCAATAGCCAAAATAAGAAAATCGGGAAATAACTCAGGCATGGTGTGGCAAACGAAGTTTGACGAATATTGAAGACATGCAATTTTACGTGCCTGAGGCTAAGTAGACATGCTGGATGGATATGTTATTTAGTCATAGCTATCCAAGTATTTCGATTGGCCAGAAAAACTTGAAAGGTTCGGATCGAAAAGTTTGGATAAGCAACATTGATATACCTGCCTATTATTTAAGCAGACAGAAACAAAAAAACCCGTACCAGCTAAGCTGCGTACGGGCCTTTAAAAACCGATCAGGATTACATCATCTACTCTCGGAAGATCGCTTATCAATCAAAGCAGAAATCTCCCCCACAATCCCGCGCCGGAACGCCAACACGCAAACGATGAAAATGAAGCCTGTAACGATAGTCACCGATTCGCCCAACCCGCTAAACCAGTCGATGTGGGTAACAGATGCCAGCCAGTTGCCTATATCACCAAGCTTGTTTTCCAGCATGATGATGATCACCGCACCGACAATCGGCCCGACGATAGTGCCCAAGCCACCTACCAGCGTCATCAATACCACCAGCCCGGACATGGTCCAGTGCACGTCGGTCAGCGTTTCAAAGCCCAGCACCAGCGTCTTGGTAGAACCGGCCAAACCGGACAACGCCGCCGACAGCACGAAGGCCAGCAGCTTGTAACGATTGACGTCGTAGCCCAGCGAGATGGCGCGCGGTTCATTTTCCTTGATGGCTTTCAATACCTGGCCGAACGGAGAATTCACGGTACGCACGATAAGCGCAAAGCCGGCCACGGCAATCGCCAGCACCACATAGTACAAACTCAAGTCATTGCCGAGATCGATAAAGCCGAGCAAATGCCCGCGCGGTACGCCTTGCAAACCATCCTCGCCACCGGTGAACGGCATTTGCAGACAAACGAAATACAGCATCTGCGCCAGCGCCAAGGTGATCATCGTGAAATAAATCCCCTGGCGACGGATCGCCAGGCTACCCATCACCAGGCCGATCAAGGCACCCGCGGCAGTTCCGGCAATCAGCCCGACTTCCGTTGGCAAGCCCACAGTCGTCAGCGTATAACCTGCAATGTAACCGGCGCCACCGAAAAACGCAGCATGTCCAAACGACAACAAACCGGTAAAGCCGATCAGCAGATTGAAAGCGCAGGCAAACAGCGCAAAGCAGATGACCTTCATCAGAAACACCGGATAAATGCCGAACGGTGCCGCCAGTAAGGCGACTAACAGCAAACCGTAGCCGATCTTCTTGGTATCCATACTCATACTCATCCTCATAGCTGCTCCGCTCATTTCTCTTTACCGAACAGGCCTGCGGGCCGGATCATCAGCACAATCGCCATCACGATAAACACCACCGTGGCCGACGCTTCCGGATAAAACACGCGGGTCAATCCTTCAATTACGCCTAACGCCAGGCCGGTAATGATCGATCCCATGATGGAACCCATGCCACCGATCACTACAACGGCGAATACGACGATAATCAGGTTCGAACCCATCAGTGGCGAGACCTGGATCACCGGCGCCGCCAGCACCCCGGCAAAGGCCGCCAAAGCGACGCCGAAGCCGTAGGTCAAGGTCACCATCAGCGGCACGTTGACGCCGAACGCTTCAACCAGCTTCGGATTCTCGGTGCCGGCACGCAGATAAGCGCCGAGCTTGGTCTTTTCAATCACGAACCAGGTTGAGAAACACACCGCCAGTGACGCCACCACCACCCAGGCGCGATAGTTCGGCAGCACCATGAAGCCGAGATCGGTAGCGCCATTCAGCAGGTCCGGAACCGAAAACGGCTGGCCTGAGACGCCGTAGAAGGAGCGGAAGATACCCTCCACCATCAAGGTGATGCCGAAAGTCAGCAGCAAGCCGTACAGATGATCCAGCTTGTACAGCCAGCGCAGCATGGTCTTCTCTATGACGATGCCGAACAAGCCCACCAGCAGCGGCGCCAGGATCAGCATCACCCAGTAATTCAGATTGAAATAAGTCAGGCCGATCCAGGCCAGGAACGCGCCCATCATGTACAACGCACCGTGAGCGAAATTGATCACGTTGAGCAGGCCGAAGATCACGGCCAGGCCGAGCGACAGCATGGCGTAAAACGAACCGTTGACGAGCCCCAGCAACAACTGGCTCATCAAGGCTTGAAAGGGAATGCCGAATATTTCCATGGCAATGTCATCAAAAAAATCACTCGGGCGAGTGAAGAACTATCGAACAGCGCATCAAAAAAATATCAAACAGCGCACCGGCCTGCACATCTCATCAGAAATGTGCAGGCCGGCATCAGGTTGATGATGCGCCAGGCATATCTTCGGACCACGCATACGACCTTGGTCCTCGACCTTGGTTCTCGACCTCGGTCCTTGAGCTTGATTCTTAACCAAGGTCAAGTGCGGTTACTGCAGAGCTGCTATATCATTTCCACAATCCGCACTTGCTCTCGGCCTTGGTGGTGAAAGCTTGTTCGCCTGGGATGGTCTGGATCTTGGTCAGGTAATCCCAAGGATATTTGGAGTCAGCCGGCGCCTTGACCTGATACAGCGTCATGTCATGCACTACCCGGCCGTCCGGGCGCAGATAAGCGTTCTTGGCATACATGTCGTTGAACTTGGCGGTGCGCAGGTGCGCCATGACTTTCTCGCCGTCATCCGTGCCGATTGCCTTGACCGCTATCAGGTATTGCATCGCAGCGGAATAATCTGCAGCTTGCAAACTGGATGGCTCCTTTTTCATTTTTTCGAAATAACGCTTGGCCCATTTGCGCGACTCGTCGTTTTGATCCCAGTACCAGCTGTCGGTCAGGTACATGCCCTGAGTTTGTTTCAGCGTCAGCGAATGGATGTCGTTGATGAACACCAGCAAACCGGCCAGCTTGGCGTTCTTGGTAACACCGAATTCATTCGCAGCCTTGACCGCATTGATCAAGTCGCCGCCGGCATTCGCCAGGCCGATGATTTGCGCTTTGGACGATTGCGCCTGCAGCATGAATGAAGAGAAATCGGAAGCGTTGAGCGGATGCTTGACCGCGCCCAATACGGTGCCGCCGGCAGCTTTCACCACCGCGGTCGTATCTTTTTCCAGCGAGGCGCCAAACGCATAATCGGCAGTCAGGAAATACCAGGTCTTGCCACCATGATTAACCACGGCCGAGCCGGTGCCTTTGGCCAAGGCGTAGGTATCGTAAGCATAGTGCACGGTGTAAGGCGTGCATTCTTCATTAGTCAGGCGCGTGCTGCCGGCGCCGATTTCGAAGAATGGCTTTTTCTTTTCAGCAGCAATCTTTGCCATCGCCAGAGCCGTACCGGAGTTGGTGCCGCCGATCAGCACGTCCAGTCCCTGCTGGTCAAACCATTCGCGTGCCTTGCTCGATGCGATGTCGGCTTTGTTCTGATGATCGGCCGTCACCAGTTCGATTTTCTTACCGTTGATGCTGCCGCCCATATCGGCAATCGCCATCTTTATCGCCTCGGCGCCGCCAGGACCATCGATGTCGGAGTAGACGCTCGACATGTCGGTGATGAAGCCGATCTTGATAACGTCCCCGGAAATCTGCGCCGATGCCGGCGCCGCAAAACCGAGAGCGATGGTGCTACTCACCGCGACTGCCAAAGTCTTTAATTTGATATTCATTGTCTTCTCCATTTTTTAAACGACTCGTCATCTCGCAATCACCGAGACTCCATCTGCCCAAAAACTACACACCTAATAGTGCATTCAACACCGGCATCTTTTCTTCCAGCTGCGACGACGCAAACGACTCGACAATCTGGCCGTGCTCCATCACATAAAAACGATCTGCCAAAGGCGCTGCAAAACGGAAGTTCTGCTCAACCATCACGATCGTGTAACCCTTGGCTTTCAACGTGGTGATCATGCGTGCCAGCGTTTGCACAATCACCGGCGCCAGGCCCTCGGAAATTTCATCCAGCAACAACAAACGCGCGCCGGTGCGCAAGATGCGCGCAACTGCCAGCATCTGTTGTTCACCGCCGGACAGCCGCGTACCCTGGCTGTTCCTGCGTTCTTTCAGGTTGGGAAACATGTCATAGATTTCTTCGACAGACATGCCCTTTTCAGTGGTCGACAGCGACGGCGGCAACAACAGGTTTTCTTCCGTCGACAAGGAAGAAAATATGCCGCGCTCCTCAGGACAATAACCGACGCCATGATGCGCAATCTTGTGGGTCGGCAGGCCGATCGTCTCGACCCCGCCGATCCTGATCGAACCCTTGCGCGCACCGGTCAAGCCCATGATCGCGCGCATGGTAGTAGTGCGGCCGGCGCCGTTGCGGCCCAGCAGCGTCACCACTTCGCCCTTGTGCACACTGAGGTTCACATTGTGCAAAATGTGCGATTCGCCATACCAGGCTTGCAGATTTTCGATATCGAGCGCAGGCGTACCAAGCGTACCTTTTGCAGCCGCGCCGACAGATGGAGATTGTGGGGATTCAACTGCAGACATCAATGCGCTCCTGCCAGTACCTCGGTAGTGGTGCCCATATAGGCTTCCATTACCAACGGGTTCTTCGAGACTTCTTCATAGCGGCCTTCCGCCAGCATCGCACCGCGTTGCAGCACGCTGATCTTGTCGCAGATGCCTGACACCACATTCATGTTGTGCTCCACCATCAGGATGGTGCGGCCGGCAGATACCTTCTTGATCAGCGCCGTGACCCGATCGACATCTTCGTGTCCCATGCCTTGCGTGGGTTCATCCAGCAGCATCAGTTCCGGCTCCATGCCCAGGGTGGTGGCAATCTCCAACGCCCGCTTGCGGCCGTATGGCAGATCGACTGTCAGGGTATCGGCAAATTCGGTCAGGTCGACTTCTGCCAGCAATTCCATCGCGCGCTCGTTCAATTGCGCCAGCGAACTGCCGCTTTTCCAGAAATGGAAAGAAGTCCCCAGTGTGCGCTGCAATCCTATGCGGACGTTCTCCATCACGCTCAAATGCGGGAAAACAGCAGAAATCTGGAAGGAACGGATGATCCCCTGGCGGGCGATCTGGGCCGGCGCTTCGGTGGTGATGTCGCGGCCGTTGAACAGAATCTGGCCGGAAGTCGGCACCAGGAATTTAGTCAGCAGATTGAAGCAAGTCGTCTTCCCTGCCCCGTTGGGACCGATCAGTGCGTGGATATGGCCGCGCTCGACCTGCAAGTTAACGCCATTGACGGCCGTAAACCCCCTGAACTCCTTGGTCAGATTTTTTGTCTCCAAGATGATGTCGGTCATCTGGTCTCCTATTGATATTGCTTGTTCGGAACATTCCTGGTTCAAAGATGAAATGGCAATCATCTTATCAGCCTTATATTTTTTTATGGATACTACCGGTGCCACTCTACTGGAGCAATACGTAGAAATACTATACAAAAACTTTACAGAAATTAACTATGCCTGACAAAATAGTTTGCTAAATATTTATGTCAGGAAACCAAATTTTGTTTGATTCTTCCTCCTAGCGGCCTTCCTTTATGAATTTTGCTGCCATTTCCGCAATCATCAAGGTTGGCGAATTGGTATTGCCGGAAGTGATCGTCGGCATCACGGAGGCATCAACCACGCGCAATCCGGCCACGCCTTTGACCCGGAGCTGGCTATCCACCACCGCCATCGGATCGTCGCTGCGGCCCATCTTGCAAGTCCCTACCGGATGAAAAATCGTGGTGCCGACCTCGCCGGCGGCCTTGATCAATTCCTCTTCAGTCCGGTATTGCATGCCAGGCTTGAATTCTTCCGGCGCATATTTTTGCAGCGCCGGCGCTGCGATGATCTTGCGGGTCAGTTGCAGCGAAGCCGCCGCCACTTTGCGGTCTTCATCGGTATCCAGATAATTCAGCGTGATTTTTGGCGCACCCTCTGCCCTACCGGAGCCAATCCGCACATGGCCGCGCGAGGTCGGGCGTAAATTACAGACGCTGGCGGTAAAGGCTGGAAACGCGTGCAAAGGATCGCCGAATTTCTCCAGCGATAAAGGTTGCACGTGATATTCCAGATTTGCAGTCGCTTGCATCGCATCGGATTTGGCAAACGCCCCCAATTGCGAAGGCGCCATCGACATCGGTCCGCTCTGCCTCAGCAAATATTCCATGCCGATTTTCGCTTTGCCAAACCAGCTGTTACTCATCGTATTCAGGGTCTTGACGCCGCTAATCTTGAACGCCATCCTGATCTGCAGATGATCTTGCAGATTCTCGCCCACGCCTGGCGTATCCTGCATGACCGGAATTTGATGTTGCTGCAACAGCGCCGCCGGACCGATGCCTGACAATTGCAAAATTTGCGGAGACCCTACAGCGCCCGCGCTCAATAAAGTTTCGCGGCTGGCCTCGGCATGCCACTCCTTGCCGCCACCGGAAAACTCAACTCCTTTGCACACCAGCCCCTGCTCGCCACGCTCCAGCAACAGGCGCTTTACCTGGCAACCAGTCATGATCGTCAAGTTGCCGCGGCCGCTGGCTGAACGCAAAAACGCCTTGGCTGCATTCCAGCGAATGCCGCGTTTCTGGTTGACGTCAAAGTAGCCGGATCCTTCATTGTCGCCGCGATTAAAGTCGTCAACTTTGGGAATGCCGACTTCAGCCGCGGCATCCCGGAAAGCATCCAGGATTTTCCACGACAAACGCTGTTTTTCAACGCGCCACTCACCGCCCGCGCCGTGGAATTCGTTAGCGCCGCCGTAGTGATCCTCGCTCTTTTTAAACAGCGGCAGCACCTGCTCCCAGCGCCATGCCGGATCGCCGGTAAGCTGCGCCCATTGATCATAATCACGGGCCTGGCCGCGCATGTAAATCATGCCATTGATCGATGAGCTTCCACCCAATACCTTACCGCGCGGATAAATCAGGCTACGCCCATTCAAACCGACATCAGGTTCAGTACGGTACATCCAGTCGGTACGAGGATTATTGATGCAATACAGGTAGCCGACAGGAATGTGGATCCAGATGTAATCGTCTTTTGCGCCTGCTTCAATCAGCAATACCTTGACCGAACCATCCTGCGTCAAACGATTCGCCAACACACAGCCGGCGGTGCCCGCGCCAATCACGATGTAGTCGTACTTACCTGCTGTTTCCATGCGTCTCTTTCTATTTTTAATTATTTATACTATTTAATAAATGCTAACAATCAAATCACCTGATGAAAAATTAATCAAATGGATATTACCCAACTTCGCGCCTTCGTCACCGTCGCCAGGGAAGGAAACCTGACCCGCGCTGCCGAATTACTACATGTCACACAACCGGCTGTCAGCCTGCAAATCAAGTCATTGCAGAGCCGCTAGAATCTGCAATTATTTATACGCATTCCAAGTAGCATGACGTTGACCGACGATGACAGCAAGTTACTGCCATTTGCAGAACGTGCAATTGCTGCCGTGTCCGAGTTACGCCAACAAGCAGAAAGCCTGCATTCAAACAGCTCAGAAATCCTGAGCGGAAAACTCGCGATCGGTACAATTCTCGATCCTGAATTCATCCGGCTCGGTACCTTTCTCCAGCGTTTGGTAGAAAGTTATCCACAGCTTTCCACACAGTTGCAACACAGCATGTCTGACGATGTACTGCGGCAGATCAAATCAGGCCATCTCGATGTCGGTTACTACCTTGGTATACCAAACAAAACTTTCCATCGGCTCACACTGACACAATTTACTTACTGCGTGCTTGCACCATCAGGTTGGAAAAGCCGTGTTTCTGGAAAAGACTGGCCGGCTTTGGCTGAATTACCCTGGATTTGGACGCCGCCAGAGTCGGCCCATCATCGTTTACTCAGTAAAACCTTTGCTCAATACAAAGTTGCTTTGGTTGACCAGGAACCATCGATGCTGGATCTGGTGAAATCCGGAGTCGGTCTATCTTTAGTGCGTGAGTCAATTGCATTGCGTGAAGCACATGCTCATGGCCTCGTAATTTCAGATACGGTCAATTTATCCACCGAACTTTCGTTTATTACCCTGGATAAACGTAAAGACGAACCAGTCATAGCTGCGATATTTGCCATATTGAAGACGATTTGGCGTAATTAATGTCTTAAAAACATTTTTTTAGAGCAGAAATCCTCTTTTTTTGGAAAACCAGTTTCTTCAGCTTTGTATTTAAAGATTTATATATATAAATAGTAGTAGTAGTTAACCACGTGCTTTTCTGTGGATAACTATGAATTTGACTATTCATTCAAGCACTTACGACTTGGATAAAGGCTGAGTAAACCTTGTATCTGGAAAGAACATTTCTTGGATAAAAAATGAGGTGTGGATATCTAACGCGATTATTCACAATGGATTCCTGCAGTTATCCAAAGACTTATCCACAGTTGCTTTTCTGAATCTCCTTCTTTTCTACTTTCGCTGTAGATGTCTTTTGTAAATTTCATCAAAAGGAACTTGAACAAAAAACCAATTTTTTTTGAGAAGTTGGTTTTTTAACTTTTTTTTGTTAATTATTTTTTTAAAGCAACTTCAAAAGAAAAAGCTTTTCGGTTTTGTATTTAAAGATTTATATATATAAATAGTAGTAGTAGTTAACGCCCTGCTTTTCTGTGGATAACTATAAATTTGACCATTCATTCAAGCACTTACGACTTGGATAAAGGCTGAGTAATCGGTGTATCCCTGAAGAACAGTTCTTGGATAAAAAGAGGGTTGTGGAAAACTTTCTCAGATATCCACAATTGAAAAACACGATATCCACAGCTTTATCCACAAAATTGAAAAATTTGTCTGAATTTGCTTGTTTACCGCTGTTTTTAAGTCCGGCCAGGCAATTTTTAAGAAAAATTTTCTCCTGCCTAAATAATGAGCACCGCCAAAGAAAAGAAAAATCTGGACAAGCGAAACTCAAAGCCTTAATGTACGCATAGCGTATATAAGGGAGATGTGAATGAGCGATCAGCAGACTTTTCTCCGCGATGCCATGCGTCGCATGAACCTTACCAGGGACAATTTTTCCGACCGCATTGGTGTTCGCAGGCGTGCGCTGGATACTTGGCTGCTCCCGGAAACATCCGGCGAATTCCGCGTCATGCCTGACATTGTCAGCAAATTCGTCAACGAAATCATCGCTAGCGAACTGACGCAATCGCCCTTAACGCAAAGCGTATATATGGCGAAAGCAGGCGCACCACTACGCGAGCAGATTTCCCATAACGGCAAACCGCAACTCGTGTCGGTAGACCAGTTTTCGCGCGACTCGCTCGAACAGCTGTTCAGAGTAGCGGACATCATGCAGCCCATTGCAAGGCGCCAGAAGGTCTCGCGCATCCTCGAGGGTGCCGTACTAGCCAATTTATTCTTTGAAGCCAGCACGCGCACGCGCATCAGCTTTGGGGCGGCTTTTTGCCGGCTGGGTGGCTCGGTATGCGATACGACCGGCTTCACCTTCTCTTCCATGACCAAAGGCGAGTCGATTTATGACACCAGCCGTGTCATCAGCGGTTATGTCGACGCGCTGGTGGTCAGGCATCCGGAACAGGGAGCGGTCGACGAATTCGCCCGCGCTACGAATATCCCGGTAATCAACGGCGGTGATGGTCCCGGCGAACACCCGAGCCAGGCGATTCTCGACCTGTACACCATTCAGCGCGAATTCTCGCGGCTAGGGAAACTGATTGATGGCGCCCATATCGTCATGGCGGGCGATTTGAAGTACGGCCGCACAGTGCATTCGCTGATCAAGCTGCTGGCGCTCTATCGCGGCCTGAAATTCACTTTGATAGCACCGCCCACGCTGGAGATGCCCACCCATATCCTGGACCGCATTGCACGCGGCGGCCACGTGGTGGAACAATCGACTTCCCTGGCGCAAGGATTGAAAGGCGCGGATATCGTGTATGCCACACGGATCCAGAAGGAGCGTTTTGCCGATGAGGCGATAGAAGGCTATACCCCGGATTTCCAGATTAACCAGGCTTTGATCGACGCCAGTTGCAGCGCCGACACTATCGTCATGCATCCGCTGCCGCGCGACGGCCGGCCAGGCGCCAACGACCTGAGCACCGATCTCAACCACGATCCACGCCTGGCGATTTTCCGCCAGACAGACAATGGCATACCGGTAAGAATGGCGATCTTTGCCACTTTGCTAGGCGTGGAGAACCAGGTGCAGCATTCGATGCGCGATGTCAGCTGGCGTTCGCCGCACCATGTGGGGCCGGACGATGCAGTGTTTGATGGACTGGATTGAGATGTGCAGTTCATTGTAGGGAGGGCACCAGTGCCCACCCTACCCGGTCGCTCAAGGCGGGGAAATGCGCCTCCTAGTGCGCCTTCACCTTCTTTTGCGGCATAGTCTTGCCGGGCGGAGGTGCTACCGGTTTCTGCCTGGCTTCCGCCAGCAAGCCGGCGCAATCGCTTTGCTGATCCGGGCTGATATTGATCAAAGGCAGCACAGCAGTCACCGGCGCCAGCACGGCTAACGCAATCGCGCCGCCAGCCTTCAACGCCAGTACACCCTTGTCCACCCCCACGTCAGGATTCTTGAAGCTGCCCGTGACGTGTATCGGGGTTCTCAGCGTGAAAATCCGCAGTCCCTTGGATTTCGGATGAATGATCAGGGCCAGCGACTCCTGAGCCAGATTGATCTTGCCGTCGACGTTGATGATCGCATCGTCGGTATCCATCACGAAGGTGCGGGTGTCCATGACGCCATTGGTCACCGCAAAATCGCTGGCCAGGCAATTCAGCTTGACCTGCTTATCGCCGAACACTTTGGAAATCACTACATTGCCGATATTCAGGCCAGCCGCTTCCAGCACGAACTTGCTGATGGAACCTTGATTGACGAGTGTCTTCAGCTCGCCGTTCGCGCTGCCCAGCAAGCTGGCGACGGAATTGCCAACCGCCGATAACGAGGCATCGCCGTTTATTTCACCCAGGCTGGCCTGGGCCGATTCCAGTGTCGGAAATAGCTGCTTGATTTTCAGATGGCGCGCCGAAATCTTCATCTCGGCCTTGATCAATTTATTTCTGCCATCAAGTTTTATGTTGGAAATCAGATTGCCGCCCGCCACGCCGAAATTCAATGGCGTCAATGACAGCACGCTGTCTTTCAAATGCAGGTCCGCCACCAGATCCTGGATCGGCAGCTCTTTGTCGCGGATAATTTTACGGCCGGTGAATTTGACATCGGCATCGATGCTGCCCCAGCGCGTGGTGTCGAACTGCTCGACCGGCAACACCTTGTTGCCAGGCTGAGCCACACCGTCTCCGCGATTAGCCTTGCTGGCATTCGAGTCGGCACCGATCAACGGCGCCAGATCCTGCAGTCTGAGCTGATTGGACAGCAGCGTGCCTTTCAACAACAGCCGCGGTTTCTGGGCGATATATTCGAACGTGCCGGACAAATCGCTGGAGCCGACATGGCCGCTGAACTTATCGTAAGTCCAGTCGCCGCCGGCGCGATCGATCTTGCCGATCAGCCGTCCTTCGGTGGCAAATGGCGGCGTCGCCGGCAGTACGATGCCAGTCAACGGATACAGGTTCGACATGCTGGCGCCGGACAGTTTCAGCCGCAGGTCGAGCGCTGCCAGGTCACTCGGTTTGGTCAAGGTTCCCTGCACTTCAATCGCGGTCTTGCCGACATGGACGCTGGCTTGCAGCGGATACGGCTTGCTGGAATTTTGCAACGACAGCACTGCGCCGGCTTTACCCTCACCGCTGACCGCGGCCTTGTTAAACGTACCGCCGACTTTCCAGCCGATGCCATAACCTTCCGCGCTTGTCACAGGCAGGCTATCGATATCGGCCTGGATGTCGATCTTGCTGACCGGATCCAGCAATCTCACCGTGCCCTTGGCCAGCACCAGTTTTTGCAGTTCAAGCTGCCAGGCAGACGGCCCGCTCGATTTGAACGTCCAGTTATTGGCGCCATCCGGCTTGCGTTCCAATGCGATGTTCGGTGCGTTCAGCTCCAGCGATGGCAACACGATATTGTGGGCCAGCAACGGCAATGGGCTCAATGAAAATGTCAGCTGGCCGATTTCTGCCATATGCGGGCCGGTCTTGGCCCAATCGGGATTGTCGAGCACGATATCTTTGGCGCTAAGGCGTGGCCAGGGCACCCACCGGCGCCAGCTTTCCTGACCGGTTTGCGATTTTTCCCAAGTCAATGACAGATCGCCGCGAATCGCAAAGTTGCGTCCGGTAGCCTCGCTGACACGCTCGTTGAGCCATGGCTTGGCGCGGTTCCAGTCGAACGTGAGCAGTAATGCCGTACACAGTGCAACCAAACCAATCAGCGCGGCGATCGACCATAACAACAGCCGCGCGGGTCGAAATATAGGGGTAGTCATAGATTTGTGATGGGCATCGTGATGGAAAGGTTCAATTTGACAAGTGTTACGGGCGTATTGTTTGCTGCTTTGGCAATACTAAGTCGATAAATGATTGTATGCCATCGTCCGTGTCATCGAGACCTGATGAGGAAACGTTAACTAATGATGCAGGCTGAATCGGCATGATTCTTTGCAGAGTGTGAGACATGCAAGAGTTTGTAACCCCTTGTTGCATAGATAATCCGCCGTGCTAGCTTGTAACTAACCACTATCCATTCCTTGCTGTCGGGAGAAAAAATGAAAAACAACAAAGCCCCAATGGCGCTGATGTTAAGCGTGTGCGTAGCATTGCTGCCGCTCGCGGGCTGCGATAAAAAAGCCGACACAACACCAGCCGCATTGGCGCCGCAAGTGCCGCAGGCACAAGCTGCTCCTGCGTATGTTCCGCCAACTGCTGATCAGCTATACCAGCTGGTCGGCCCGATCGCCTTGTTCCCGGACAAGCTGGTGGCGCAAGTGTTGGCAGCATCCAGCTATCCCGACCAGGTGACGGCTGCCGACAACTGGTTGGCGCAGAACAAGAATCTGAAAGGCACCCAGCTGCAAGACGCGGCCAATCAACAACCATGGGACGTCAGCGTAAAAGGCTTGACCCAATTTCCTAGCGTGCTGGATCAGATGGCCCGCAATATTCCCTGGACCTCGGCTCTCGGCGACGCCTATGTCAACGATCCTGTCGATGTGATGAACGCAATTCAGGTGATGCGTCAGCGCGCTGCCAGCAGCGGCAATCTGAAAAACACTAAACACCTGCGGATTGCCGTGAGGCCGCGCGCCGAACCGGCACCGGCTTACGGCTATGCGCAAGCACCTGGTGAGCCGCGGGTGTACGACGGCCCCGAAATGATTCCGCCACCACCGGAAACCATCGTGATTGAACCGGCCGAACCGGATGTAGTGTATGTACCGGCCTACAATCCGGGCGTGGTCTACGGCGAGCCGCTGCCGGTTTATCCCGGCTATTACTACGAACCCGCTCCTGTGTATTACCCGCCTGGGGAAATTGTGAGCGCCGGCGTGATTACGTTCGGGCTGGGGATTGCAGTCGGCAGCGTTATCAGCCATCACGACTGGGATTGGAATTCGTGGGATGTGCATTGGGGTGGTCGTCATGGCGGCGGTGGCAACTGGCATCGGCCTGCGGTTGTGTATAACGACAATACCTATGTGTCGCGTTCCACCACGATCGTCAACCGGGTTACCAATAACGTTACGAATAACAATACGGTGATCAATAACAATAGTAACAACAACAATAACAACCGCTTCAACAATAACAACAACAACCACAATAATTTGGGCGGCCCTGCCAACAATCCCGCGTTAGCCAATGGCGGGCGCCCTGGCCAGCCGGGCGGTGGCGCTCCTAATTTCAATGCAGCCCGGCCTAACTTCGGTGCGCAGGGAAATCCTGTACAACCGCAGAGGAATCCGCAGATGAGTCAGAATGCTGCGCCGCTTGCCGGCAATCCTCGGCAGAACCATCCGCAGCCGGATTTCAACAACATGACCAAGCCTAATTTCGGCAAGATTCCGCCAGGCGCAAATGGCGTCGGCGGTGCGCCAAATCTGAATCAGCTGGCGCGCCCGGGATTTGTCCGGCCGGCGCCAAATCAGCCGCAAGCCGGCGAACAGGGACATCCGGCTTTTGGCCAGCCTGGGCAGAACGCAAGGCCGATGCCGAATCAGCTACAGCAAAACGCGCAGAATCTGCACCCGGCGCCACCCAGGAATGTGGAAGCGCAAAAGCCCGCTAACCTGAACCAGCATCCTTTCGGCGGCAATATGCAAAGGCCGAACAGCAACCGTCCTGCCGTGCCAGAGATGGCAAGGCCACAGCCACAGCCACAGCCATTTCAGCCGCCGCAGCACAATGTGCAGAATCGGCAGCCGGAGCAGTTCCAGAACAGGCCTAATGGCGGCCAGCAAATGCATCAGGAAATGAATCGGCCGCCAGCAAATCCTGCTCCTCAGGTATTCAACCGCCCGGAACCGCGGCCACAACCACAACCGCAGATACAGGTGCGGCCGCAACCGCAACCACAGATGCATCCACGGCCACAACCGGAAATGCAACCAAGGCCACAACCTCAGCCACAACCGGAAATGCAACCAAGGCCGCAGCCTCAGCCACAGCCGCAAATGCAGCCACGCCCGCAACCTCAGCCACAGGTCCAGCAGCCACGTCCGCCGCAGCAAAATAACGAGCAGGCGCATAACAATGGCGGTATCCACCTCCAAAAGAAGGAAGACGATCACAAATGAGCGCGCTGAGAAAATGTAATCGGGACGGCGGGAGTAGCTAGCCATAAGCCGTCGTTCAACAAAAAAGGCTGGCTGAACACACGGTTCAGCCAGCCTTCTTGTTTTCACCAGTCGCTATTCGATTTTTATTCGACGTTTTCTATGCGCCTAAGCCTGCAAAGTCATCAGGCTGGCGTTACCGCCGGCAGCGGTGGTGTTGACGCAAACAGCGCGTTCGGCCAGCAAGCGCCACAATGGAATCGAGGCGTATTCCGAAGTCTCCAGCAAAGGCACCAGTGCCCCGCTTTGTTCTCCGAGCGCAGTCAGCAACGGACGCAAGCGCGCAGTGCCTGCGCCGTCGACCAGAGCCAATTGCAGACGCGTAGCATGGTCGTCGCCGGCGAGCTTGTCGACCACCCGGATCGCGGCACGCACTGCACGTGGCAAACCTTCCGGGACCATCGCAGACGAAGCCGTTTCGACCACCGGCAAATTGCCGGTAGCGAAAACCGCAGCCAGTTGATTCAGCATGGTGCCGACGTTATCCGCACTGCACAGAATCGCACCGCGCGGTGCGAACGACAAACTATTGCGCTCGCCGGTCGGGCCCGGCAGCACCAGCGAAGTACCGAGCCAGCTGGCATGCATGTATTCCTCGCCCAGCGCCGCTATGCGTTGATGGCCGTGGGTCCGTGCCCAGCTCAGCAAGGCTTGCAGCACCGGTGTCGCGATCGTGGCGTCGGCATTCGGTGCGTGAATCGTGTGCGCACCCAGCGAGACGGCAGAATTACGTTGCAGGCGTTTCAGATACAGCGGACCGCCGGCTTTCGGCCCGGTGCCGGATTTTCCTTCGCCGCCAAACGGCTGCACGCCGACTACCGCGCCGACGATATTGCGATTGACGTAGATATTGCCGACGTGCGCGTGACCGACGATGAAATCGATGGTTTCATCGATACGCGAATGGATGCCCAAGGTCAGGCCGTAGCCGCTACCGTTGATGGCATCGATCAGTTGCGGCAGCTCACTGCGCGCATAACGCAGCACATGCAATACCGGGCCGAATACTTCGCGCTTCAACTCGGACATGGAACCGATTTCGATCAGTGTAGGCGCCACGAAAGTGCCGTTGCTTTGTTCGGCCGGCAGCGGCAATTGATAGAAATCTTTCGCTGTGGCGCGCATCTTTTCGATATGCGCCAGCAGTTGTCCCTGCGCTTCGGCATCGATCACCGGTCCGATGTCAGTACTCAGACGATCGGGATTACCGATCTGCAGCTCCTGCATGGCGCCCTTCAGCATATGCAGGGTGCGATCGGCGATATCGTTTTGCAGGCACAGCACGCGCAAGGCTGAACAACGCTGGCCGGCGCTGTCGAAAGCCGAACTCAGCACATCCTGCACCACTTGCTCCGGCAATGCGCTGGAGTCGACGATCAAGGCATTCTGGCCGCCGGTTTCGGCGATCAACGGTAAATCGATCGATTCCGCCAGCGAACGTTTGGCCAAGGTGCGATTGATGATTTGCGCAACCTCGGTCGAGCCGGTAAAAATCACACCCTTGACGCGCGCATCGGCAGTCAACGTAGCGCCAACGGTATCGCCCTGGCCTGGCAAGAATTGCAAGGCGGCATGCGGCACACCGGCGTCATGCATCAGTTGTACTGCGCGCGCGGCGATCAGCGGTGTTTGTTCGGCCGGCTTGGCCAACACTACGTTACCGGCCGCCAGCGCAGCGCTGACTTCGCCGGTGAAAATCGCCAATGGGAAATTCCATGGGCTGATACACACCACCGGCCCCAGCGCCAGCGCATTCTGCGCATGCCGGACTTGTGCTGAGTAGTAGCGCAAGAAGTCGACTGCTTCGCGCACTTCGGCAATAGCGTTGGGCAGCGATTTTCCTGCTTCGCGGATCGCCAAGGCGATCAATTCCAACTGATTATCTTCGAACAAAGCTGCGGCGCGATCCAGTTTGTCGGCGCGCTCCGCAGGCGGCAGGGTTTGCCAATCCATGGCGTAGACGCTGGCGGCATGCAATGCCTTATCCACATCGGCCACGCTGGCTTCGATCACACTGCCGACCACGTCGCGCTGGTCGGCCGGATTCAATACCGGACGCGCAGCCTGATTGAACGTTTGTGGCTCGGCCAGCATCGGCGCGACATGCCATTGCTGCTTGCCGAAGACACCGAAAGCGCTGTCGATCTGACGCAAGACTTCTTCGTTGCTCAAATCCAGGCCGGCCGAATTCTTGCGTTCCGCACCGTACATAGCCGTCGGCAATGCAATCTGCGGATGCGGCTCGCCGCCCAGTTCCCGGGCGGCTTGCAGCGGATCGGCAATCAGCGAATCTATCGACACATTTTCATCGACGATCTGATTCACGAAAGAAGAATTGGCGCCGTTTTCGAGCAAACGCCGTACCAGGTAAGCCAGCAAAGTCTGGTGCGAACCGACCGGTGCGTAGATCCGGCAAGGCTTGTCCAGCATATCCTTGCCGACCACCTGGTCGTACAAGGTTTCACCCATGCCGTGCAGGCACTGGAATTCATAATCGGTGATATTTTTTTCTTGCGCCCAGCTGTAGATGGTGGCCAGCGTATGCGCATTATGCGTAGCAAATTGCGGATAAATGACAGCGGTCGCCGCCAGCAATTTCTGTGCGCAAGTCAGGTACGAAACATCGGTGTACACCTTGCGGGTATATACCGGGAAGCCGGACAAGCCGTCGACCTGGGCGCGTTTGATTTCAGAATCCCAATAAGCGCCTTTAACCAGCCGCACCATGAATTTACGGCCGCTGCGATGCGCCAGGTCGATCAGGTAATCGATCACGAAAGGACAACGTTTCTGATAACCCTGCACCACAAAACCGATGCCGTCGAAACCGGCCAGTTCAGGATCGAACGCCAGCGCTTCCATCAAGTCCAGCGACAATTCCAGGCGATCGGCTTCTTCGGCGTCGATATTCAAGCCGATGTCGTACTGTTTTGCCAGCAGCAGCAATTGTTTCAGGCGTGGCAGCAATTCTTCCATGGTACGTTGCCGTTGCGCGCGCGAATAACGTGGATGCAGCGCCGATAATTTGACCGAGATCCCCGGCCCTTGCTTGATGCCACGTCCAGCCGAAGCCTTGCCGATGGCATGGATCGCATCTTCATATGAGCGGTAATAGGCGGCCGCATCTTCTTCCGTCAAAGCCGCTTCGCCCAACATATCGTAGGAATAGCGATAGCCACGCTTTTCATTGTCGCGGCTGTTGTCGAGTGCTTCAGCGATGGTCTGGCCGGTGACAAATTGATTGCCCAGCATGCGCATGGCCACATCGACGCCCTTGCGGATCAGCGGTTCACCACCGCGGCCGATCAATTTGGTCAGCGCCGAGCCCAACCCACGCTCGCTATTGGTGGCCACCAGCTTGCCGGTAATCAGCAGGCCCCAGGTAGCGGCATTGACGAACATCGACGGTGATTCGCCCAGATGGCTGCGCCAGTCGCCCTTGCTGATCTTGTCCGCGATCAGGCGATCGGCGGTCTGGTGATCCGGAATCCGCAACAGCGCCTCCGCCAGGCACATCAGCGCCACACCCTCTTCCGAAGACAACGAGAATTCATGCATCAAAGCGTCGACGCCGGAAGCGCGCGTGCGTTTTTCCCGCACCGCTTGCACCAGCTTGCGCGCCAGCGCCTGGCTGGCAGCATGCGAGCCGGCGCTGGTTTGCACCTGCGCCAGCAGCCACTGCACGGCCAGTGTTTCATCGCGCCGGTAAGCAGCGGTGATGGCGGCGCGCAATGGCGTCGGATCGGTCATGACTTCGTGGTGAAAAGCGGTGAATGCAGTGCTGAACATGGTGGCGGAAGGAGTATTGCTGGATGGCTGGGATGACGGCGGTAGCGGCGGCATGGCGATTGTCTCGGTCTCGGTAAGGATAATTATGGTGTCAACTTGTGGTTGCTCCCACAAGCCGTAAGCAACCTGCTGCCGGGCGATAATGCTGACTCTGCCCGCAGTTGGCATTGCAGGAATGGCAACATCGCCGCCCGGCCGCAGATTTGCTCGCTGGCATTGTCGTTTTAGTTTCGGTAGAAATCTAAGTTGTTCGATTGTAGGCGGCATCGGCATGGATTAATTCTGGTAATAATGGCCGCTATCAAAATTTTGTTATTGGTGAGAAAATTTAACCGAATAAAATTTTTCAGAAAACATCCCATGCTAGACAAGATAAGTAAGAAAATTCTGGCCGAATTGCAAAATGATGGTCGTATCAGCAATGTCGATCTCTCGGCCCGCGTCAACTTGTCGCCCGCCGCCTGCCTGGAGCGCGTGCGCAAATTGCAGGAGGCCGGCTATATCTTGCACTACACGGCCCAGCTCAATCCGCAGCTGCTGGACGTAGCGTTACTGGTGTTTATCGAGGTAGTGCTGGACCGCACCACGCCGGAAGTATTCGAAGCATTCAGCCAAAGCGTGCAAATCATCCCGGAAGTGCTGGAATGCCACATGGTGGCCGGCGGCTTCGATTATCTGGTCAAGGCGCGCGTCAAGGACATGAACGCCTATCGCGAGTTTCTAGGCAAATCGCTGCTGCAGCTCAAGGGCGTGCGCGAGACGCACACTTATGCGGTGATGGAAGAGGTCAAGCACACCACTAAATTGCCGATACGCTGACATATTGCCGAAAATCCATTGAACTACTGTAACTACGGAAAACGACCATGAATCGACTGATATTAGCCGCGGCATGTTTCGCCGCTCTGCAAGGATGTACGACTATGGATGAACCCGCGCCAACCCCGCAAACCGAAACCCATGCGAGCAATTCATCATCGGGCTGCGCGGCAGACAAACAGGAAGATAGCGCACTGGTAGGCAAGACCGAACAGCAAGCCGTAGCGCTGTTGTCCGGCTGCGTCTGGCGCATCGGCGAACGCGATGGAGAGCAATTCGCCGGGACCATGGATTATCAGGAAGCCCGGCGCACGCTGGGGATTGCTGCTGGCAAGGTGACGTGGGTGCGGCGCGGTTGAGGTGGTATATGCCAATAAGTGGAAAGAGATTATTGCGCGGGTTTTAGCGACATTTTTCGATGGTAGTTGCCACAGATGATTGCCGCTGCGCTGGCGATAAGTAATATGGGAAGTCCATCAGAAAAATTTGCTCTATGATTTTCCGGAAGAGGGAAATAAGTGTCGCCGATAATTGCCCCTAACCATACAAAAACAGCGAAGCTGATGAGGACGATACGGACGATCCGTTCCGCTGGATGACATGGCAAACTAGATAATTGTTGAATTGGGAATCTTCGATTCCAAAGAATCGCTACCGGTATTGTAATTACAGTAACGATGATGAAAGCGTAGACAAAACCGACAAGTGACGCAAGGTCCTCGCTCTTCCCTAAAATTCGGGCAGACCAATACCAAACGCCATCAGGCAATTGCGGTAGAGACTCGGCAAATGCAAGCCACAAACCTGAAAAAAAACAGGTCGCAACTATAAGCCAGATTAGCAGATAAATATAACGCCAGGTTTTCATCGCATTCAAAATAGTTATTTATTGTTTAACTATCCAGTGTGTCGAGGAATTTGCATCTTGACAAATTGACCATCGATTCGTGCGCTAGCCCACAATTTTTAACAAAAAGTTAAAAGTGGAAATTAAGCTGCACGTGACGTCGCCCTTATATTTCGAGTTGAATGTAAAACAACTATAACTCCGAAGAGTGTGCAACACTAGTTGTGTTTTTTATATCAAAACAACTAATTCGGAGGATAGACATTATGAAATTACCGGGCACCCCACGTAAATTATTGCTCGTCGTGATCTGCAGCTTAAGTGGTCCTGCGGCGATTGCGGCTTCGGAACCGGTTGCCGCGTCCGCAGGCGCGGAAGCGGCAAGAACCGAGATCGCCCGACAGGCCAAGGCGCTGGAGCCAGCCATGCTGGAAACACGGCGCGATATCCACGCCCACCCGGAACTAGGCAACGCCGAGAAGCGCACCAGCGCACTGGTGGCTGCGCAATTGCGGGCAATGGGGCTGGAGGTCAAGACCGGTGTCGCGCGCACCGGTGTGGTAGCGATACTGAAAGGCGCTTTGCCCGGCCCTACCGTCGCCCTGCGTGCGGATATGGACGGCTTGCCGGTCAAGGAAACAACCAATTTGCCGTTTGCCTCGCGCAGCAAGGGGCTTTATCTGGGTAAGGAAGTCGATCTGATGCATGCCTGCGGTCACGACACGCATACCGCGATGTTGCTGACGACCGCCAAAATCCTGAGCGGCATGCGGGCGCGCTTGCCGGGGACCGTAGTGTTCTATTTTCAGCCGGCGGAAGAAGGCCCTGGCGACTTTGTCCCGGATGGTAAAAATACCTGGGGCGCAAAGATGATGGTGCAGGAAGGCGTAATGAAGTCGCCCAAGCCGGACGCTGTATTTGGCTTGCATGTGCTTGCCGGGATTCCGGCCGGCCAGATCACTTATCGCGCCGGCCCGACCACGGCCAGTTCGGACGATCTGCACATAAAGATGATTGGCAGGCAGACCCATGGCGGAGTTCCCTGGGCTGGTATCGACCCGATTATCATGAGCGCCGAAGCATTGGTCGGCTTGCAAACAGTGGTCAGCCGCCGGACCGATATTTCAACATTCCCATCGGTGGTCAGCATCGGCACGATCCATGGCGGCACCCGTGACAACATTATTCCACAGTCCGTCGACATGACCGGAACCATCCGTACCTATGACGCGGGGATTCGGAAAAAGCTGCATGCCGATGTACGGCAGACGGTAGAAAAAATTGCCGAGAGCGGCGGCGCCAAAGCGGAAGTGAGCATCGTCGAAAAATACGACCCGACCGTCAACGATGCCGTCCTGACGGCCAAGATGGAGCCGACATTGCGTTGGGCGGCACAGGATGATGTGGTGCAGGGTGCGCTGTCCGGCGGCGCTGAAGATTTTTCTTTCTTTGCCAACGAAGTGCCAGGCCTGTTTGTGTTCCTGGGCATCACGCCGCGCGACCAGGATATGGCCAAGGCTGCGCCGAATCACAATCCGGGATTCTTTGTGGATGAATCGGCTTTGGTAGTCGGGGTGCGCACCATGGCTTCGCTGGCGACCGATTACCTGCATGCGAATGCTGCTGCGCCACGTTAAATCGGAAAGGTTGAGGATAGCTTGATTTAACGTAGCGCCAATTCAGGTACTGCTGCGTATCGCCAACCGGAAACCGAGATCGACACTGGTTGTTTCCACCACCTCGCGCCTGAGTATCTTGATCAGCAGCTGGGCGGCGGTAAAGCCGATGTCGTAACGCGGCGTGACGATCGTGGTGATGCCGGGATTGGCGTAGGCCGACCATGGCAAATCGTTAAAGCCGGCAATCGCCATCTGGCCGGGAACCGAGAGGCCGCGCCGCTGGCATTCAAACAAGACGCCAAGTGCAAGATCGTCATTGCAGCAAAACACCGCATCGCAGGAGGGAGTTTGCTGCAAGATCTGGCCTAGCATCCTGGTGCCGAGCTCTACCGTCGACGGCGCCGGCGTCAATACTTCAACGTCGGCGGCTATGCCGGCTTCGGCGAGCGCCTTGCGAAAGCCATGCCGGCGTTTCATCATGCGCGGATCGAGCTGGGCGCCGAGGAAGCCGGGTTGGCGGTAGCCGCGCTCGATCAAATGGCGGGCGATGCTGTAGCCCGCGTCTTCATGCGAAAAACCGACAGTGACTTCGCTGCAGCCGGGATTCAGGTCGAACATGCGCACCGCCGGCACATTGTGCGCCGCCAGCTGGTCGCGCAACACATCCTGCTGTTCTATGCCGCTGAGCAAAAAACCATCCGGCGCATGCGCCAGATAAGTGCTGATCAGCTGACTTTCCTTTTCCTGCGAGTAACTGCTTTCGCCGATCAGGAATTTGTAGCCGTGCTGATTCAGGCTGTCGCGGATCCCGGTCAGGGTTTCCACGAAAACCGAGTTGCTGAGCGACGGCACAATCACGCCGATCACTTGCGATTTGGCCGAGGCCAGCGTGCTGGCAGCTTGATTCGGCACATAGCCGAGTTGCTTGATCGCCGCCGCAATCCGTTCCCGTGCTTCCAGTTGCACCAGCGCTGGCGTTTTCAATGCGCGCGATACCGTCATCGGGCTGACGCGGGCTAGCCGGGCGACGTCGACGATAGTTACCCTGCCGCTGGCGCGGCTATGGCGTTGCTGTTTGAGTTCCGGGGCGCTCATGGTCGAAATGGCATTCTTATAGTCTCGTTGTACTTTGTATTTAGCTGGCAGCCGTTTCCTGTACGCATTATCCGGTCAATCTTCGGATATTTGTGCGCGGTAGCGGAATCTTGTCCATTTGGCTAGCGCAGCCAATGTTACACGCAAGGCATGGCACATTGATATAGTCTCCTTGGAGGAATGATGCAGTCGCGCCACGCTATCGCATCCCGATATACTCATCATCCATATGATAGCGCTACCTTATAAAGTGTTATTACAGCCACTGATTACAGCCACCGATTACAGCCACTGCACAGCCGCCAACAAGCACTACAATGAGGCGGTGAGGCTAGCGATTCGCCAAATGACCGGCCAAATCCAGGATAGCGGCCTGTCCGGCTAATTTTCCTTACATCTGCATATTCCATCACGAGGTAGTTCATGCAACATCAGCCAGAATACATGCTTGGCGTAGATATCGGCACCACCAGCACCAAGGCGGTGCTGTTCACCACCCAGGGACAGGTCGTGGCGCAGCATGCGGTGGAATATCCCCTGTTATGCACCACGCCGGGCATGGCTGAGCAAGACCCGCTGCAGATTTACGCCGCGGTGCTCAGCGCGATCCAGAATGCGGTCAGCAGCAGCAAGGTCGCCGCCGGAGAGATCGCCCTGGTGTCCTTCAGCGCCGCCATGCATAGCGTGATTGCGGTGGATCAGGACGGCGCGTTATTGAGCAACAGTATCACTTGGGCTGACAATCGCGCGGGCGAATGGTCCAACCGGATTCGCGACGAGCTGGATGGCCATGCGATCTATTTGCGCACCGGTACGCCGATTCATCCGATGTCGCCGCTCTGCAAAATCATGTGGCTGCGGCACGACCAGCCGCAGCTGTTCGGACGCACCGCAAGGTTTGTCGGTATGAAGGAATATGTGTTGTATCGCCTGTTCGGCGAATGGCTGGTCGATCACTCGATCGCCTCCGCCACCGGCATGTTCAATTTGCAGCAGCTGGATTGGGATCAGGGTGCGTTGCAGATGCTCGGCATCAGCCCGCAACAGCTATCGCGACTGGTGCCGACCACGCACTACCTGAGCGGCCTGGCGCCAGCCATGGCGCAGCAGCTGGGCTTGTCATCGTCGACGCCGTTCGTGATCGGCGCCAACGATGGCGTGCTATCCAATCTCGGCGTCAATGCCATCGGCCCGGGCCAGGTTGCCGTCACTGTCGGTACCTCGGGGGCGATGAGGACGGTGATAGACAAGCCGGTGACCGATCCCGCCGGCCGTACTTTTTGCTATGCGCTGACAGCCAAACACTGGGTAGTCGGCGGCCCTACCAACAATGGCGGCAGCATCTTCCGCTGGGTGCGCGATGAACTGGCCACCGCCGAGTCTGCCGCCGCCAAGGAAGCCGGGCTCGATCCGTATGAAGCGTTGACCAAGATTGCCGAGTCAGTGACTGCCGGCGCTGAAGGATTGCTGTTCCATCCCTACCTGGCAGGTGAGCGCGCGCCGCTTTGGAATGCCGATGCGCGTGGATCCTATTTCGGGCTGGCGATGCATCACGGCAAACCGCATATGATCCGGGCCGCGCTGGAAGGCGTAATTTTCAGCCTGTACAGTATTTTGCCGGCCGTAGAAGACCTGATCGGACCGACCACTCATATGATGGCGACCGGCGGTTTTGCGCGTTCAGCCTTATGGCGGCAAATGATGGCGGATATTTTCGAGCGCGAAGTGGTGGTGCCGGAAAGCGTCGAGTCATCCTGTCTCGGCGCCACCGTGCTGGGTTTGTACGCCCTGGGGAAAATCGATTCGCTGGATGCCATCGGCGGCATGGTCGGCGCGACGCACCAGCATCTGCCGATTCCAGAGAATGTGGCGCTGTATCGCCGTCTGTGGCCGATCTATGCCGCCATTCCCAAGCAGCTGGAGCAGCAATACCGGCAGTTATCGCAGTTTCAGCGTGAGACGGCGGTTCAAGTCCGATAAGGCGTAGGGTGGGCAACGTTTTTTGCCCATGCGTGACCGCGATAACCGGAGTGCGGGCCCTTACGGCGCGGAAAATAGACGCATGTACGTGATGTGAATTCCGCGTGGGCACAAAGGCGTGCCCACCCTACCAGTTGCCGTTACAGTCTTTTAATCTTCATCTTCCGGATCAATCAAGCTGAATTTCTCGTGGGCGGTTTCACTCAAATGCGCGCGTAGCCATTTGTGCGCCGGATTGCGGGAGTCGCGCTCGTGCCACAGCATATCGACATGGACCGCTGGTGTCGGGAACGGCAGTTCGCGCGCCACCAGTTCTTCGGTCATGCCGGTTGCGCCAATCAGGTGGCGCGGCAACACTGTGAGCAGATCGGAACTGGCAACCACGCGGCCGGCCGTGAAGAATTGATTGACGGTCAGCAGGATGCGCCGCTCGCGCCCCATCGCCGCCAGGGTTTCATCGATCAAGCCATGCGCCCGGCCGGAAAAACTTACCAGCAGATGATGCGATGCGCAGTAATTGTCCAGGGTCAGCACCTGATTGGCCAGCGGATGCTTCTTGTGCATCACGCACACATATTCGCCGGTGTAGAGCCGCTCATGATGGATCGGCGAGGCGCTGGTAGTCTGGCCGCCGGCCAGCTGGGCCGCAACGCCAGGGAAAAATCCCACCGCCAGGTCGACATCGCCACGCAACAGCATCTGGCGTGGATCGCGGGTTGTCAGCGGCACCATGCGCAGATTCAGTTGCGGTGCTTCGCGTTCGATCGTACGCACCAGTCCCGGCAGCCACAACGCTGCGGTGGCGTCCGCCATGGCCATCTGGAAGGTCGTGTGGGCGCGCGAGACATCGAAAGTTTCTGGCGTGATCGCAGTTTCCAGGTCGGTCAACGCGCGCCTTACCACCGGCCACAATTCTTCGGCGTGCTGGGTCGGCTTGACGCCGTGCGCGGTGCGGATCAGCAGCTCATCGTTGAGCGTATCGCGCAATCGTTTCAAGGCATTCGACACCGCCGGTTGGGTCATTGCCAGGCGGCTGGCGGCGCGTGTCAGGTTTTGCTCGGTCATGACGGCATCGAAGACACGCAGCAAATTTAAATCAAGCGTTAAAAAACTCATGGTCGGATCTAATGTTAATTATTTTTGGACTGAATTTGTACTGAAAACGGGGCTGAAAAATTTAGCCTGAATGCAATATTCACAGATTTTATAACTGTTATATGAAAGCGCAATGACAGATTTCAAGTGCTGCAAAAATATTGCACAACAACATAAACGCAATATGAAGCGACTATCAGTTGAGATTATGTCTGATAACTGTAATGGTTGCTGGAGGGAAACCAAAATAATGCAAACCCTCTCTGTCAGGCTTAATCTTACAGACATTGCCTATTTGATGTGCACGACGGATTTTTTTGACAGATACCGAACGTTATTCGTTGAACACATAACTGATATCCAAAATCATAATTGGATAGCTCGCTAAGTAATGAATATACTGCAATGCAACATCATCATTGAAAAGTAGTCGTATGTCTTTATTCGCTTTTGCCCTGCCTGCTGAAATAGCTTTGTTCGACGTATCGGCGCTGCTTGCCGCCGCTGCTGCCGCAGTGCGGCCATTGCTGGGCGTGGGAGCGTTGGCGACCTTGATGGTGTATTTCAAACCGCTTTGGATGGGGGTCTTGCGTGCTGCATTGATGTTGGTCAAACCGCGCAAATCGCTGGACCAGCGGATTGCCCGCAGCAAGTTCAACGGGCAGCAATTAGTACGCCGCATGGCTAACGACCATGCACTCAGTCAGCCAAGCCTGGCAGCTGAACTGCGACTGCTGGCCGGTCGCGATTAACTACAAGGAGTTGTTATGCACCAATACATATACTTTGACGAAGACGGCTTCCCTACTTTCGCTGTGATGCAATGGCTGCGCGCCGCGGCAACGCGCGTTTCAGCCTGGATGGGTTTGAACGGCCTGTAATACGCCGTTAAGCCATCTCCACTATTGAATTTCTGACGTCTCCTCTTTCCCGCGATGGAAAGATTCGCCCTGCCGGCTAACCGTCAGCAGGGGGTTTTTTGACTGCAGAGCCACATAAAAAAACGCCCGCTAGCTTACGCTGCGGGCGTTTTTGTTTGTTGCGGTATAAGGCGTTAGTCGGCCAGCTGTTTTTCCAGCGCCAATTTCACGTCTGCCAGTTCTTTCGGCAAGTGATATTTCAGCTTGTCGAACAGTTCTGTGTGCAGCGCGGTTTCCGCTTTCCAGGCAGCTTTATCGATAGCAGTGATGCGATCGAATTGCTCTTCGCTGAAATTCAAACCTTCCCAGCTCAGATCGGCATAACGCGGCGTCACGCCGAACAAGTGCTCAACGCCGCCAGTCTGGCCATGGCCGCCTTCGAGGCGGTCCAGCATCCATTTCAACACACGCATGTTGTCGCCGAAGCCAGGCCAGACAAATTTACCGTCGGCGCCGGTGCGGAACCAGTTGACGCAGAAAATCTTCGGCAACTCGACTGCATTTTGTTTACCTTGGGCAGCCAGCTTTTCGCCCAGCGTCAGCCAATGCTGGAAATAGTCGCTCATGTTGTAGCCGATGAACGGCAGCATCGCGAACGGATCGCGGCGTACGATACCTTGCTGGCCGGCCGCAGCAGCGGTGGTTTCCGAGCCCATGGTGGCAGCCATGTACACGCCTTCAACCCAGTTGCGGGCTTCTGTTACCAGCGGCACGGTGGTGGAGCGGCGGCCGCCGAAAATGAAGGCCGAAATCGGCACACCGGCCGGATCGTCCCAAGCCGCGTCGATCACCGGATTCTGAGTTGCCGCCACGGTAAAGCGTGCATTCGGATGCGCTGCCTTGGCGCCGGTTTCCTTGGCGATGGCAGGCGTCCAGTCCTTGCCCTGCCAGTCGATCAGGTGCTCTGGCGCGGTGCTGGTCATGCCTTCCCACCAGACATCGCCGTCGTCGGTCAGGGCGACGTTGGTGAAGATGGTGTTTTCACGCAATGACGCCATGCAGTTGTGGTTGGTCTTGTCATTGGTGCCAGGCGCAACGCCGAAATAACCGGCTTCCGGATTGATCGCATACAGGCGGCCATCGGCGCCCGGTTTGATCCAGGCGATGTCGTCGCCGATGGTGGTGACTTTCCAGCCTTCAAAACCGACAGGTGGAATCAGCATGGCGAAATTGGTTTTGCCGCAAGCCGAAGGGAAAGCCGCTGCCACATAGTGCTTTTTGCCAGGTTTACCATTTACTGCGGGCGATTCGACCCCCAGGATCAGCATGTGTTCGGCCAGCCAGCCTTGATCGCGGCCCATGGTCGAGGCGATACGCAAGGCGAAGCATTTCTTGCCGAGCAATGCATTACCACCGTAGCCGGAACCGTAAGACCAGATTTCGCGGGTTTCCGGATAGTGGACGATGTACTTGGTCGGATTGCATGGCCAGGCGACATCCTTCTGACCGGCTGCCAACGGCGCGCCGACGCTGTGCACGCAAGGCACGAACTCGCCATCGCTGCCGAGCACGTCATACACAGCCTTGCCCATGCGCGTCATGATGCGCATGTTGACGGCGACGTAAGGAGAGTCGGACAGTTCAACGCCGATGTGTGCAATCGGCGAACCCAGCGGGCCCATCGAAAACGGTACGACGTACATGGTGCGGCCTCGCATGCAGCCATCGAACAAGCCGTGCAGCGTATTGCGCATTTCGGCCGGGTCGGTCCAGTTGTTGGTCGGGCCGGCGTCTTCCTTGCTGGCTGAGCAGATGAAGGTACGGTCTTCGACCCGCGCCACGTCCGACGGATCGGAGCATGCCAGATAGCTGTTAGGGCGTTTTTCCTGGTTCAGCTTCTTCATGGTGCCGGCAGCCACCATTTCGCTGCAGAGGCGATCGTATTCAGCCTGCGAACCATCGCACCAATAGATTTGGTCAGGCTTTGTCAGGGCCGCGACTTCGGCTACCCAGTTGATCAGTTTTTGCTGTTTGACAAATGCTGGAGCATTGATTGTGGTGATGCCACCCATGCGTGGTTGATTCATGAAAAACTACCTCCAATACCAATAAAGAAATCTTTTTCTTGCCAGCGGCTTGTAGTCGATTGACTTGCCATGTCGGCTGGTTGAATTCTGGTGCGCTTGTTGCGAGCTATCTGGCTAGTTAGCGTTATCATTTATCGATCAACAAGCATCGTGTTGGTTTTACTGCAGGCCTTGCTGTGATTCTTGCTGTAATGCAGGCCGCACACCTTTGAGCGATGTTGCTGGTTTTAACGGGGGAGTAGCCTCTATCCCGGGAAAAGTGGGCCGATTGTACACCTGATTTGTAGTGAAAATGACCAACTATTGTAGTAAGGTATTTCCCGTTTTCCGGATGCTGTTGCTTTATTACGTGGCAGCGGTTTTTCTTTATTTTTATGCAATTTAAATATCAAAAAGCTCCTATGAAAATTGCCGTACTGGATGATTATCAAGACTGTGTCCGCCATCTCGACTGTTTCAAGATGTTGGATGGCCACGAGGTCAAAGTGTTCAACAATTCCGCGCGCGGCGTCGGTCAACTGGCAATCCGCCTGGCCGTTTTCGACGCGCTGGTTTTGATACGCGAGCGCAGCAGTTTTTCCAAAGCGCTGCTGCAAAAATTGCCTAAGCTGAAATTGCTATCCCAGACCGGAAAAGTCAGCGGCCATATCGATGTCGAGGCGGCCACCGAATGCGGCGTCGCCATCGTCGAAGGCGTCGGCGATCCGACCGCACCGGCCGAGCTGACATGGGCCCTGATCATGGCGGCCAGCCGCCGCATTCCGCGTTATGTCAGCAATCTGCAGCAAGGGCAATGGCAATCGGTTTCGGCGACGCCGCAAAACAATGTACTCGGCACCGTGCTCAAAGGGCGGACGTTGGCGATCTGGGGTTATGGAAAAATCGGCCGCATGATTGCCGCGTACGGCAAGGCGTTCGGCATGCGCGTGCTGGTCTGGGGCCGCGAAGCGAGCCGTGCGGCCGCGTTAAAAGACGGTTGTCTGGCGGCAGATTCGAAACATCAGTTCTTTGCCGAGGCTGATGTTTTGACGCTGCATCTGCGCTTGAATGACGCTACCCGTGGCATCGTCGAAGCCGCCGATCTGGCTTTGATGAAACCCAGCGCCATTTTCGTCAACACCAGCCGTGCCGAACTGGTTGCCGACGGCGCATTGCTGCCGGCCTTGCAACAAGGCCGGCCCGGTTATGCCGCGCTGGATGTATACGAAACCGAACCATTGGCGCCGGACTCGCCGCTCTTGCGGATGGAAAACGTGCTGGCCTCCCCGCATCTTGGCTATGTCGAAAAAGACAGCTACGAGCTATACTTCCGCGCCGCATTCCAGAACGTTGTGGATTTCGCGAGTGGTACGCCGAAGAACGTCCTGAATCCAGACGCGTTGTTGTAGGGTGGGCATGCATGCCCACGCGGACGCACAATACACGCCTCCGCGTGGGTAAAGACCATCAGTCGTCGTCGGCGCCACTAGGCAAAATCAACTTGTTCAGCCGGGCTGCCGGCGCGGCTAGCGTGGTGTCATGCCACATGGTCTTCCAGCCCGGCGGCCACGGCAATGGCGGGCCGCTATATTCAGGCACGTTCTTGCGCACCGGGATCACCGGCAAGCTATGCGGCATGGCGCCTTCGCTCCAGCCCAGGCTGAAGGCGTAATCCGGCAGCAACGCATCGCATACCTTGGCAAACCAGTTGCTATGGTCTTCATCGTTTCCCAATGCCTGCGCCAGGCCGTGCGGATCGAACTGCGCCAGCGCGCTTGCCAGTTCCGGTATCGACGCGCCGGGCTGGTCGCCCCAGCCCAGGATCGGGTTGAAATTGTAATCTGCGCCAGACCCGTACCAGCCTTCGCGCCGGGGCCGTTCCATCCAACTGCGACGTCCGCAAAACAAATGCCAGCGCCAGTGCAGGCCGGACGGTTTCGGCCAGCTGTACAGATACAGCCGTTGATAGCCGGCGCGATGCAATTCGCGCACCAGCGCCATCAGGCGAGCGTGCGGCATACGGTCTGGCGGTGCGTGACGGAACATGATGGGTTCGCCGTCTGCGTGCTGCACTTCGTCGGAAGACAGATTCAAGTCCAGCGTCCGCTTCTCGCTGCCGAAACGCGCAGCTATCCAGCCGGTTAACAAGTTAACCGAGGTGATTACGCCATAGCCGCGAAAGCGGTGAAAAATAACGGTGCCGGGAGCGATGGGTTTCATGAGTCGGAATTCTTAAAAAAAGTGCACGCCTAAGGCAAATGTTACCAGTGTAGCCGCTGCGCCGCGGTTTCATAGGATAGGCAAAAGGCGCAGCATCGATTTGCTTACCTCAGTATAATCAAGCCACCCTCCAAGGTAGAAAGGACTAGCCATATGAAGCAACGTCCACCAGTTACAGACGAGCGATCAAGCGACCAGCCCATCACAGCAGCCACCGATAGCGGCGCGTTTTCAGTCGGCAGGCGCAATCTCATGCTGTTGGGAGGCCTCAGTTTCGCGACGATGAGCATCCCCTATTGGCTGCGGCAAGCCTCAGCCCAGACCGTCACTCCTGCCTCCACCCCCGGTTCTACCAGTTCCCCTCCCAGCGCAAGCAATCAGCAGCAAACCGATTTCATGGCCTTGTCGTCATTGTTGACCGGCGCGCCGAAACTCAATCCGCGCATAGGCGCAAGACTGTATAGCGCGCTGACTAAACAAGCGATCGAGTTTGAGAAACAAGCCGCTGCGTTGTGGCAGTACAGCCTCGATAAAAATATCAAGGACGTCGATAACCTGGCTGCCGCAGTCGGCACCGATAGTGCGTTATCGCTAGTCTTGCACCGGATTATCAGTGCCTGGTATCTGGGCGTAGTCGGCGACGGTGGCGTAACCGGCGGCGCCAAGGTGATCGCATTCGAACAGGCATTGATGTTCGACCAGGTGCGCGATGCCGTTGTGGTGCCGACCTATTGCCGTGCCGCTCCAGGGTACTGGATTACCCAACCGGCAGTCTTGAAAGCGAGGGTTTGAGCATGGCTGATACCTCAGTTGTAGCGCAGTCCGCAGATGTCGTGATTGTCGGTTCCGGTGTCGCCGGCGCCCTGGTGGCGCATCAACTGGCACGGTCCGGCGCTTCGGTGCTGGTGCTGGAAGCGGGGCCGCGGCTGGAACGCTGGCGTATCGTCGAAAATTATCGGAATACGCCGAGCAAAGACGATTTCATGGTGCCTTACCCGTCCACCAAATACGCGCCGCATCCTGAGTACACACCGGAAAATAACTACCTGATCCTCAAGGGTACGCACAAATACAATTCGCAATACATCCGCGCGGTAGGCGGCACTACCTGGCACTGGGCCGCTGCCGCCTGGCGCTTTCTGCCGAACGATTTCAAAATGAAAACGCTGTACGGCGTCGGCCGCGACTGGCCCATCAGTTACGACGAACTGGAACCCTACTACTATCGGGCTGAAGTCGAGCTGGGCGTATCCGGCCCTAACGACGGCACCGATCTCGGCTCGCCGCGCAAGCAACCCTATCCGATGGACCACCTGCCGCTATCCTGGAACGATCAGCGCTTCAGCGCCGTGGTCAACGGCAACGGCCACAAAGTCGTGTCGGAGCCGGTGGCGCGCAACAGCCGCGCCTACGATCAGCGCCCCAACTGCTGCGGTAACAACAACTGCATGCCGATCTGTCCGATTGCCGCCATGTATAGCGGCATCATCCACGTCGAGAAAGCCGAAAAAGCCGGCGCCAGGGTGCTGGCCGACGCCGTGGTTTACCGGATAGAAGTGGACGCCAAGGAGCGCATCAGCGCCGTGCACTACAAAGATCCGGAGGGCGTCACCCACAGAGTTACCGGCAAGTATTTCGTGCTGGCGGCGAACGGTATCGAGATTCCCAAACTGATGCTGATGTCTACCGACGACAAGCATAGGAACGGTATAGGCAATAGTTCGGACCAGGTCGGCCGCAACCTGATGGACCATCCCGGCACCGGTGTCATCTTCCTCGCCAATGAAGACCTGTGGCCCGGCCGCGGTCCGATAGAAATGACCTCCATCGTCGATATGCGCGACGGCGCTTTCCGTGCCGAATATGCGGCCAAGAAGCTGCATCTGAATAATATGGCGCAAACCAATCACGCCGCGCAGACGGCCCTTAAAGACGGTCTGGTCGGTCTCAAATTGAATCAGGAAATCCGCCGCCGCGCGGCGCGTACCGTGAATATCAACAGCTTCCACGATATCCTGCCGGATCCCGAAAACCGCATACGGCCCAGCACGGAAAAGCGCGATGCTCTCGGCATTCCGCAACCGGAGATCACGTATTCAATCAACGATTACGTCAAGAAAAGCGCGGTGCTTACGCACCAGGCCTATGCCAGCATCGCCGCCATGTTCGGCGGCACGGAAATCAAGTTTGACGACGATTTCGCACCGAACAACCACATCATGGGCGCCACCATCATGGGCGGCGATCCGCGCGATTCGGTGGTCGACGCCCATTGCCGGTCACACGATCACGAAAACCTGTTTATCGCCAGCGGTTCGGTGATGCCGGTGGCCGGCACGGTGAATTGCACCTTGACGATCGCGGCGCTGTCTTTACGCATCGCGGATACTTTGAGGACAGTGCTATGACGGCCCGCTCTCAACTCACCTTCCAGCTCTTCCGTTGGGTCAGCGGCATGGCTCTGGCCGCCGGTATGGTGCATGGCGCCGCTGCTGCAGATGCGGTGGTTGGCGCTCCGGCTACGCTCGCCGCGCCTCCCAATGCCGACCAGATCGCGCGTGGCGCCTACCTGGCCAAAGCTGCCGACTGTATCGCCTGCCACACGGTCGATCCTGCCAAACCGTTCGCCGGCGGTTATCCACTGGCGACGCCGTTCGGCACCATCTACGGCCCCAACATCACGCCCGATAAAGAGACTGGCATCGGCAGCTGGAGCGATGAAGATTTTATTCGCGCTCTGCACAACGGCATCGATGAAGAAGGCAAGCATCTGTATCCAGCGTTCCCCTACGCTTCCTTCACCAAACTATCGCGTGACGACGTGCTGGCGATCAAGGCCTATCTGTTCAGCCTGCCGCCGATACAGCAAAAAAATCTGGAAAACAATTTGCCTTTCCCGCTCAACCAGCGCTGGATCCTGGCCGGCTGGAACTTGTTCAATTTCAAGCCAGGCGAATGGAAAGACGATGCCGGCAAGAGTCCCGAATGGAATCGCGGTGCTTACCTGGTGGAAGGACTGGCCCACTGTCAGGAGTGCCATACGCCGCGTAACCTGACCATGGGTGTCGACCTCAAGCGTTCTTTCGGCGGTGCGCAACTGGGTGGCTGGACGGCGTTCAACATCACGCCTGATCCGGTCAGCGGCATCGGCGGCTGGAAAGACGAAGAAGTGGTCCAGTATATGAAAACCGGCCTGGTGCCAGGCAAGGCGTCCGCTGCCGGCGGCATGGCTGAAGCGATCGAACACAGCCTGCAATATCTGAGCGACGCCGACTTGAAGGCGATTGTCGCTTACATGCGCAGCGTGCCGGCCATCAGCGATGCGGCCGACAAGAAGCCGCGTTACGCCTGGGGGAAGCCAGCAGACGACGACGCCGATTTGCGCGGCGTAGCGGCAGTATCGGTTAGCAGCAATGCTTCCAGCGGTGCAGAGCTGTTCAGCGGCAACTGCGCCAGCTGTCACTCGGCTAGCGGCAGCGGGGTGGTCGGCGGTTATTATCCGTCGCTGTTCAGCAACAGCGTGGTGGGTGCGCGCGAGCCAGGCAATCTGCTGATGGTGATCCTCAATGGCGTGCAGCGTCGCGGCAAGGATGATGAAGCCTTTATGCCCGGCTTCGCGGATCATTTGAACGATGCTCAGATTGCAACGCTGGCCAACTACATCCTGAAGCAATACGGTCATGCAGACGCGCCGGCCATCACACCAGAAGTTGTCAAAACCCAGCGTCACGGGGGACCGGTTTCGCCCATGCTGTCTTTATTGCCCTGGGGGCTGGCGGCGGCAGCGTTGATCGTGGTATTTATACTGTTTTCATTGTTCACGCGTCGTCGGCGCAATCCGGATAGTCCGCATAGTCCACGTAACCCGCCGAAATGACCGCGATCAACCACAATCACAATTATTGAAAAGGAAACGGATTCCCATGGCTTTACGTATCATCGCCACCGGTGGCACCTTCGATAAGCATTACGACGAGATCGCCGGTAAATTGACTTTTGCCGCCAGCCACCTGCCGCAAGTGATCCAGCGCGCACGCATCACCACCGAGATCGCGCTGGAAGAATTGCCTTTGCTGGATTCACTCGACATGCAGGACATAGATCGCCGCCGCGTGCTGGCCTCCTGCACGCATGCTGCGGAACAGTCGATAGTGATCATCCACGGCACCGACACCATGCGTGAGACGGCAGCCGTGCTGGGTGCTGCCGCGCTGGACAAGACGATCGTGGTGACCGGCGCGATGATTCCCTACGCCATCGATAATTCCGACGCCCTGTTCAATTTCGGCTTTGCTTGCGGCGTCGCGCAAGCCCTACCGCCTGGCGTGTATGTGGCGATGAACGGCAAGATTTTTGCGTGGGATAAAGTCGAAAAAAATCGGGCGGCGGGCGTGTTTGAACCCTTATAACGGCTTCCGTAGGGTGGGCATGAATGCCCACGCGGACCGTAAATTTCTGACGCCGGTTATCTTGCTAGCACGTGGGCAAAAAACTTGCCCACCCTACCCGGCTCCAACACGGATTTCCGAGAAAAAAAACGGGGCAGATTTTCTGCCCCGTTTTTACGTTCATTCCGATTATTTCGCGGCTTCCGTCAAACCGCGTGCCTCCAGCAATGGGCCGACTTCCGGTCCGCGCCCATAGAAATCCTTGAACAAAGCACTCGGATCGGAGCTGAAGCCACGCGACAACACCTTGGAGCGCAGCAGGTCGCCGTTGGCGCGTTTCAAGCCGCCGTGGGTGTTCATCCAGTGCTCGGTATCCTTGGCCAGCACGTCGCTCCAGATATAAGCGTAATAACCTGCCGAGTAACCGTTGGCGAAGATGTGCTGGAAATACGCTGTGTGGTAACGCGGTGGCACCACGTAACCGTCGCTGCCCGCTGCCGTCTGCAACGCTTTCGCTTCAAACGCCATTACTTCTTTTGCAGCAGGAGTCTGGTCGGCCGGCAGCTGGTGCCAGGCCTGGTCCAGTATTGACGCTGCCAGATACTCGGAGCTTTCGAAACCTGCATTGAATTTACGTGCAGCCAAGACC
The DNA here is from genome assembly GCF_018304965.1 of Collimonas antrihumi. Classification (GTDB taxonomy): domain Bacteria; phylum Pseudomonadota; class Gammaproteobacteria; order Burkholderiales; family Burkholderiaceae_D; genus Collimonas; species Collimonas antrihumi. The sequence goes on from NZ_JAGQED010000012.1 coordinate 85,153, forward strand.
TTGTTGACCAGCGCCCGCGGCATCGGCTTACCGGTCTTGTAGTGCTTGGCATAGTGCGCCAGGACTTGCGGATTGTGCGACCACATTTCATTGAACTGCGACGGATATTCGACAAAGTCGGCCGGTACGTTGGCGCCAGAGAAGCGCGAATACCGGACGTTGGAGAACATGCCGTGCAAGGCATGGCCGAACTCGTGGAACATGGTGTTGACTTCGTCGAAAGTGAGCAACACAGGTTTGCCGGCCGGTGGTTTGACGATGTTGATATTGTTGGACACCACCGGTTTGGTTCCGAGCAGCCTCGACTGCGACACGTAGCTGTTCATCCAGGCCCCGCCCTGCTTGTTTTCGCGCGCAAAAGGATCGAACAGGAACAAGGCCAATGGCGAGCCATCCTGGTTAAACACTTCGAACACGCGTACGTCTTGCTGGTAGACCGGCAGATCGGTGCGTTCCTTGAAGCTCAAGCCATATAGCTCGTGGGCCGCGTAGAACACGCCGTCCTGCAGCACATGATTCAATTCGAAGTAAGGCTTGGTCTGTGATTCGTCGAAGCTGTAGCGCGCCTTGCGCACCTGCTCGGCGTAAAACGCCCAGTCCCACGGTTGCAACTTGAATGGCTTGGTATGGCTGGCTTTAGCCTGGCGGTCGATCAGCTGTTGCATCACTGCCGCTTCTTTTCGGGCGTTGGCTGCTGCTGCCGGCGCCAGTTGTCCCAGCATGCGGTTGACGGCGGTGGGCGTGCCGGCGGTTTCGTCTTCCAGCACATAGGCGGCGTGGCTAGGGTAACCCAGCAATGCGGCACGCTGGGCGCGCAGTTTGACGATCTGGGCGACAGCCGCGACATTATCGTCGCCGCCGCCATTCGCACGGTTGATCGAGGCGGTATAGATGCGCTCGCGCAGCTGGCGATTCTTGAGCTGCGCCAGTAGCGGCTGGTCGGTCGTGTTCTGCAGCGCGATCAGCCATTTGCCGTCGAGTTTGCGGCTGCTTGCAGCTTGCGCGGCGGCGTCGATGGACTCCGGCGACAAACCGTCCAGATCGGCCCGTTTGTCGACCACTACGGCGCTGTCGTTATTCGCTTTCAGCAGGGTTTGCTGGAATTGCGTGGTGAGCGTGGAGATCTGTTGATTCAGCTTGCGCAGCTGGTCCTTGTCGGCTGCAGACAAACGGGCGCCGGCGCGGACGAATTCCGTGCGATAGCGCTCCAGCAGCCGCAGCGATTCGGGATCGAGGCCAAGCGTGCTGCGTTGCTGGTACAGCTGTTCTACGCGGGCGAATAGTTGCGGATCCAGGAAGATGGCGTCTTTGTGCGCAGCCAGCTCGGGCGCAATGTCTTGTTGGGTCTGGTCCAGCTCAGGACTGGTATTGGCGCTGACCAGGTTGAAAAACACGTCCGCGACGCGTGCCAGCATTTGGCCGGAGCGCTCCAGCGGGAGGATAGTATTGTCGAAACTCGGCGCCGCCGGATTGGCTGCGATCGCGTTGACTTCCTGGCGTTGCTGCGCCATGCCGGCTTCGAATGACGGCTTGTAGTCGGAGTCCTTGATTTTGTCGAACGGCGGCAGGTTGTATGGCAGAGAACTGATCTGGGCGAAGGGAGAACTTGCAGCGAGCGCTGCGGTGGTGGTGGCTTGTGATGTCTTGGTTGGCGTATCGCCAATTGCCGAGCATCCCATCACTCCCGCTGCCGCGGTCAACATCAATCCGCATAGCGAGATATGTCGTGAAATACGTCGTGTAGAAATTTGCATCAATTCTCCTGATATTGGTTCTGGGAATTATTTTTTTGACGAAACATTCTACGTCAGCATTCAAGGTCAGGGGGATCACGGACTATATTGATAAAAACCGGATGTAAAAAACACAAAAGACATGACAAAAAATACGTCATGTCTTTCGCGTAAAAAACAGCCCGGTAAAGACGCAAGTTATAGTGCGTCTCACCAGGCAATAATGCGAACTTTAGAACCGGTGCTGAATCCCGCCAATAACGCCGGTCTGGCTGGTGCCGTAGGCAACATCGTCACGCGACACGCCTACCAGTTGCTGGTTCTTGGCTTTGGCGTAGGCCGCGCTCAGGTACAGATCGGTGCGTTTCGAGAGTGCATATTTGCCGCGTACCGAATACATGATCGGATCGGCATCCTTGCCGCTGGCTACGTTCTTGATGTTCTGATAGTAGACTGCGCCGATCAGCGTCACTACCGGCGTCACCTTATAGCTAGCGCCGCCCCAGAAGAAATCGCTACGCAGATCGGCCGCGTTCGATGCCAGCGTCTTCTTGTAGTTGCGATAACCCAGGCTCAGATCCAGCGTGCTGCTGATTTGGTACCCGCCGGCCAAGTGGATGCTGGTGGCCTTGTCGTAAGCGCCGCCGGCGACTGCCGCAGTGCCGTTGACCCGGTCAAATGTGGCAGCGACCCGGAACGGGCCGTTTTCGTAACCGGCGCCTAGCGCGTATTTCGCTGTGTCGCCGGTGCTGCCGGCAACTTCACCGAAGCCATAGGTTGCGCCCAGCTTGAAGCTGCCGAATTTCCCCGTGTACTTGAGCATGTTCGGCAGGTTGGTCAGCATGCCGTCTTTACGGCCGCCGGTAGCGCCGGCCGAAGTCACCCATGAATACTGGCCGGAATAACCCATAGGGTCGAATGGCAAGATGAAGTCATAGGTGGTGGAGTAGGAACGGCCCGCGACGATGCGTCCGAAGCTGCCTTCCAATCCCACATTGGCTTGGCGGCCGAACAGCAGGCCAGGGCTGTCGAATTCGCCGGTATCGGTCTTGAAGCCGTCCTCCAGCTGGAATACCGCCTTCAGCCCGCCGCCCAGGTCCTCGGTACCGCGGAAACCGATGCGCGAAGTATTCATGGCCCCGGAACTCAAGCGGACCACGCCATCCTTGTTAGCATTGGCGTTATTCACATATTCGACGCCGGTGTCGACGAGACCGTAGACAGTGACGCTGGATTGCGCGTAAGCGCCGGATGCCAGCAGGCCGAGTGCAGTAAAGATGGCTGACGCCAGGTATTTTCTTTTCATTGTTGTTCCTCCGTTGTGTAATATTTTTCTGTGGGCTGCGTTTTCTTTGTTGACTGTGCGGTGATGGTTAAGCTGCACAAAGGCTGTTGTCGGATGTCGATAGAACTCCCCTTTTATAACTTCCCCCTTTCCTGTTTCTATATCTCTACATCTCTATATGTCTGAATCTCTGGCTAGAAGGCCCACAGCGAGGCTTGCGGCAATTGCAGCCAGTACTCGCCCGGCGCCAGCCTATGCCGCGCATAGGCGCGCAACACGGTGCTGTCGGCGCCGCTTGCGGCAGTGTTGCGGAACACACATTCCCAACGGTCGCCCAGGTACATGCAGGTCGACAGCGGCAGCTTGATGGCGTTATCCACAGGTGTGTCTGAGATGTTGACTTGCTCGACGCGGGTTATCGCGACTGCATCCTTGCCGTCGTTATTGATGGCCTCGCCACGCAGCGTCGCCTTCACATGGCCGCCCTCGATCTGCAACAAGGCTTGATCGCCGTCGCGCTGCAACACCTTGGCCGGAAGGCGGTTGTTGCTGCCCATGAACTCCGCCGTAAACAACGTATCCGGCGTTTCATACATGCGTTGCGGTGTACCCTGCTGTTCAATCTTGCCGTTGTTGAGCAAGAGGATGCGGTCCGAAATCGCCATCGCCTCGGCCTGGTCGTGCGTCACCATCAACGCCGACAAGCCTAGCCGCACGATCAGCTCACGCAGAAAGGCCCGCGCTTCTTCGCGCAGCTTGGCATCCAGGTTGGATAGCGGTTCGTCCAGCAGGATGACCGGCGGGTTGTACACCAGCGCGCGGGCAATCGCGACGCGCTGTTGCTGGCCGCCAGACAATTGATGCGGGAAGCGGTCACCCAGATGGCCGAGGCCGAGTTGGTTCAACACTGTTTTGACGCGTTCGGCAATGTCGCTGCCGTTCATTTTCCGCAGTTTCAAACCGTAGGCGACGTTGTCGAGCACGGTCTTGTGCGGCCACAGCGCGTAGGACTGGAATACCAGGCCCAGATTGCGTTCTTCCGCCGGAATTTCCAGTTTGCGCTGGCCGTCAAACATGGCGCGTTCGCCGATCTGTATGTTGCCAGATTTCGGCGATTCCAGACCGGCTACCGCGCGCAGCAAGGTAGTCTTGCCGCTGCCGGACGGTCCCAGCAACGCAACTACTTCACCGCGTTGCAATTCCATCGACACACCTTTGAGAATCGGATTGGCACTGGCGCCGCTGCCGTAGTCGAGATGCAAGTTATTGACGCTTAATTCACTCATGATGATTTCCTGATTAGTGTTGCAACATGGTCGTGCAGCTTATTCGTGCAATTTATTCGTGCAATTTAGTCGTGCAACTTCACGCCAAAGCGCAGTGCAATGCCAAGGCCGATGGCCACCAGCGTGATGTTGATAAAGGAGAGAGTGGCAACCAGATCGACCGAGCCCGAGGCCCACAGCGAAACGATCAGGGCGCCGATGACTTCGGTGCCGGGCGACAGCAGATAGACGCCGGTCGAATATTCGCGTTCGAAAATCAGGAACACCATCAGCCACGCGCCGAGTATGCCGTAGCGCACCAGCGGCAACGTGACATCGCGCGTCACCTGCGAACGGCGCGCGCCGACCGCGCGCGCCGCTTCTTCCAGTTCCGGACCGACCTGCAACAGCGCTGTGGTAATCAGGCGCAAGCCATACGCCAGCCACACCACCGAGTACGCCAGCCACACCGAGAAAATGGTGGAACGCAGTTCACGCAATTGCGGAATGAAATTCTCCACCAGCCATTGCGCTACAAGGTTGTCATAACCCTTCAGCATGCTGTCGAGGAAAGATGGCACGAACAGGAACACCCACAGGAACGACAGGCCGGCCAGCAAGCCCGGTACAGCGCGCGGGATAAGCACGCTGTAATCGAGGAAACGGGTGATGCCATCCGATTTGCGATGCATGGCAAGTGCGATACAGCAATAGCAAGCCACCGCAAGCGCGCCGCCGATGACACCGATCATGATGGTGTTGACGATGCCGCGCACCAGCGCCGGCTGGTCCCAGATATCGCGGAAGTGCTGCAAGGTCAAGGTATCCAGCAGCGATACGCCGTAACCCCAATGCGACACAAACGCACGCAAGGCGATGCCGGACAACGGAATCACGATCGTGAAAATCAGCCATGCGGCGATCAGGCTGAACGCCAGCCATTTCCATTTACCCAGCGGCAGCGCTTTCTGGCGCGCGCCCTTGCCCTTGATCGATACATACTTGTTGGCCGAACGCAGCAGCCAGCGCTGGATCATCACCAGCGGCAAGGTCACCGCCACCAGGCACACGGCAACTGCAGCCATCAAATGATAGGAAGGCGTGCCGAGTTTGTTGGTGAGTTTGTACAGATAAGTCGGCAGCACCAGGTGGCCTTCCGGATCGCCCAGCACCAGCACCAGTCCGAACACTTCGAAACCCAGGAAAAACACCAGCACGCCTGCATAGGCCAGCGCCGGCATGATCATCGGCAGCGAGACATTCAGCGCTACTTGCAACGGCGAAGCACCGGCCACGCGCGCCGCTTCTTCGACGTCGGCGCCCAGGCTCTTCAGCGCGGCCGAAGCGTACAGGTAAACGTGCGGCACATGGGTCAGGCCGGCGATGATGACGATGCTGGGGAAGGCATACACATTCCACGGCGTCGCTTCGATGCCGATCATCCGTAACAGGTCTTGCATCCACACCGTATAGAAACCAACCGGTCCCATCGATACCACGTAGCCGAAGGCGATCACCATCGGCGATACGAAAATCGGCACCAGCAGCATCGGCGCAATCCAGTTGCGGCCAGGCAGGTCGGTGCGCACCATCAGGAATGCCAGCATGCCGCCCAGTGGCACGGCAATAAATGCCAGGCCGGTAGCCAGCAGCAAGCCGTTAATGAAGGCCTGACGGAAATCCGGATCGTCGAAAATGAAGCGATACGGTTCCAGGCTCAGGGTTTTGACCGGCGCGAAAAACGGCGCGGATAAAAAGCTTTGATAAAAAATCAGTACCAGCGGTAGAAAAATGGCTATCGCCGCCAGCGTAACCACCAGCCCGCGCGGCCAGTTGAGGTGCGGCCGGCGTAGGCGCGCCAGCCGGGAACGGCTGGCCAGCGGATGGGGAGGAGAAATGGATGACATAGTTGTACCTTGCAGAAAACCTGAATCTTGAAAATCTTTCATCCCCGCTTGCGCGGGGATGAAGTTGTTGAATTATTTTTTCCCTGCAGCGGCTTTCCATTGCTTCAGGAATGCCAGGCGCTTGGTCTGGTCCAGGTATTCCAGCAAGGCCGGTGTAATCGCGATTGGCTTGAGGGCGCTGCCGAGTTGTGTCGTCAGGCTAGCCAGCGTCGCATGGCCGCTGACATCCGAACGCAATGAATACAGCTGGGATTCATTCGAGATGATGCTTTGGCCGCGCTTGGACAACAGATAGTCGATCCACAACTTGGCCGCATTCATGTTCTTTGCAGACTTGTTGATGAACGCCACGCGCGACAGCACCAGGTTGTAATCCTTGGTGAATACGACGCCGAGCGACGGATCTTTTGCAGCCCGAGCCTGGGCGTAAGAGCCGATCACGTTGTAGCCGATCAGGTTTTCGCCGGACGAAATTCTCTCCAGCATGGTGCCGGTCGACGATTGCACCCGGACGGCTACATCACCGAATGCTTTTGCCAGATCCCAGAATTGCGGATTGATTTGCGCATCTTCGGTAATGAACGAAAAGCCGACGCCCGATTTTTCGATATCGTAGGTGGTGACCTTGTTGCGGAACTTGTCAGCCTTGGTGTTCAGCAATTTGGTCAGGTCGGCATGGGTTGCCGGGACTTCATCGGCGCTGACCAGCCGTTTGTTATACACGATTGCCAGCGGCTCGAAAGTTGTGCCGTAAGCGCTATCCTTGTAATTGGCCCAGGCTGGAATCGCAGTGGCTTCATGCGATTTGTACACCGCGCCATAACCTTCGCTGACCAGCTTGAATTGCAAATCCATCGCCGATGACCACAACACGTCGGCAGTGGCGCCGCCGGCAGCTGCTTCCGAGATGAAGCGGTTGTATACCTCGGTTGAATTCATGTCGTTGAATTCAACTTTAACGCCTGGATAAAGCGCGCTGAAATCCTTGATTAAAGGTTCTGCCGCCTTGGAATCGGTGGCGCTGTAAATCACCAGCTTGCCTTCTTTTTTTGCGCCGTCGACGATCTTTGCATAGTCGGCTGGATAGCCAGCCGGCGCCTGCGCCGAAGCATTCAGCGTCAAGCTCAAGGACAGAACGGCAAGTGCGCTTGCCAGAGGTTTTTTGATCAGCATGGGTATCATCTCCTGGTAGTTATGGGTACTGCAAAAGGGCTGTGAAGCATTCAAAATTCATCAAAATTCGTCAAAAGGCGCAGGCGAGCAGAAGCCCGCCATGTGATGGCTGTCATCTGGCATTGCTTGCGGGGTTTTGCCGGACCTGCAAGATCAGCAGGCTGCGGCCGGATTTATCTGATCAGGCCAAGCTGAATCGATTGCTTGTGGTAGTCATCAACGGTTTTTCTAATATATGCAGTGAGCTTGTCGCCGCTCATCGCGAATGGATACAAGCCATTGCTGGCGCGCAGGCGGTCGAATTCGGGAGTCGCCATCATTTTGTCGAAAGTGCCGACCCAACGCCTGTAGTCGGCATCGCTGACTTGCGGGCCCATGTAGACGCCGCGTATGATCGGCCAGCTGACCGGCATGCCTTGCTCGCGCGCCGTCGGCACGTGGGCCAGCGCGCCCGGCAGGCGCTGGTCGGATAACACCACCAGCACGCGGATCTCGCCGTCCAGGGAATGCAGAGTGGCTTCTGAAGCATCGCCGGAAACCACCTGCACATGGCCGGCATGCAGAGCCGTAAATGCCTCGCCGCCGCCTTCCAGCGCGACAAAGCGCAGCGTCTTGGGATCAATCTGGTTCTGTTTGGCCAGCATGGAAATCTTCAGCCAGTCCTGGCTGCCGACGGTGCCGGCAGCGCCGATGGTGATCTTGCCCGGATTTTTCTTGAGCGCGTCCAGCAAGTCGTGCAAGGTCTTGTACGGTGAATCGGCGCGCACCGCGATCATGCCGTAGTCGACGCCGACCGCCGCTACCCAACGCACATTGTTGACATCGGCGTCGCCATATTTTCCTTGCGCCAGATTCATCAGGGAACCGCCGGAAAACGCCACTAGCGTATCGGCTTCAGCACGCCGTTGCGTGACGATGGAATTCCAGGCCACAGCACCGATGCCGCCTGGCAAGTAACTGATCTTGACAGAGGTATCCGAAGCTGCGCCTGCAGCTGGCAGTTGCAAGCCTTTCTGGATCAGCTTGCAAGTCACGGCCATGCCGCCGCCTGGCTTTGCCGGGGCGATGCATTGCACATGCGATTGCACCGGCGCCGCGTGAGCGCCGAGCGTGATACATACACCGAGTGCACCAATCCAGTTGATAACGGAAGTCATTGTCTCCTACCCATTCTGTTGTTGTTTCAGCTGCGATACTAGTGAGTATGCGAGCAAATGCGAAACCAGGGCTTTAGTCATTTTTTTGCATCATAACGGCCGCAGTCTTTCATTTTCCTTTCACTCAGATTTTGCCAAGCGCGGTTTTCTGTGTGAGTATTGACGGCTGTTTTTGAATTTTAGCCATTAGTCGCTCATTACTTGCTCATTACTTGCTCATTACTTGCCCACAGCCATGCGGATTTTACTGATTGAAGACCATGTCGAGTTATCGCGCTGGCTGACCAAGGCGCTGCAGGATGCGCATTGGTCGGTCGAGTGCGCCATGAACGGCGCCGACGCCGACAGTTTGCTGCACACCCAGCAGTATGCCTTGGTGATACTGGACCTGAGCTTGCCGAAAATGGACGGCCTGGAAGTCTTGAAGCGTCTGCGCGCCCGCGGCAGCAAAACACCGGTACTGATCCTGACCGCGCGCGGCGGCTTGCAAGATCGGGTGCAGGGCCTCAATCTTGGCGCTGACGATTACCTGGCCAAGCCGTTCGAGCTGGTTGAGCTGGAGGCGCGCGTCAAGGCGCTGCTGCGTCGTGCGCATGGCGGCGAGGCGCCGATCTATAGCTGCGGCGCGTTGCAGTTCGATACGGTATCGCGCATGTTCAGCTACGGCAATGCAGTACTGGCGCTGACGCCACGCGAGCATGCCGTGCTGGAGGTGCTGATCAGCCGCACCGGCCGCGTGGTATCCAAGGAAAAATTGTTCGATGAGGTATTTTCGCTGGTCGATGACGCCAATCCGGACGCGATTGAAATCTATATCCATCGATTGCGCAAGAAATTGCAGCGCACCGATACCGATACCGAAGCCGTCGCCATCACCACCCTGCGCGGCCTCGGCTATCTGCTGGAAGTTGTCGCGGAAAAATGACGACGCCGCCAATCCATCCAGCCGCAACGGAAGTCAAGCCCAAGCCGGCAAAATCGTTAGGCAGCTTGCGCAGCCAGCTGTTGAGCTGGCTCCTGATCCCCTTGTTGCTGGTGGTAGCGCTGGATGCATTTTCCGTCTATCGCAACGCGCTCGATGTGGCCGACCTGGCGTATGACCGCGCGCTGCTCGCCTCGACCCGGGCGCTTGCCGAGCGGGTCTCGGTGGTCGACGGCAAGGTGGTCGCCGATGTGCCGTATGTGGCGCTGGACAGTTTTGAAACCGATACGCTGGGACGTATCTATTACAAGGTCACAGGCACTAACGGAGAATTCGTTTCCGGCTATGAGGATTTGCCGGCATTGCCGCCGGACGTGCCGCGCTCGGAAATCTATCCGGCGCTGGTGCGTTTTTATCACGCCAACTATCACAACCAGCCGGTCCGGATTGCCGCCCTGTATCAACCCGTGTACGACGATTCGATGCGCGGCATCGCCCTGATCCAGGTTGGCGAAACCATGGATGCACGCAGCGACCTGACCCGTAAAATTCTCTTCAGCACCATGTGGCGCCAAGGTTTGCTGGTGACGGTGGCGGCTTTGCTGGTGTGGTTTGCGGTGCGGTTTGTATTGCGCCCGTTGATGCAATTGAAAGCAGCGGTGGAAGCGCGCGCCACCACCGACCTGGCCGATTTCGAGGTCAACCAGGTGCACCGGGAAGTGCGGCCGCTGGTGGTTGCCATGAATGGTTACATGGGACGGCTGCAGGCGCTGATCACCGGTCAGCGCCGGTTCATCGCCGATGCCTCGCATCAACTGCGCACACCGCTCACCGTACTCAAGACGCAAGCTGAACTGGCCCTGCGCGAATTTGACCGTAATCCCAACGACCCGCGCGCCTGGCAAGACCTGCGTGAAATCGTCGCCAGCATTGCCGGCACCACCGATGCCACCGTCCATCTGGCAAATCGGCTGCTGACGCTGGCGCGCGCCGAGCACGGCGCCGCAGAGAGTGGCATCGAACCGGTGTCGCTGACCGACATTACACGCCAGGTTGGACTGGAGCAGGCGCGTAGCGCGGTGAAAAAGCAGATCGATCTGTCGTTCGACGCCACCGACCAATTGACCGTCAACGGCAATGCGCTGCTGCTGCACGAATTGATCAGCAATTTGCTGGACAATGCGATTCATTACACGCCTGTCGGCGGCAAGATCGTCCTGAGGCTGCGCCGCGATAATCTGGCGCGTCGTGCCATACTGGAAGTGGAAGACAGCGGCATGGGTATTGCTGAAGAAGATCGGGAGCGTGTGTTTTCCGCCTTCTATCGGGCGCCGTCGGCGCAGCAGCAAAACCCGGGCGGCGCCGGTCTCGGCTTATCGATCGTGCGCGATATCGCCTCTATGCATCAGGCGCAGATTACGCTTTCTGCGGCAGACGATAGCAAGGATCAGACTCCCGGTCTTAAGGTTACACTTAGTTTTCCGTTGCCTTTATCGTTGAATCAAGGAGGTTGACTTTGAGCGATACCCCTATAAAAGTCGTGCACGGCACGGCGCTGACGGATGAACAGAAAAAGGATTTGTTGCACCGTCTGGCGCGGGTCGAAGGCCAGATTCGCGGTGTGCAGAAACTGATTGCCAATGCCGCAGTGCCGGCAGATTGCGATGGCGTCGCCCAGCAACTGGCCGCCGCCCGCAAGGCGCTGGACCGGGCATTCGTCATCCTGCTGACCGATGCCATCGTCACTCACACCGCTGCTGCAGGCGGTCCTGAGCAAGTACAGCAAAGCGCCAGGCATCTGGCCGCACTGCTGGATAAATTTGCTTGAAGTTTAGCTTGCAGTTTATTTAGGCACTGCCTGCCGCACACTTAGGCCTATAACCTATTCCCTCGCCGATATGCCATTCCTATAATTCTTTTCAGAAGATGTTCGACTGAAAGGAGGAAAGGTATGAGCTTAGCCGGCAATCACAGCGCCACGCAGTCGGGGATCGGCATGATAGAAGTGCTGGTGGCGATCGTCATCATGGTCTTCGCCATGTTTGCCTTGATCAGCATGCAGATCGTTGCGTTGCGCTATCAGAAAACGGCGCACCTGCGTTCAATGGCCAGTCAGTTCAGCGCCGACCTGGCCGATCGCATGCGGGCCAATATCCGCGGCGCCCACGACGGCGCCTACAATCTGTCGCAGCAGAGATATCCCGTGCTCGGTGAATCTGCGCCATCTTGCCCTGATCCCGGGAGTTGCACTTCGCAGGAACTGGCGGCAAAAGATATCCATGAATGGCGTACCGGCCTCGGCAATGCAATGGTCGGCGGCTGGGGTGAGATCGCCGGTTCGGTGGCCGATGGTTTCACGGTCAAGGTGTATTTCCTGGATTTGCTTGCGGTGGCGGACGGCGCCACTCCGACCGCGAGAAATTGCCAGCCTACGGCGGCCGATCCGGTGGTGCATCGAGACGTGTCTTGCTACGCTGCGACGGTTTCCCCATGAAGAATGATCGTCGGAAAATGCGCCCGCAATCTGGTGTGGTCTTACCCATGGTGTTGATTTTTCTGATGGTCATGATGTTTCTGGGTTTCACCGCATTGCGTGCCGCGCTGCTTGAAGAAAAAATGGCCGCGAATGCCGGCAACCAGCAGATGGCATTCCAGGCCGCCGAACACGCCCTGCGCTTTTGCGGAAACCAGTTGCAGTTATCGCCGATTACTATCCCGCAGCTTAAGCAAGGGCCGATTCCGATCGACGGCGCAAATAGCAAACCCTATTGGGAAATCGCAGATAGCTGGAGTAACAGCAATGTCTCGATAATCGTGCCGCGCGTGGGCAGCGAAGGCGCGGCGGCTGCGATGCCATCGCGTTGCCTGGTTGAGAAATTGCAGTTCGATGGCGACCTGCAGTATCAGCAGCAGCTTCCACAACAACGGCCAGCGTACAGGGTTACTGCGCGCGGGATAGGCGCGAGTACCGCGGCGGTTGTGGTGTTGCAAAGTTATTTGCTTCTGTAATGTTGCTAACGTTGATTACGTCGTTCCTCATGGAGAAGGCGCCAGACATGAAAGCTGTCTTTCCCGGCATCTGCGCTGTCATTCTGATGTCTGGCACTGCCCAGGCCGCAAATACGCCGGATGATCAACCGTTCATCTATACAACCAGCCACGAAGCCATCACATGGCAAGGTCATGTCAAAGCCTATCCGATCGGTAAAAACGGTGTTTCCGAAACAGCGCAATGGGATGCGGCCGATTTGATTCCGCCGTGGCAGGTACGCCGCATCCTGACCGCAGAAGACAGCGCTGCGGTTCAAATGCTGCCATTTGAATGGTGGCGTTTGAGCGACATGCAAAAATCCGTCTTATCCTCGGAGGATGTCCTGCAATACCTGAGAGGGAACGACGAGTTGGAAATCGGACATGGCGTCGGCCAGTTCCGGGATCGCAAAGGCAAGCTGGGCGACATCATCAATTCGGCACCGTTGTATGTCGGTGTCTTCGATTCGGCTTATCAGTTGCTGTCGGCAACTGATGGCGGTAGTAGTTACCGGCAGTTTGTCGATAGCAAGAGGCAGCGCCGCGCCATGCTCTACGTTGGCGCCAATGATGGCATGCTGCATGGTTTCGATGCGATCAGCGGTATCGAAAAGATCGCGTTCATTCCACGCGCCATCTTTGAGCATTTACCGTTATTGAGCGATATCGACTACGTACATCGTTTATTCGTTGATGGTCAGATCACCGCCGGCGATGCCTATCTCGGCAATAGCGGGAGCGCCACGTGGAAAACCATCCTCCTGGGTTCAACCGGCGCCGCAGCGAAGAGTCTGTTTGCGATCGATGTCAGCGATCCGGAAGCGCAGATATCCACTCTCCTATGGCAAAAAAGCGGGGAAGATGACGGCCAGGGAGTCGCTGATGAAGATATGGGCTACTTGCTGGGCGAGGCCTTCGCGATTCGCTTGCGCAACGGTCGTTGGGCCGCGCTGTATGGCAATGGTTATCAGAGTGAGAAGCAACGCGCCGTCATGGTTCTGGTCGACCTGGCTAGCGGCAGGTTGATTAAAAAGCTGGTGGCTGGCGCCGCTGATTCCGTGGCTCCAAACGGCTTGGGGACGCCGGCCATGGTCTTTAGTCAGCAACGTGAAGTAGTTGCCGCCTATGCCGGCGACTTGCCAGGCAGCCTTTGGAAATTCGACCTTGGCGCAAGTGAGCCGGACCGCTGGCAAGTCGCGTTCGACGGTAGCCCCCTGTTTGTGGCTGCCGATAGCGGCGGCAAGATGCAATCCCTGATGCAGCAACCCCTGCTTGAGCATCATCCCCAAGGTGGCGCCATCATCATGTTTGGCGCAGGGAAAGCGGAGGACGATGCCAAGAGCAAGTCGCAAACAGCAAGTTTGTACGGCATTGTGGAAAAAACAGGTGCTACTCCTGCTGCGAGCAGAAGCCAGTTGCAGAAACAAACCCTGACAGAAACGGATAGCGATGCTGGAAAATGGCAATTGACCAGCAATACCATCAACTGGAGCATGCAAGGCGGCTGGTACATCGACCTGCCCGCCAAAGTCGGCCAGGTAGTCGGAAAATTACAGATCGTCGATGGCGTATTGTGGGCACTGACCTACTCTTCCAGCGCCGAAAAATCGTATCTGATCGCAATCGACTTCACCACAGGCGGCGCCACCGCCGAAGCAGCGCTCGCCGCTTTCCCGCAAGAGGTTTCAATGCTGGAAGTAACCGTTTCAGCCGTGACCCCCGCCCTCATCACGTTGCCGGATGGCCGCCGGCAACTCGTCATAAGAGGCCGTGACGGTGGGCTGCAAACGCTCGACCTGAACCCGGCCACACGACGCCCGATAAGAACCTGGCGTCAATTGCCGGTGCCATCGAGTAGCGTTGATCCGGGCTAGGCACAAGGAGCATGGGCACGCAAAGAGGTTTCACCTTGGTCGAAATCATGATCGTAGTGGCGATCATCGCTATCCTGAGCAGCATAGCGTTACCTGGTTATAGCGAGTACGTCAGGCGCAGCCAACGCGTCGCCGCGCGAGCAATCATGCTGGAAGCCGCTAACTGGATAGAGCGCCGTTTCTCCGTGCATCACAACTATCTTGGCAGCGATAACCAGCTTCCTGTCCTGCCGGATGGCTTGAATCGTTCGCCGCAAAGCGGTACGGCAAAGTATGCGATCAGCCTGGCGGCTGGGCAAACCCATGCCACAGCCTATCAACTGCAAGCGGCGCCGGTTGTCGCCGACAAATGCGGCACATTCACTTTGGACCACACCGGCGCACGTGGACTAATCGGCAATACTGCCTCACTGGCAGAATGCTGGGGACGTTAGCCGTAAAAAAAGCCCGCTGGCAGCGGGCTCGGTTCTACAGGACTGAATCAACGGGATTTAATCTCAATCATCATCATCGTGATGACCGCGATGCTTACGCCAACCTTCCCGACGACGCCAGTCTTCGCGGCGCCACTCGTCGTCACGACGCTCCCGCCATTCGCGGCGCTCGCGCCAGCCGGGTTCCACATAGACCGGCTGCGCAGGGTAATATACCGGCGCAGGAACGTAACGCGGTTCATACTGCACAACCGGCGGGTAATACGGTTGCGGCGGCTCGACGTAAATGCCAACGCCGACATCCACGCGAGCTGCAGCGCTGCCGCAAGCACCTGCGGCAATGGCACCAAACGCCAGACAAGCTAAAAGTTTTTTCATTTTATTTCCTGGTTACCTGCACACCATTTGGCGATTTCGCCGTTTCATGATTTCAGTGTACGGACAATAATGAGTAGATGTTGTTCGGAGGGGCAACAAGTGTAACTTTAAGTAATTGAATGTAGCAAAATCAGAATGCAAAATCGTCTTCTCTTTTGTGCATTTGCCATGCTTATCTGTTCAAAATTCGGATTTATGCAACAGAATCTTGGAAAATGGATAATCAGGATCGGGCTTAGCTGAGTTAAAGGAAATCTTGTATGGGAAAGAGCCGGCTGGAAGCATTCAGCGATGGCGTCATCGCTATCATCATCACCATCATGGTGCTTGAAATGAAAGTACCGCACGAACCAAGCCTGGCAGCGCTGTGGCTGATACTGCCGGTGTTCGTCAGCTACATACTCAGTTTCGTGTATACCGGCATCTACTGGAACAATCATCATCACATGCTGCATGCGGTACAAAAGATCAACGGTTCGGTTTTGTGGGCCAATCTGCATCTGCTGTTCTGGCTCTCGCTGATTCCGTTCGCCACCGGCTGGATGGGCGAAAACCATTTTTCCGAAGTGCCGGTGGCGCTGTATGGCGTGGTGCTGCTGATGGCCGGCGGCGCCTATAACATTTTGAGCCGCACGCTGATCAAGCTGCATGGAAAGGAATCGGCCTTGGCCCGGGCGGTCGGCAATGACTTCAAGGGCAAGATTTCGGTGATTTCGTACGCGATTGCGATCCCATTCTCTTTCGTCAACCGATGGCTGGCGCTGGGGCTGTACGTGGTGGTTGCGATCATGTGGTTAATTCCTGATCGCCGTATCGAGAAAGTAATTAACAGCTAAGGTGGCAGTTGCAATCGATCGCCTGGAAAGCCGGGATCATCGAATAAATTTGACAACCAATAACTGATACTTTGTATTTTTGGCAATAGATGTATAAAATGTATCTTAGGCAACACAAGCACCGCAACACAAGCACCATGTCTTGCACGAATAGTAAGAACAAAACCAGCTTCCGGCTCTCTAACAGGAAGCTTCGCCTGCTTCATTAAATCAGAGGGTGTCAAAATGAAAAATACACATCGCCTGCCTGCCAGGATGGACCGAGGTTTCACGCTGATAGAGTTGATGCTGGTTGTTGCGATCATTGGCATTTTGGCAGCGGTTGTCATACCTGCTTATCAAAACCATCTGAAGAAAGAAAAATTTGCAGAAGTGATTGCGGCTAGCGTCGCGGCTAAATCTGCCGTTGAGGCTTGCGTGCAGAAGTTGAACACCGGCACAGGTTGCGACGGCGGCACCAATGGCATTCCTGCCGACGCCACCGGAAATCCTGGCGGTCTCGTGGCGTCGGTCAGCACCAAGAACGGCGTTATCACAGTTGTCCCGCAAGCAAAAGACGGCATTCTTGCCACAGATACCTACATGCTGACACCAACCCCCGGCACCCCACTCCAGTGGTCGACTAGCGGCAGCGGCTGTATCGCCACGGTGCTGTGCAAGTAACGGAACTTGCCAACCAATGCGCCTGTCAGAATTTTTATTCTGTGTAGATGTCTGTCAGGCGTCTGGTTCCTATAATGAAAATTATAGGAATTACCGTTTCAAGGCAGGTATTTTGTAGCTGAACAGCAAGAGGCAAACATGTACGGCGAGGTTGACTGGAGACATGCGCCCAAAGGCGCACATTGGTGGGCAATCGATGCAAGCGGGCACGCCCATTGGTTCATGGAGCCAAACTATAAGCTCAGGACACATTTTTGGTATGCCCAGGAAGTCCACGCCCCGACTTTCGCCTATTCCGGCGACTGGCGCGAGAGTCTGACTGAACGGCCAGCCAGTTAACCGTTTCCGCTTTCTGCTCCCACAATGAGCCGGTTATCTCGGGCGAGGTGAACGATGCGCGGATTCAAGCGTCGAAACGTATATCCCTGAATAGTCTGGAATACGTCATGAAACGTCTTGCTATCCTGTTTGGTCTGGCCGTGCTGCTCAGCGGCTGCGTAGTTGCCCCATATGGTCCGAGAGACGGTGGTTATCGTGATGGCGGCGACCGGCACGAGCACCATGATGATCGGGGTGGCGAACGGCGCAGGGATGACAACCCTTACCGCTACTGATCACTAATCACCGATTGCAGGTGGCGGGCACGATGTCCATCAATCGCGCCGGATGTTGACCATCGATATCGAGCGTCGATGGGACTCGTAGCGCGTTACTTCCCGACGCAAATCTTGTACAGGCTTTTTGCCATGTGGATGACCCAGGTTGCCAGCCAGGTCATTTTCAATGTCAGAAAAAGAGCCAGGATTGCAATGCCAATCTTGAGCGTCATGCTGTCGACATAAGCTATGCCAAATTTGCTGCCTCTTAAAATGGCAAACATCATCGGTATGCACAACAGGCACATGTAGAGGTTCTCGTCGCGGAGCAGCCTGGAGAGGTATTTCATAGATCCCTTTATTGTGCGATATGTGGAATGTACACGTTTCAGTTACCATTGAAAACGGCTCCGGCCGGCCAGGACGCATATCAACTAAAAATATACCTCTATGATTCCACGCAAGTCTGGCGAGCCAGAACCTGGCAACAAGAACATCCAGCAAGCCGCATCGACCGCGCTCTACGCGGTGCTCGTCATACTCGCGCTATGGGTTGTGCGCGATTTTATCCCGGCAGTCGTTTGGGCTGCAGTGATCGCGATAGCGTTGTGGCCCCTGCTGTTGCGCCTGGAAGCGTCACGTGGATCGCGGGCCCGCACAACTGTCGTCGCTTTATTGCTCACAGTTGCTGTTGCGTTGTTCGTCGTGTTGCCTTTCGTACTTGTCATTGCACAGGCGACACACGAGACGCACGATTTCGTCACCTGGTTCAAGCAGGCCGAGGCTACCGGCATCCCGCTGCCTGACCTGATCAATCACGTGCCTTTCGGGGCGCAGCAGATCGCAAGCTGGTGGCAAGAAAACCTCGCACGTCCGCTACACGACTCGCCGGTAATGAACGGGTTGCACGGTGAAACGGCCGTTGCTTTCGGCCGCCATTTTGGCGCGGTCGCCGCACACGGGCTGATCCTGTTCGGCTTCATGCTGATCACGCTCTTCGTCATCTTCCTGGCAGGTTCGCGCATGAGCGAAAACCTGGTCAAGGCAACCCGCCGCGCCTTTGGCCCCGACGGCGCACTGATCGCGAGCCAGATGACGGCAGCCGTGCGCGGCACCGTCGCCGGCCTGGTGGTTGTCGGTATCGGCGAGGGTGCGCTGCTGGGCATCGCCTACGCGATAGCCGGTGTGCCGCATGCGACGCTACTCGGCCTGCTGACTGCGATCGCCGCCATGCTGCCGTTTTGCGCGCCGATCATATTTTGCGGCGCGGCCCTGTGGCTTTTCGTGCAAGGTGCAACCGTTGGCGCCATTAGCGTCCTTGTATTCGGTTTTGTTGTCGTGCTGATCGCCGAGCATCTGGTGCGGCCACTGTTGATCGGCAGCTCGACGCGCCTGCCGTTCCTGCTGGTCCTGTTCGGTATCCTCGGAGGCGCGCAGACGTTTGGACTGCTCGGCCTCTTCATCGGGCCCGCATTGATGACAGTACTGACGGTGTTGTGGCGTGATTGGGTGAGGTAAGCTGGTTCAAGATATTTGCCGTTGAAAATAATTTCCAAGAGTTTGCGAACCGGTTTTATTGTTATATTGTCATCGCTTGATGTGTTTTCAAGAAACGAATAAAAAAAGCCCGCCAGCCTTGCGGCAGCGGGCTAAGTCCAAAAATTTAGGGAGATTTGGAGGAGACCAGATCAATATTGTGCCCCTCGACCAATTTTCAAGACCTTTTAAGTTATTTACTATTTATATACGGCAATCGCCCCGGTCAGGATGCGCCATCCAAAAGCCTGAAGCCTACCTTGAGCGTGACCTGATAGTGAGCGACCTTGCCGTCCGCGATATGCCCCCGGGTTCCAATGACTTCAAACCAGTCAATGTGTTTCACCGTAAGTGCTGCCTTGGAAATCGCGTTCTGGATTGCATCGTCAGTCCCAATCGTGGACGATCCTACGAGTTCGACTATCTTGTAAGTATGTGCGGACATACGAATCTCCTTTGTTAATTGCTGTTTTAAGGAAGATGCACGTGCCCGTTCACTTTACTCCTGCTGCGCAGTAAAGCAATCTGCGATGAAGCAAAAAAAAAAGCCCGCCAACCTTGCGGTTGCGGGCTAAGTCCAAAACTTAGGGGGAGTTGGAGGAGACCAAATCAATATTGTGGCCCTCAACCGATTTTCAATACCCTTTCAAGCTATTTATATCAGGTATCAACACAGAAGCTAACAAGCGGCGGGAAGTCTTTGCCACACTAGGTCTTGGAATTTCACATTGAAATTGTGTACTTACCTGTGTGCTTAAAGCGTAAAGTTATCCACAGACCAAGTAAATTGCTATTACGTATCCAGCATGACGTAGCGGGCCGCCCACTCATCTCAACCCTAGTGGCTAGTGACAACTTCGAGTGGCGCAGCTTACTGATCGCCAGTATATCTGACTGCAGCTGGGAGAAAAATTGGCTATTAAACCACATAATTCAAGACAAACCACTTAATAAAACTTAATATTGCTTGACCATTAATTGTGACTAGTTAATACTCCAACTCCATGGAACCGCGCCTTAACATCCCCCAAATAGCGCACGCGATCAAAGCACATGGCTACACTCAAGCCGCACTTGCCGAACGTATAGGTGTGCAGCCGGCAGCCGTTACTCAATGGTTAAAGGGTGAGACACAGCCCTTGCCCCAAAGGCTTCTGAAACTGTCGTTGCTTCTAGAGTTGTCGTTCGACGACCTTTTTATTAGAACCGAGCCACTGCAACCGGCGCCGGTAGTCGCCTACCGAAAGCGAGCAGGAAATACGACTACCGAAAATGAGATGGAGCACGCCCGGGAAAAAGGACGCCTTTTACGCCCACTCGCGACCTATCTACCAAATCAGCTTCTTAAACCTGCTGAATTTCGCGATCCCAGCCTAGAATATTCCTATGTGGAGCATGCGGTTCGCGATCTGCGCAAGACCCTTGGTATTCAAGAAGACGATGCGGTCGGCTATCAACATCTCATTGGAACGTTCAGTGAGTTGGGGGCTGTGATTATTCCTGTGATGTGGGGGAAAAAGGATGCGCACGGCAATGCACTTCATATTCTTTTGCCGGAATCGGGCGCAACCTGGATCTACCTAAATCTAGACAGCAATGCTTGCGACTTCAATTTTTGGATGGCACACGAATTGGCGCATGTCTTTACGCCTAAGCTAGCCGGCTCTGATGCTGGCGAGGACTTCGCAGAGGAGTTCGCGGGAGCCTTACTGTTTCCAGAGTCGGCCTCTGAAAAACTTTATGATGGGATCATCGGCAAGTCGGCACCGGTGATTATCAACACTATAAAGAGAGTGGCCAAGGAACGAACAATTTCATTCTATACCGTTGTAAAACGCCTAAACCGTTACGCGGAAAATCGTGGGTTGAAGGATTTCACGCAACACAAATCAGCTTTTTTTGGTGCATCGAAAAATTTCGAAAAGTCCTTCCCTTTGATTTCAGAGGCGCTTTTCCCGGATGGCAAGCCCGACGCAGCCGACTACATTTCAGAGAATGAATCTGTTTTCAAAACGCCAATTTACAATATTATGCGCCAGTACCTGACTGACTCAGCTCATGGGGCTGGCTGGCTGGCCGAGGTAATGGATATATCTCTTATTGATGCGAAAGCGCTGTATCAGGCGCTTATCAATTAGCCGGTCACCGCTTAAAACAACAATCCGGCGAGAAAGCTCTTGTTATATCTACTCGATACTTGCACATACTTGCGGCTCGCATACAGCATTCATCCCTTACTTGGGCAGCAATATATTCTTCCACCGGAGACTGCGCAGGTTACTTCTGAAGTCCATACCGAGTGGGCAAAACAGCCAAAATTGAAAAGCAAGTTCCATTGGCCGGACGAGGCTCAGTATGTCGAAAACCGGTCTGCGAATCTGACATCGTTCGTGACGTTACGCGACAAGCAGCCAACTAATATTATGCTAATGCGGAAGAATATTCGGAGACATGCCGAAATGTCTTGGCGCGCCATAAAGGACAACGGACACACAATCCCCTCGCCAACTGATTGTGCCGTTCTTGCCCACGTTTACGTACTGACAAACGATGGCATGCCCACTGTAGCCGTCAGTGACGATGGTGGTATGGGCTTCATCGCAAAAGAGTTGGCAATTCCTTTCATTACGTCACTTGACCTCGTCCATCGCATGTTCACTCTCCGTACGCGGACAGTGACTCAGATCAAAGCGATTGCCGGCTATTTGGACTATCAAGACGACTTGCCGCGTAACTGGCGAGACGATGGCAATCGCTTCTTTGGCATCGAACTTCCTTAGAGGGCATCTCGGGCCAGCATCATGCGGGGAACTGGCGATTTACGATTGAATGTCTGATTCAACGAGGCTCCGAAAGGGGGCCTTTCTTATTTCTGACACCTCCTTCAGAATACGGTCGCATCGATAACCAAAACAACAACCTGCGATGTTCAGATTTTTTGCATCATTCCTGACGAAAATGGCATCCCGTTTTAAAGGGATAGCCTACGCTACCAAGAGCGGACTGACGGATAAGGATCTGCACAGTGATGCATGGATCATTGCCAATGAAATTGGCGAGAAACGCGGCCGCGAAGTTGACTTCTCTGACCCGGACGACCAAGAATTGGTTCTCTCGCAGGTGTACAAGCAGAACATGCGGCGGCGTGACTGGCGCTTGCGTAGCGCGATTCGCATTGACCAGGATCGGGGGAGCGAGGACGGTGCAATCAAGTGGTCGGAGCGTCTTCCTGCGCATGCATCCTCAGACCCGTTGGTGTCATTGCTACTACGGGAATCGGCATTCGATGCTGACGTAATGCTGACCTCCAGCTATTCGCAAGCCGCAGCTTATGTCGTGGTGTTCGTGCACTTCGAGAACAACCGGCAGGAGGTTTGTAGCCATCTCGCAGTGTCCGACGGAACGCTTTCACGCCGAGTAACTTTCGCAGGGGACACCGTAAGGGTGCAGCCTTCGTTGTTCGACCGTATTGAGCGGATAGGCGTCAGCTTTATGCCGCAACCTGGCCGGCAATACGCTGTAAGAGTAGAGCCGCAGTACGCCGCTACCCAATGGGGGTGGGAGTTCTAAGTGGCCTTCCCATGGGATTTGTTTCACAGAGCCTTGATGCGGGTGTCATTGAGCGGATTGGCAGCTTTTGGCATTTTGAGTACACAGTCCGGAATGTAGCGAGGTTTGTGTACTCAAAACCGTTAGATGTCAAAGGACAACATTAGCCGGTATGAAACATAAAGTCTATATTTCATGAGGCTTTCAAGGCATTTTGTGGATGTCATTGGACGGCTGTGGCCGACCAATTATTTCGATACAGAACCTAGTGATAGCCTGAAATCCATTCATTTAATTAAGTCTGTTATAGATTTACTATATTTGTATGCCATCTTGTATGCCATAAATTGGAAGTGCATCGAATTATTCATAGATGGCTCAAAATTGAACCGTGCATCCCCGGGTATGAAATCGTAGACCGTTACGCGGATTACCTAGAGAGCGTGGTCAAGTGATCCGGCCTCCCTACCCCCTAGGTTTTTTTTTTGAGAAAAAATGCCTAAATTTTTTCTCATGTTTGCCCTATGCCATATCGCGCGCATGATACCCCCCCGTGCCAGAATAGATGTCGCCTCGATAGGAAATTAATCAACGGGGGCGCAAAGGAAATGAAGTGGCAAGATACAGTGAAGCATTTAAGAACAGAGCAGTAGCCAGATTGTTACCACCTGA
>NZ_JAGQED010000013.1 GCF_018304965.1 Collimonas antrihumi
TCAGCGGCCTGCGACCGAGGATTCAAGCTATCGACGACGAAGACGCGAAGCTAGTCAAATAGCACAACTCCAGCCAGGACTATTCTGATGACAATGTCAATAAAATTATTCCGGACAGCAGTGCGCGAACGCGGGGATCCATGTTGCAGAGTATGGTGGTTAAAATGGATTCCCGCGTTCGCGGGAATGACCTGCCAAGCGCTATAACCGGTAACCTTGACTTAACGGCATTAGAGCCTGTCGACACATGATTCTACCAAGGCGTCATGGCAGCAAAGAGTTAGCCGATGCTTTCCCTGATCCCGCGCAGGGCGCTGATCGATTCATCGAAGTGGTCGCCACCGATCTGCCCGCGCAAGCGCCGGTCCAGTTCGGCGCTGACGGCGTTGATCGGCCCATCCAGCTCCAGCGCAGCCGCGGTCGGGAAGATATTCCATTCACGGCCGTCTGCGGCGGAAGGCCGGCGCTCGATCAGTTTTTTGGCATCCAGGGCATCCAGCAAGCGCGTCGCAGTCGGCCTCGCGATACCGAAGATAGCCGCCAGTTCGCTATTGAGCAGGCCGGGTTGCCGTAACACTGCGCGCAATACAAACCCCTGCGGCGCGGTCAGGTCAAATGGCTGGTACGCAGCATTCCACTCGCGCTCCACAATGCGCGCCAGTGCAGTGGTGTTGAAATAAAGGCAGTGATCGAACATGGTTTTATTCTATGCAAATATAATTAGCTAAGCAACTATTATGCATGCACACCGGCTGCGCGAGATGAATCGGCAAAATCGCGCATTGGACCTTGCTGTTTTGCTTTTTCGCCACTACATTGATAACAACGAACATTCGGTACAACCATCCGGTACAAAATCATGCCCGTAGCCACTCTTACTCGCGATGAAGTCGTCGAACGCATTCTGGCCGCCTTTCGCCGCTATGGCTATGAGGGCAGCAGCCTGTCGCGCTTGTCGGAAGCCACCGGCCTGGGCCGCTCCAGCCTTTACCATTATTTTCCAAACGGCAAGGAAGATATGGCAAGCGCCGCGATGGGCGCGGTCGGGACCTGGTTTACCCAGCATGTGCTGTCGACACTTAGCAGTCACGAGACATCTGCCATCCGCTTGCAGCGTTTCGCCGGCAAGTTGACGGAATATTACGCTAACGGCATGGCGCCTTGCCTGATGGATGTGTTCACTATCGGCGAAGCCGGTTCGCTGTTCCAGCAACACCTGGGCGGCCGCATGCGGGCGCTGATGGCGTTGCTGGCGGCGGTGGCTGAAGAGGCCGGCATCGATAAGGTCGAGGCGGCGGTGAGGGCGGAAAATGCCGTGGTGGCGATCCAGGGATCGCTGATCGTATCGCGCGCTTTGGACAGCAACGGCCCGTTCCTGCGGATGATAGAAAACTTCCCTGCCATCTTGCTTGGCCCTCAGGCAGCCGAGTAATTTTTCCGGATTTTCTGTTTTTACTTGACAGGGTAACTTCGCTTTTGTATTGTACCGATTGTTCGGTACAGAATAAGCAGCTTCCTCGAGCACCGTGTGCGGTGCATCTTTTCAAGCCATACAGGAGATCCCTATGTCCATTGTCCGCCCAGCCCAACCGATTCGCCTTTATCGTTCCGCATTGTCCGGCCATGCCCACAGGGTGCAGCTGTTTCTGTCTTTACTGGATTTGCCGTTTGAAATGATCGATGTCGATCTGCGCGCAGGGGAACACAAAAAACCTGGATTCCTGGCCAAAAACCCGTTCGGCCAGGTGCCGGTGATTGAAGACGGCGACGTTACGCTCGCCGATTCGACCGCAATCCTGGTCTATTTGGCAAGCAAATATGGCGAAGCCAGCTGGCTGCCGCGCGATCCCTTGGGAGCGGCCACCGTACAACGCTTTCTATCGCTTGCATCCGGCGAAATCTACCGGGGTCCGGCCAGTGCTCGCCTGATAACCCTGTTCGGAGTGCCGCTGGACCATGCTGCGGCTTGTTCCATCGCCACGCAGCTGTTCACGATTCTTGAACAGGACCTGGCCAGCCGTGCGTTTCTGGCCGGCACCCAGGTGACCATCGCCGATGTCGCGGCTTACAGCTATATAGCGCATGCTCCGGAAGGCGGCGTGATGCTGGACAGCTATCCTGAGATCCGCGCATGGCTAGAGCGGATTGAAGCGTTGCCGGGCTTTGTCGCCATGCAGGCTACCCGGCCGCCGCTGGCAGCCTGAGTCCGTGCGCTCTGATCCGCGCATGGGTCAGAGCGCACTACCGCGCAAAGATGTGCACAAGGAGGTGAACCATGTCCCACCCTGAAATGTCAGCCGCCGAAGACACCGCTTTCCACAGCGGCGAACGCGCAGTGCAGCAGCGCGTCGGCGTGCTGGAAAAAATGGCGGCTCGCAGTCACGTGATCCGCAGCTTCATGCCGGACCAGCATCGTGAATTCTTTCAGCAGTTACCGTTCCTGATCGTCGGCAGTATCGATCGGCAACAACAGCCGTGGGCGTCGATAGTGATCGGCGCACCCGGTTTCGTGACATCGCCGGACCCGGAACATCTGGAGATACGAACGCAGGTTTTGCCGGCCGACCCGCTGCAGCTGAACCTGGCCGACAACGCGACGGTCGGCTTGCTGGGCATCGAACCGCATACGCGCCGCCGCAATCGCATGAACGGCAAGGTCGAGAAATTGAACCCGGCAGGATGGACGGTGAAGGTAGACCAAAGTTTCGGCAACTGCCCGAAATATATCCAGGCGCGCCAGCCCGGCTTTATCGAGAACGCCAACGCAGCGGCGCCGGTTGTGCCGGCGACTTATCGCGCGCAACAACTCGACACTGCGATGCAAGCACTGATCGCTGCAGCAGATACTTTCTTCATTGCGACGGCGTATTTGGGTAAATCCGCGGATGAATCTGCAACTGCCTCCGGGGTCGCCGAGCGTCAACAAGGCGTTGACGTTTCACACCGTGGCGGCAAACCCGGCTTTGTCCGCATCGATGACGCCAGGACACTGACGGTGCCTGATTTCGTCGGCAATTTTTTCTTCAATACCATCGGCAACCTGGTCGAGCATCCGCGTGCAGGTCTGCTGTTTATCGATTTCGTCAGCGGCGATCTGTTATATCTGGCGGTCACTGCCGAGCTGATCTGGGATGGCGCTGAAGTGGCAGCTTTCAAAGGCGCCGAGCGTTTGCTGCGTTTCCATGTGGAGCAGGCGATACGGGTTGAAGCCTCCTTGCCGCTGCGCTGGAGCGAGGCGGAACTGTCGCCGGCGCTGGCGCCGATGGGTTCCTGGTAGTCGTGTAAAACACGTAAAGGACCATGTAAAAAGCATGTAAGAAAGCCGGCTGCCTTTTCCAGGGCAGCCGGCTTTCTTCGTTGCTGGCAGACTACTCGAATTACTCTTGAGGTACCGGCGTCAATGCCCCGGTCAAATCACCCATAGGTTTGCCGCCGTTCGCCACCAGCGCTTTATCACGTGCGGTGATGCCAGGCAGTACCGGCAACGAATAGCGATTGGTGATGAAACGCAGGATGGAAGCGGTATCGTACTGAGTGTGATCGACGAAACCTTTCTTCGCGTACGGCGACACCAGGAGAGCCGGCAAGCGCGTGCCCGGACCCCAGCGATCGCCTTTCGGCGGCGCCACGTGATCCCAGAAGCCGCCGTTTTCATCGTAAGTCACCACGATCAGCATGTGCTTCCATTGCGGGCTGGCTTGCAGCTTGGCGATCACATCGGCGATATGCGCATCGCCGTCGGTCACGTTGGCATAACCGGGATGCTGGTTCAAGTTACCCTGCGGTTTGTAGAACGCCACTGCCGGCAACTTGCCCGCTGCAGCATCCTGCAGAAACGAGGCGTCGAAATCCTTCAGATGGCTGGCACGTTCGGTAGCGCCGGTCGCAGTAGCCGGATCGAAGCGGCTATAGTAGTTGAACGGCTGGTGATGCGGCTGGAACTGAACCTTGCCCCCATAGATGACGCTACGGGTAGCATTCGGCGCATCAGCAATTGCGGCATTCCAGGCGCCGGCATACCAGGCCCAGTCGATACCCTTGATTGTCAGCTGATCGCCGATGGTGGTCTGGGTCTGGGTTGGCAGGGTAGTGGCCTTGCCTGGATCGGCATACGCGGCCACTGCGGCAGCGACATTGCCGCTAGGCTGATACGGCGGCTGCATGGTGTTGACCGCATAGAACATGCCGGAAGCATCTTTCGGCGTGATGGTGCTGTCCTTTTGATACACCGGCGCACCATTCAATACCGAAGTCGGCATGCCGGTGCCCGGAGTCAGCCCGATCAGGTTGCCGCTGGCATCGAGACTGACGGCCGAGATATTGTTCTTGGCAGGCGACGTAGCGGCATCGGCGTTCGGATAAGTCGGCGCGCAGGCGCAGATCAGGTATTGATGGGTCAGGAACGAGCCGCCGAAGGTGCCCATGAAAAAATTATCGGCCAGCGTGTATTGCTTGGCGATGTTCCACAGCTTCATCTTGCTGCCGTCGTAATAGCCCATGCTGAGGCCGCCGGCATCGGAGTAAGCGGTGAATTTATCATTCTTGCCGCCGTTGATCTGCATCTGGTTGTTGTAGAAACGATGCACCAGATCGCGGGTAATCACTGCCGACGACATGGTGACCGGGCTGCTGGCGTCATCGATCTGGAACGGTTTGTTCGGCAGATTGGCCGATTGCGCCTGGGTGATGACGGTGCTCTGGCCGGCCGCGGTCATGCCGCCCCAGGTCGGTGGCAAGACGGGCAGGGTGCTGCCATCGAAGTCTTTTTGCGGAATGTAGCTGGAAGTAGAAGTCGGATTGACGCCTGGAATGCCGTTAGCGCCAGGGAACAGGCCGTACAGATTATCAAAGCCGCGGTTTTCAGCAAAGATCACCACCACGCTCTTGATTTTTTTTCTCGCCAGCGCGCCGTTCAAGGTCCGGCCGAAATCATCGTTGTCGCCTTGGCCCACGGCATCTGCAATGGCGTCGTTGACTTCCGCCGCTTCAGCCTTCAGCTTGGCCAGGTCGTCGGCGCCGAGCTTGTTGATATCGGCCAGCAGGTTGGCTTCAGCGGTACCGATCTTGGTGGCCAGCTTCTTGCTGGCATCGGCGAAATCGCCGCCGTTGGCGTCCATCGCAGCGGCCAGCTCAGTCGAGATCGCGCTGACAAATGCGCTGCGTCCGGAAGGGGCGCGGAACACCAGTTTCTGCGTTACAGGGCTGCCTTTGTCGCCCAGCACTTCATGGCGTGTAACGCTGGTGTCGATAGTCGCCACCACTGCGCCCTGGCCTTTAAGTGAATACGAGCCGTCGGCCGCAGTCTTGACCACCGGGGAGGTGACATCGCATGTCGCTTTCTTGATCTTGTCTTCGAAACACACCTGTGCGTTTTCATAATAGCTGCCGGTTACCTGGCCGCTGGTCACCGCGCCGCTATCGCCGACCGAGCCGCCACCGCCACCGCCGCAAGCACTCAAGCCTGCCGACAGCGTTACCGTCGCTACCGTTACCGGCAGCCATTTTATCGTCCGCTTCATAAGCCCTCCCTGGGCGTTAAAAAGCGCAATCGTATGCTTCGAATATTTCAGCTGTATGAAATGGCGGCCACTTGCCGTTGTTTATTTTCCATAAAAAAATGTGTCATCGTTCTGTCACAGAGCGGTGCTAGTCTTGCCTTCCATTCGACGCAGCACCTCGCTCGTCACTTGGGATCCCGCCATTTCTATGAAACCTGCTGTCATTGCACTCCTCGGCGGTATAACCACGCTTACCGCGCTACTCCTGAACGGTTGCAGCCAGCAGCGGGCGGAAGCCGAGGCGGCGGCGCCTGACAGGCTGACAACCCTGACAACCCCGGCAACCGCGGCAGCCCCGGCCTACCTTGGCGCAACCTATGCGCCGACGCTGAAAAAACAGCCGACAGTAGCCGCCATGACTGCGCTCGGCCGCACCATGTTTTCCGATCCGTCGCTCTCGGCTTCGGGCAAGATGTCTTGCGCTACCTGCCATAGCCCCGAGCATGCGTTCGGGCCGCCGAATAACCTGGCAGTGCAACTGGGCGGCAAGGAAATGAAAACGCTGGGCACGCGCGCAGTCCCATCATTGCGTTACATACAGAACGTGCCCGCCTTCACCGAACATTTCTTCGATGACGACGGCGACGACAGCATCGACGCCGGCCCCACCGGCGGCCACAACTGGGACGGCCGCGCGCCGTCTACCCACGATCAGGCACGGATTCCGCTGTTGTCGATGCACGAGATGGGTAATGCCAATGCAGGCGAGGTAGTGGCAAAGCTGAAAAAATCCAGCTATGCGGCGCAGTTCCGCGCAACCTTCGGCGAGGATATCTTCGACAATCCGGAACAGGCCTTCAAATGGGCGCTGATGGCGCTCGAAGTATTCCAGGAAAGCCCGGCCGAGTTCTATCCGTACAACAGCAAGTACGACGCCTTCTTGCGCCGGCAAACCCAGCTCAGCAAACAGGAACTGAACGGCTTGCGTCTGTTCAACAATCCCGCCAAAGGCAATTGCGCCTCATGCCATATCAGCGAAATCACGGCTAGCGGAGCGTTTCCGCAATTTACCGATTACGGCCTGATCGCCATCGGCGTGCCGCGCAACCCGCATATCCCCGCCAACGCCGATCCGAAATATTTCGATATGGGCTTGTGCGGCCCCGATCGGACCGACCTCAAGGACAAGGCGGAGTATTGCGGCATGTTCAAGACGCCGTCCTTGCGCAACGTCGCCACGCGCCAGGTGTTTTTCCATAACGGCGCGTTCACCAGCCTGGAACAGGTGATGAAATTCTATGTGCAGCGCGATACCCAGCCGCAGAAATGGTATCCGCGCGATAAGGATGGCGCGGTGCGCAAATATGACGATTTGCCCAAGGAATATCGTGGCAACGTCAATGTCGAAGCGCCTTTCGATCGCAAACCCGGCGACCGGCCTGCGCTGACGGATGGCGAAATCAAGGACGTCATCGCCTTCCTGAAAACCTTGAATGACGGGTATCGCCCGTAACCGAACTCGTAGGGTCACCCTACAGGTCAAGCCGTCGCCAGCTCTTCCTCCAGCGCAGTCTGGCGCCACGCATCAAGTTCTTGCACGCGGCTGAACCAGGCTAGCAAGTTGCCGTACTGCGCCAGAGGCACGCAGCCCGGCTCAGCCGCCATCAGCGGTGCTGCAAGCGCCAGGTCGGCCAGGGTCATTCCGGCTCCGGACACCCATTGCCGCTGCGCCAGATGTCCATCCAACACGCCGGCAAAGGTTTCCAGGTCGACAAGGCCGCGCTGCAATTCGACCGGATCAGGCCGGCCTGCGCCAATCAGTCCCTTGATGAAATTTTCCCAGTAAAAAATCGCTATCGCCGGCGCGAAATGCTGCGTCGACCAGAACAGCCAGCGGTTGACGTCGGCCCTGGCCCGCATTTCGGTCGGGTAGATCGTCTGGCCCGGAGTCTTGTCAGCCAGGTATTGCATGATTGCGCAGGATTCCCACAAGATGAAATCGCCATCCACCAGCACCGGGATTTTCTCGTTCGGATTGAGCGCCAGCAGATGCTTGCGCTGGTCGGCGCTGGACAGATCAATCTGCACCAGCTCGAGCGGCAACCCGAGATGATGCGCCGTCATGACAGCGCGGCGGGCATTGGTTGAAATCGGATGATGATAGAGGCGCATGAGCATGGCAACGAACTCCCGAGGTGGTTGATACGATGCCTGCATCATAGTCCGGGGTCACTGACAGTCTGTGTCAGTAGTATTTCGACAAGCAGATTCTACTGGTCTTCCGCGAAGGAATTCTCACGGCGCCAGGCCTGCAACAGCATGCTGCGCTGCTGCGGATAGCGCACCTTGGTCACCGTCAATACGTTGATCCGGTCGTTACGAAAATGGCGGAATCCGCCGCGCAGCTCACACCAGCCGATGACCAGGCGTTTGCCTTCGAAGAACGCGATCGCAATCGGCCAGATCAATCTTTCGGTGGCGCTGCCGTGTTCGTCGCGATAACTGATGTTGATTTTGTGCTGGCGCCGGATCGCTTCGCGAATCGGAGCGAGCGTGCGGTTCGGGTTTGGCGACTGGCCTGCCGGCTCCGGTTGATAGCTGGCTGGCCACAAACCCATATTCGCCATGCTGTCGCGCAAATCGGCGGGCGAAGCGGTGGCGATCTTGCTGAGAGCGTTGGCGGCAGCTTGCGTCAAGCCGTCGTCACCTTGCCGCTGCACCCAGCGCGCACCCAATACCAACGCTTCCAGCTCGTCTTCACTGAACATCAGCGGCGGCAGGAAAAATCCGGAGCGCAGCAAATAGCCAAGACCGGCCTCCCCCTCGATCGGCGCGCCCAACTCGATCAAGGTTTGCATGTCTCGGTAGATGGTGCGCACCGAGACTGACATATCCTCCGCCAGCCGGGCAGCCGTAACCGGCCGGCGATGGCTGCGCAAGGCATCCATCAGCAGGAACAATCGTCCGGTACGGCTTGCTGCTTGTGCCAACGTTTTTCCTCAGCGTAAATCCGGCTACTTATCCTGCTTACTTCGTCAGCGTCAGCAAGGTCTGCTGGCCGTTCCTGAAGGTATAGATCGACAGCGTGCCGTTCCTGATATCGCCTTTGTCGTCAAAGGCGATCTTGCCTGTCACGCCGGTGTACTGGATCTTGCTCAGCGCCGGCAGATATTTTTTCGGATCGACCGAATTAGCCTGTTGCATGGCTTTGGCAATGATCATCACGGCGTCGTAGGTGTACGGCGCGTACTGGACGATGCCGGCATTGTATTTCTTCTTGTAAGCAGCCTTGAACGCATCAAGCGGCGCAGGATTTTCGACTCCGCCGGCGATCGCACAATACACCTTGTCATCGATCAAACCTTCGCCGGCCAGACGTGGCAGGGCTCCGGTGCAGATCGCATCGCCGCCCATGAAGTTGGCGGTGATGCCAAGTTGCCGCATCTGGCGCAACATGGTGCCGGCGCTGGCATCGATGCCGCCGAAGAAAATCAGGTCTGGCTGCTTGGCCTTGACGGCAGTGAGGATGGCGCTGAAATCGGTAGCTCTGTCGTTCGTGTACTGGGTGGATACAATTTCTACGCCGTTGGCTTTGGCGTCTTTGAGGAACTCGTTGGCCAGCCCCTGGCCGTAGGCGGTACGGTCGTCAATCACCGCGATGCGTTTTGCGTGCAAGGTTTTTGCCGCATAACGGCCCATCGCAGCACCGAGCTGAGAATCGTTGGCAACCACACGGAAAGTCGTGTTGAAACCTTGTTCGGTATATCTGGCGCTGGTCGCGGAAGGTGAAATTTGCGGAATGCCGGCGTCGAAATAGATTTTCGATGCAGGGATCGAGGTGCCGGATTGCAGATGCCCGATAACCGCCGCCACTTTGGCGTCAACCAGCTTCTGGGCAACACTGGTAGCTTGTTTCGGATCGCTACCGTCGTCTTCAGCTTGCAAAACGAACTGGATCTTCTTGCCGCCGATGGTCAGATGCCTGGCGTTCAGGTCGTCGATCGCCATGCGCGCACCGTTTTCATTGTCCTTGCCGACATGCGCGACCGGGCCGGTGATCGGGCCGACGTGGGCAATCTTGACCACTTGTTCTTGCGCCTGCACGGTACCGGTCAGCGCTAAGGCGACGGCCATGATCAGCAACCGGGTCTTGGAATTAATCTGCATCTGCTTTCTCCGGAATTCAAATTGTTCGCATCTACCAAACGTGTTTGGATTGCCATTTTTCTAAAACACGGCAATTATCCCAGCCGGTTCCCAACGGATCCATACTTTTGTACATTTTTCATGTCGTTGCTAACAGATAACAGATTTTATAAATAATCACAATCTGGCGCATTGCTATCGATCACTTACTTTTTTTCGAACGCAGCACACTAATTCATCCGGCACAATGGACGGCCCGCTCTAAACGGTTTGTTGTTTTTAGAGAACTGAAAAATTCTGACATCAGGAAGTCATATTTCCTCATGACAATGGAATATTATTTGCATGCATGCTGCCGGCACTTGGCGCCCATGCACTTTTGGACGACTCTAACCATCATCCCGATAAATCCCGACAACAGGATAATTTCATGAAACCTCGTTCCTTGGCGCTGGCATGCGCAACGCTAGTCTATCTGAGCGGCTGCAGTGGCGGTGGCAGTGGTTTGTCCGGCGCCGGCGGCGCCACGGTCAGCGGCGTTGCGGCGAGCGGTAAAGCACTGGCTGGCGTCACCGTCACCATCACCGACGGCAACGGCCAGAACGTCCAGACGGCACTCACCGATGCCAACGGCAAGTTCACGCTGGCGCTCGCGGGTACTGCACCCTTCATTTTGACGGCGCCATTCAACGATGCCGACGGCAGCCCCGCGACGCTGTCTGCGGTCATCAATCCTGGTGCGGCGCAAGCAAGTGCAGGCAGTACTGTGCGAGCCAATCTCAATCCCCTGACCTCGCTGATCACCCAGCGCGTGCTCGGCCTGGTTCCGAACGGCAGCCCGACCGCGGCGCAAATCAGTGCCGCCAAAATCAGTACCGCCAGCATATCGCAGGCGGTTAGCGACGTCTCCTTGCCACTACAACCTTTGTTTACTGCGCTTAACGTTCCCGCAGCTGAAACCAGCGACCCGATAGGCAGCACCGCATACCAGGCCACTGCCGGCGACCCGCTCGACAATCTGTTCGACCTGGCGCACTTCACCGTACATACCGGTCAGATCGCGGTCGGCGCCGATGCCAATCGGGCGGTCCTGACGATTCCCGTCACCGGCAACATCAGCAGTGCATTGCCTGCCACCGCGATCCAGTCCGTGGTGGCGCTGAACAATGGGCCGACCATCACGCCAATCCAGAACGTCATCGTAATCGTCGGCGAAAACCAAACCTTCGATGCGGTATTCGGAGCTTATCAACCGCCTCAAGGTCAAACCGTGAAGAATCTGCTATCTCAAGGGATCATCAACGTCGACGGCACACCCGGTCCGAACTTCAACCTGGCGCTGCAAAACCAGGGCACAGCCCAGACTGTTTATACGCTTAACCCGACCCGCGGCAGCGTTTACGCGGCATTGCCGCAGCCGACTGCGATTGGCGAACTCAAACCGCCGACCTTCCAGGATCCGGGCGGCGTACCGGATACCCGTTTCCCGGGGAATCTGCCGAGCGGGCCGTTCCAGCTCACCAAATATGTCCCTTACGGCACCGCCAGCAGTGCCCAGACCGGCGATCCGGTGCATCGTTTCTTCCAGATGTGGCAGCAAACCGGCGGCGACAACGCCAAGCTGGACCTGTTCACCTGGGTCGCGGCCACCGTCGGCCAAGGTGGCGACACCAAAGGCATCACGCCCAGCAATCCGGGACAAGGTGGCGAGCTGATGGGTTTCCTCAACATGGCTAGCGGCGATGCCCCTTTCTTCAAATCGCTGGCGCAGCAATATGCCTTGAGCGATAACTACCATCAAGGCATCATGGGCGGCACCGGCGCCAACTTTTTCACGATCGCTACCGGCGACCTGGCGTACTTCAATGCCGGCGGCGCAGTTGGCGTACCTCCGGCGAACCAGATCGAGAATCCGAATCCGCTGGCGCAAACCGCGAATTTCTATACGCAAGACGGCTATCAGGGCGGTTCCTACGTCAACTGTTCCGATGCGGGCCAGCCTGGTGTCGGCGCCATCCTGAATTTCCTGACCGGCAAGAAGGTCAAGAGCAATTGCGACGCCGGCAAATACTACCTGGTCAACAATTACAATCCTGGCTACGACATGAACGGCAAGATACAGCCGATCGGCCCCAACAATTACAATTATCCGCCGCAAACCGTACCGACCATCGCCGAAGGACTGGCGAAGAAAAACGTCGCCTGGAAATGGTACACCGGCGGCCGTGACATAGCGGATGTAACCGCCGATGCCGCCGCCTTCGGATTTCCGGTAGCGATTGCGCAAGCCGCGCAATACAACGCTATCGGCGACCCGCTGGTGGCATCCAGCAATGTCATGAACAGCAACCTGAAATCCAGCCTGGCCGGCCTGACGACGTTCTATAACGACGTCGCCCAAGGCACGTTGCCATCCGTGTCGTTTGTGGTGCCGAAGAACCTCGACAGCGGCCATCCCGGCTATTCTGCGCCGGCCCGCTACGAAGCATTTCTGCAAGACCTGATCGCCAAGGTCAAAGCCAACCCGACGTTGTGGGCCCATACCGCGATCCTGGTCACCACCGATGAAGGCGGCGGCCATTTCGATACCGGCTACATCCAGAATGTCGATTTTTTCGGCGACGGCCCGCGCATCCCGTTCCTGGTGGTATCGCCGTACGCCCGCACCGGCTTCATCGATCACACCTACTACGATCATTCGTCGGTATTGAAATTCATCGAACGCAACTGGCGCCTGACACCGCTCTCGCCACGTAGCCGCGACAACCTGCCCAACCCGGTCAGCGTCGCCGCCGATCAATACCGTCCGGTCAACACCACCGCAATCGGTGACCTGATGGCCATGTTCAGTTTCTAAACCTTATAACTAAACCCCATTAATTGGGGTCAGAGTCGAATAGATGCTTAAATTAATTTGACTCTGACCCCAATTGATTTATCGAAATGGATTGAAAGTTTTGGATAGCAATCATCGCTGGCTTGTCGGTGCGGGGCTGGTGGCTGCCGTGCTGCTGGGCGGTTGTCACGACGCTGAAACGCCGGCCCGGGTTGCGCGTGCGGATGCCGTGGCGCCGGCGGCTAGCATAATTCCGGCCGCGCCGAAGCCGTCTTTGAAGATGTGGGTGCGTTATCCCGAGCCGCCGGCTGCGCTGAGCGCGGCGGCGAGTTTGGGCAAGCAGATATTCTTCGATCCGTCACTGGCGGCTTCGGGCAAAATGTCTTGCGCCACCTGCCATAGTCCCGATCATGCTTACGGACCGCCGAACGGCCTGGCGGTGCAATTGGGCGGCGCCGACATGCAGCGGCAAGGCACGCGTGCCGTGCCGTCGTTGCGCTATCTGGACTTCACTCCCAAGTTCACGCGCCACTACTATGTGCCAGGCCCGGACGAGACCGAGGACGAAGGCCCTACCGGCGGTTTCACGCGCGACGGTGCGGTCGATTCGCTGCATGAGCAGGCGTTGATTCCGCTGCTCAATGTCAATGAAATGGCCAATCCGGATCCGGCCGCAGTGGTCGCAAAACTGCAAAACGCAGATTATGCCGAGCATTTCCGGCGCATCTATGGCGCTGACATTTTCGATCATCCGGCAACGGCGCTGGAAAAGGCGACACTGGCGCTGGAAGCATTCCAGACTGAAGACCCGAGCTTTCATCCCTACACCAGCAAATTCGATGCCGCAATGGCTGGCAACGCCGATTTTTCACCCGCAGAATTGCGCGGTTACGGTTTATTCAATAATCCGAACAAGGGCAATTGCGCCAAGTGTCACATCGATACTCCCGGGCCGGGAGGGCGGCCGGCGCAGTTCACCGATTTTGGTTTCCAGGCGCTGGGGGTGCCGCGCAACCCGGAGATCGCAGCGAATCGCAATGCGAAGTATGCCGATCTCGGTCTTTGCGGCCCGGCCCGCAAGGACATGGCGCAGGAAGCGGAATTCTGCGGCATGTTCAAATCACCCACCTTGCGCAATGTGGCGACGCGCGAAGTGTTTTTTCATAACGGCCGCTTCCACACGCTTGACGACATGATGCATTTTTATGTCACGCGCGATACTGATCCAGCCAGGTGGTACCCGAAGGTGAAAGGCAAGGTTGTCAAATTCGACGATCTGCCTGCACGTTACCGCGCCAACATCGATAGCCTGGATGCTCCCTTGAACCGCAAGGCAGGCGCTGCGCCCGCTCTGAATGACGAGGAAATCGGTGACCTGATCGCTTTCCTGAAAACCCTCGATGACGGCTACTCGGCCAAATCCGGCGCCGCACGCAACAACCAGGAAACCACTCGGCAAATACCGGGAAATCACCAGGAAATTCATGGCGCCGGCGCCAGCGGGTAGGGTGCCTTGCTGTCGCCCGGCGTGCGCAGGTTAACGATCACCCGCTCGACGTCCGGCTCGGCACGGACAAAGGCTTCCAGCGCCGTCGCATCGACCGACTGATCCGCGCTGCAACCCTCAACCCAGACAAAGCGGCGTTGAAACGTCAGCCACAGGCTGCTGTTGCGGGCGAAACCCGGCTCGGCAGCGAAATGCGCCTGTACCGATCGGGAAATGGGCGCATCGTAAAGATAAGAGTTCGGTTTGTTGCACTGCCCGGCAAGCCAGCAGCTGGTGCCGCGTTCGGTGCGCCAATGCGACTCCTTGCGCATTTCTACTTCGCTCACCAGGGGCCCCAGCGGCAACGGGCAATCCGGCACAGCGCTGCGCACCTGGATGAAAGGATCGCTGAACCAGTTCTTCAAGGTTTCACCGCAAGCCGGCGCCATCGCTCCAGATGCAGCCAGAGCAATGAATACAGACAGCAGGCGAAGTGGTCGTGGCATGCCGAGCCTCTTGAATTGTCAGTAATCGCAGCCCACTCATCCGGAGGGTGCGTACCCTCCGGCCAAATCATGGTTTCCTGTCAGCCGGCGAACTTGTCCGTGGCACGGATCAGTTGATGCAAGATCCCCGGTTCGCTATACGCGTGCCCGGCATCGGCAACCATGTGCAGTTCCGCTTCAGGCCAGGCCTTATGCAAGGCCCATGCGGTTTTCGGCGTACAGCAGACATCGTAGCGACCTTGCACGATGACGCCGGGGATGTTCCGCAACTGCCCTACATCACGCAGCAACTGGCCGTCTTCAAAAAAGCAGCCGTGGGTGAAATAATGATTTTCGATACGCGCAAAGGCGATCGCAAATTCCGGCTCGTCGTGCGCTTCCGCCAGGGCCGGATCGGGTATCAGCTTGACGGTGCTGCCTTCCCACACGCTCCATGCCTTTGCCGCTGCCAGCTTGGCGATTTCATCGGCGCCGGTCAGGCGGCGGCTATATGCTTCGACCATATTGTCGCGTTCCCCCGGCGGAATCGGCGCCAGGAAATCTTCCCACTTATCTGGAAACTGGCGCGAGGCGCCGTCCTGGTAATACCATTGCACCTCTTCATGCGTTCCGGTGAATATCCCGCGCAGCACCAGTTCGCTGACATGCTGCGGATGTTTTTCGGCGTAAGCCAGGGCCAGGGTGCTGCCCCAGGAGCCGCCGAACACCAGCCATTTTTCAACCCCTGCCATTTCGCGCAGCCGCTCGATATCAGCCACCAGATGCCAGGTAGTGTTGGCTTCCAGGTTAGCGTGCGGCGTCGAACGCCCGCAACCGCGCTGATCGAACAGCATGATGCAATATTTTTCCGGATTGAACAGACGGCGATGATCGGCATTGCAACCACCGCCCGGGCCGCCATGCAGGAATACCGCGGGCTTGCCGTTCGGATTGCCGCACAATTCCCAATACACCTGGTGACCGTCGCCGACGTCCAGCAAGCCGGATTTATACGGCTCCACAGGCGGGTACAGGCCCAGTAATTGCGGGATGTCGGTTTGCTGCACAGCGGGTTGGCTGGTTGTCATGGAATCGTTTCCTTGTGGGAGTCGGAGAACAAAGATCATAAGCAAGTATCGCCATGACGTCCAGCGGGAGGCTCGGCGCCATTGCGCACTCGCCCGATGTTCACTAGAATCGGTGCTGGAACATGCCATGCCAATGGCAAAACCGTTCCAACGTCGCTCGGACGGTTCCGGGCGCTAACGTGAAAGAAAAACATGTCTGAATCCCCAACTCCGCGCAGATTTTCGCGCATCGATCGCCTTCCTCCCTACGTTTTTAATATCACCGCCGAACTGAAGATGGCGGCGCGCCGCCGTGGCGAAGATATTGTCGACATGTCGATGGGTAATCCCGACGGCGCCACGCCGCCGCACATTGTCGAAAAGCTGATCGAAGTATCGCAGCGCCCTGACACCCATGGCTATTCAGCCTCCAAAGGCATTCCCCGGCTGCGGCGGGCGATTACGCATTGGTACAAGAAGCGCTACGACGTTGAATTCAACCCGGATACCGAAGCGATCGTCACCATCGGTTCCAAGGAAGGCCTGGCGCATCTGATGCTGGCGACGCTAGATCGCGGCGATACGGTGCTGGTGCCGAATCCCAGTTATCCGATCCACATCTACGGCGCGGTGATTGCCGGCGCCGATATCCGTTCGGTGCGGATGAGCCCGGGCGTGGATTTCTTTGCCGAGCTGGAACGGGCGATACGGGAAAGTTATCCGAAGCCGAAAATGATGGTGCTGGGCTTCCCGTCCAACCCGACTGCGCAATGCGTCGAACTGGAATTTTTCGAGCAGGTAGTCAAGCTGGCGAAGGAACACAACATCCTGGTGGTGCACGACCTGGCCTACGCCGATATCGTATTCGACGGCTGGAAAGCCCCGTCGATCATGCAAGTGCCTGGCGCGCGCGACGTGGCGGTGGAATTCTTTACCCTGTCCAAAAGCTATAACATGGCCGGCTGGCGCATCGGCTTCATGGTCGGCAACAAGGAACTGGTGGCAGCCCTGGCGCGTATCAAGAGTTACCACGACTATGGCAGCTTCACGCCGGTTCAGGTGGCGGCGATCGCAGCGCTGGAGGGCGATCAGCAATGCGTCGAGGATATCTGTAAAAAATACCAGAGCCGGCGCGACGTGCTGGTGAAAGGCTTGCATGAGGCTGGATGGATGGTGGATATTCCGAAGGCGTCGATGTATATCTGGGCCGGCATACCGGAAGCGTACCGCCACCTGGGATCACTGGAATTTTCCAAGCAACTGCTGGAGAAGGCCAAGGTTTGCGTGTCGCCGGGGATCGGTTTCGGTGAATACGGCGATGAGTACGTGCGGTTCGCATTGATCGAAAACGAAGCCCGGATCCGCCAGGCGATTCGCGGCATCAAGACCATGTTGCGCCAATCCTGAATGGCATCCATATGGCCTGAGTGACAATAGAGCGACGCCTCCTGGCACGGGCGTCGCGGCATCTTGTGATTTCCTTCATTATTTTCCCCCCGTTGCTCCCCTCGCCATTTCCAAAATTACACGCAACGCGCTGATCTGGTCTGTCCTGCTCTGTTGCTGACGGAAAATGTCACCACGAATGACAAGAGACGGCAGTTTTGTTGCTCATACCTCGCAGAATTACCAGGTGTTCCGCACTTCTCCAACCGATTTTCAGCTGGTATTACTTGGGCATGGAACTTGCTGCCAAGCATACAATGATTCCCTCAGGTAATTTGCGCAAACTTTTGCGTAGCTCATCCAATGATAAAAATTAGTGTTGTTTCTTACAACAACGTGCCGCCCGAAGCGCCTTTGTCAGCCGTATTCGGCCGTGAGCCAAAAACTCTCGGTCGCAGCGAAGAGAATTATTTCGTCCTGGCCGACCCCAGGAATTTTGTGTCGCGGACCCAGGCAGCGATCAAAAGCGACGGCGTCCGCCAAACCATCACCAACCTTAGCCGCGCCAATCCGATCTTGTTGAATGGACATGAGATCGACGCCGAGCGTGAGTACGATTTACAGATTGGCGATGAAATCCAGATCGGCCTGTATTTATTGCGCGCCGAAGCGCAGCTCAACTTAATGAAAGATACCCCTGACATGATCAATCAGCCAGGCCAGCCATCGACCAATCCAGCGCCCTGGGCAAGCGGCAGTAAACTTGGCAGCAAACCTTTATTGAGCGTATCCGAGACCCGCCTGGCGGCGCTGGCGCAGTTGAACCTGGAATTGGCGGCGACCGCCAACGCTTCCCTGTCGACGTCGTCGCAATCATCGGCTGCGCCACTGCGCCCCGTGAATACTGTGCAACGGCCAGCCGTCAATCCAGCGCCTGCTGCGAATCTTGCTGCGAATCTTGCTGCAACTCCTGCTGCAACCAGCGCGAGCGACGCCGACAGTCCGGCCGCCGAGCCATCCGCATCCAGCGACGCATTGGTTCAGGCCTTCATGAAAGGCGCAGGCTTACCGCCCGAAACGTTAGCGCACGAATTGACGCCAGAGTTGATGGAAACCGTCGGCAAGCTATTGGCGACTGCCGTGCAGGGTACGATCGACCTGAACGCCACGCGCGCGCTGGTGAAACGCGAAGCGCACGCGGATGTGACCAAGGTAGTCGTGCGCAACAATAATCCCCTGAAATTCTTTGCCGACAGCCAGACCGTGCTGATCCAGATGCTGCGCAAGAAGATGCCCGGCTTCATGGGCGCCACTGAAGCCATGCAGGACGCTT
This sequence comes from Collimonas antrihumi, assembly GCF_018304965.1. Classification (GTDB taxonomy): domain Bacteria; phylum Pseudomonadota; class Gammaproteobacteria; order Burkholderiales; family Burkholderiaceae_D; genus Collimonas; species Collimonas antrihumi. Next base: position 18,238 of record NZ_JAGQED010000013.1, read on the forward strand.
ACCAGGATTTGCAAGCGCACCAGGCGGGCGTGGTTTCCGGCATGCGCGCAACCATGAACGAGACGCTGCAGCGCTTCAATCCCGAAGTGATGGAGAAACGTTTGAAAAAAGGCGGCATGCTGGATGCGTTGCTGCCGGCGAGCCGTAAAGCAAAGTTATGGGATGCCTATAACGAGCGCTTCCAACGGATTGTTGCCGAAGCTACGCAGGACGATTTCCAGACTTTGTTTGGCAAAGCGTTTTTGCAAGCCTACGAAAGAAAAGTCGAGAAATTGAGGAAAGAGACCCAGCATGCCTGAACCGTCCTTACTCAGCGACACGGCGGTTCCGGTTGTCCTGAGTTTGGCGCAACTAAGTCATGCAGGCGGGCGGCAGGTTAATCAGGATTCCTGGGGCAGCGTGCTGCACGATGACCTGGCCTGCGTCATTGTCGCTGACGGTGTCGGCGGCGAGTATGGTGGCGAGATCGCCTCGAATGTCGTGGTCCATTCGATCATGGAAATGTTCGTGGAAGAAGCTTCTTTCAGTCCGCGCGCATTGCAATCTTATATCGAGCACGCGGTGGCGCAACTGCAGCGGCGTCAAGCTCAGATTCCACGTTTGAAAGACATGAGTTCGACGGTGGCGATGTTGTTGATCGATCAAAAAAACCGTTGCGCGCTATGGGCCCATATGGGCGATACTCGCCTCTATCTGTTCCGTCAGGGGAAGCTGCTAAGCGCAACCAGGGATCACAGCCTGATCCAGCAATTGGTCGACGCCGGCCATTGTTCAGCCGATCAATTGCGCCGGCATCCACGGCGCAGCATCCTGTCGGCCGCAGTCGGCGTGGAGGGCAGCGCGCCCGCCACGGTGACCCAGAACGTGACCGAATTGCAGGGCGATGACGCTTTCCTGATCTGCACCGACGGTTTCTGGGAATGGATCAGCGAAGCAGAAATGGAGCAGGCGGCAATCCAGGCCGATTCTGCGCAAGACTGGCTCGACAGCATGCACGCGCTGGTAGAAAAGAACGGCCGCGCGTCCAACGCTCCGTCTAACGTTCCACTTGATAACTGTACTGCGTTTACAATCCGTGTAGCCGATCCTCGACCAGCAGCGCCTTCGACCAGCAACTAGTGTTGATCGCTGTCCAGAATAATATTACTAAAGTCGACCCAACTGCCTATGCCAAACGTCAAGCCGATTGATCAGCAAGAAATATCAGCAACAGCTGTCGAGAACTGCTTGCCTAAGGGCACCCGCCTGGCCGATTTTGAAATCATCGGCGTCATTGGCGAAGGCGGTTTCGGCATCGTCTACTTCGCCTTCGACAGATCGCTGCGCCGCATGGTGGCCATCAAGGAATACATGCCGGGCGCCTTTGCCGGGCGCGGGCCGGACAAGAAGGTCGTGGTGCGCTCGCAGCGGCACCGCGAGACTTTCACCATCGGCCTCAAGAGTTTCATCAAGGAAGCGCGCCTGCTGGCGCAATTCGATCACCCGGCGCTGATCAAGGTGTACCGGTTCTGGGAGCAAAATAATACTGCCTATATGGCGATGCGTTATTACGAAGGCCGGACCCTCAAAAGCGTGGTCCAGAACTCGCCCGCACAGGTTACCGAAGCCTGGCTGAAAAGCATGCTGAAACCGATGCTGGAAGCGCTCGACGCCATGTACCGGGTACAGATACTGCATCGCGATATCTCGCCCGACAACATCATGATCCAGAAGAGCGGCGAAGCGGTCTTGCTGGATTTCGGTGCGGCGCGCCAGATTATCGGCGACATGACCCATTCGCTGACGGTCATCCTGAAGCCGGGTTACGCGCCCATCGAACAGTATGCCGACGACGCCATGATGAAGCAGGGGCCGTGGACCGATATCTATTCGCTGTCGGCGGTCATCTATTTTGCGATCGTCAAGACTGCGCCGCCGACTTCGGTCGCGCGCATGATCAAGGACCCGATCGAACCTTTGCAGGATGGCCAAGAAGGTAAGTACGGCGGATTCAGCAAAGAATTCCTGGCCGCCATCGACAAGGGCCTGGCCGTGAAGCCGGAAGACCGGCCGCAATCGATAGAAGAGTTTCGCAAGTTGCTGGATCTGGAACTGTCGGTGCCGATGCCGATGCCCGACAACGATACCAGCAGCCCGGTCGCATTCCGCCCGCCTGATCGCAAACCGGGCGAAGCGCCGGTAGTTACCAGCGGCAAGCGTAAGCGCAACAAGGCTCCGGCCCCGCAGGCCAGCCTGCTGGATAAACCGCTGCGAGCGCCGGGCTGGTGGCTGGTCGCTGCGGTAACCGGGCTTGGGCTGGGCGCCTTCTGGTGGCTTAAGCCGGCGCAGATGCCGACGCAGTTGCCGGCAACCGCCCCGGCCGTTGCTTCGGCACGCGTACCTGTGACGCCGGCTAAAGTCGCGCCAGCCGTGTTGGCGACGCCGAAGCTTGCAACGCCCCCCGCAGAACAGCCTCGGGCCAGATTGGCGGAGCTGGAAAGCAAGGGCAAGGTTACTGAGAAGAGCACAACGGTTGTAACCAAAGCAGCTGACGCCAAGGCCGCGGAGGTAAAAGCAGTCGAGCCGACCGGCGTCGTCATGCTGACCATCAAGCCTTGGGGCAAGGTGCTGGTTGACGGCAGCATGAAGGGTGTCAGTCCGCCACTGAAAAAACTGGTTCTGCCGGAAGGCAAACATCAGATAAAAGTGATCAATCCGAGTTTTCCGGATCGCGTTTTCGACATCGACATCTCGCCGAAAAAATCACGCAATATCGATTACGATTTTTCGTCCCAATAAATGGTGCTTAGCCAGGAATTCATCATGACTCACTCTTTCTACCGTATCAGCAGCGCCGCCATGCTGGCTGCAACCTTTTTACTCGGCGGCTGCGACAGCCTCAACCTTACAAAACCGGAAGCGGCCATCCCGACGCCAAGTGCGCCTGCACCGGTGGCGGCTACGGTTGCTCCTGAACCGGTGGCGCCGCCGGCCGCGTTGAACGATGGCATTGCCTTGTACAACAAGGGAAATTACAGCGCCGCCATCAAGCGCCTCGCCAACGCGCCGGAAATCTGGTCGGCAGACATCGCGTTCCAGACTGAAGCCCTGAAAACCATGGCTTTCAGTTATTGCGTGACGTCCAGGAAGAAGCTGTGCAAACAGCAATTTGAAAAAGCGCTGAAGCTCGATCCCAATTTCGACCTGGCGCCCGGCGAACAGGGCCATCCTTTGTGGGGGCCGGTGTTCAAGCAAGCCAAGCGCGCGGTTGCAACCAGCGCCAAGAAATAAGATCCTGGATCTGATTTGCAGTTAACGGCCGAATATCGGTACTGAAAACCCCGGCAACTTTGGAATCCGCTCCGCCATGAATTGCATGAAAACCGTAGCGCGCAGGGATTGATAGCGACGCGACGGGTACAGCAACGAGGCGTCCTGCCCCGACGCGCTCCATTCAGGAAGAACGCGCTGCAACCGGCCCAATTCGAGCAGGTCGTGGACCAGCCAGGATGGGCATATGCCAAGACCGGCGCCCATCAAGAAGCTCTCGCGTATTGCTAACGAACTGTTGACCTGATACCGGCTGCGGGTGGCGACCTCGATCGTGCCGCCAGGGCCGCTTATTTGACTCACCTCGCCATTGGCCGGCCGCGCGAAACCAATATAGCGATGACTTGCCAGATCCTCGGGACGCCTGATCTCCGGGTGGCGCGCCAGATAAGCCGGCGCCGCCACCAGATAACGCTCGGCGCTGGCGATCTTGCGCGCGATCATGTTGGGCGGCAGCTCGCCCGCTAGCCGTAATGCCACGTCGACGCCGTCCTCCACCAGATCGACAAAGCGGTCATTCAATGTCAGCTCTACCTCGATCTCCGGATATAACGCCAGGAATTCCAGCACCAGCCCGTTGAGCCGCAATTGGCCGAGGCCGAGCGGCGCGTTGACGCGCAGCAGACCGGTGGGCTTTTCGGTTAAACCGCGAGCGTCGCTGACTGCTTCGTTGAATTCTTCCAGCACCCGCTTGGCGCGCGCGTAAAACCGCTTGCCCTGTTCGGTGGTGGTCAGGCCGGTGGTGCTGCGCTCCAGCAAACGCACCCCCATGTCCTTCTCCAGCGCAGCGATGGTTTTGCTGACGGTCGGCTGCGTGCTGTGCTCTTCGCGCGCTACCGCCGACAGGCTGCCGAGCTCAACTGCCCGCACGAAGCTGCGGATTGCCCTGATTTGATCCATATCATTCGATTTTGGAATAAGTGATAGTCAATTATGGCCTCTACCATGCGCATTGGGAAGAATATATCTTGTTTGCATCGATGCCTTGTTCGTAGTTGTTTGTACTTGCCTGCAATTGCTTGTACTGCATACTTAATCAACCAAAGGAGTGACTTCATGCGCTTTCCAATGAGCTATCCGAAATTCGCCGCAGCACTAACTCTGCTGTCGTTCCTGACTATACCGGCCACGACCACGCAAGCCGCCGAAACCGGCCGTGCCGCACCGCACTGGAGCGCCAGCTGGACTGCCAGCCCGCAACCGGCCTGGGAGGACGGTTTCGCCTTGCCGACCAATATCCCGGCTACCTTGTCGAACCAAACCGTGCGCCAGATCGTCCGGCTCAGCATCGGCGGCAAGCGTGCCCGGGTGGTGTTGTCCAACGAATACGGCACGACGCCGCTGACGATAGGCGCGGCACATATTGCGCGAGCCGCATTGTCCGGCAATGGCTCGGAAATCGTCGCCGGCTCGGATCGTGTCCTTACCTTCGGCGGCCACAGCGAAGTAACGATCGCACCGGGCGCGCCGGTTGTCAGCGATCCGATTGACCTGGCACTGGCGCCGCTCGCCCAGGTCGCGGTCAGCATCTTCCTGCCGCAGACGACGCCGCTCGCCACCTTCCACTGGGACGGCAAGCAGACCGCTTATATCGCACCTGGCAATCTGACGGCGGCTCCTTTGATCAAAACCGACCAGACCGTGGAAGCGCGCGTGTTCCTCAGCACGATTCTGGTTGAAGCGCCGGCCGCATCGCGAGTGGTGGCGGCGTTTGGCGATTCGATCACCGACGGCGCCGGCTCCACATCGAACAGCAACCGGCGCTGGCCCGACCTGCTGGCGCAGCGGCTGCTCAAGGCCGACTCCAGGCAACAGATCGGCGTGATCAACGCCGGTATTTCCGGCGCCAGGGTATTGAGCGACAAAATGGGCGTCAACGCCTTGGCCCGCTTCGATCGGGATGTGCTGAATCAACCCGATGTGGACACGGTAATTCTGCTGATGGGCATCAATGACATCGGCTGGCCGAGCAGCAGCTTCACGCCAGACGATCCGGCGTTGCCCGCTGATCGATTGATCGCCGCATATCGGCAATTGATAGCGCGTGCGCACTTGCGTCATGTGCGCATCGTCGGCGCTACTTTGACCCCATTCGAGGGCGCATTGGAAAACACCGACCTGAAAAGCTATTATTCCGAAGCCAAGGACCAGACCCGGCAAACGGTGAATCAATGGATACGCAGCAGCGGCGAATTCGATGCAGTAATCGATTTCGACGCCGCGGTGAGAGATCCCCGGCATCCGCGGCGCTTCCTGCCGGCCTATGATTCCGGCGATCATCTGCATCCCGGCGACCGCGGTTACCGTGCCATGGCGGATGCGATCGACCTGGCCGCATTATTGGGCTCGCGCCGACCGGCAAGGGTCGGTACGAAATAGGTTAGTGGCTCTAATCGCCGCCAAAACAAGGCTGTTTCGGCGATCTGGCGGCGCTTTTCAGGTAAATTCCGGCCAGTATCTGATTTTTGCGCTGACATTTCATCACTACGGCCTCCTGGAAAAAACCATGTCCCATCCCGTTTACCCACATCTGCTCGCTCCACTTGACCTTGGTTTTACCACCTTGAAAAATCGCGTGGTGATGGGCTCCATGCACACCGGCCTGGAAGATCGCTTCTTTCACTATGCCAAGCTGGCGGAGTATTTCCGGGCGCGCGCCAAGGGCGGCGTCGGGCTGATCGTGACGGGTGGCATTTCGCCGAGCAGGCAAGGTTGGCTGCTGCCGTTCGGCGGCACCATGAACAGCATCGGCGATATTCACAACCATAAACGCCTGACCAGCGCCGTGCACGAGGAAGACGGCAAGATCGTGATGCAGATCCTGCATGCCGGACGCTACGGCTACCAGCCGTTCGTGGTGTCAGCCTCGGCCATCAAATCGCCGATTTCTCCGTTCAAGCCGCGCGCATTGAGCGAGCGCGGCATCCAGTCCACCATCGCAGCCTACGTGCGCAGCGCCACGCTAGCACAGCGCGCCAACTATGACGGCGTCGAAATCATGGGCAGCGAAGGTTATCTGCTGAACCAGTTCCTGTCGCCACGCACCAATCGCCGGCAGGACCGTTGGGGCGGCAGCATTGAAAACCGGATGCGGCTGGCGGTGGAAATCGTGCAGCGCATGCGCGCCGCGGTGGGCGAGCGTTTTATCATCATGTACCGCCTGTCGTTGCTGGATCTGGTAGAAGGCGGCAATACCGGCGCCGAGGTCATCGCCGTGGCCCAGGCGCTGGAACAGGCGGGGGTGACCTTGATCAATACCGGCGTCGGCTGGCATGAAGCACGCATACCGACCATCGTTACCTCAGTGCCGCGCGGCGCGTTTCGTGAAGCGACGGCCAGACTCAAGCGCGCCGTCAAGATCCCGGTGATTGCCTCAAATCGCATCAATACGCCGGAAGTGGCCGAACAGATCCTGGCCGAGGGCGACGCCGACATGGTGTCGATGGCGCGGCCGTTCCTGGCCGATCCCGAATTCGTGCTGAAAGCGCAGCAGAATCGCGCCGATGAAATCAATACCTGCATCGCCTGCAACCAGGCTTGTCTCGATCATACTTTCAAGAACCAGCGTGCCAGTTGCCTGGTCAACCCGCAAGCTTGCCATGAAACCGAACTGGTCTATCGCCGTACCGTGAAGGCGCGGCGGGTAGCGGTGATCGGCGCCGGCCCGGCCGGCCTGTCGGCGGCAACTGTGGCTGCCGAACGCGGCCACCAGGTGACGCTGTTCGAGGCTGCCGCGCAGATCGGCGGCCAGTTCAATATCGCCATGCAGATTCCCGGCAAGGAAGAATTCCGCGAGACCATCCGCTACTTCCAGCATCGGCTCAAGCGTACCGGTGTCGAACTGCAACTGAATCAGCGTGTCAACCGGGCGCAGCTGGAAGCGCTGGGTTTCGATGACGTGATCGTAGCGACTGGCGTGACGCCGCGCAATTTGCGCATTCCCGGCATCGAGCATCCCATGGTGCTGTCCTATCTGGATGTGTTGCAACGCAAGGCGCCGGTCGGCAAACGGGTAGCGGTGATCGGCGCCGGCGGCATCGGCTTCGATCTGTGTGAATTCCTGCTGCACGATGCACACGTGCCGTTGCCAGTGCCGATTGCACACTGGATGGATGAATGGGGTGTCGATCCGCTGGCCGCACAGGCCGGCGGTTTGAAGCCGGCGGTGGCGACAGCGCCAGTGCGGGAAATCCACCTGCTGCAGCGCAAGCCAAGCAAGGTTGGCGCGGGGCTTGGCAAAACCTCAGGCTGGGTCCATCGGAGCGTGATGCAGCGTAGCGGTGTGCAGATGTTGGCTGGTGTCGATTATCAACGGATCGATGATCAAGGTTTACATATCAGCGTGGGTGGCGCCAGCCGCGTGCTGGAGGTGGATAACGTGGTGATCTGTGCCGGACAAGAGTCCTTGCACGAATTGATTCCGGCCGCCGCCATTGCGCCGGGTAAGCCGGGCGAGCCGGTCAAAACCAGAACGCAGCAAGCCGGTTTGCGTTATCACCTGATCGGCGGGGCTTCGTTTGCCAGTGAACTGGATGCCAAGCGGGCGATACGCGAAGGTGCGGAACTGGCGTCAAGTTTGTAAGATTGTGGAGGTAAAACAGCCGACTTGTAGTCGGCTGAAGGCAAACTACTCTTGTACCTTGCCAGCCGCTTTTACCTTGATATTGCAATTCTCTTTCAAGAACTTCAAGGCGCGCGTGTATTTGAGATCGTCATCGTCGGTCAGATATTCCTGCGCTTCCGGCAGGAATTCGTCTTCCCACAAAGACAGCAGATTGTCCTTGATCTCGAACGGCGCTGCGCTGTTGATGAAAGCGGCAACCGCCGCGCTATCGAAGCCATGCTGGCGGATCTGCCGGATCATGGCCCGCGCCTCGGTTTCCGATACGCTTGTCTTGGGTTTTGCAGCGGCCGCGATACACATGAAAATTGTCAGGCGCGAGTAGGGATCTTCCTTGCCCTTGGTAACCTTGTGCCACTCCTTCGAGACCAGGGCGTCAAATCCGTCCACGTCTTCCAGGCTGCTTTCCTGCACGAAGTAACGCAGCTCGACCAGGTTGAGCAAGCTGTCGAGCGTCACCGCAGGATCTGTCAGCGCATCACGTTTCTCGATTTCACGCCGGATTTTTTCTGCAACGTCGCGATATTCCAACGGCACGTCGTCCAGCAGTTTTTTGGAAATCTTCAGTTTTCCGGCAGCCGTGCTGTTAGCCGCATTGCTGCGTATCGTCGCCAGCAATTTGGCAAAACCAAGCCGGTTAGGGAACTCTCCGCCGCCAGCGAGGCGCACCAGCAGCGCCGTACGGATGACCGTTTCGGCGCCTGTGAAATCGAGCGCCGAGTGCTCCAGGCCCATGTCGTCGGCAAACCAAAGCGCCGCCGCAACCACGGCCGCGCATTCCTCGCGCGCCTTGCGCTCTTTCCGATAGGCGTTCAGAGAAAACGGCTTGTTCAGCGTACGCTCGTCCTGGAACTCTTTCAACGCCTGGCCCTTGGTATCGCCGAACACGGTAGAGTCAGGCAGCGCATGCAGTGCCTTGAGCATTTCGTTGCCGCCGCGCGAATGCGACAGAAATGTATTGTCGCGCAGAGACTCTGCCGATTTTTGCAAATCGCCGTTGTACGTCTGTTCCAGATACAGGCTGATCAGGTTGACAATGCGTTGCCGCGCATTTTCAAGATCGGTATGGAGATGGCTGGTGCCGAAGAATGCCGCGACCTGCACCGTACCCTTTGCCGCATCTTCTATCATCGCGCGGCATTTTTCCTGATCCAGGATATGGCGTTTGAGGCCGAAATCAAGCGTCTTTTCAAAGAAAGAGCGCTTGTCGACTAGTTCGATATTCCGGTGTTTGTCGGACATGAGATACGTGAATTTCTGGAACGGTTATCTTGAGCAATTAAAGCGCGGATTCTTCGCCAGGACCGGCAGCGGGCGCCGGTTGCGCGGCAGTTGCAGGGCGCGTTGCCGGGCGGTCCAGCTGATCGAGCTTTTTCTGCTCCAGCAATTCCAACTCCGCTTCGCGCCGCAAGCGTTCTTTCAGCCTCTTTTTCAGCACCGGCCAGATCTGTTCGAACATATCGGCGTGCTCGTGCTTGAGCAGCCAGGTCAGTTCTTTCCAGTCGCGATCGCTGACTTCTGATTTGTCGACTGCATCGCCTTCTTCGGTGCGATTGACGTTGAACGTATCGTAGGTAACGAAATGCACCACCTCTTCGTCGCGGTCCGACAGGTAATCGATCAACGCTTCGCAGCCACCGTCGACATCGCCGATCGCTTCGAGGAATTCGCCGGTGTGGCTGTCGTCGCGGAACAGCACCGCATTCACCATGCCGCGCAGGCGCACATGGCTATGGTCGCCATACAGTCGTTCCATGACCACCGCGCGCGCGAATTGCTCCGGCGTCACCAGCAAGTTGACCACCGACTCTTTCGACGTGTCGTATTCGCGGATGACAGCCAGCAGATCTTTCGGCGGCAGCGTGTCGAGCGCGGCCACCAGGGCGTAATCGCCCTCGGTCTCAGCCAGGCTGACCAAAGCGAATTCGGCGCCGGCGATATCACCGTTGCGGATCAGGTTTGCTGCTTTTACTACTAGCGCGTTTGTCATGGAATCACTGTGCAAAAAATTCTGAAATTATTTCTACGTTCTTGTCGTCCTCGCGAACGCGGGGACCCATTTTCAGGTCTACATGGATTCCCGCCTTCGCGGGAATGACGATAAAGATTGCTTAGCCCAGGCGTTCGAAGCCTTGCTCGGAGAGCCAGTCGGCGCCTTCTACCTCGAGATCGCGGCCGTCGTCATCGTCGTCGTTCTCGACCCCTTCCACCGCATCGTCGGACTCGCCATGGGCCGACTGGTTATAAACGCCTTGATAACTGCCGTTACTCTTCTCGTACAGGTATTCGAGGCAAACCGTGGTGATCAGGAAACGCTCGCCGCCCGGTTCCTGCAACGCGATGTCGGCCAGCTTTTGCGCCCACGATTCAAACTGCACGGCATCGGCGACATCGGTCCATGACGGGAAGTCATCCGGCTCATCACCCAGCAACATGGTGAGCGTTTGCGGATTGGTAAAGTCGATACCGCCGTGGAAAGCCACCGCCACCATTTCCGGGTCGGTTTCGATCATCGGCATCATCAATGCAAACTGCGAGCGCTTGCTTTTCAGGCGCGACGTCAGGATGTCGTTACCCTCTGAATCGCTTTGCAAGTCTTCCAGTTCAGCCTGGTAAGCCTTGGTCATGTCTTCAAAAAAAGCGGAAAGCATCATTGCAAAACCTTGTTCATATAAGTAGTCCAGATCTGTCGGGCAGTTTCAAGCGGGTTTTCCAGCAAACTGCGCCGTCGGTTTTCGTCGTATTCCTGGCGTTTCACCGCATCCGACAAAAGATCATAGGCTTCCTGGATGTCGCGGAATCGCGCGGGCGCATCAGGCGCTGTATTTCTGTCAGGGTGAAACTCTGAGGCTTTCTTGCGATAGGCGTTTTTCAGCGCGCTAGCCGTTGCATCACTATCTATGCCGAGAACGGCGTAATAATCCTTCATGCGTCCTCACACGTTGGCGTTGGCGAATAATCGCTATTTGTCAGCGATCGCCGTCTTGTTACAGATGGAATGAATACTTGCAGGGTAAGCGTTTATTGCCGAGCATCGCTGAATGTTGCTGAGCAGATACAAACGCTTAAGAAGGGTCCGAAGAGGATACACGAGTGCCAACAGGAAGTCGATGGCGTGAATGCCACAAGTTGCCGAAAAACAAATTTATCAAACCAGAATTCGGCCAGATAAATGGCGCAATCTACCTCATCAACGATTCAGCAACATCTCCGCCAATCTGTCCAATTCCATCTTTCGTTGCTCCCAATCTGGTAAAACTCTTTGCAGTAGACGGTAATACTGGGGACTGTGATTATGTTCTTTGAGGTGACACAACTCATGGAAAATCACGTAATCGATGCAAAGTCGCGGCGCTTTCACCAATTGCGGGTTCAATACGCGAATGTCGCGGATGCGCTGCAGCAGTTCATCGAAATAATCCCAACCATCCGGTTCCTTAAGCCTGGCATCATCAATGACAAAGCCCTTGACCAGATATTCCTTGAGATGGGTGGTGGCCCACTGCCGGAACTGGGTGCCACGCGGCGAGCGCACGCGATAGCCGACTGCAAGGATCAGATCGAGATTATAAGATTTGACAGTGCGTTTGACCTGGCGCTGGCCTTCTGGCTGAACTTGTAAGTAATACTTACAAGTTGCCTCTTCAGCAAGCTGTCCTTCCAGGTAGATCGCCTTGACATGCTGCGTAATGTTTTGCGTCGTGGTCTGGAACAGGGTGGCAAGTTCTGCTTGCGTCAGCCATACAGTACCGCCTTCGGCGTGCAGATAAAACTGCGCCTGTCCGTCTTCCGTTGCATACAGCACTAGTTCGCCGCGATTTGACTGAGCATCCTCCATTGGCTCACTCATAACCCAGCTCCTTTAGATAGCCCGCCATTTTTACCTCTAACTGCGCTAGTTCGGCCTTGAGCTGTTCGCGCTCGGCGCGCACGGCCTGCATGTCGATTTCGGCTTCTTCCTCGAAGGTGTCGACATAACGTGGGATGTTGAGGTTGTAATCGTTCTCCGCAATCTCGGCGACGCTGGCAAGGTAGGCATATTTGTCCACGCTTTTACGCTGGCGGGCTGTTGTCAGAATCCGTTGCAGATCTTGCTCACGTAAGACATTCTGGTTCTTGCTATCCAAAAAATCGCGGCTGACTTCGGGCGCAGTCGGTTGTCACTGGCGTTTAGTTGGCGATTTTTGGTGTTTATATTTTTCGCAATTTTGGATAAATCTCAGCTGACATCGACTTCATATCAACGATACGCTGCCTGCTGCGCGACAAAACCACTGAACGCTGTCAGCAGAGGCTGGTACTTTCCCTCGTTTTGCTCAAGTTGCATCAATGCATAACAAGTTGCTTCCAGCGTGGATAGTTGCCCCGGGCTATGGGCTTTGCGGATCATGTAGCGCGATGTCGGCGTGTTGCTCAGCGACAACCGCGGCAATTGCTGCAGCAAGGGATTGAGATAAAGCATTTTCCGGCTCTTGCGCCAGGTGCCGTCCAGCACAATCAAACGCACTTGCGCAGGATCGCGCAAAAGCGCCGGGTCCAGCTGCGGTGGCGTTGCCAGGTTCAGGCCTTTGTCTTCAGGACTGTCCGGGTACAGCAGAATGGTGTATTTAGCTCCCGGCGTTTGGAGCAACGCCTGCATGGCCGGCTCCGCAAAGACCTCGCCGACGATCACTTCACTGCGCTGCAAACTCAGCTCGAGCAAACGAACGCTGCCTTTTGCATTGCCGACTTCCAAAGGGTGCTGCATGATCAGCACTTCGACGGCGTTCTCTGTCGGCGTAATCCAATGGCAAATGCAGGTGCGCTGCGGACGCAGGCACTTGGGACAGGAAAGGCGTTTTATGTGGTCGGGCGGCAGCATGGATATGGGGAAATCGGCGTCAGCTGCAATTCTAACCACCGTTTGCAACGATGTGACCGGCACACCCCGGATTCAGCACAATAAGTTGCTTGAAACCAGCTCCAGCAAAAAATCCGGCCGCAAACAGCGCACACTTGCCGCTTTTAGCGCCTCTACGGTGCTTTCTTGCGTGCAGATGCCTTTTTCGGCGCAGGCACGTCCACCGACGCGACGATGGCGGCTGGCGGCGCATGCGGTTCCTGCAATGCGCGCACTTCGTCATGCAGCCAGTTGCGCAAAGCTTGCAGCGGCGCCCAGTCGCGCAGAGCAGGCGGATATACCAGAAAGTAAGAAGCGAAATCGGCGTCCGGCGCCAGCCGTTGTTCTGAGAGTTGCACCAGCAAACCATCGCGCAAGGCCTCGGCCACCATGAACTCGCGCCCCATTGCTATCCCCAGGCCTTGCTCGGCGGCTTGCAGCATCAGGCCGGCGTCGTTGAAGCTAGCTACCGGATTGGTCCTTACCGTCAGGCCGGCTTCACTGAACCAGCGATCCCATAAGTCGGCGTCGCCCAGCAGCGCTTCGTGCATCAGGGCAGCAGCACCACTGCCCTGCAAGCGGCGCGCGGTGGCCGGCGATGCCACTACCACCAACGGGCTGTCAAACAGACGTTCGTCGCTCAACCCGGGCCAGCCGCCGCGCCCTTGCCGCAGCGCCGCGTGAAAACCGTCGCGCTGCAAATCGATCAATTGCTGCGACGAGTGCAGCTCTATAGCAATGTCGGGATGGCGCTCGCGCCAGCGCTGCATGCGCGGCAGCAGCCAGCGCTGCAAAAAAGACGGCATCACCGTCAGCCGCAGCCGTTGCGCAGTACCGATTGCCGTCGCGGCGGCGGCCAGCACGCCAACGTCCAACTGCGCCAGCGCCGACTCGACACTGCAGAGCAGCGCCTGGCCTGCCTCATTCAACACAATGCGCCGGCCGCGCCGCTCAAACAAGGCAAAACCGAGCTGCTGTTCCAGCACGCCGATCTGCTGGCTGACGGCGCTATGGGTCAAATGCATTTCTACCGCAGTGGCGCGCAAATTCTGCAGGCGTGCAGCGGTACGAAAGACGGGGAGGGTATGAAGTGGAAGTCGGCTCATGCTGGTAAGCATAACTTACCAATATGGTTAGAACAAGTCGTTTCCCTAAGTGCGCTTGGTTGGATATTCTGACCAGTATTGAAAGTGCTTCAAACATTCCCGAAACATTCCCGATAACCAACTTGTGAGGTTGCCATGAACTGCGTATCGACACCGGACCAAATCGTTACAACATTGCCACGTTCGCAAAGCTTGCTGGGCGGCGTTTTACAAGCAGCCAGGAACGCTGCCGGCTGGTGGCAGCAACGCCTGACCGCTACACCAGCAGCGGAGGCGCAGCCAAAATATGTGCTGAATGCGCATGAACTGAGCGACCATCTGCTGCGCGACATCGGTTATCTCGATGCCATGCCGCCACGCGGACCTGCTCGCCAGGATGCGATTTATTGAATGCAGATAGGTAATCATGGGTAATAAATTTAATTTCGTCATTGGCGACCCCGTCTAGGCGACCCCGTCTAGGCGACCCCGTCATTCCCGCGAACGCGGGAATCCATCTTGCACACTTAAAATGGATCCCCGCGTTCGCGGGGACGACATGGCCACTGTCTAATCAAAGCAATTAAGCAGCATTAATTACTTAGCAGAGTCAGCACGGATGACATGGCCAGGCTGGTTTTCAATCGACAAATCCGCGCGCTCCTTGCATCCCTCCGGTATGCACAGCGAGCACGCGCTCATCTGCGCGGAAAGCATGTGCCTGCTGCATGTTTCTGAGGGCATGGAATAGCTTGCCGGTGTAGACCGGTTCTATCTGAACCTCGAATTCTTGTGAAAACTCACGGCAGAACTGGCGCAACTCTGGCGGGGCTTTGCCATAACCACCATGATGTGCATCCGTGATCAGTTCGTAATTTTGGTAGGCTGGATAACCCGCCTCTTGCAGCAAGCGGGCAATCTCCTGATGCAAATAGCCGGCGTTCTTGAGAACCACGATGCCGATCACGCGCCCCCGCCCCTGCAAACCCGCCAGGATGCCGGCCAAGGTGGCGCCGGTGCCGCAGGCGACCATGATCACTTCCGGAATGAAGGGCAGCTCGCCGACCAGTTCGGCGACGCCGCGCAAAGCTGCCGGCGCGCTGCCGCCTTCGGGCAGCCAGAGATGGCTGTCGTCGGCAACGGCTATATGCCGGCGCCAGGCTTGCGGGTCGTCACGCAACTGGCGATAGTCGTCGCGCGATACAAACTGGATTTGCATGCCCAGACGGCGGCAATCGTCCAGCGTGGCGCTTTCCACTCCCGCCGCACCGCGCACCAATCCTATGGTCGGCCAGCCGCCCAAAGCACCGGCATGGGCCAGCGCGTGCAAATGATTGGACCACGGGCCGCCCATGGTCACCAACGTCGGCCTCCGCTGTTGCAAGGCAAGCAGCGGATATTTGAGTTTGCGGAATTTATTCCCCGATACCTCCGCGTGCAATAAATCGTCACGCTTTACCCAGACATCGCGCCCCAGGACAGACGTGCTTTCCAAGAGCTGGCAGGGCGAAGGCAAATAGGAAAACAGCACGCTAAATCGACATCTGCAGCGGTTCCACGCTACGCGCAACGTCAGCGATGATTTCATAGGAGTGCAAGCGAGCCTTGTGCTCGAACACATCCGAAACAATCATCAATTCATCGGCGCCGGTGCGCAACAGGAATCTTTCCAGTCCCTCGCGCACGGTTTCCGGCGAGCCGATGATCGAACACGCCAGCATGTGCGAAGCCTGCGCCTTTTCCAGCGGCGACCAATAGGTTTCGATATCGTCGATAGGCGGCTTGCTCAGGCCGCGCACGCCACGGTGCATGTCGGTGAACGACATTTGCTGGGTAGTCGCCAGGCGGCGCGCCTCGGCATCGGTATCGGCGGCGACGATGTTGACGCCCACCATCGCATGCGGCCTGGCCTGCTGCGCGGACGGTCTGAATTGGGCGCGATACAGCTGCAGCGCCATCTCCAGCGAATCCGGGGCGAAATGTGAAGCGAAGGCGTACGGCAGGCCAAGCTCGGCGGCCAGGCGCGAGCCGAAAGTACTCGATCCCAGGATCCACAGCGGCACGTTGGTGCCGTGGCCCGGCACGGCGACAATGCGCTGGTCCGGCGCGGCAGGCGCCAGGAAAGCTTGCAGTTCCAGCACGTCTTGCGGAAACGACTCGGCGCTGGCCGGATCGCGCCGCAGCGCCCGTGTGGTGATCTGGTCGGTGCCGGGTGCGCGCCCCAGGCCGAGATCGATACGGCCGGGAAACAGCGAGGCCAGCGTGCCGAACTGCTCGGCAATCACCAGCGGCGAATGGTTCGGCAACATGACGCCGCCGGCGCCCACCCGTATGGTGCTGGTGCCGGCCGCCACATGGCCTATCGCCACCGACGTAGCGGCGCTGGCGATGCCGCGCATGTTGTGATGTTCTGCCATCCAGAAACGGCGATAGTTCCAGCCCTCGGCGTGCAACGCCAGATCGCGCGCATGGTCGAGCGCGGTGCGCGCATCGCTACCTTGGCGGATACGGACCAGGTCCAGAATTGAAATTGGGATCACAGCGACTTCCTTGTTCAGCTTGCGGTTTTCGAGTATATCTGCAGTGGTTTAAGCCTGCTGGCGGTGCGCCGTTTTGCCGGTCGGCAGGCCTGGCGATTCCCTTGGAGTAAACTTGGTGGTCTAATGGCACCACTCCTGCAAATACCTGATTTGCAAGCTTTTGCTCCAATTCGAGACGGATATCTCGATTCAACCTTGATAATTAACGCTTAATACGCCCCTTAATTCGACACTTAGTTCGACACTTTATGAAAATTCTCTATCTGGACTACAACGGCGTGTTGCACGACGACAAAGTCATCCGCAACCGCAAGCGCGGCCTCTACATTGCGACGCCGGACCGGTCATTCTTTGAATGGATGCCGATTCTGGAGGAACTGCTGGCCCCCTATCCAGACGTCAAAATCGTCCTCTCCACCAGCTGGGTCAGGGCGCTGGGTTTCGACGCCACCCGGCAGGAACTCACCGAGAGCCTACGCGAACGCGTAATCGGCTCCACCTTCCATCACCCCAAACTGACGCCGGCGGAATTCGACACCATGCCGCGCGGCATGCAGATCTTGCGCGATGTCGAACGCCGCAAGCCGACCAGCTGGCTGGCGCTTGACGACGACGCCTTCGGCTGGCCAGCAGCCTCCCGCGCCCATTTGCTGGAAACCAAAGGCAATCTGGGTTTGAGCGATCCGGCAACACAGGACGCACTGAAAACCATGCTGGCAGCGCTTTAAGCAAAAAACCACCATCGGGCAGGCAGCAAGGAGAAACGGATGCGCCGCAATCTACACCTGTTGATCATCGATCCGCAAAACGATTTTTGTGATCTGCCTGCCGACTACCTGCCGGCCGATCCGGCCGATGCCGGCAAGTCAAAACCCGCGCTACCAGTAGCTGGCGCCCACGGCGACATGCTGCGCGTGGCGGACCTGATCAATCGTGGCGGCGCAGGCATCAGCGACATCAGCATCACACTCGATTCGCATCACCGGCTCGATATCGCCCACCCCGGATTCTGGATAAGCGCGACGGGTGGCGAGGTCACGCCGTTTACGCAGATTTCGGCAGCAGATGTACGCACCGGCAGTTATCTGCCACGCATGCCGGCAGCACTGCCGCGGGTGCTGCACTACCTGGATCAACTGGAAGCGGCGGGGCGTTATCAGTTGATGGTGTGGCCGGTCCATTGCGAGATCGGCTCATGGGGCCACAATGTCCACGCCGATGTACGGCGCGCCTACAACCGCTGGGAAGAAGACACCCTGCGCAGCGTCAACAAGATCAGCAAAGGCAGCAATCCGTGGACCGAGCACTATTCCGCGGTACAGGCCGAAGTCCCCGATCCCGATGATGTGCTGACGCAGTCGAACCAGTCCTTTCTAAGCAGCCTGGCAACGGCCGACCTTATCTACATCACCGGCGAAGCCGGCAGCCATTGCGTGAAAGCTACCACCGAACACATCGCCGACTATTTCGGCCCGCAGCATATTTTGGGCCCACAGCATATGGCAAAGCTGGTGCTGGTGACGGATTGCATGAGTCCGGTGAGCGGGTTCGAACGGCAGTATCGGGAATTTTTGGTGGATATGGTGGCGCGCGGGGCGCAGATTGCGAATGCAGCGGATGTATTGACGGAACTGTTGGATAACGCGGATCGCTAAAATATTTTAGAACGCCGAAAAATGCCTGGCCAGTTCCTGCGTCCGGAAATGCTCCACCACATAGTCGACAAATACCCAGGTCTTGGCTGGCAACAGTTTTTGGGCCGCGAAGTAAAGCGACAATGTGCCGCCATCGACATACCAATCCGGTAAAACACGTATCAAGGTTTTGTTTTGCAGGAACGGCAGGGCGTTCGGCATGCTGACCCAGGCAATCCCGAGACCCATTTGTGCGCATTCGCATGCGGCTTCAGGATCGCTCATGGTCATGCGCATGCGCAGCGTCACCGGGACATGGCTTGCCGCCCTCCCTGCAAACGGTCCGCCATGGGTTCCCCGAAACGTCCACCTGACCGCGACGCGGTCACCCTCGGCGATCAAATCTTCAACTTCGAATTGCACATCAGGAAAGCCGTTGCGCACCGCGGCGATGCCTTTGCCAAATTCAGCTGCGCCCTGCGCGCCGGGACTGCCGACAAATTCGTCGGAGATCAGCTCTGTCAATAACGCCAGGTTGCCCCGGTTGATGCAATCTTCATACAGTCTTCGGACGAGTAACTTGTTGTTTTCAATGACATGGGTAGTCGACATCGGTTCGCTCCGGTTACGTTGTGGAATAGGTTTAGATGACCGGATAGCAGTGTAAAACTTCAACTTAACTTGAAGTCAATGAGAGGATTAAATTCAATGCCCCCGACAAGTTGTCCAAATTTTTAATCGGTATAAACTAAGCTAGGTGAATACCATCATTCTTTCGCAAACCGCATCGATCACCGTGATCGATTATCGTTGCGACGCCAGCCCGGCCGACAAGCCGATCGCCGAGTTGCATCGCAATCATTCGGTTTCCTATGTGCGACGTGGCAGCTTTGGCTTGCGCTATCGTGGCAAGCAGCATGAACTGGTGCCTGGATCGGTGATGATCGGATACGCCGGCGATGAATTCTGCTGCACGCATGAGCACCATGTTTGCGGTGATGAGTGTTTGTCTTTTCAATTTACGCCGCAATGTGTCGAATCGCTCGGCGCCCGGGAATCGACATGGCGCACCGGCGCCTTGCCGCCGCTGGCCGCTCTCGGCATGCTGGGTGAGCTGGGGCAAGCCGCGGCGGAGGGGCGCAGCGACGTCGGGCTGGATGAAATCGGATTGCTGCTGGCAGCACGTTTCGTTGCGCTTGCCTCCGGCAAGCAGCCGGCGATATTGTCGACAACAACTCAAGACCGTCGCCGCGCGGTCAATGCGGCAATGTGGATCACCGCGCATGCGCATGAGGATATCGACCTCGAACGGATTGCCATCGAAGCCGGCATGAGTCCTTTTCATTTCCTGCGGCTCTTCAGCCGCGCGCTAAACGTCACGCCACACCAGTACCTGCTGCGTTCGCGGTTACGCCATGCCGCCCGCTTGCTGGCCGATGGCTGCTCCGTCACGGACACTGCTTACGACGTAGGATTCAACGATTTGTCCAACTTTGTGCGCACCTTCCACCGTGCCGCAGGCGTGTCGCCAAAATATTTCCAGCGCGCCGCCCGTGGCGAGCGCAAGATTTTCCAAGAAAAATTGGATTCGATCTGAAATGATGGCTACCTGACGTATCCATACCTATGTGGATGCAATGACAAGGAGATCATCATGTTCGACCATATCGGATTGAAAGTGAAGAACCTGGATGCCAGCGTGCGTTTCTACCAGGCAGCGTTGAAAGACCTGGGGCATGTCCTGGTGTCGCAGGGTGACGATTATGCCGGCTTCGGGCCACCGGACCAGCCGGCACTTTGGTTGTATGCATCTGCCGATACGCCGGCCGGAACCACCCATGTCGCTTTTAGCGCTTCGGGGCACAAGCAGGTCGACGGTTTTCATGCGGCCGGCTTAAAGGCAGGAGGACGCGACAACGGCAAACCGGGCCTGCGCACCGACTACAGTCCGACTTATTACGGCGCATTCCTGATCGACCCGGACGGTAATAATGTCGAAGCCGTCTGCCTCACCTAGCGACAACGTCAAAAACAACCCCGCGCAGTTAGTTAGGGTCAGATTTAATTAGGGGCAGAGTCCAATGCCGTTAAGTTAAGCCACGAACGGTATTCTTTAGATGGACCAATGCGGTCACTCCGTCATCCCTGCGAACGCGGGGATCCATGTTGCAGAGTATGGTGGATAAAATGGATTCCCGCGTTCGCGGGAATGACCTGCCAAGCGCTATAACCGGTAACCTTGACTTAACGGCATTAGGGGCAGAGTCAAATTTC
This sequence comes from Collimonas antrihumi, assembly GCF_018304965.1. Taxonomy (GTDB): domain Bacteria; phylum Pseudomonadota; class Gammaproteobacteria; order Burkholderiales; family Burkholderiaceae_D; genus Collimonas; species Collimonas antrihumi. Next base: position 38,580 of record NZ_JAGQED010000013.1, read on the forward strand.
GTCGGCTTTATCGCGAAATCTGACTGACCCTACACACGGACTACGGAGTGCATGCACAAGCATTCGACGGGCAGGTTGCGGCCTGCCGTCTACCCTATTGCAGGTGCTGGTGCGCGTTGCGACAGGCAGTAAACGACCCACAAGCGACATTCGCAAGTCCTGCAACCGGTCATTCAACGCGCAAGCTCAAGGGCTGGACCGGTAGCCGATATTGCGGCTAAGAAGGTGCCAGTTTTTAAAGGCACCGACTGAGAACATCACTCCCGCCACAAACCAAACTAACGAGCCAACAATATCGAATGCACTCAACATTTTCGGCACCGTTACCAAATACGGAACCAACAGTAGGCTTCTGAGCAAGCAAATTGTCGAGATTACTGCTAATCCTGTCTTCACAAATGGCAGCCGCCGAATCAGTCCTGCTCCAGAAAATGCATACGATGCGCAAGTGAACATCAAAAACCCAATCACCACCGCACCAACTGGCGCAGCCATTGTTCCGTTACGTGCGGAATCAACAACCCACTTTGGTGCATGAAGGAAGGCATACCAATCGGGTCCTAAAAATGGTGCCACCCAGTGAATTAATGCACCAAAAACAGCAATCCCTGCTCCGACCAGAAAAGCTAAATGACCACTCCCTTTGTTCACGCCAGTCTCCTCTCTTAATATTAGTTACAGCATCTGCATGCTGATGTGAATTGACCGTCGCGCCCGTCAAACCTTAACCGTGACGTCAATATAGCTGGTATCTGCCGCCACAAAAAATTTACCAAAACAAAATCAGATTCGAAGGGCACGCGAATGACAGGAGTTGGCCGGACTCGGTCATTCGCGAAAGCCCGAATTCGACCGTGGATTCAACCATCTACTTCCATCTTCAGACATTCGCCTTTTGTATGGCAAAGGCCCTCAAGAAGTTTGCTGTGCCAATATCGCCGACAACAAGCCTGGAAAGCGACTTTCAACGTCCGCACGTCGTAGTGTATTCATATGATTCGTGCCGCTGCTCTCCGTGAACACCAATCCAGCTTCACGCAGCACCTTGAAATGGTGAGAGACAGTGGACTTGGGACGTCCTCCGTCCAGCTCACCGCAGGTTGCTGCCTCAACGCGAGCAAGATGTCGAACGATGTCGAGCCGAATGGAATCGCTCAACGCGTACAGCACACGTTCGAGGGAAAACTCACTAGCGGCAGGATGTTTGAATGGGCGCATGAGCACCATCATACACTTTGGATTATAATTATTCTATTGTTCGTATATCTTCGAACTAACGAATAAATACTCCACTTTCGTAAAGGTCATCCATGTCTGCCCTGTTTCAACCATTCAAGCTTAAAGGCGTTACCCTGCGCAATCGTATTGCTGTCCCGCCAATGTGCCAATACATGGCGGTCGATGGACTAATCAATGACTGGCATCAGTCGCACTACACAAATATGGCGCGTGGCGGTGCCGGACTTGTTGTCGTTGAAGCAACTGCCATTTCTCCGGAAGGACGCATCACACCGGGTTGTACCGGCATCTGGAACGATGATTTGGCACAAGCGTTTGTTCCTGTTGTGCAGGCCATCAAGGCAGCGGGGTCAGTACCTGGAATTCAAATTGCCCACGCGGGCAGAAAGGCGAGCGCCAACCGGCCTTGGGAAGGAGACGACCATATCGCTGAGAACGATGAGCGTGGTTGGCAGACGATTGCTCCTTCAGCAGTTGCGTATGGAAAAGGCTTGCCCAAACTCCCCCGTGCGATGACATTGGATGACATCGCTCGCGTGCGTCAGAATTTTGTTGATGCAGCCAAGCGGGCGCGTGATGTCGGGTTTGAATGGCTGGAACTCCATTTCGCGCATGGCTATCTGGCACAGACCTTCTTTTCCGCACATTCGAATCATCGTGATGACATCTATGGCGGTAGCGTCGAGAACCGCGCACGCTTCCTGCTCGAGACGTTGAAGGCAGTGCGTGAAGTTTGGCCAGAAAATCTGCCGCTAACTGTACGCTTTGGCGTTATTGAATACGATGGACGTGACGAGGAAACACTGCTCGAGTCGATTGGCCTTGTGCGCGATTTCAAAGCCGCTGGCATGGACATGATTAGTGTCAGCATCGGTTTTACAATTGCTGAAACCTCGATTCCGTGGGGGCCGGCTTTCTTGGGGGCGATTACTGAACGCGTTCGTCGCGAAGCGGATGTGCCTGTATCTTCGGCATGGGGCTTCGGCACACCGGAGATTGCCGAGCGCGTAGTCAAAGAGCGGCAACTCGACGTCGTCATGGTGGGAAGAAGCCATTTGGTCAATCCTCATTGGACCTATGCCGCTGCAAAAGAGCTGGGCGTTGAGCGTGCTTCGTGGACGCTACCGGCACCGTACGCGCACTGGCTCGAACGTTATTAAATGAAAATGGCGAACCAGGGTTCGCCATTTCCTTAATTTCCTTATCCACTGGTGGTGCATGATTTACTCGGAGTGACCGTTTCTGGCCGAAAACAGCCGGATTCCGTCAACCTAGCCAGCCTTCAGCGAAGCATCCCCGTTCAATGCCAACGGCAACGCCCTGGCCCATCGGTTCGCCGAAAGCGAAAAGGTCAGCGAACGAACCTGGTGATACCACCCCGCCGGCACATACAGGAGCTCACCTGGTTGCATGATGCATTCGATCATTGCTGCCTGGCGGGCAAGCGGAAATTTCTCGAAATCCGGCGCCTCCGGGTTAAACGGAGAGCCGAACAAGATGGCGTTCGCCTCGCGAGGGTAAAGGAATTCGTCGTGGTGAGGCGGCGACAGGAAAATACGCTTGGTGCCCCAGATCTGCGCAAAAATATTATCGTCATAGTCGCAATGCAGCGGCGTCACCGTTCCTGCCGGGCCAAGCCAAAAGCGCGGCGGCCCCATTTTATTAAAATAGGCGGGCCAGTGGCACAACGTATTCAATTCACGTAATTCGAGATTGCCCAGATATGGCGGCAGCTCCTGCGTGTCATTTGCGACGAGCTCAAGGTACGCCAACAGAGACATATCCTGCATCGCCCGGTCAGGCGCGAAAGCGGTATTGATATAGTCGCCAACCCTCGCCCGCACGTGCAGTTCGCCAAAGCGGTCGCGCAGCGCTTGTGGCGTAAGAGCGGACAGTGGCCACTTGCCGACGAGCCCGGTGATGACGAATGGCAGGCCTTTTGCTGCACGCATGCGGAATGCAGCAGCATCGAGCATGTCCAGGCGTGGTACTGCGGAAATGACAGGCAGGTCGCGACCCGCACGCTTGATCGCCTCACGCATTTCCTGTATTGACGTGACGCCGCGAACCCGCGCGTCCTTCTGTTCTCGCGCCTGTTTTTTGACAACGGCATCTTCGGGCGACATGGCCGCCGATGACGGCCGGGGCGGCAGCAATCGTGATGATCGGTGCGTATCCCGCCGTTCTTGATTACCGGCTAGCGGTTTTTTCATATTTCATTTTTCATTTTCCTATCGCTGCGCAGATCTTCTCTTGACGGTGATTGACGCCGATGCACCTATATCGCTCGCACCCCGGCAATGTAACCGTCAACCACCGTCGGCAGCACCGCCAACGGCACGCCGCCGCTTTTCACCAAAGCATCATTGAAACCTGCCAGATCGAACCGGCCGCCCAACGCCACTTTCGCCCGTTCGCGCTGGCGCAGGATTTCGTTGTGCCCCATCTTGTAGCCGCAGGCCTGTCCCGGCGACGCGCAGTAGCGGTCGACTTCGCTGGTCATGGCGGCAACGCCGCGCCCGCTGTTTTCGACCATAAAACGGATTGCCTGCTGCCGTGTCCATTTCATCGCATGCAGGCCGGTATCGACAACAAGGCGGCAGGCGCGGAACTGCTGCGCCTGGAGATAGCCGATCTGACTGAACGGATCATCCGCATACACGCCGAATTCATCGACCAGCTGCTCGGCATACAGTGCCCAGCCTTCGATGAAAGCGTTGAAACCCATCATTGAAGTAATCAATGGCATATCGGCATGGTGTTCGGCCAGATACGCGCCCTGCCAGGTATGACCGGGGATACCTTCGTGCGCGGTCAGCGTGGCGATTTCGGACTTCGGCCACAGCGTGGTCGATTTCAGGTTGATGTAATAAATCGCCGGCCGCGATCCATCCAGCGCAGCAAAATTCATATAACCGAGCGCGGCGCCGGCTTCGATATCGGGCGGCACGCGCTTGATCACCAAAGGCGCTTTCAGGCCCAGATGCGAAATTTTCGGCATCAGCGCGCGGACTATGGCAACCCGCTCATTGCAATAGGCGATCAGTTGCTCGCGCCCCCGGTCATTGTCGGCATAGAAGCGTTTGGGATCTTTCGACAGAGCCAGCAGACGTTCGCCGACCGTGCCCTGGGTGATCCCTTGCGCTTTGAGGATGGCGTCGATGCGGGCTTGCAGCATCTTGTTCTGCTCTAATCCGATCGCGTGGATTTCTGCGGCGCTGCGGGTGGTCGTCGTGCCCAGCTTCAGCGCCCATTCGTAATACGCCGCGCCATCGGGCAGGCGGTGCACGCCGGCGATATCGGTGGCTTTGGCGGTAGCCTTGGCGAAGGTGTCGATCTGGCGGTCGAGCGCCGGATATACCAGCGTATTGACCAGCTTGGTCGCGCGTGTTTCCCAATCACCGGCGATGCCGAGTTTTTTGGTGCGTCCGGCAATCGAGGTGACCAACTTCTGCGTCGCGGCCGGGGTTTTGCGATAATTCCGCAGCTGGTTGAGCGCGGCGTGTGCAATGAAGTCGGGCGGCATGATGCCTTTGGCGGCCTGCTCGGCGATGCGCGCGCTTTCCTGGTCGAGCACACGGGCCATCGCTGTCATGCGTTCAAGATAGGCTTCGGCATCGGCAGCGTTGGCGATTTTGTGCTGCGAGTCGAGAAACTCGGGCACGGAAAGCACCGCGCCATCCTGTTGGGTGACCGGGAATGGTTGCGTGCCGCCATAGAAACCGCTGGCCGCGCCACCATACGAAAAACGCAGGCCGTCCACCCCTTCGTTCGCCGCATAACGCACGCTGTCGTAACGGATTTGTGCGTTCGCGCTAAGCTTGGCGCGGTCCAGCGTCGCCATGCGGGCCAGCATCGATTTCACCTGTTCAGCCCACGCAGCCCGGCCGGCAGGTGAAGCATCCGGCAGACGCGATTTGAGCGCGAGGCGGGCGCCGGAATCGAGTCCCAGCGAAGTAGCCGAGGTCGGCGACAGGCGCAGGATTTCTTCTGCAAAGTCGGCCAGCAAGGTTGAAAAACGGACGTCGGCAGGAAGTGTTTCTTTGGTCTGAATCTGAGTCTGGGCCAAGGCGATGCGGGGTAGCGTAACAACAGCGGCGGCGGACAGTGCGCTCAGCAGCATCTCACGGCGGGAAAAAGTCAGTGGCGTATCGTTCATGGAATCCTTTTATTGCGGGAGAATGCAGGGAGGAAAAGAATTTATGCGTCGCCGACCATAGCGCGAGTGGTGGAAGGGTGTCAATGAAATTTACGGTCATGCCGTCCCCTCTTGCGCGCGCATGCTGGCGGCCATCGGCAGCAATCCGGCCTCACGCGCGAACTCTTCAAAACCCTCGATCGGCAGCGGCCGGCAAAAATAATTACCCTGATAGGCGTGGCATCCGGCACTCGCCAGGAAATCCCGCTGCGCCATAGTCTCGACTCCTTCGGCGATGACCTCCAGGCCAAGGCTCTTGGCTAACGCCAGGATGGTCCTGGCGATGGCTGCGTCGTTGGCATCGAACAGGATGTCGCGCACGAACGAATGGTCGATCTTCAACTGGTCCAGCGGCAAGCGCTTCAAATAAGCCAGCGAGGAATATCCGGTGCCGAAATCGTCCAGCGAAAAAAACACACCGTTGATTTTGAGCGCAACCATTTTTTGGATGATGTCTTGCATGTTGTCCACCAACAGGCTTTCCGTCAGCTCCAGTTTCAGCCGGCTCGGATTGGCGCCGGTCTGGCTGATTACCGCCAGTACCTTGTCGACAAAATCAGGTTCGCGGAACTGCTGCGCGCTGATATTCACGGCCACTGTGAGATGGGTCATTTCCGGGCGGGTTGCCCATGCCGCCAGTTGGCTGCAAGCGGTTTCCAGCACCCAGTTGCCCAGTGGAAGAATCAATCCGGTTTCTTCAGCCATGGGAATGAAATCGGCAGGAAACACTATGCCGCGCTGCGGATGCTGCCAGCGCACCAACGCCTCGACACCCGTGACGCGGCCGCCGTCGACTACCTGGGCCTGGTAATGCAGCAAGAACTGCTTATCCTCGATCGCCTTGCGCAGTCCCACCTCCAGCGTGGCGCGCGCCAGCACCACAGTCTGCATCGCAGGATCGAAAAAGCGCAGCGCGTTGCGCCCGGTTTCCTTGGCCTTGTACATGGCGAGGTCGGCCTGTTTCAGGAGTTCGTCAATCGATGTCTGATGTCCCCGGAACAAGGTGGCGCCGATACTTGCGGTGCAACGGTATTCGATATCGTCGAGCTGATACCCGCCGCTGAGTACGGCAAGGATTTTTTCACCTACGGCTTCGGTCTGGCTGGCAGCCTCTTGCGGACTTTCACTCAAGCTTCCCAACACAACCACGAACTCGTCGCCGCCTACCCGCGCCACCGTATCGACTTCACGCACGCTGGCAGCAAGACGTTGCGCCGCTTGCAGCAACAGCAGATCACCCTGGTCATGGCCGAGAGTATCGTTCAGGGTCTTGAAATGATCGAGGTCGACGAATAGCAGCGCGCCGCAGGTCTCATTACGGGCGCTCACCGTAAGCGCCTGCGTCAGGCGATCCAGCAGCAGGGTGCGGTTGGGCAAATGGGTAAGAGCATCGAAGAAAGCCAGTTCCTTGATTCTTTCTTCCGAAATCTTGCGCTCGGTGATGTCGTGATGGGTGCCGATATAGTGGGTGACAACCCCGTCGTCTCCCGTCACGGCCGAGATCGTCAGCCATTTCGGATACACTTCGCCATTCTTGCGGCGATCCCATATCTCTCCCTGCCAGCCGCCGCTGTTGTGAATGGCATCCCACATCTCGCGATAAAAAGCCGGGTCGTGGCGGCCCGATTGCAGCATGCGCGGGGTCTGGCCGACAACCTCCGCCGCCGTGTAACCGGTGCTGTCGGTGAAAGCACTGTTGATGCGCAGGATCCTGCACTCTGCATCGGTGACCATCATGCCTTCGCGCGAATCGAAAGCGACCGCCGCGATACGCAGTTCAGCCTCGGCCTGTTTGCGCTCGGTGATGTCGCGGCCACTGGTGCGAAAGCCGGTGAAAGCGCCCTTGGCATCGCAAATCGGGGCCCAGGAAATGGATAGCCAGAACACCGAACCATCCTTGCGCACGCTGCGAAATTCCAGATCGTCGCCACGCAGCCCCTGTAGCGCTTTCTGGAATTCGGGCCCCACGCGAGGCATATCGTCAGGATGAATCAGTGTGGCGGCCAGGTCGGGCATTGCCATGCACTCTGCCACCGTATAGCCGGTGTATTCCTTGACGGACGGATTGATCCAGCGCGGCATGCCATCCAGCCCCCACCAGACTTCCCAGTTGACCATGCAGTCCGCGATTGCGCGGAATTTCTCCTCGCTCTCGCGTAACTCAGTGGTCATGGTGGCGGCCAGTTGCATGGCGCGGCTGCGGCCGGTCACCAATAACCAGGAGAGCAGCGCCAACAGCAGGCTGAGGCCGATGCCGGTGAGCGCAATAGGCAACTGGGCGTTACGCCTGAAGCGTCCTCTGAAGTCGTCCGTGGCGCTCATGGAAAGCGTCCAGTTGTGCCCGGCGATGACCAGATACTCATTAGCCGAAATGACAGCCGGCAGGCTCCGCCCGGGTTCAGAGGGCGAGAGGTAGGTAAGCGTTGTGACGGATGGTGCGACGCCGTCGTAAATGGCAAAGGCCAGGCCGGGCGGCAGCTCGCCGTAAAGGCTGGCCATCACGTCGCTCATATGGAAAGATGCGTAGATCCAGCCGGCCAGGTGGGCGCGACGTTCGGCGACACTGTCATGCGGCTGGCCCCGGGTATAAATTGGCAGGTACATGATGAAGCCGGGCCGCGCATCTGCCTCGATATCGACGACCAGCCGGACCTTCCCGGAAATCGCAGGACTGCCTGAGTCGCGCGCCTTCTCCATGGCATTCCGCCGCACGGGATCGGACCAGGCGTCGAAACCAAGAGGGCCACGATTGCGGCCGACGTAAGGTTCACGTTGAATGATGGGAACGTAGTTTTCGCGCTGTCCATCCGGTCGCACCGAGTAATCGGTGAAGCCGATCCGGTGCATGGCGACGACATGGCTATCTTTATTCGCCGCCGGCACCCATTTGCCTACGCCGATAGACTGGATCCCGGAATAATTGGCATCCAGATTGAGCGAGCCGACGTAGTCGCGAAAACTGTCGCGATCCAACTCGCCGGTGACGGTGTACAGACTCTGCACACCGCGCAGCATCTGCTCGTAGGTCTCCATACGCAGCTCAACCCGGCTGACAGTCTCGCGCAGGGAAATGTCGAACTGGGACAGCAGCTCTTTTTGCGAAGCTTGTTGTTCGTGATCCCAGACCGCCCAGGTAACGCCAAGCGCAGCGACCAGGACAAACAAGGGAAGCAGGGGTAGCAGGATCGGGCGTGGCCAGTTCACGGTGGCGCCTGGAAATCGACCATGGGGGCGGCGAAGGCGGGGCTGAAGTATTTCTCGAAGATACGGCGGACGGTGCCGTCTGCACGCATCTCGTTCACCAATGCGCGCCACTTATCCTGCTCGGCTGCCGTCAGCGCCTTGTTCGACATGATGAGTCCGTGCGGTATCGCGGGATCGTTGAATTCGATGACGGTGGTGATGTCGCGGATCTTCTTTTCCTCCAGGGCCGGATAATCGAAGGGCTCTATGATCATGCCCTGAATCCGGCTGAGGAGCAGCGCCTGGTACAGCGGAGCCAGGCCATTGGCCTGGTTGACGCGGCTGGCGGCAGTCAGCTTGTCGACCAGGTGGTTGGCGGATTCACTGTAACGGAAACTCCGGATGACGCCAAGCTGAAAGCTGTCGCTATGTTCGAAATCGGACAGTTTGCGCATGCCGGAGTCCTTGCGCACCAACAAATAGTATTTGTTGGTGAAGTACCAGGCAAAGCCCGCGAACCGGTTGCGCTCGGCATTGGTGATGCCGGACAGGCTGAAATCGAGCGCGCCGGACTCGATCAATTGCCAGATGCGGGCACGCGACATCAGGCTGACGCTGACTTTGCAGCCGCTGCGGCGGATCAGCTCGTCGGCGAAATCCTTGTCGATGCCGGTATCGGTGTCGACGGAATAAAGCAGACCGTGATCGTGCAATGCGAGCGTAAAGGGACGCGAGCAGTCGGGACCGGCTGCAAATGCGCTGCCAAGGCCGCACACCGCAAGCATCAAGCAACCAAGGCATTGTCGGATCATAGTTTCGCCATGCGGTAAAAAGTACAGGCCGCTTCGTTAGCAGCCGTTTCGAACTTATTTAATCACTTCTCCCTCGATCGCAGGTCTATCGAGAGGGATTTTTTGTCAGATGCTCGCTTCAACCGTGCTTATCGATCCAATTATCGCTCCGATTATCGCTCCGAAAAACGACAAAACGCAGCTTTGAACCGGGAGTCATGACGGCTTGCGGCTTTGCAGCAAAGCGGTGACGGCCAGCGAATTTAATGTTACGCGACGGATACTTAAACCGCAACTGACATGGACCTCAAATCAGGTGTGGAGCGGTTAGTGGTCTGGGCAAGGTGGCTGCGAACTGGTGATCGAGGTGGGGTGGAGGCGGGCATGGCAGGCCGTGACGGCGGGTAGTGATATTGGGCGTCAGGAATTCTTCCGACGAAAAAAAAGCCCCTGAATTTCTTCAAGGGGCTTTCATTACATCATTTCTTCTTTTTGTTCACTGCATCTTTGAATGCTTTACCAGCTGTGAACTTGACGGTCTTGGCTGCAGCAATCTTGATTGCTTCGCCGGTGCGTGGATTGCGACCGACGCGTGCAGCACGTTTGCCGGAAGAGAACGAACCAAATCCAATCAACTGAACAGTATTACCTTTAGTCACGGCCTTGATCACGTTGTCTACGACGGATTCCAAAGCGCGCTGTGCAGCGGCTTTCGAGATTTCGCAATCGGTGGCAATGGCGTCGATCAATTCGGTTTTGTTCATTTCGTTAAATCCTCAAAAAAAGTGGTGAGTTGCAAATTCTAGCACCGTATTTGCTTGGAATCGGCGATGTAGACTACCGCAAACGCGCGTTTGAGACAAATTGCTTTTAAAATTTCGTTTGCAGTCGGCCGTATCTTTAGCACAAAAACCAGGTTTAGCGATAGGAAAAGAGGATTTTCATGTTGAAAATATTGGGCAAGGCAGCGTCAATCAATGTCCGTAAAGTGCTTTGGACATGCGATGAACTGGGCTTGCCGTTCGAACGGGAGGACTGGGGCAGCGGCCGGCTTTTCTGCGGCATGGCCGTAATGGCCTGGCTTGAGCGCTTAGGCTTACTACCGGCGCAAAAAGCTAGACGGCGTTGATGTCCGCCGCTTCAAGCACTTGCTTGGGACCACCCTGCCGCGCCAGTTTGATCATGGCACGTCCCATCTGTTCAGTGGTGGTGACGTGTTTCGGGAACAGCCGCCGGACCAGCGGCAGCAACGGCGCGGCAAGCAGATAGAACAGGCGGTATGAGCGGGTCTTGGAGCGTGCGCCGTGCAGCGGCTGGATGACGCCGGGACGGAACATGAAGGCGGCCTTGATCGGCAGGTGCAGCAAGGCGTTTTCGGTGCGGCCTTTGACTCTGGCCCACATGCTGCTGCCGTGCTCGCTGGAATCGGTGCCGGCGCCTGAGACATAGATGAAGGTCATGCCTGGATTCTGCGCCGCCAGCACCTTGGCAACGGTCAGTGTGAGATCGTAGGTGAGTTCGCTGTAGCGTGCTTCCGACATGCCGGCCGCCGATACGCCGAGGCAGAAGAAACATGCGTCGTAACCTTGCAACGATCCGGCGCATGCCGCAATCTGCGTCAGGTCCGGGATCACCAGTTCGCGCAATTTGCCGGACACGTTTGCGGCGGCGCTGCGGCCGACTGCCAACACGGTGTCAACGCCGGCATCAAGCTGGCACTCGCGCAGCACGCCTTGTCCGACCATGCCGCTGGCGCCAAATAGGATTACTTTCATTGCAGGTCCCGATCTTGTTGTATTGCCTGTTGTGCTTGTTGCGCCGCCGACCGCTGTTGCCAACCGCCGTTGCCAGCATTACGGTCAAATTAGTACACTGCACAGTGTAGTTTCTATTTATTCAGAAGTAAACTGCCTGGTGTAAAATTCAGTTATCCGTCATCCTGAAGCAGATCATGACCACAGTCCAACGTCTTACCGACCGCAAACGCGAGGCCATCATCCAGGCCGCGATTGCGGAATTCCGCGCCCACGGTTTTGAAACCACCAGCATGGACAAGATCGCCGCGCGGGCGGAGGTTTCAAAGCGCACGGTGTACAACCATTTCCCCGGCAAGGAGGAATTGTTCGCCGAAATCCTGGCGCGCCTGTGGCAGGCCACTGCGGAACAAGGCGCCCTGGCCTATCGTCATGATAAGCCGCTGCGCGCGCAGTTGCGTGCGCTGATGCAAACCAAGATGGACATGCTTAGCGACAGCAATTTCCTCGACCTGGCGCGGGTTGCGATTGCTGCCGCCATCCACTCGCCGGAGCGGACTCAGGACATGGTCGCCAAAATGGGCGAGCGGGAAGAAGGCGTCAGCACCTGGATCAGCGCGGCCCAGGCAGCCGGCAAGCTGAAACCGGCCGATCCCGCAATCGCGGCGCATCAGCTGCAAAGCCTGCTGAAAGCCTTTGCGTTCTGGCCCCAGGTTACACTGGGCCAGCCGCCGTTACCGGCAGCGCAGCAAAAGCAGGTGCTGGATTCGGCGGTGGATATGTTCCTGGCGTATTACGAAGTGGCCTGATAAACAACGGTAAAAACAAGAAAGACGTAGGGTGGGCAAGTTTTTTGCCCACGCGTTACCGTGATATCCGGAGAGCGGACCCATCCGGTGCCTCACCAGGTCTGTACGTGGTGTGAGGTCACGCGTGGGCAAAAAACTTGCCCACCCTACCCAGCAATTGCAATCAGAAATGCCGTTTGACGACTTCGCCGAATGCATCTTCGGCTGAACTGCCTTTGAGCATCAGCTCGGTGATTTCTGCCGTATGCTCACCTATGCCGTCGGGTAGCATCTGGCGATTATTACGGAAATAGTCGTAGCGGGCGGCATCGATCAAATCCTTGGCTTTCATCGCTACCGCACCACCGCGGGTACCACCGCTACGGCTGACGACGCGACCGCCGGCGGAGCTGACGCGCGTGACGCCAACCGACCGGAAACCGCCGGCAGCAATCGCCGCCTTGATTTGTTCGAGGGTGAATACCGGCGTGGCGTTGGGGCCGACAAACTCATCTTCCTTCGGATGCAATAAATGGCTATTGCTGTCGAATGCCATTTTCTTTTCGGCGCTATTAGTAAGCTGATAATACGGGCACGGTCCCGGGCTGGTCAGTCCGAATTGCACGCGGTCGCCGTACACTTCCATCTTGCCCATGACTTCCTTCAAATAGGCCGTCGTCAGGGAGTCCATCTTGCCGCTCCAGCGTTTGGTTCTTGTCGTCTTCAAAATGCGTTACTTCCAATAATGATGGCTGCATATTGCAATTATTACAATAATTGCGATAGCGGCCGTTTATGAATCAATTGCAGTACGCATTATCCCCCGACACGATTTGCTAAGGCTGGATCACGGCAAAATATATTATTGTTCGCCGGTTATGCTTTAGGGCCTGTTAACCTATGATTCGGGAGTGCGAACGCGCGGCAGGCGTTGCGTGCCTAGGCGCAGCGACGCGACGTAGCGGTGCTACGGCAAGGAGTTGCAACAACGGCATGCGACGCCTGCAGCCGTTCCCGGAGGGTTCAAGCCAAAACGTGCGCTGGCCGCGTTGCATGGCTTGCTGGGGCACTAGCCCCAGCTACACCACGCGCCTTGCCAACACACGTTTTGGCTTGAACGCATCTCCCAAATCATAGGTTAACAGGCCCTAGGCATCCGATGCCCGTCAATGTGGCCTTGACGGCGTCGTCAAGCGCTGTGTGCGGCTCGCTGCCAAGCAATTTGAGCAGACGGCGGTTATCCAGCCGCACCGGCTGTCGCCATAGGTAGCTGACCTCGCGCAATTCACGCAATACCGGTACAAAGGGCGAAGCCAGCGGCAGCAGCCACCAGGGAAAGCTTTTTGCCTTGAGGCCCGGCTGCCCTGTCACGCGGCCGATGGCGGCAACCATTTGCGTACCGTCGGCATCCCAGTGGCCATTCATGTGGAAGGTATCGAAATCAGCCAGCGCGTCTTCGTGCTCGATCAATTGCATCATGGTCTCGGCGACATCCGGCAGATAAGCCCATTGGTGGCCGATGCCGCGTTTGCCGGGATAGCTGACTGCAGTGACCGGCTGGTCCGGCTTGACCAGTCCTTGCGAAAACCAGGCATTGGCCATATGCGGCCCGAAAAAATCGCCGGCGCGCACCACCAGCGCACGCACTCCGCTTTGGCTGGCAAGTTGCAGCCGCCGCTCCATTTGGACCCGGATCGCGCCCTTGCGGGTGGCTGGATTCTGCGGCGAGGTCTCGCTCAACGTCGGCAAAACGTCAGGGCCGTAGTTATAGACGGTGCCAGGCAAGACGATGCGGGCGCCGCTGACACGCGCTGCGGCGATGCTGTTTTCTATCATCGGCATCACCAGCTGCGCCCAGTTGCGGTATCCCGGCGGATTGACCGCATGCACGATGAGATCCGCACCGTCGGCGGCGGCGACCACGTCCTGCTCATTCATCGCATCGCCCTGCCGCCAGACGATGCCGTGGCCGAGGTTGCTGCTGCGGTCCTTGGCTACCATCTGATCGGCGCGCCGATGCAGGGCGCGCACCTGCCAGCCGCGTTGCATCAATGTTCTTGCCATGGCATTGCCAATGCCGCCTGTTGCTCCTAATACCAGCGCTATTTTCTGTTTCATGAAAATTACCTCCGTAGATTGATTAACCCGACGGAATCCAGCGTAACAGTGCTGCCCTTAGTTTAAAATTAGCTATCTCAACATAGCCGCTATACATATTTGTATGACCACACAAGAACCTGGATGGGATCTGTACCGCGCTTTCCTGGCAGTGATGGAAGAAGGCTCGCTGTCCGGCGGCGCCCGGCGCCTGGGATTGACGCAGCCCACCGTCGGCCGTCAGGTAGAGGCGCTGGAACAGGCGTTGGGCGTCAAATTGTTCACGCGTTCGCAAACCGGGCTGGCGGCCACCGATACCGCGCTGACCTTGCGTCCGTTTGCGGAAAACCTGCGCGCCACCGCCAATGCCCTGCGGCGAGCATCGACCGACGCCAGCGCCAGCAGTCATGGCACGGTGCGCATTACGGTATCGGATGTGGTCGGGGTAGAAGTCTTGCCACCGATCCTGACAACGCTGCGCGAGGCGCATCCCGCCATCAAGATTGAATTGGTGTTGTCGAACCGGACCCAGGATCTGTTGCAACGTGACGCCGATATTGCGATCCGCATGGTGCAGCCCAGCCAGGCCGCCCTGATCGCGCGCCGGGTTGGCGCCATTCCGCTCGGCCTGTACGCGCACCGGCGTTATCTGGAGCAATACGGCATGCCGGCCAGCATTGCCGACCTGAAGAACCATGCGCTGATCGGCTTCGACCAGGAAACCAGTTACATCCGCAACATGCAAAAGCGCGGCCTGCCGCTGACGCGCGATATGTTCTCGCTATTTACCGACAACCAGCTGGCACAACTGGCGGCGATACGCGCCGGCTATGGCATCGGCATGTGCCAGGTGGCGCTGGTCAAACGCAATCCGGAGTTGTTGCCGGTGCTGCCGCAAGCAGTCACAAGCGAACTCGAAACCTGGATCGTGATGCATGAGGATTTGCGCTCCAGCGAGCGCTGCCGGATCGTGTTTGACGCTTTGGTGAGCGGGGTTTCTCGCTATATTGCCGAAGACAACTGAACACGTCACCGTGGCCGATTAGCGGTAGGCATACCCCAAACCCAGCGACAGATCGCCCGCACGCTGCACTACCAGGTCAATCAGACCCTGCAGTTTATCGGCCGTGATGCGGCTGGCCGGGCCGGCGATGCCCAAAGCTGCAATCACCACGCCATCGGCATCCATGATCGGCGCCGCAATTGCCACCGCGCCGCTGGATCTTTCACCGTAGGAAACGCTGTAACCTTGTGCCAGCACTTGCTGCAGCTCCTGTTCCAGCAATGTGCGGTCGATGATCGTATTGTCGGTGATGCGGGTCAGTGCACTTTCGAACAGCGCTTGCTGAACCTGCGGCGGCGCATGCGCCAGCAACACCTTGCCGGAGGCGCCCGCATACAACGGCCGCCGGTTGCCGACATCAGTGTGGACCCGCACCGCCTGGGTCGATTCCCAACGCGCCACGCACACGGTTTCCAAACCATCCCGCACCCGCACCTGGACGTTTTCATTACAGATGCCGCCGATATCGCGCAAATGGCTGCGCGCCACCCGCACCAGGTTCACCTGCTCCTGGGCGGCGACGCCGAGGTACAGCGCTTTGTAACCCAGGTGATAAGTCGGCGTGTCGCCTTCGCGATGCAACAGGCCGCGCTGTTCCAGCGTGTACAGCAAGCGGAAGGTGCGCGCCTTGGTATTGCCGGACATGACCGACAGTTCGGTCACGCCATGCCCCGGGCTTTGCGCGACCAGCAAGAGCAGCGCCAATGCTTCATCTACTGCGGCAACGGTATAGTCGGCCATGCTATCCAGATTCTATTCAGGTTAATTTGCCGCTAATATACCTCGACATCTGCCCGGCGAGTTGCGTCAGGTTGTGCTGAAGCGCGGCAAACCCGGCGCTGCGTTCCAGGCTTTGCTCATCCATGTATAAAGCGCGGTTGATTTCGATCTGGATACTGTATCGCCCGCGTTGCGGATCGCTATAGGCGCGCACCAGTTCGGCGCCGCGATAGGGGTCGTTGATCTTGACTACGTAACCTTGCCCCTGCAACTGCTGCGCGACCCATTCGGTGAAGGCCGGATCGGCGGCGCTGCCGTCGCGGTCGCCCAGCACAAAATCCGGACGGCGCGCGCCGTTATCGATATTCATGGCATTGCCGACCGATTTCATCGAATGGCAATCGATATGCCAAACCTGGCCGAAGCGGGCGTGTGCGGCGCTGATCAGTTGCTGCAGTTGCGCATGGTATGGATCGTAATAGCGTTTGATGCGATGCTGTACTTCGGCGATGCTCAGCTTGCGGTCGTACATCTGCACGCCGGGCAAGGCGTAACGCCGGATCAAACCCATGCCGGCCTTGCTTTTTTCCGATACCTTCAGCGCTTCAGGCCAGGGCTGGTCGAGCAGTTCCGGATCGATGTCGCTACGGGCGCGGTTGAAATCGATATAGCTGCGGTGCACGCGCGCCGCCAGCAAGCTTGCGCCAAATTGCGATGCGCCGCTCCATAGCTCATCGACATAGGCATCCCAGCCCGACATCAACGCCGCTTCCGGGGCGATGGCTTGCATGTCGGACGGGCAAAAGCGGCTGCTATGCGGTGAATCGAATATCAACGGAATTCGCTTGTCGTCATCGGGTGCGGTGAGAAAATACGCGTCTTGCATCATGGTGATCCTTGAAACTTCTGTGTTCTGTGAAAAACGGCCCGGTCGGCCAGCGGTCAATCAATAACCGCTATCAATAGCCGCTAAATACCCCAAACGCCATGACCGCCATCGCCAGTAGCGTAAAAATGGCGAACAACGGGAAAATGAAACGGATCCAGCTGCCGTAACCGACTTTGCCGGTCGCCAGATAGGCCAGCAACATGCCGGAAGTCGGCGTGATCATGTTGGTCAGGCCGTTGCCGAACAAAAATGCCAGCACCACGCTTTGGCCGCTGACGCCGGACAGATGGCCGATCGGGCCCAGGATCGGCATGCTGATCGCGGCTTTGCCGGAGGTCGACGGGATCAGCACGTCAAGCAGCATCTGCACCAGGATCATGCCTTCTGCAGCAAAGATCTTGCTGCGTCCTTCGACGATAGACGCCAGGTGATAGATCACGGTGTCCAGCACCAGGCTGTCATGCAGGACGATCTCGATGGCTTTCGCCAGGCCGATCAGCAAACCCGCCAGCATCATGCCCTTCATGCCTTCGACAAACGCATCGCATGCGGTGCGTACCGACATGCCGGCGACGATGGCGATGATGATGCCTTCGAAAATGTAGAAAGCGCCAAGCTGGATGTCGCCCCATTTCCAGGTGCTGGTACCAATCACCAGCACGACGACGCTGGCGCCAACTACCATCAGCACAAAGCGATGCGACAGCGACAGGCGGCTGTCCTTGCTCAACTCAGCCGGAACGCTGTAACCGGTGCGCTTCACATACAGCAGCAAATAGGCGATACCGATCGCCAGGAACAAGACAAACACAAACAGCCGCAAGCCGGCGCCGCTCAACAAAGGTACTTGCACTATCGGCTGGGCGATCACCAGCGCCAGCGGATTGGTGACCGAGGCCAGATAGCCGATTTTTGCAGCGATCGCCACTAATGCGGTGGCGTACAACGGGCCGAGACCAAGACGCTGCGCCAGGATCAGCATCATCGGGATGATCACCAGGTATTCCGAGATCAAACCGAGGAACGTGCTGCCGGCGGCAATCGCCAGCATCAAGACCGGCGTCAGCAGATAGACGTTGCCGCCGGTGCGCACCAGTAGCCGGTCGATACCGGCATCCAGTGCGCCGCTCTTGCGCAGCACGCCGAACATGCCGCCGATGAACATGATCATGAATACCAGCGGCGCGCTCTTGGCCAGGCCGGCCGGAATCGCCGCCATCGCCGAGAACAGGCTGGCGGGATAGGCACGTTCGGCGCTGCTGGTTCCCGGACTGGCGGCAAGCAACGCTGCCAGGTCGCGCTCTTTGGCGATCAGTTGGTAGGTGCCGGGGATCACCAGCTTGGCGTGGCGCTGGAATTGTCCCGAATCCAGGATATAGGTCAGGCCGATGGCAACCAGCATGATCAACAGCATCATCGCAACCGGATGCAGCATCCTGCTTTTGCCATGTGCATCTTGTTTTTGGTCGTCCGTGTTACTCGTGTTGCCCGTCATGCTGATCTCCGTCTACCGTTTTGTAGAATAATCGGCTTTTTTTTGATGCGCAGGCCGGAACTGCTTGTGCCAGCCCGGCCCGCGCTGTGCTACATCAGCTTAGAACTTGTGGCGCAAGCCGACTGTGAACGCTGTTTGCGAGTTATCCGCACCGGGCGCGCCGCCGGTGATGCCCGGGTTGTACATGTCCGAGGCCCGCAGATTGGCTACGTAGCTGTACAGATCGGTACGTTTCGAGAATGCATAATCCAGCCCCAGGTTGAATTGCGTCAAGCGGCCCTTGGTGCTGCTGCCGACGAACTCATAACGCGATTGCAACACGCTGCTGACCAGGCGCAGGCTGTCTGAGATGCTGTAGTCGACACCCAGGTCGAACACATTGGTGTTGTTGTTGTTGGCGCCACCGGCGGCAAATGGCGCCGCGCCGGCCGCACCCACAAACTTGGCTGCCAGCGGCGCCCGGTTGCCGCCGTAGGTAGCCAGCGGTTGCAACACTTTGGACCAGGCGCCGAACACGCGCCACGGACCGGCCTTATAGCTAGTGCCCAGCATCCAGGTCTTGATGCAGGTATCGCCCGGATGGCCGTAACTCGGTGTGCAACCGGCGCCCAGGGTCGTACCCTGATCGCTGGAGGTGTTGACACCGCCTGACAGAGTGCCGAGTTTCGATTGCCAGTAGCCGAAGCCGATGCCGAACGGACCGTTGGCATAGTTTGCGCCGAATCCTAACGATTGCCCGGTCGATGTCGAGCCGGCCGTTTCACCGAAACCATAGGTTGCGTTCAGGACCAGACCCTTGAGCAGCGGCGTGTCATAGCGAATCTGATTGTTGGCGCGATTGCCGCCCACGCGGTCCAGATTGTTATCGTGGACGCCGTTGATGAACACGCCGAAATCGTAGACGCTGGAATAGTAGGTCGCCACTTCATCGATGAAGTCTTTACGGCGTCCCAGTTGCACGGTACCGTAATTGCCGGACAGGCCAACGGTCGAGGTCCGGCCAAACACGAGGCCGCCCTGGCCCGAGGCGCCGGTATCGACAGAAAATCCACCCTCCAGGTTGAACAGGGCTTTCATGCCGCCGCCCAGATCTTCCACTCCCTTGAAACCGAAACGCGATTGCTGCAAATCGCCGGAATCGACGCTGAAACGGCTGCCGGTACCGCGTGCATTGGCGGCAGTCGGTGCGGCGATCTTGTTGACGTAGGTGACGCCTGAATCCAAAAGACCGTACACGGTCACATTGGTTTGCGCATGCGCGGCGTAGCTGAAAGCACCAAGTACTGACAATACAACGATGGACTTCTTCATGAATTACTCCTCCCGGTTGAAAAAAATTCAATGGCGGCTCGGGTCGAACGGCGCTTCTTTTTCCAGGTGTTCTGAAAATCAAAGGTCGGTCCCGGCCGCTCTAATGTTTCATCTAACAAAACAGCGTATTGATATATGAAACAATGGTAGAGGCGAAATTTTTCCATGTCAATCGCAATTTCAATCGCAACGACTGAAAGACCGGGTTGGCGCTATGAGGATTTGTTGTGCGTGGCGTACAACAGAGATGCGAATGAGGGAATTGAAAATCCGCCGCTCCTCACCCGCGCTCAAGTCCAGTCAGAACTGGCAAGGGCTCGCGCTGCCGGAGAACTCGATTTTGCCGGCTCACAATATCCGCTTGAAGCAAATACTGGTAATTGATTGAAGGCCGGCGACCGCCAACCTTGTAGGGTGGGCATTTTACCCACGCGTGAACTCACTCCGCGCAAATGACTTCTTTTGTGTCGCGTAAGCCGCACTTCGGATATCGCGGTAACGCGTGGGCAAAGTGCCCACCCTACGACACCGGCTGGCGCAATAAGAACTCCTAGCCGGCTGTTGCCAAGTTGCGGAAGAAATCGGAGAGCTTAGGCAGATCCGAGAAAGCGACATTAAAACGGAACCAGGGATGTTCAGGTTCCGACACATAAAAGAACTCTCCCGGCGCCAGCCAGATACCTTCTTTCAAGGCTTGATCGCCGATTTCCTTGGCGCTTAATGTCGTGCGCTGCATCCTGGCCCAATAAAACATGCCGCCCCGCAGCGGCCCGAACGGCAGCAAACCCGCATCTTCCAACCGGGCGCTGACTTGCGCTTGCGCGGTGAGCAACGTGCTGGCCAGGCGCTCGACGTGGCGCCGGTGATGGCCTTCGGTCAGCGCGTTGTAGACCAGGCGTTCGGTAATTTCGGAATTGGTCAGCGTCAATACCATCTTGGTGCGCGCAAACTCCTTGGCGAGATCGCTCTGGCAGACGATGAAACCCAGCCGCAACGATGGCGCGATGGTTTTGGAGAAGCCGCTGACATAAATTACCCGCCGCAAGCCATCCAGCGCAGCCAGCATGGGATCGGTAGGTTGCGCCAGTTCGCGGTACAAATCGTCTTCCACCACCCAGAAGCCATGCCGCTCGGCAGCTTGCAATACCCGCATCGCACAGGCCGGGGTATAGGTGGTTCCGGTCGGATTTTGCAGGACCGGATTGGTAAAGAAAATCTTCGGCCGATGAAGCTGCGCCAGTTCTTCCAGCTGCTCAAGATCGACCCCGCTCACAGTGCGCCGCACGCCGACCACATGGATATTGGCCAGCCGCAGCATGGCGATCAGGTTGCAATAACCGGGCTCTTCAATGAACACGGTATCGCCCGGCTTGACCAAGGTGCGCATGATCAAGTCCAGCGCCTGGGTTACGCCGTGAGTAGTTATCACCTGGTCCGGACCGATATCGAGCGACCAGTTGGCGAACGATTTAGCGATGGTTTGCCGCAACGGGCCGTAGCCGAACGGATGGCCGTAGCCAACCTGCTGGGCGCCGGGTGACCGGATGATGCGCCGCTCGGCTGCGTGCAAACCCTCGCCATCCAGCATGCTGCTCGGCAGCCAGCCGCAACCGGCTTTGATGGGCACTCGTTCGTCGGCAAACACTTCAGAAAACAGCCACGCCGAATCGATCACCGGATTGAGGCGGATGGCTGGCATGTCACTGATTTCCGGTAGCTCGCGCTTGGCGATGAAGAAGCCGGAACCACGCCGCGCAATCAGCATGCCGCTGGCCACCAGGCGCTCATAGGCTTCGACAATAGTCGAATTGCTAACGCCTTGTTCCAACCCGAATTGACGGATCGACGGCAGGCGTTCGCCCGGCCGCAGCTTGCCGTTTTCGATCATCCGGCTCAAGCCGGCGACTATCTGTTCGACCAGGCCCAGCGCGGATTGCGGCTGCAGCAGCGAGGGAAAGCGTGAAACTTGTGGTTCAGTCATGGCGTCTTCAAGTGTATTCAGTACAGTTTGTCATTCACAACAATACACTTTCTACGATTTGTATCAAGTGTATCTAACAATCTGGGTTGTAACTGCAATAATCGGCGCTATGGTCAAACCCCGTCAACCAGCGCCACCACCACCAGCGAAGCCACTATGAACACAAATAAATCGGATCAGGATCTGTCGGCATTCTGGATGCCATTCACCGCCAACCGGCAGTTCAAGGAGGCGCCGCGCATGTTCGTCTCGGCCAAGGGCATGTATTACCAGACCGCCGACGGCCGCTCGATACTGGATGCCACCGCCGGCCTGTGGTGCGTCAACGCCGGTCATTGCCGCGATGAAATTACCGCCGCCGTGACGCGCCAGATCGGTACGATGGATTACGCGCCTTCGTTCCAGATGGGCCATCCGCTCGCGTTCGAAGCGGCGCGCAAGGTAGCCGGACTGATGCCGGCCGGACTGGATCGGATTTTCTTCACCAACTCCGGTTCGGAAGCGGTCGACAGCGCGCTCAAGATTGCTCTGGCTTACCATCGCTCACGCGGTGAGGGCCAGCGTACCCGTTTCATCGGCCGCGAACGCGGTTATCACGGCGTCGGTTTCGGCGGCATCTCGGTCGGCGGCATTTTGAACAACCGCAAGGCGTTCTCGGGCAACCTGATGCCGGGCGTCGATCATTTGCAACACACGCTGAATATCGCAGAAGCCGGCTTCAGCCGTGGCCAGCCGGCCTGGGGTGCGCATCTGGCGGATGAGCTGGAACGCCTGGTTACGCTGCACGACGCATCAACTATCGCCGCCGTCATCGTCGAACCTCTGGCAGGATCGACCGGTGTGCTAATTCCGCCGGTGGGTTATCTGGAGCGCTTGCGGGAACTGTGCACCAAGCACGGCATCCTGCTGATTTTCGATGAAGTGATTACCGGTTTCGGCCGCCTCGGCGCCGCCACCGCCAGCGAATACTTCAAAGTCACGCCGGACCTGATCACGCTCGCCAAGGGCATCAACAACGCTGCGATTCCGATGGGCGCGGTGGCCGTCAAACGCGAGATCCACGATACGGTGGTGCAATCCGCCGCCGCCGGGGCGATCGAACTGATGCACGGTTATACCTATTCCGCCCATCCGGTGGCCGCAGCCGCCGCCATCGCTGCCCTCGATTTGTACAAGAGCGAGCAGCTGTTCGAGCGGGCGCGCGAGTTGTCGCCGCTGTTCGAGAAAGCCGCACACGGCGTGGCCGGCGCACCGCACGTCAAGGATATCCGCAACCTCGGCCTGGTGGCCGGCATTGAACTGGAGCCGCGGCCACAGGCACCGGGCGCGCGTGCCTACGAAGTGTTCCGCAAGTGCTATGAAAAGGGCGTAATGGTGCGCTACACCGGCGACATCCTGGCCTTCTCGCCACCGCTGATCGTAAAGCCCGAAGAAATCGAACGCATGTTCAGCACGGTGCGTGAAGCACTCAACGAAACAAAATAACCGCAACCAAATAACTGAACCCAGATAAACGAGACAAGCCATGAGTATTCCCCAAATCAATCATTTCATTTCCGGCGCCTCCGCGACCGGCCGCTCCGAGCGTTATTCCGACGTTTTCAATCCAGCCACCGGCGAAGTTGTCGGCCACGTTGCGCTGGCATCCGTGCAGGAAGTAGATAAAGCCGTCGCCGCCGCGCGTGCAGCATTTCCGGACTGGTCCGAGACTTCGCCGTTGCGTCGCGCCCGTGTCATGTTCAAGTTCAAGGAACTGCTGGAGCAGAATCACGACAAGCTGGCAGCCTTGATTACACGTGAACACGGCAAAGTGTTTTCGGACGCCAAAGGCGAAGTGGTGCGCGGTATCGAAGTGGTGGAATTCGCCTGCGGCATTCCGCACCTGCTGAAAACCAGCCACACCGACAATATCGGCGGCGGTATCGATAACTGGAACTTGCGCCAGCCGCTGGGCGTGGTGGCCGGCATCACGCCGTTCAACTTCCCGGTGATGGTGCCGATGTGGATGTTTCCGGTGGCGCTGGCATGCGGCAATTGCTTCATTCTGAAACCGTCCGAACGCGATCCTTCGGCCAGCCTGCTGATCGCCGACCTGCTCAAGCAGGCCGGTTTGCCTGACGGCGTGTTCAACGTGGTCCAAGGCGACAAGCTGGCAGTGGATGCATTGCTTGCGCATCCGGATGTACAAGCCATTTCCTTTGTCGGTTCAACCCCGATTGCAGAATACATTTACACCGAAGGCGCGCGCCGCGGCAAACGCGTGCAAGCGCTGGGCGGCGCCAAGAACCATCTGGTGGTGATGCCGGATGCCGATCTGGATCAGGCGGTCGATGCCTTGATCGGCGCCGCCTACGGTTCCGCCGGCGAGCGCTGCATGGCGATTTCGGTGGCGGTTGCGGTGGGCGATGTCGCCGACCGCCTGGTGGAACGGCTGGCACAACGCGCTGCCGCGCTCAAGATCGGCAACGGCGATCAGGCCGACTCCGAAATGGGTCCGCTGGTTACCGGCGCGCACAAGGCCAAGGTCGAGGCTTACATCGCCAAAGGTGTGGAAGAGGGCGCCAAGCTGCTGATCGACGGCCGCGGCTTGCGTGTTGCCGGCCATGAAAACGGTTTCTTCGTCGGCGGTACCTTGTTCGATCACGTCACGCCGGAGATGACCATCTACAAGGAAGAAATCTTCGGCCCGGTGCTGTCGGTAGTGCGTGTGCCCGACCTGGCCAGCGCGGTGGAGCTGATCAATGCCCATGAATTCGGCAACGGCGTTTCGTGCTTTACCAGCGACGGCGGTGTCGCCCGCGCTTTCGCACGGCAGATCCAGGTTGGCATGGTCGGCATCAATGTGCCGATTCCGGTGCCGATGGCGTGGCATTCCTTCGGCGGCTGGAAGCGTTCGCTGTTCGGCGATCACCATGCTTACGGCGAGGAAGGCATCCGCTTCTATACCCGCTACAAGAGCATCATGCAGCGCTGGCCGGATAGCATCGCCAAGGGTGCCGAGTTCACCATGCCTACGGCAAAGTAAGTAGCTAAGCAAGTCGGACTATCGTCGCCAGCCGCCACGTTGCGTGGCGAACGGCGGCGATTCTAGTTTTCACAAGGTTTAAGCGTTGAGCCGGAAGCATTGTCTTCCACCATAAATCCATGCGCCTTTATTTCCAGGCGTAAGCGGTCGGCCTCTTGCCACTGCCGCATTTCCCGTGCAGCCTGGCGTTGTCTGGCCAACGCCTCCACCACTTCGGGTATCTCATAGCTGGCCGGAATCCAGCCATCCAGATCAAGCCCCAGAACTTGATCCATCTCACGCAATGTCGCTTTGCATATTGCAGTGCCGGTCTCGCTACGCACCAACTCCCACACGATAGCCAATGCGCGCGGGAGATTCAGGTCGTTGTTGATTTCATCGCGGAAGCGGGTTAGCCATGTGTGGTCGATCTGCTCCCCATCTGGCCAGCGATGGTAAGCCTCTCTCAAGCGTTGCAAACCGGTTGCCGCGGCTTGCAAGCCATCCCAGCTAAATTCCAACTGACTCCGGTAGTGCGCCATCAGGCACAAATAGCGATATGCAAGGGGGTCGATTCCTTGGTCGATCAATGTCTGCAGACGCAGGAAATCACCGCCGGACTTCGACATTTTTTCGCTGCCTGTCTGCAGGAAATAGCCATGCATCCAGAAATTCGCAAGGCGGGTGCCGTGGCATGCTTCGGTCTGCGCGATCTCATTGCTGTGATGGACGGCGATATGGTCTTCGCCGCCGCAATGGATATCAAACCAGGTGCCGAGATGGGCTGCCGACATCGCCGAACACTCGATGTGCCAGCCGGGAAAACCGCGGCCCCAGGGACTATTCCATTCCATCTGGCGGCGGGAGTCTGCGGGGCTGAATTTCCACAGGGCGAAATCGGTAATACTGCGCTTCTCTCCCAAGGCCACGCGCGCACCGGCCTGCAGAGCGGTGCGGTCAAGCCTGGCCAGCCAGCCATAATCGCTTTGCCGGCTGGTGTCGAAGTAGATACCATCCTGGGTGCGATAGGTATAGCCCTTCTCTTCCAGTTTCTGGATAAAGGTGATTTGCTCGGGCAGATATTCGGTGGCGCGGCACCAGGTGGCTGGTTCCAGCAAATTCAGGGCACGAAAATCCGCCATGAACGCTGCGCTATAAAACGCTGCGATTTCCCAGGCGCTCTTGCCGCTGCGCCGGCTACCTTTTTCCATCTTGTCTTCACCGTCGTCGGCATCTGAAACCAGATGGCCGACGTCGGTGATATTGACCACATGCTGCACCTGATAATGATTGAAGCTCAACGTACGCCGTAACAAATCTTCGAAAATATAGGTGCGCAGGTTGCCGATATGGGCATAGTCGTAAACCGTCGGGCCGCAGCAGTACAAACCGACGCGCCCCGCCGTAATACTTTCAAAGCGCCGGACGCGACGCTCCCAGCTATCGTACAGATGGAGTTCCATGCCGTTTTTTTTCAAAAAATTAACTAGACAGGCTAGATGAGCCAGCGAAAAACAAGTTGGCCATAAGTTGGCCAAATACAGACCACATGCGGGTCAGCGAACCGGAAGAAATCAGGCGCGCTGCATTGACAGCGTGCAGCAACAACATGAGCAGTGCGTGCAGACGTGGCGGGGTGAGGAGATGATGAATTGCGTAAGCATCGCTTATACTAACTTGCAGCGCTTTGCCGGGTCAACCCTCAACGCGGGATCAGGCTAGCGCGCCAACGTTAACTCTATCCGGAGCAATCTACGATGAAACAACGGAAACTGGGATCAGCCGGACTGACAGTATCGGCTATCGGCCTCGGTTGCATGGGCATGAGCACCGCATACGGCGCAGCCGACGAAGCGGAATCCATCGCCACCCTGGAACGGGCGCTGGCATTAGGCATCAACTTTTTCGACACCGCGGAACAATACGGTCCCTACGAGAATGAAGCTCTGCTGGGGCGCATCTTCAAGGGCCGCCGGCATGAAGTGGTGCTGGCTACCAAATTCGGCTTCAAGATAGAGAATGGCGTCACCACCGGCATCACCAGCGAACCCGGCCACATACGCCGGGCGGTAGAAGGATCGCTGCGCCGCCTCGATACCGATTACATTGATTTGCTGTATCAGCACCGGGTCGATCCGGCCGTGCCGATTGAGGAAGTGGTGGGCGTCATGGCCGATCTGGTACGTGAAGGCAAGGTACGCTTTCTGGGCCTGTCCGAGGCAGGCGTCGCGAATATCCGTAAAGCCCACGCAGTACATCCGATCAGCGTCCTGCAAAGCGAATATTCACTATGGGAGCGCAACCTGGAAGCCGAGATTCTGCCGACCTTGCGCGAACTCGGTATCGGGCTGGTGCCATTCAGTCCACTAGGCCGCGGTTTCCTGAGCGGCACCGCGCAACGTGCGGAAAATTATCCCGCCTCTGATTTCCGCCATCTTGATCCGCGCATGCAGGGCGCCAACTTCGATGCCAATATGCGGGCGGCAAAAGTAGTCGGCGAGATCGCTTTGGCGAAAGGTGTAAGCAGCAGCCAGATTGCGCTCGCCTGGGTATTGCAGCAAGGCGACGACATCGTGCCGATTCCGGGCACCAAGCGCCGCACCTACCTTGAACAAAATGCCGGCGCAGTTGAAGTGACGCTGGATCAAAGCGAGACCACGCTGCTGGAAAATGCCCTGCAGCAGGTTGCAGGCGAACGCTATAGCAAGGAACGCATGGCTTGGGTCGACCGCTAAGCAGTTACTGACAAGCCGCCGCATTGCAGACATTGCGATCGGCGGCGGACGATTTCAGATTGGTTTGCGCGGCGTTGTTGTTATTGCCCTTGAACTGATTATTACTGAAACTGGATCGGCCAAAAGCCGCAAGCCCCAGCATCTGATTGCCACGCATCACATTGCTGCGCACCTTCAGATCGACGCCGAAGATGCCATCACCACCGTTACCTTCGGCCACGCTGTTGCTGATGGAGCCGCCAAAGAACACCGCACCGCCATGGCCGTTCCGGTTAACGACTATATGGTCGAGACTAACCGAATTGGTTTCCAGGTAGACACCGTAATTCCCCATGCCCTGGATAATCCCGTTCCTGATTGCGATCCCGTTGCGACCAACCGCATGTATGCCATTCCCGACACCGCTCGGCCAGCAAGGCGCCGGCAATTGCTGGCACCGCGTCGGCCCTTGGATGACGTGGCCGTTCAGGTCCAGGGTAACGTTGTCGGCATTGATCTCGATCGCCGTGGTGTTGGCGTCAGGTACTTTCAAGTTGCCGGACAGCCGGTAATGTCCCGCTTGTTCGATGACGACCAGGAAGCCCGGTTTGTCGGCACGGCCGGGATCGATCACGGTCACCGGGCCGGCGGCCGCGCTGATGCCGGGAACCAGTTGCAGGGCGAACAACGCCAACCCTGGAAGTTGCGTCAAGATTCGGTTACGCATAGCTTGATTAAGCATGATACTGACCCGCCTTTCTGCGCCGGCCTGGTTGCATTATTCCTGGCTCGCTGTCTCTGATTCGCTGGAGAAAATCGACAATTTCAATGGCCGTACCGCGCCCATCCAGATGGCATGATCGCGATGATCCAGCAGATCGTCGCCGCTCAATGGATGGATAAACACCACCAGCCCCGCACGATGCAAGGCCAGCCATGGAATCAACTCGCCAAACACGACCGGTTCGAACGCCAGCTGACAACTCCAGTCCGGATGCGGCCCGACCGGTCGTTGATGAACCCGGCCCATGGTTAACGTAAACCGCCGCGCCGCCTCCTCGCACAAGGCTTGCGCCTGCGCCAGGGTGGTTGCATCGAAATAGATGTGGGCGTGATAGCCGGTGATGCGCGGCTCGGGCGATTCAGTCATGCAGGAAGCTCCGGGGAGGTGTTGTAAGAATTCAAGAGTTGCGAACGGATCTGGTCGGCAGTGAATTTTTTGTAATATTCCAGATCAAGAATACTCTTTTTCTACAGCCTGCGAAATCTCATGGGAAAGTGACAAGCCTAACTTGTCTTTCTGATCATCATCGACTGCTGCAACCATAATCGTCAGGCAATCGTCCGGCGGAAATAATGCAGCCTCTGTACGGTGACGTACTTAACTTTTGGGTTAAGGCAGGTAATCTCATCCCATAAACCCAGATTCAAGCGTTGCGCAGCAAATTATCTAATGAAACCACCAATCGCCCATGCAGCCGCAGTTGTAGTAACAGAAGCAAGCGCCAACGATGCGCCTGAGCATGTATCTGCGGGTGTGTCCGAGGATGGGCCGAATACAAGCGCGGCAGCCGACCCCGTAATGATCGGGCCGCTGGCGTCATTTTCCCCTGTCGGCTCGACCAATGTCCGCAATCTTTGCCTGCGAATACTTACCGTATTGGCATTGGTGTTTGCCCTGCAATGGGCGCGCAGTTTCCTGGTCCCTTTGCTGTTCGGCATTTTCATTGCCTACACCTTGAATCCTTTGGTGGCTTGCCTGGAGCGTATCCGTATCCCGCGTTTAATCGGCACTTGCGTCGTGATGGCGACCTTGCTGCTTGGCTTGGGGCAGGTTGCCTATTCTTTACGCGGTGAATTCCAATCGATTGTCGAGCGCCTGCCAGCCGCAGCCCATCAATTATCGCGCGCCATGGTCAGCATACAAGCCAAGACACAGGACGGAGGGACCAGCACTATCCAGAAAATGCAGGCCGCAGCGAACGAAATCCAAACCGCCGCCGGCCAGGCAGCTGGCGTACGGCCGGATAACAAACGCCAGGCTAGTCCGGCGCCGCCATCGTTTCAATTGGGCGAATGGCTTTGGACCGGATCGATGGGCGCGATGCTGTTCATGGGGCAGGTGCTGATGGTGGTTTTCCTGGTCTTTTTTCTCTTGCTGTCCGGCGACACCTTCAAACGCAAGCTGGTTAAACTGACCGGGCCGTCTTTAGCCAACAAAAAGATCGCCGTCAATATCCTGCTCGAGATCAATACCTCGATCCAGAATTACATGTTCATGCTGCTGGTGACGAATGCCTTGCTGGCGACCATGATGTGGGTAGTATTTCGCTGGGTCGGGCTGGAAAATGCCGGCGCCTGGGCGGTAGCCGGCGGCTTCTTGCATATCATTCCGTACTTCGGCCCGCTGCTGATCGCCGTCGCCACCGGCTTGACCGCGTTCATGCAGTTTCAATCGTTTTCGATGATGTTGCTGGTGTCGGCATCGACCCTGGCTATCGCCACGCTGATCGGCACGTTCGTGACGACCTGGATGACTGGCAGGATCGCCAAAATGAATGCGGCGGCGGTATTTATCGGGCTGCTTTTCTGGGGATGGCTGTGGGGAATATGGGGCCTGCTGCTCGGCATTCCGATCATTGTCATCGTCAAAGTCATCGCCAAACGTGTCGATGGCATGCATGCGGTGGCCGAGCTGCTGGGTGACTAAACGGAAATCCGCCGGCTATCCACCTATCCGCCGAATAAAAAAATACGGCATCCTCAGATGGATGCCGTATCTGTGTTGCGTCTACAGTATTGCAGGTACTGATTTACCGGTATTGATTTAGAGCGAAATCTTCGAGATCTTCGCGCCTTGCAGTGATACACCGGCAATCAATCCGCCATTGGTCGTGACAAAGCCAACAATAGGCTGCTGCGCTGTATTGGTGTCTATGCTGCCGTTGGCGCCGATATTAGCCAGCGCCACGGTGGCGTCAGCACCCACCGTCCAGCCATTGCTGCTACGGAATTTATCAAGAGCATCCTGCGTCATGAATAACAAGATGATCGCTTTCGATTGCGCACCGGCCTGGAAACCAATCGAACCTGCCGTGGTGCTGTAGTAGCTTTCGGTGCGGCCACCGACGCGCAGTGCGCCCTTGCCATATTCAGCACCGAGCACAAAACTGGCTTGCAGCACTTCCGGGAACACCAGCACGCCCTTGGCCCGGGCTACCAGCTCGCGCGAAGCGGGTGCGGTCTGATACAGTTTGGATAAAGTGACATCCACACCCGCATTCATATCGGTGCGGCTGGTTTTGGAGCTTGCATCGTGGCCCGGCATGGTGGTGGTGCAACCGGCAAATGTGAGACTGGCCATGGCGACCGCGATAGCTGCAAGTCCCTTGGAAGGGAAAGAGGAATTTTTTCGCATTTTTTTCTCCATCAAAGCAATAACGATTAAATAACTTTGCAAGTTACATATTGCAAAGTACATGTATAAACCCGCATTTCTGACTGAGCTTCCATAACCTCCCAGCGCCTGACGCAATCATGATTAAACTGTAGACGGCATGTAAGATTACATCTGTTCGGTAGCACACATTCAAATGACTATTGGTTACTTACCTGACCCACCGTACCCCTGGCCTTTGATTCTTGACCACAGCAAGCTTCGACTACAGCGAGGAACCCGTAATGAGCGGCACCACCAACAACCCCACCTCACAGCCCACGCTGTACCTGGACGACCTTAAAGTCGGCGACCGCTTCATAAGTGCCGAACATGCACTGGACGAACAGCAAATCCTCGCATTTGCCCGCCAATTCGATCCCCAGCCTTTCCATTTGAGCGACGAAGCCGCCAAGAACACCATGTTTGGCGGACTGGCGGCCAGCGGCTGGCATACCGCAGCTATCACCATGCGCTTGCTGGTCACCAGCGGCATGCCGCTGCAAGACGGTCTCATCGGCGCCGGCGGCGAAATCAGCTGGCCGCAGCCGACCCGCGCCAGCGACATCCTGCATGTGGAAAGCGAGATCATGGAAATTACGCCTTCCCGCTCGCGTCCGGAACGCGGCATGGTCAAGCTGCGCAGCGAGACCCGCAACCAGCGCGGCGAGGTGCTGCAGCTGTTCGTATCCAAACTGGTGGTATGGCGCAAGCCGGCATGAATGCGGCCTCAGACTGCATTGCCAGAATAGACAGGGGCTGCGCGGATTCGTTGATTTGCGGTCTACAATAAAATTTTTGAGCGAGCGCCAAGATGATACGTATTCGTGAAATCGACCACCTGGTATTGCGTGTGACCGACCTTGACCGGATGCTGGGTTTTTACTGCGACGCGCTTGGGTGCAGCATTGACCGCCGAGTGGACAGCATTGGCCTGGTGCAACTTCGGGCCGGCAGTGCCATGCTCGACCTGGTGCCGGTAGACGGCAAACTTGGCAGCGCAGGCGGCGCCGCGCCGGGCAAGGAAGGCCGCAACCTGGACCATTTCTGCTTTCGCGTCGAACCCTTCGATGAAGCTGCGATTCGTGCCCACCTCGCCGCCAACGGCGTGGCAGCTGGCGAGCTTGCCTCAAGAAACGGCGCGGAAGGAGAAGGCCCCTCGATCTACATCACTGATCCCGAGGGTAATGTGGTCGAGCTCAAGGGGCCGCCGTATGCCTGAATGCCAAGATTGATGCGCCTCACCTTTGCTTGCCAGCTTATTTGCCAGCTAAAACAACGAAAAAGCACATGCTTTCCGAAATAGCTGGATGCTGGTTATAATCAGCGGCAAAGGTGAAGAAAATGAATTCCCATATTCTGACTCTGGATATCGCAGGTAATCCGTTCGACTGGATTTCGCCACAAGATGCTGTGCTCTATTATGCGAGCGGGAAGGTGGCTTGGGAACTCGGCGATGACGACATCGTCTTTCGCGGCGGTTACTCCCGCACCGGCGTGCAATCGCGCATCGCCGTCAAACCTATCATCGCCATCGCCGGCAGCGCCATCATGGCGCGCATGCTGCACCTGGAACTGCCGCTGGGCCACCACAACGATCTGCTGTTCAAACGCGACCGCTACACTTGCGCCTACTGCGGCGGCCACTTCCCCCACAACGAACTATCGCGCGATCACATCCATGCGCGTTCCCACGGCGGCAAAGATACCTGGATGAATTGCGTCACCGCTTGCAAGGACTGCAACCAGGAAAAGGGCAACAAGCCGCTGGAAAGCTTTCGCCCGCTGCTGTATGTGCCTTATGTGCCATGCCGTGCGGAGCACTATCTGCTCAGCGGCAGAAACGTCCTGGCCGACCAGCATGACTACCTGGCGGCCAGGCTGCCCAAGCACAGCCGGCTGCGCGAGCTCAACTGAAATTGCCACTGAGGTTGCATCAACTCAACTCAACTTTTTCCCGATAAAGACAAGGCCGAGACCCGCGCCACATGCAATGCAGCCGTATCCGCGCCATCGTGAATCTGATGCCTGTTTTTCCTCAACCAGGAATTCTTCAAAAAGATAGGCCGACTGCGCCAGCTTCAAGCCCATTTCACAACCGGCCAATGTCGCCATCAGGGTCAGATCGTTGGCTTCGCCCAGATGGCCGATACGGAACATGCCACAGGTGGCGAAATGCCCGGTTTCATACATCAGTACCGTGTCGCCGGGGTTCATGGTGTTGCTCAACGCCGCTTCCCATGAGCCGGTGCCGGAAGCCGGATAAATCACCACCGGCTGCTCGGTCTTGAAAATTTTCTTGATGCCCGCCAGTACCTGCAAACCCAGCGCGCCGAATTCCGGTCCGCGATGATCGATGGTGGGATAACTCATGGCCCGCAAGATCCGGTCGGGGACCGGACTCGAGCCCGGGATTTGCAGGAATGACGGCCGGCCGGATGGAAATCTAGTGTCAACATTTACGCCTCTTTTAACTAATTGTATTTAGCATTCAAAATACTTTATCGGTCAAAATTTCAATCGTAAAGGCATTTTTTTGCAATACCTGACTTCTGGCAAAGGTTTTAAATCGCCTGAAATTCACCTTAAACCGCTAATAATCCCTGAAAAATACCAGTTTTCAGCGCATTAAATCCTTTTTTACATTCACCTTGGCAGCCACTGCGGCGTTGATTCTGGCGCCGGAAATTTGATGTTAAAATAGACGAAACGCGTAAAGAAGGATTTTGAATGCAAAATGCGATAACTGGACAAGAGGAAAAAGCCGCTCCCCTGGTCCCTAAACTGGAACGCCAACGCCTGCACGACACGGTGGTGGATCATTTGCGCAACCTGATCGTCGAAGCGGTTTTGGTGCCGGGGACCAAACTCAACGAGCGCGAGTTATGCGAAACCCTGGGCATTTCGCGCACCCCTTTGCGGGAAGCCCTCAAGGTGCTGGCGGCCGAAGGCTTGATAGAAATTTCCCCGAACCGAGGTGCATCGGTATCCAAGATGTCGGAAACCGAAATCTGGGAAACCTTTGAATTGATGAGCGGGTTGGAAGCAATGTCAGGCGAACTGGCGTGCGACCGTATCACACCGGTCGAACTGGCTGAAATCAAGGCTTTGCACTATGCGATGCTGGCCTGCAAGGCGCAGAATGATTTGCCGGGATACTACAGCCGCAACCAGGCCATCCACGACAAGATCAATGACGCCGCCCGCAATTCAGTCCTGCGCCAGACTTACCTGGGCTTGAACCGGCGCCTGCAGGCGTTGCGCTTCAAATCGAATTTCCAGCCGCATAAATGGAATAGCGCCGCGCATGATCACGACGAAATGATAAAAGCACTCGAAGCGCGCGACGGCAAACGGCTGGCGGCAGTGCTGCGCCAGCATTTGCTGGACAAGCGCGATGCCGTGCTTAGCGCTGCGGCGGTTCCGGGCGAAGGCAAACCCGAACCGTTGGCTTGATTGAAGTTGAAGTGTAGATTGCCGATAGATTCCAATGCGCTGTGCGCATATGATTCGACGGCAAGCTATGCCTTGCCGGCGTAATTCTCTGGAAAGAAATGCCGCTCGATAAGCTCGATCAAGATGTGCAATACCTTGATGTGCAGCTCTTGCACGCGATCGGCGAATGTACCGCCCGGAGTGCAGATATAGACGCTGCTCAAAGAAGCCAGCAACTCGCTCTGCTTGCCCGACAACACAATCACATGCATGCCGAGATCGCGCGCAGTTTGCGCCGCGCGAATGATGTTCTTGCTAGTGCCGCTGGTGCTCAGTGCGACCAGGCAATCGCCGGCACGCCCGTGCCCTTCGAGATAGCGCGAAAACACCTGGTCATAACCATGGTCGTTGCCGACGCAGGTGAGATGCCCGGCATCGCTGATCGCCGTCGCACCCAGTGCCGCCCGATCCAGCCGGTAGCGGCCGGTCAGTTCTTCGGCAAAGTGCATGGCGTCGCACATGGAGCCGCCATTGCCGCAGGAGTACACGCGGCCCTTGCGTTCGAATACGTCGATCAACAGGTCAGCCGCTTGTTCGACAGACTTCAGTGCCGCGTCGTTAGCGAGCAAGGCATTCAGCGCTTGCTGCGCTTCGACCAGGCTGGCGTTGATGTGTTGCTTCAAATCTTGTTTCACGGGTTGCTTCAATTCTGCACTCCAGTCGAGAAATTAGCGATTCGTACTGCGCGTGACACCGGTATCGATCACGCCATAAGGGGTAATGGTGGTCCCGCTTTCGCCAGTGGGCGATGTTACATGGCCGCAAGCTGCCAGCAGGAGACTTGCAATCAGAGGGAAAAACAGGCGCATGGTTGTCTCATAAGTTGAATGGTAGCTCTAACAGACATGCTGCGGAGCGGAACGTTCCAGCCCGGATTATCCAGCTTAGCATCTTCAAACGCCACCCGCATGATCGGGAAATCGGGAATCGATATTTTTTCGCTTCATCTTCGGCGTTGCCGTTTGTAAAACCATGAAACCATGAAACCGTGAAACCATGACGCCTTGAAACTGTGGGACCTACGCGCTAGGGCTGGGGCGACGAACCTTGGGCACACTCGACAATCAAGCCCATCAGCTCGTCAAATTCATCCGGACGCTCTTGACTCAACAATGGAAACAGATGCTGATGGTCAGCTCCGGCCACCACCCGCAACTGGCGCGAACGTGCTTTGCGCGCCGACAGCAGTAACTGCTCCGGTATTTCCAACGGAATCACGGCGTCGTGTTCGGCGGCTATGATCAGCAGGTTGCCTGTGAATTCCGACAGGATCGCCCAGGCATCGCTATCGGCCCAGCTGCGGTCGCGCCGGATGATCTCTGAAAATTGCGGACCGAACGGCACATCGTATGCAGCAGGCTCATACACACCCGGCACAATCAGAATCAAGGCGCCGACCTTGTGCGTTTGCGTCAGTTTGATGGCGTTGTAAGCACCCATGCTGCTGCCGAATATCACCAGCGGTTCCGGTACATTGCGTGCGGCGATCACCGCCTCGGCCTGACGGGTGCGGCTACTCAGCGAGGAGTACTGCAGCAGGCCTCCGGTTTCGCCGTGGCCGATGCAATCGAAAGAAGTACTCGCCACGCCACGCGCCTGCAATGCCGGCCGCAGCCCCGAGCGGCTGGCGGTGGCGCGCGAGCTGCCGCCGGCGCCATGCAGTATCAATGCATGGCAAGCCGACGTGCCTGAGGTGCCTGTGCCGGGATGAAAATCACCTTTCAACGTGAAATTTTCGTAGGCAACGTCAAAGGTCTCTATCGCAGGCATGATCAGCGCATATTACCGGTGTGGCCCAGCGAATAACGGCCAGGCTGCGGCCAGACGGTGAGGCCGTGCGGTTCCGCCCCGACTGCAATCTTTTTGACAGCGCCGCTGGTAGTATCGATGGCATACACGACATCGTCAAAGCGGCCGGATAACCACAGCATCTTGCCATCCGCGCTGACGTTGCCCATGTCTGGACTGCCGCCGCCCGGGATCGGCCAGTTGGCCACCACCTCGCGCGTGGCAAAGTCGATCACCGAGACGCTGCCTTTGCCATTGCGCGCGCCATGGATCTTGTTCGATCCGCGATTGGCAACGTACAGCTTGGTGCCGTCGCGGCTTGGGTACAGGCCATGGGTGCCGGTGCCGGTTTTGATGAAGCCGACCTTGGTGAAATTGTCGCCATCGATCACGAACACGCCGTCAGCCATCATGTCGGCGACAAAAAACACCTTGCCGTCCGGTGAAATACGGATGTCCTGCGGCATGCCTTTCTTGTCGAGTTGCAGGTAGCCGACTACCTTGCGGTTGACCAGGTCGATCTTCGCCAGGCGGCCGCCGAACTCGCAGGTGAAGAGGGCGTATTTACCGTCGATGGAAAAATCGGCGTGATTGATCCCTTTGCATTCCGGCACCGACAGGCTCGACTTCAAGGCCATCGTATGCGCATCGCGGAAATCCAGCTGGGCGTGCGCTTCCACCACCACGATGGCTTCCTTGCCGTCGGGCGTGAAGTACATATTGTAGGGATCTTCCACCGGTATTTCTTTACCCGGCTTCGCGGTCTTCGGATCGATAGGGGTCAGGCTGCCATCGGGCCGGCCTTCGGCATTGTTAGCCACCCAAAGGGTTTGCAGATCCCATGCCGGGACCACGTGCTGCGGGCTGAAACCGACCTTGAATTTCTCGACCACCTTGAACGTCGCAGGATCAATCACGTAGACGTCGTTCGAGCGCAGATTCGGCACGTAGATCCGTGGCAACGCACCTGCCACCGCCGGGCTGAAATGGCCGGCGCCGGCTTCGCTGTACAGATTGGCCGGATTGACCACCGGCGGCATGCCCGGCACCGTAGTAATTGCAGGTGCAGATACAGGCGCGGGAGCGGGAGCAGGCGCCGCGGATGCGCTGCCGGCGATGCATAAAGCAGCCAACGCAACGCTGATGGAGGAAGCAAGGCGCGACAGGCGGCGTGGTTGAAAATCCATGAGAGATTCCTTGATTAAATTTGTGGCAACTGAGTATGTGGCAACTGTAAACGAATACTGGGAAAAATCTAGCGGGCGGCAGTAGCCGTCTTGAGAGCATTGATGGTCTGCGTCACGATCGCATCAATCCCCAATTGACCAAGCTCGGCGGTTGAACGGCGCGGATCGCCACCATAGACACCGTCGGCCAGCCCGAGTTTCGGGCCATTGCGCAAGCTGTCCTGGCGCACCATCTGCGGCGCAACGGCGAGCTGCAATGAAGTATCTGCAAGCCCGGCGTGAGTGCCGATTTCGTCATCGCGATAACCGTGTTTGCGTAGTATTTGGGCATAGCCGTCCGAGCTGGCAGCGTAATATTCCGACGGCAGGATAGCTCGCGCCGGCGAACCGGCCCAGGCTTTGTTGAGCTGCGCCACCACCTTCTTGATATCGTTCTGATAACCGCCATGATCCCCTAGAAAGACGATGTTCTTGAAGCCATGGACCTTGAAACTGTTGGCGGCGGATTCCAGTGTCTTTTCAAAGACATCGTCCGGCACCGTGATGGTGCCGGGAAAACGCATGTGGGATGTGGTCGGTGCGTAACTGCCTTCCGGTACGTAGGCGATCACCGGCGCCACCAGTGCATTGCCCAAACCTTCGGCAATCCGCTGCGACAGGATCTTCACGCGGGCGTTGTGTTTACCCAGCGCGACGTCGGGGCCGCTTTGTTCGGTGGCGCCGATGGGAATGATGATGGTGGTCTTGCCGGCTGCGATCTGGGCACGCAGCTCGGTCCAGGTCAAGTCTTCAAGGACGACGGTTTTCGGCGTTTGCGCGAAGGTAATCTGTGTGGCGGTGAGGAACAGGGCGGCAACGAAAGTGCGTCGTAATGACAAAAGCATGAAAATTCCTCATGGAGAAGCAGGTCAGGTGTGTGCGGATGAAGCCGGCATTTGACGCCGGATCGGCACACAGGTTCCTGGCTAATTCTACTCTCTGTAGGGTGGGCACCCCGTGCCCACGCGTGAACTTCCTCTACGTACATGCTCGTCTCGATGCCGCTTGCGCCTGCGCTCCGGTTATCACGGTCCGCGTGGGCACGGGGTGCCCACCCTACTGGTAATTGTTCCAGCGCATGCTGCGTTCGTCGGTGGCTTCCTTTATCAGATGGCGAGCGCGCACCGGATCGGGTTTGGCATGCTGGTCGCCGCTTTCCAGGCTCATGGCCAGCGCCTGTATCGCTACCGGGAAGTCACCTGCGGCCGAGCGTTCGAGCCAATCGCGGGCTAACTGCGGGTTCTGTTCTACGCCTTCACCTGCGGCATAGGCGTTCGACAGCAAGAACATCGCCTGCGCATTGCCTTGGACGCTCGCCTCCAGCAGCCATTTGGCCGAATGGTTGAGATCGCGTGGCACGCCTTCGCCATATTTCGCCATGCGGGCCAGCATGAAACTGGCTTTTGCATTGCCTGATGTGGCCGCGCGCTCATACCAGTTCCAGGCCTGGCCGTAGTCAAGCTGGAACCCCAGGCCACCTTGATAAAAGGCTTGCCCCAGCTGAAACTGCGCTTCAATATCATTTGCGGCTGCCGCGTTCTGCAGCCATGCGCCAGCTTGAGTGGATTCCTCAGGAAGCGAAGCCAGCGCCAACGCCAGTTCACGTTGCGCCACCGGCCGGCCTGCGACGGCCCAGACCCGCAGTTGGGCAATCGCACTTGCCTGGCGGCCGTGCAAGGCCAGCAAACCCACCGATTCGATGCGGGCATTGTCTGGTCCCATGTCTTGGCTCTGCGTACATGCACCCAAGGCGGTCGTAGCCAGTAAAACTGCAATCAGATGCGATTTTTTATTTCCCATCACTTGCTCAAGTCGATTGCGTATTTGGCAAACCCGCTGGCATCCAGCGCGCCTTCCGCTTTCACCCGGCTCAAGCCTAGCGCTTGCGCAACCGGCAACTTGCCCGGCGCCGAGCGCAGGATGACCGGACCTTGAGTGGTCACCTTGACGAAGCTCCAGCTTTGCCCGCTGCCGTTTGTTGCGTTGGTAATCTTGCCCTGCTTTTTCAGATAAGCGCTGACCACCGCCTGGTTGGCGTCCGGCGATTTGATGATGGTCTTGCTGCCGTCGATGCCCGGCACATTGCCGCCGCCACCGGCACGGTAGTCATTGGTGGCGACGATGAAATCGTCAGCGTCAGCCACCGCTTTGCCGGCATAAGTCAGGTTGCTGATGCGGCTGCCGACAGGTTTGGTGACATCGATCTGATATTGCATCGCGTTGTTTTCGGCATAGAACACGTCGTAGTTGAAGATCGTCGAGTAGGACGGCACCAGGTCTTGCTCGGCAGTGCTGGCCGGATCAATCATGGCGAACTGTTTCGCCGCGGTTTCCAGCCATTTTTTCAGGTCGGAACCTTTGATCTTCACCGCTTGCAGGTTGTTGTTGCCATATAAGTACAGATCACCCGGATTCCGTACTTGCAAACCGAATGGCGCGGCCGGGGATGCACCCGGAGCGACATCGGTAAAGTCGGTCGGACCGTTGCGGCCGGCTTTGAACGGCGCACTGCAGGAAATCACCGGGATCGCCTTGTAGCTGGCCAGTACCGGATCGGTGGAATTGGCGAGGAAATTCTTCACATAGTCGATCTGCGCCTGGTTGATGATCTGGATCGCGCTAACATCGCCGACCAGCGAAAAATAGGCCGACATCTCGAAATCGGTCGTGGTGCCGAGCGGCTGCGTGGCGTAGGAGAGCGTGGCTTGATGCTCGGCGGCGACCAGCGGCGCAATCGCAGGATCGGCATTGATGTTGGTCTTGCCGTCGGTATATTTGAAGCCGCGCGCTTCAACATTGGTCTGGTCTTTTTGCACCACCCATTTGCCGCCTTGATATTTCAGCACCATCTTGATGATGCCCAGGCGGCGCCCCCAACTTTGCGCCATCACTGCCGGAATGCCATTGACCAAACCTTTGCCGGTATCCACCAGATTACTCGGCAAGGCCGACAACGAAGCATCGACGGCTGGCGCGCCGGCTTCACGCGCTTGCGGGAAAATCAGGTGGGAATGACCCAGCATCAGTGCGTCGATGCCGGTGGTGGCAAGATACAAGCTGCCGTTTTCCATCTTGGGGCTGTACGGCGAAGCATCCAGCCCGCCGTGCGACAGGGCGACCACCAGGTCGGCACCTTTGCTGCGCATCTCCGGCACATATTTGAGCGCCGATTCCTGCACGCCGTTGACCATCACCTTGCCGGCCAGGTTCTTCTGGTCCCAATCCATGATCTGCGGCGGCACAAAGCTGATGATGCCGACATTCAGTGCGACATTCATGGTGCTGCCATCAGGCTTGGTGGCTGTGAATTGTTTGGCGATCAGCGCATACGGATTAAAGATCGGCTTGCCCGATGCGACTCCAACCACGTTGGATAACACCAGCGGGAAATTCGGCGCGCCGCAGTTGCTGCCTTTTTGCACGCCCGGAACGCCGAAGTCGGTATTGGTGATCTGGCTAAGGAAATCCAGGCCGTAGTTGAATTCATGATTGCCCATGCCGGCGCCGTCGTACTGCAAGGCATTCATCACCTTATGCACCGCCAACGTGCCGCTGCAGGTAACCGGCGCGGCAACCGCCTGGTAATCGCCGAGCAGCGTGCCTTGGATAACGTCGCCATCGTCCAGCAACAGGTTATTGGGATTTTCCTGGCGCGCGCCTTTGATCAGGGTTGCGGTACGCTCAAGGCCGAGGCTGGTATCAGCCTTCAAGCCGTAATAGTCGTAACTGAGGACGTTTTGATGGATGTCGGTGGTTTCCAGCAATGCCAGCTTGAGTACCGTGCCCTCCGGAATGGTAACCTCCAGGTTGCTGCCACCGTTGCTGCTACAGGCTGAAACGACCAGTGCGGCCACTGCGGCCAGGACGTTCAAGGCGGGCAAACGCATCTTTTTATGCATGATAACTTTCGGAAATATTTACGGGGCTGATCTTGGTAAGAAGCTGGCACCACTAACACGCACTTTTTGAGGGCGTTCCGGGCGGAAATTATATTTTGGAAATATTTCCCGTTCATTACATTGCGTTGCATTTGCTAATCGGAGCAGTTTGCTTAAACTTATGGGCCGATATAGCGTCCATTCATTTCTGGTCAGTTTTTTGATTGCCTGGAAAGCATGATTTGTACCAAGGCAAAATGCACTCAGAGGAGGAATTAATCTGTTATCGATAGTTATTTCAAATCGAAACACAAAATTAAATCAATTATACAAATGGACCAACCTGGTTTATCGTTGCTACCTAGACTTCTCAACCCAGCACTTAGTAAGGAAAACACTATGTCTCTGATCAATACCCAAATTAAGCCGTTCTCGGCAACTGCCCTGCACAATGGCAAATTCGTTCCAGTCACTCAGGACACCCTGAAGGGCAAATGGTCTGTATTCGTGTTCTACCCGGCCGACTTCACTTTCGTCTGCCCAACTGAGTTGGAAGACCTGGCCGACAACTACGCTGAATTCCAAAAACTGGGCGTGGAAATCTACGGCATCTCGACCGATACCCATTTCGCTCACAAGGCATGGCACGACACATCGGACGCGATCAAGAAAGTGAACTACCCGCTGATCGGCGACCCGACTACAA
Source organism: Collimonas antrihumi (assembly GCF_018304965.1). Classification (GTDB taxonomy): domain Bacteria; phylum Pseudomonadota; class Gammaproteobacteria; order Burkholderiales; family Burkholderiaceae_D; genus Collimonas; species Collimonas antrihumi. Next base: position 80,336 of record NZ_JAGQED010000013.1, read on the forward strand.
CTCTGTCGCGCAACTTTGAAGTCCTGATCGAAGAAGAAGGCCTGGCACTGCGCGGCACATTCGTGATCAATCCAGAAGGCCTGATCAAGCTGTACGAAATCCACGACAACGGCATCGGCCGTGACGCTTCGGAACTGCTACGCAAAGTCAAGGCAGCGCAATACGTTGCATCGCACCCAGGTGAAGTTTGCCCAGCCAAGTGGAAAGAAGGCGAAGCGACTCTGACACCATCGCTGGACCTGGTTGGCAAGATCTAAGATCTGATATCCGCTAGATATTAGTTGCAAGTGTTTTACGGTTCGAGCCTGAAGCAGGGCTCGAACCGGCAGTACCCCTATTCAAATCGTCACAAACATCGTGACAAACGCAAGGAACCGCCATGCTTGATGCAAATCTCAAAACCCAATTGAAAAGCTATTTGGAAAAAATCGTGCAGCCGATTGAGATCGTTGCGTCGCTGGATAACGGTGACAAATCACGTGAACTGCAATCGCTGTTGCAAGAAATCGCGACGCTGTCGGAACGCATTACGCTGATCGAGCGTAGCGACGACAACGAACGCAAACCCTCGTTCTCCATCAATCGCCCAGGCGTCGATACCGGCATCCGCTTTGCCGCAATTCCGATGGGCCACGAATTTACTTCGCTGGTGCTGGCCTTGTTGCAAGTCGGCGGCCATCCGGTGAAGCTGGACGAAGCCATCATCGAACAGATCCGCAATCTGGATGGCGATTATGTGTTCGAAACCTATATCTCCTTGTCGTGCCAGAACTGCCCTGAAGTAGTGCAGGCATTGAACGTGATGGCGTTGATCAATCCGCGCATCCGTCAAGTCACGATCGACGGCGCGTTGTTTCAGGATGAAGTGGAAAAGCGCGAAATCATGGCTGTGCCGACTACCTACCTGAACGGTGAAGTATTCGGCCAGGGCCGCACCAGCGTCGAAGAAATCCTCGCCAAGCTGGATACTGGCGCCGGCGCCCGCAAAGCGGTCGAACTGAGCGCCAAGGATCCCTACGATGTACTGATCGTCGGCGGCGGTCCTGCCGGCGCGGCAGCTGCGATTTATGCAGCGCGCAAGGGCATCCGCACCGGTGTGGTGTCGGAACGCTTCGGCGGCCAGGTGCTGGATACGCTGGCGATTGAAAACTTCGTTTCGGTAAAAGAAACCGAAGGGCCGAAGTTCGCCACCGCACTGGAACAGCACGTCAAGACCTATGAAGTCGACATCATGAATGTGCAACTGGCGTCGGCCCTGATTCCAGGCAAGCTGATTGAAATCAAGATGGCCAACGGCGGTTCGCTGAAAAGCAAAACCGTGGTGCTGGCGACCGGCGCCCGCTGGCGCGAAATCAACGTGCCGGGCGAACGCGAATACCGTAACCACGGTGTCGCCTACTGCCCGCACTGCGATGGCCCGCTGTTCAAAGGGAAGCGCGTTGCGGTGATCGGTGGCGGTAATTCCGGCGTGGAAGCGGCGATCGACCTGGCTGGTTTGGTGAGTCATGTCACCTTGATCGAATTCGGCGATGAGTTGCGTGCGGATGCAGTGTTGCAACGCAAGCTGCACAGCCTGGCCAAAGTCACCGTGATCACCTCGGCGCAGACTACCGAAATCACCGGCGACAGCAAGAAGGTCAATGGCCTGGTGTACAAGGACCGCAAGACCGATGCCGTGCATACCGTTGAACTCGAAGGCGTGTTCGTGCAAATCGGCCTGGTGCCGAATACCGAATGGCTGAAGGGTACGCTGGCCTTGTCGCGTCATGGTGAAATCGAAGTCGACGCCAAGGGCCAGACCTCGATCCCGGGTGTATTCGCCGCGGGCGACGTCACCACCGTGCCATTCAAGCAGATCGTGATCGCGGTGGGCGAGGGCGCCAAGGCTTCGCTGAGCGCATTCGATTATCTGATCCGTAGTTCGGACTCGGATGAAGAGGATGTTGTCAGCGAAGCCGAGACTGTCGCTGCATAAGGGAACTTCGAATAACCCCTGTTATGTCATTGGCGCCCCCAGCTCGGCGCCCCCGTCTAGGCGACCCCGTCCTTCCCGCGAACGCGGGAATCCATTTTAAATCAGTAAACTGGATCCCCGCGTTCGCGGGGATGACGGAGTTTTTAGAGGTCATCATAAGTAAGCGACCTGCCTTTAATCCCATCCTTATTTGTTTGAAACACAACGCAGCAGCAATGCCGCGCGCCTTCCCCTGCACGACCTCTTTGTAAACTGACCGAAAGCTTCACGGTGCTAATATTGTCAGTCTCGCTTGCTGTCCCGGCTTGTCCTATCACTGCGCTCTCAAGAGGATTCCATGAATAACCCGACACTTAAACAAATTCCCGCCACGCTGATCCCCGGAGACGGCATCGGCCCTGAAGTGGTCGAGGCCACGGTCCAGGTGTTGGCCGCGTTGGGATCCCCTTTCTCTTGGGATATACAACAAGCAGGTGTAGCCGGCGTCAATGCCAGCGGCGACCCGCTGCCGGAAGCAACCTTGGCCAGCATCCGCAAGACCAAGCTCGCCCTCAAAGGCCCGCTGACCACACCGATAGGCGAAGGCTTCCGCTCCTCCAACGTCCGTCTGCGCGAAGAATTCCAGCTATATGCCAATGTCCGGCCGGCACGGACGATTGTTCCCGGCCGCTTCGAAGACATCGACGTCGTCCTGATCCGGGAAAACATCGGCGGCTTCTATGTGGCGCACGAATACTACATTCCGGTCGGCGACGATCCCCGCGCAGTTGCCGTCTCTACCGGCATCAACACACGCGAAGCCTGCAAGAAGATTGCCCGCTTCGCCTTCGAATACGCGGTAAAGAACGGCCGCAAGAAAATCACCGTGGTGCATAAGGCGAACATCCTCAAGGCGCTGACCGGCATCTTCCTCGAAGCCGCCCGGGAAATAGCGCGCGAGTACGAAGGCAAAGTGCAGATGAACGACATGATCGTCGACGCCTGCGCGATGCAACTGGTGCTGAATCCGTGGCAGTTCGATATGCTCTTATGCACCAACCTGTTCGGCGATATTCTGTCGGATCAACTGGCAGGGCTGGTGGGCGGACTCGGCATGGCGCCCGGCGCGAATATCGGCGATGACGTCGCGATCTTCGAAGCAGTGCACGGATCGGCGCCGGACATTGCGGGCAAGGGCATCGCTAATCCGATTTCCCTGCTGCTGGCAGCGGGCCAGATGCTTGACCATGTCGGCCATGATGATCTCGCCCTGCGACTGCGCACCGCGATCACCGACACGCTTAACAAGGATCACGTTGCTACCGGCGATCTCAAAGGCAAGGCATCCACGCAAGAGTTTACCGATGCGATTGTGCGCAGGTTGCAGGCGAAATAAAACTGACTACTGCGCATCTGTTGCCAGCGAGGTAGAGACGAGCCAGTAGGCAAGCCCGCGATACGAGGTTTTCCAGTCAGGCGATGGAATATAAGGTCGCTGCACCCCAAGCCATCAGCAGGACGCCGACGCCGCGGCCGATCCAATGGCCAGCGGGCGCGAGTTTTTCGATCAGGACAAACAGAGCGATGCCGCCGATCCACGTGAAATTCATCACGCCGCCGACGAAGAGCAGCAGCATCAGCAGCCAGCAGCAACCGACACAGTAAGCTCCGTGCCGGAAACCCATCATGAATGCACCACGCACCCCTGTTCTCCAATGCGTCGTCAGGAACTCAATCGGCGAACGGCAGTGTCGCAGGCAAAACTGCTTTAACGGCGTCCACTGATACAGGCCAGCGGTAATCAACACCGCTCCCGCCAGGACGGTGCTGGTGGTTTCCATCATCGGCGATATCAGCGCACTTTGCTCCAGCCCATACTGAAGCATGGCGGCCACCAGACTGAACGTAGCCCAGACCGCGACATAGCCAAGCATGAAGCCGCCCGACGCGGTCACCGATTCACCTCTTGCTGCCTGGTTCCGTGCGATGGTGCAATAGAGCAGGATCATCGGCGCGGCGCTTGGCAGCATCATGGCCGCCATCATTACCGCCCACATCACGAACACAAGAACTGCATGGCCGAGCGTCCACGGCCCCATGCTCATCGGCATCAGCATGTCGCCCATCGCTTGCATCATCCCGGCGCCAGTCAGCAAATACGTCCAGGACAGGATGACGACGACCAGCAGTCCGGATACGACCAGAACACGATCGTGTTTCAGCCCTCGTTGCAACACGCGCTGCATGAATGCGCTATCAGCCACTCAAGCCGCCACGCCTTGCGGTGTCTGCACAACGTTGGCAAGCGTACTGTGCCCACCCTTCGTCTCAAACTTGATGGCCCCGTTGCTACGGATGTTGGATGAAGCTACCTCGGCCCCGTGATGCTCGAAACCTTCCGGCATCACCACCTGGATGTGATGCGGTGCACCGGTCACCGGGTTTTTGATCGGTTCCACTTCGGTTTCAAGCACGCCGGGGATAACCAGGCGCGCGACCCTGGCAGCCTTGTCAAACTCAAACGTGACGGGCGCGAAAATGGGATCGTGCATCGTCGTCACGATCAGGCTGAAGATATGGAACAGCGTACCTTCCGCCGAGTTCTGCCCCGACATGATGTTGAACAATGCCTCGCGCTGAGCCGGTGTGGCACGTTCTTCGATGATCGGCTGCAGCTGCCCGTTTCCTAAATGCAATGCACCCGGGAACGACACCACTACGAAGAAACTCAAGCCATCCAGGTTGGTAGTGCCGAAATGGCCCTTGGTGATACGCATGCCTGCGAGGCCCTTGCAGCTACCCTGCGTCGGGTTCGCGTTGAAGTCGCAAGGGCATCCGAATGCGCAGGTGCAGTTCTTGATCCATTCGCCTTCGAGGCGCCAGTCAGCTTGTGCCATGTTATTCTCCTGTCAGTGTTTGTGAACGCATCGTAGTTCGACGCGATCAACATGCGAGCCTGAAGCAGGTCAGCAGATCCTTTGAGTACTTACAATCGAGACATGTTGTGCTTCAGCATTGAGACGTTCCATGAACGTAAGTGACGCATTGAATTCATCGTCAAAATGTGTTTTCACTGAGTGAAGATTAGTGCACGTCTTGACCGATTACAAATGGTTTCGACCTGTTCCTGCGACCCTCGCCGGGCTTCACGGAAGCGCATTGGCTGACTCGCTTCAAGCATTACCCGGTCTCCCGCTTATATTTAAAAAACATGCCATGAAGCACCATCAAACAACCATCCTTCAAGCCGTCGATCTCACTTTTCATTATCCCGAGCAAAAATTATTCAGCAACTGGTCAGCCGAAATTCCTGCCGGCATCACGCTGGTGCGCGGCGGCGATGGGCGAGGGAAGAGTAGTTTGTTGCGGCTGCTGGCGGGCAACCTGCCGGCCCAGTCGGGGGAGTTACAAATCAACGATATGCGCTTGCAGGAGCAGCCCGACGCTTATCGGCGGCATGTATTTTGGGTAGATCCGCGTTCGGAAGCGTTCGATCAGATGACGGCGCATGAGTATTTTGCTTCGTTGCATGCTGCGTATCCGGAGTTTGATGACGCGCTGTTGCCTGTACTCACTGAGGGTTTGTCGCTGACGCCGCATCTGGACAAGCAGCTGTATAAGTTATCCACAGGAAGTAAACGGAAGGTCTGGCTGGCTGCGGCTTTTGCCGCCGAGGCGGTGCTTAATTTGCTGGACGATCCATTTGCAGGGTTGGATAAGGCGTCGATCAATTTTGTTGTGAAGATGTTGAATCAGGTTGTTGGCAATCCGGGGCAGGCTTGGGTGATTGCGCTTTATGAAGCGCCGGAGGGGGTGCCGCTAGTGACAGTGCTGGAGCTAGGAGATTGAGAATGCGCAGCACATAGACTGGCATTCGCGCACCCCGTGCCTATTAGGCCGGAACCAGCTCTATCTTGATTTTCTTTCCCAGTGCCGCCGCCGCGCCGGCAAGCGTAGTTAGTGTCAGGCTGGTGTCGCTTTCATCCAATAGGCGATTCAGCGCAGTACGGCTGGTATGCACCTTCCTGGCCAGTGCAGTCTTGGTCATTTTTTGACCCTTCATTTCGCGCAATTTGCCATGCAATTACACGCTTAACGGCCACAGCCGTTACGTCTTGCAGCGTCGCATCTTCTGCAAGGAAATCATCGAAATTGCTGCCGATATGCTTTCTGTTCATCACTAGCCCCTTATTTTTTTTTTTGCGGTTGTTCGCTGTTTTTAAGTCGTCTTTTGGTGTGGCCTGAGACTTTTTAATAAAGCCGTGCAACAGCACCATGACATGTTCATCCAGAGTGGACCTTAACCCATTCTCGGGTCATATAGCCATTTCCGAAGTTTGGTTGCGGTGATGCCTTTGGCATCCACATGCAACGGATTAATCAGGACGTTTTGTTCCTCCGGAACAATGACAGACGGCACCAGAAGCAAGGCAGAAACACCACTGGCAGCCCAGGCATCGCCAGCATCAAGACTTACCCTGCCTGTTGGAAGGGCATCCCATCCGACAGGCGCGCTTGTCGCCGTTACCTGTACGGCCGCTTTCCATGCGACGTCAGGGATCTCGATGCGCACCAGGTAACGATTTAAAGGCAGCCCGGCTGACTTCACATGGACGAATGTTTCCAGGCAAGCCAGAGCAATGTTTTCTGCACAGTAAAGTAAAGCAGTTCCGGCGCGATTCCAGCGGCCGCCGGTGTCCTTCGCACCGGCGCCAGTCAGGTCGTCAGCAGTATAGTCAGGCGTGTCGGCAGCAATGCGCCACACCACCCGACTCAAGCGTAGGCCCCGCTTTGCATTGTGGCCAGAAGATTGGAAACCAGTTTTTGACCTTCCATGGTGTCCATGTAACTCGCCGGACATTCACCGCCTAAGGCGGGAATCGGTTCTTCCAGCCAGTGCGCAACCCATTTTGCGGCATCGAATCCTTCCGGGTTGCCGGATTGCTCTACCATTGCCTGCACCTGTCCGATCAAATTGGACATGCCGACCACACGCTCGCTGTCTTCCGCGGAAAGCTCTTCATCCCTGCTCGCCTTGCGATTGACGGTGGCCGTTGACAGCCTCAGAAACTTGAAAACCCTGTCCTGGGGGGTATCCATCATGCGCACCATGTCTTTCACCTCAACGGCACGCACACCTTGCCGTATCAATCTCACACGCAAAGCCGGGGTAGAGCCATACACGTTACGAAAGTCAGTCAGCGAAATCAAGCTGGACTCGGCGGCAAACGCTGTTACCCGAAGGGCTTTTTTGGCTTGAGGGCGTTTCTCAGTTGAAACTGTCATGATTCGCTCCTTTGAGCAATAATATTAGCTCAAATGAGCATGAAAGCCAAGGACTAGATTCTTCATCGCTGCTGCCTGATCGGTATGCTCCCGGCTGCGTTGCGTACAGCTAGAAGGCGAACGTGCGGCGGCGAACAAGCTGGCAGCGGACGATGTGCTAGCAGGGCAAGGTCTGTCGACAGGTAAAGCACGTGGTGGCTTGGTACCGGTGCGTCGACGTAAGCTACGATGCAATTTAAGTAGATATAAAACTAAATTTGGTCTATATTTTGACCACATCGAATTATTGAGGAAAACTGGGGCGTTACCTTAACAATTAGAGTCACAAGGAAGCAACCATGAAATTTTCTGAACAGATCAAACCGATTTCTTATCTCAAATCCCATGCTGCCGAAATTATCAGGGATTTTGACGACAACAGAAATCCTCTCATCATCACCCAAAATGGCGAAGCCAAGATGGTTGTCATCGATATCCGCAGCTACGAGCAACAACAGGAAACGATGGCACTGTTAAAAATTCTTGCACTTGGTCAAAAGCAGATCGAACAAGGTAAATTTCAAGATGCCGCTGCCTTTTTTGCTGAGATGGAGAAAGAAGATCAGCAATGACTCACAAAGTAAAAGTTCTTGATTATGCCAAGATTGATTATCGGGAAATCAAGAAGTGGTTGAGGATGAAATTTGGTGAACATGTCTGGACGGAAGTTGAAGCCGATTTCAAAAAAATTCTGACTCAAATTGGCGAAATGCCTTTCGCTGGACTGATAGTAGAGGAAGTTTCAGAGCTTGGTTTAACTGATTATCGCCAACGGCTCGTTGGTCAAACCAGGATCATTTACCAAGTCAAAGAACACGACGTGTATGTTCATATGTTTGTAGACACCAGCCGAGATTTTTCTACCATGCTCAATCAGAGACTGATACAAGGCATTTAGTAAAAAGAGCGGACGAAGTCGGGGGCTAGATAACTGCTGGTGGAAAGAACCGTTTTTCCTGCGCGATCGAACTGCTTGAGGACTCGTTCCTTGCTGATGAAAACGAGATTCCGTCAATATCGGTTGAAGAGAACAAGTTATATACGTCATCCCTGAGCTTCAATTCGTCTCCAGTTAGAAATACCGTAGTTGCCTTTTTAGACCTCAGTTTCCGTTATGTTCACGATCCTACGTTGTCGCTTTGCTTCTTCGCGTCTGCGACTGTAAGGGAAGTAAAAAGCATTGACCTATAGCGTAACGTCATAAGTGGCAGCAATTCTTACACGGCCCCTCGGGGCCGTGTTCATTTGGGCATCTAAGCTTCCAAAGGTTTTATAAGTATTGTTCAGCTCCATGAACGAAAAAGCCAACCTCAATGGGCTGGCTTTTTCAATATCTGTGACACAGATTTTTCATTTTCTTGGTACGGTTTTCACCTTCTGCCCCATTCGGCAAGCTACACAAATCAAACGTCAATATTCCCAGCCTGCAGCGCATTCAACTCAATAAACGCTCTCCGAGGTTCAACATCATCCCCCATCAACGTCATAAAGATCTGATCCGCAGCAATAGCATCCTCAATCTGCACTTTCAACAACCGGCGCACAGTCGGATCCATCGTAGTTTCCCACAATTGCGAAGGATTCATCTCTCCCAGACCTTTATAGCGCTGCTTGCTAACGCCGCGTTCTGCTTCGTCACGCAGCCAAGCCATGGCTTGGTGGAAATCGATAATGGCTGATTCTTTTACTTTTTCACCAGCACCGCGACGGATCACTGCGCCAGGACCGATCAAACCCTTGAAGGTTTCTGCAGCGTTAACCAACACCGTGTAATCCGGGCTAGCAACAAAATCACTATCAATAGCGCTGGCTTTAATATTGCCATGGTACCGGCGGTGGATACGCAGAGCATGCTTGTCGGAGAGCTCATCGGATTTGACGAAGACTTCTACCGATGGCTCATTAATCGATGCCTGCAGTGCCTTCGCCGATGCTTGTGCATCTACCAACGTATCCAGCTTGAGCGTAACACCGGTCATGATGGAGGTGAGGGCGGCGCCGTCTACCGCGCGGGTGAGGCGGGTGATGATCGAGTTCGCCATGTTGTACTGACGCACCAGCTCAGCCAAGGCCGGGCCGCTGATCGGCTGCGCGCCTTCGCTTGGTATCAGGGCGGCGTCGTTCAGCGCGACTTGCATCATATAGCTGACTTCTTCGGCGTCGTCTTTCAGATAACGCTCGTCCTTGCCATGCTTGACCTTGTACAGCGGTGGCTGGGCGATATAGATGTGACCACGCTCAACCAATTGCGGCATCTGGCGATAAAACAATGTCAGCAACAGCGTACGGATGTGGGCGCCGTCAACGTCCGCATCGGTCATGATAATAATGCGGTGGTAGCGCAACTTATCAGCGTTGAATTCATCGGCACCGATACTGGTGCCGAGGGTGGCGATCAGCGTAGTGATCTGCTCCGACGACAGCATTTTTTCAAAACGTGCTTTTTCAACGTTGAGCACTTTACCGCGCAACGGCAAAATCGCCTGGAATTTACGATCGCGACCTTGCTTGGCGGAGCCACCCGCTGAGTCACCCTCGACGATGTAGAGTTCGCACAGCGCCGGATCTTTTTCCTGGCAATCGGCCAGTTTGGAGGACAAACCAAGCCCATCCATCACACCTTTACGACGTGTCAGCTCACGCGCTTTGCGGGCAGCGTCACGCGCACGAGCGGCTTCGACGATTTTGCCGCAGATGATCTTGGCGTCGTTCGGACGTTCTTGCAAATAATCGTTCAGCGTCTTGGCGACGATTTCTTCTACCGGCAGACGGACTTCGCTGGAGACCAGTTTGTCTTTTGTTTGCGAGCTGAATTTCGGTTCTGGCACTTTTACGGACAAGACGCAGGTCAGGCCTTCGCGCATGTCGTCGCCGCTGGTTTCTACCTTGGCTTTCTTGGCGAAGTCATGTTCTTCGATGTACTTGTTGAGCACTCGGGTCATGGCGGCGCGCAGGCCGGTGAGGTGGGTGCCGCCGTCGCGTTGCGGGATGTTGTTGGTGAAGCAGAGTACTTGTTCGTTGTAGGCGTCGTTCCATTGCATGGAGACGTCGACCGTGACACCGTCTTTTTCGCCGGTGGCTTGGAAAATGGTCGGGTGCAGGACGCTTTTGGCTTTGTTGATGTATTCAACGAAACCGCGGGTGCCGCCTTCGAAGGCGAAATTTTCTTCCTTGCCGGTGCGCTGGTCGGTCAGCTTGATGTGCACGCCGTTGTTGAGGAAGGACAGTTCGCGGATGCGCTTGGCCAGGATTTCGTAGTGGAATTCAACGTGCGTGAAAATCTCTTCGTCAGCCCAGAAGTGGACTTCGGTGCCGCGCTTGTCAGTATCGCCGATGACTTTGATCGGGGAGACCAGCACGCCGTCTTGCATTTCGGTTTCGCGATTTTGCGGTACGCCGCGCACGAATTCCATGTAATGCACTTTGCCGTCGCGGCGGATGGTCAGCTTGAGCAGTTTCGACAGGCCGTTAACGCAAGACACACCCACACCGTGCAAGCCGCCGGATACCTTGTAGGAGTTCTGGTCGAACTTGCCGCCGGCGTGCAGCTCGGTCATGACGATTTCGGCTGCGCTGCGCTTTGGTTCGTGCTTGTCGTCGAACTTGATACCGGTCGGCACGCCGCGGCCGTTGTCGGTGATCGAGATCGAATTGTCGGAATGGATGGTGACGTGGATTTCGGTGCAGTGGCCAGCCAGCGATTCATCGATGGAGTTGTCCAGCACTTCGAATACCAGGTGGTGCAGGCCGGTGCCGTCAGAGGTGTCGCCGATGTACATCCCGGGGCGTTTACGTACCGCTTCCAGGCCTTCGAGAATTTGGATCGAGGACGCTCCGTATGCATTGGGTTGCGGCTGATTGGTGTTGTCTTGAGGGGCTGATGACATGGCTACCTTCTGAAAAGCTTACTTCGGATTACTGATTTCGGGACACTGGGTATGCGCTGTGGGACGATCGAATAATTCTCGGTGCGTCATTCCCGCGCAAGCGGGAATCTATTCTTTTGCCGGTTGTTTAGTCAGTAAAATGGATCCCCGCGTGCGCGGGGATGACGGCGACTAACTGGCAAAATCGCTGCTTCGTTGCTTAAATACGCATTGGCATCACGACATATTTAAAGTCGGCGTTTTCCGGCACGGTGATCAGTGCTGAGGAATTGGCGTCGCCGAGGGCGATGTTGACGTTGTCGCCTTTCAGGTTGTTGAGTACATCCAACAGGTAGGTGACGTTGAAGCCGATGTCGACGCTATCGCCGCCGTAATCGATTTCGAGTTCTTCAATCGCTTCTTCCTGATCGGCGTTGGTGGAGCTGATTTTGAGGCTGCCCGGGGTGACTACCCAACGCACGCCTTTGAACTTGTCGCTGGTCATGATGGCGGCGCGTTGCAGGGAGCGCAGCAACTGGTCGCGGCTGATGGTGAAGTCGTTCTTGTAACCCTTCGGCACCACGCGGGTGTAGTCGGGGAACTTGCCTTCTACCAGCTTGGAGATCAGTTCGATATCGGCGAACGACAGCTTGACCTGGTTGTTGGCGATTTCGAGTTGGACCGGTTCGTCGATTTCTTCCAGCAGGCGCTGCAGTTCGATGATGGTCTTGCGCGGGATGATGACTTCCTGGCGCGCAAATTCCTGCTCGGTGGCGACCTGGCAAAACGCCAGACGGTGGCCATCGGTAGCGACGGCTATAACGTTCTTGCCATCGAGTACCAGCAACAGGCCGTTCAGGTAATAGCGGATGTCTTGCTGGGCCATCGAGAAATGGACCATGTTGAACAAATGCTTGAGGGTCTTTTGCGGCAGGGTGACGGTGGCGTTGTAATGATCTGCCTGGGCTACCGTCGGAAATTCTTCGGCGGCCAGTGTTTGCAGTGCAAAACGGGATTTGCCGGATTGCACTGTCATGCGTTTGTTGCTGAGGGTCAGCGAGACTTCGCCGGTGTCCGGCAAGGCGCGCAGAATATCCAGCAGCTTACGTGCTGCAACAGTCGTTGCTGCAACTTCGCTACCGCTGCCGACCTTGGCGTTGGTGGTGATTTGCACTTCGATGTCGGTCGACAGGAAAGAGACCTTTTCGCCGTCTTTGCGAATGAGGATATTGGCCAGAATCGGCAATGTGTGCCGACGCTCGACAATACCGCTCACGATCTGCAGTGGCCGGAGAAGGGTATCTCGGTTGGTTTTGACCAATTGCATAGCTATATCCTTGTTATTTAAAAATCAAATATTGCCACTTGCTTGCATGCTTTGCTTATTACTTTGCGATTACTTTCAAGCAGTCTATAAATGTAACTTAATTCGACTGCCAACGACTCATAAACCAAGCAAATCTGCGCATGTTTCAGGTTTTTTTACAGTTTCCGCCGATCATCTTTATTTTGGCTTAACGACAAAAAAACCACACTTGCAACCGATTTTCAAAATTGCCTTATCCAAACTTATCCACAGGATTGCAGGCAACCCAGGCTGTGGACAAGGCACTCTTGAAATTAGCCTTTGAGCGTTTGTTCCAGCACGTGCAATTCGTGGTTGCACTCTGGATTCTTGGTACGATCGCCGGCGATCTTGCGGACTGCATGCAACACCGTGGTGTGATCACGGCCACCGAACAATTCGCCGATTTCCGGCAAACTCTTCTGGGTCAGCTCTTTGGCTAGATACATGGCGATCTGGCGCGGACGGGCGATATTGGCAGGCCGCTTTTTCGAGTACATATCGGCAACTTTGATGTTGAAAAAGTCGGCTACGGTTTTCTGGATGTTCTCGACGGAGATCTGCCGGTTCTGTACCGACAGCAGATCTTTCAATGCATCCTTGACAACATCGATGCTGATGTCTTTGCCATGAAAACGTGAGTAAGCAAGAATCTTGCGCAGTGCGCCTTCCAGCTCACGGACGTTGGAACGTAAATGTTTGGCAACGAAAAACGCAACGTCGTCGGAGAAGGTGACGCCTTCCGATGCCGCTTTTTTGAGCAGAATCGCTACCCGCATTTCCAGTTCCGGCGGCTCGATGGCCACCGTCAGACCGGAGTCGAAACGGGAAATCAGGCGGTCATCCATACCGGTGATTTCTTTTGGATAGGTATCGCTGGTGATGATGATTTGCTTCTTTGCTGCAATCAATGCTTCGAATGCGTAGAAGAATTCTTCCTGGGTGCGGCTCTTGCCGCCGAAGAACTGGATATCATCGATCAGCAGCAAATCAAGCGAGTGGTAATAACGTTTGAAATCGTCAAAACCCTTGCGTTGGTAAGCGGTCACTACGTCGCGAACGTACTGTTCTGCGTGGATGTAGCGAATCTTGGAGTTCGGATTGTCGGCCAGCAGCTGGTTGCCGATGGCGTGGATCAGATGGGTTTTACCGAGTCCGACACCGCCATACAAGAACAGCGGATTATAGGAAACACCTGGATTATTCGCTACCTGGATAGCTGCCGCCCGTGCCAGCTGGTTGGCTTTACCGGTTACGAAACTGTCAAAACTAAGGGCGGTATTGATGCGCGACTGGTCACGCCTGGCGCTGACAGCGCTGTTCTCGGTCTGCACTTCCGGCAGGCGATCGAAGTTGCTGTTGCCATAACTGCCACCGCTGGCAGCGGACGACTGGCCGCTCGACTGCTCGCTATTATTACTATTGTTAATAGCGACCGGCATGCCGGAGCTGGCCGGCGCTGCCGTCGACTTGCGTGGATCGAGCACGAACACCACTTCGATCGGCGCCTCCCAATATTGGTGCGCCAGGGTCGTGATGCGGCTTGCAAATTGTGTTTTGACCCAATCCAGCTTAAAGCGATTCGGCGCAGCTATGCGCAATCGTCCATCCTCGTAATCGAGTGGCGTCAGTGGTTTTATCCACGCGCTAAATTGTTGAGGCGTCAATTCCTGCTCCAACTGGGTAGAGCAGCTCTGCCAGAAATTTTCCATGAATCGTTCTATGTGAAGGTGTGCGGGATGAGGTTCTACGCCCTGGCTTGGTATTTTTATTGCACGCTGGGTTCAGTAATGAATTCCGTACTACTGAGCAATGCATAACTGGCGGGCGTGCCACACATAAGCCGCTATTCTACCCTTGCCGGCGCAAGTTATCCACAGGCACGGCCAATTAATACTGACTATTAAAGTAAAAAGCCTAAGTGTAAAAGGGCGCTAAGTGATTGACAAACAAGCAGAAAATGGGTTCTAATTCAAGGTTCACTGTCCGCTGAATTGCCGGTTTGCGCGTTGACTGCTCTCTGTACTTGTCCCGATTTCGTTGTTCGATACCGTGGCGACCAGGCTCAGATCCAATGGCGAAAGGGTAAAAACCCAGCGCTCTGAGTGTGAAGATCCGATTTATTTTTGCTGATTAGCGAGACCAACATGAAACGTACTTACCAACCTTCCGTCGTGCGCCGTAAGCGTACTCACGGCTTCCGCGCCCGTATGGCAACCCGCGGTGGCCGCGCTGTGCTCAATGCACGTCGCGCTAAAGGCCGCAAGCGTCTGGCAGCTTAATCTCAAGCCTGACGCTTAAAGCGTTGCTTGCGTGACAGAGAATCCAGACGACCGTTTAAAGAAGTGCGAGAACTGCGTCCAAGACTTTGCACGTAAACGGCGCATCGTTAAAACGGATGAATTTTCATCCGTTTTTCGTTTGCGCCCTGTCTTTAGAACGGCGCATTTCGTGTTGTATACCCGCCTTAATGCGCTGCCGCATGCCCGTCTGGGCGTAGTGGCGGCAAAACGGCTGGCACCACGCGCTGTGACGCGTAACACGGTAAAACGGGTTACGCGCGAGTTGTTTCGTCTGACACCATTGCCGTCAATCGACTGCGTTGTGCGTTTATCCAAACCGGTAAACACCAAAGCAGGCCCGGCTACGACTGCGCGCTTGAAGCGAGAGCTGCATGGCGAACTGAAACAACTGTTCGCGTCGCAACGTCTGGCGGCTGGCACGCCGTAGCAGTGCAGCCTTGTAACGTTGTATTTCAGGGCTTGTATTGTTCCAGCCTGGCTATAGATAGCACTAGCCCATAGTCCAGGCCCGGAAGAAGAAGGAAAAAAGCTGTCATGAAAATGCCTCTACTGTTCCTGTTGCGCCTCTACAAACTGGGCATCAGCCCGTTTCTGGGACAGAATTGCCGTTTTTATCCCAGCTGCTCCGATTACGCAGCCGAAGCAATCCGCACGCATGGCGCCCTGAAGGGCAGCATGCTGGCCGGACGTCGCCTGTGCAAATGCCATCCGTGGCATGCGGGCGGACTCGATCCGGTACCGCCACACCAGTCATCCACATCTCCCTCTGCAACCAAACCCGCATCGGTTTCCCGATCGTGTGGTTGCGGCCATTCCTGAATCATAGATAAATACTCTTATGGATATCAAACGTACCGTCCTGTGGGTTGTATTTTCGGTCTCGCTGTTGTTCCTTTGGGATCAATGGCAGCGCCATAACGGCCAGCCGTCACTATTCTTTCCAAGCGCTAACCAGACTGCGCCTGTTGCAACCGGTCCTGCCGGTTCTGCCAGCGCTGTTGCGTCGGCCGACGCCAGCACTTCGGTGCCGCAAGCTTCCAATGCTTCTGCTGCTTCTGCTGTCACCGGCGCCGCCGGTGCATCGGCTAGCGCAGTGCCTGCTACTGCCGCGGAAGCCAAGGGCGAAGTCATCACCATCACTACCGATGTCTTCAAAGCTGACATCGATACGGTTGGCGGTGAACTGAAGCGCCTGGAACTGTTGCACCACAAGGACACGGTCGACCCGACCAAGAACCTGGTGTTGTTCGACCAAAGCCCGATCCGTACCTATCTGGCTGAAACCGGCCTGATCGGCGGTCCTTTCCCTAACCACAAGTCGCCTTTCACCGTCTTGCCAGGTGCGCGCACCCTGGACAACGGCAACCAGGTGCAACTGGTGCTGGAATCGACTGAAGGCGGCGTCAAGTTGACCAAGACCTATACCTTCAAACGCGGCGATTACTCGATCGACGTCAAGCACACAGTCACCAACGACAGCGGTGCGCCAGTCACGCCATCGCTGTACCTGCAACTGGTGCGTGATGGCAATGCGCCAGAAGGCGAACAACGTTTTGTGCATACTTTCACTGGCGCTTCGGTGTATACCGAAGGCAGCAAGTTCCAGAAGTTTGCCTTCGACAAGATCGAAAGCGGCAAAGCCGACCATGCGACCAAGTCTGACGACGGCTGGTTTGCACTGATCCAGCATTACTTTGTCTCGGCATTCATTCCGCAAGACAAGGCGCCGCGCGAAATCTTCACCAAGAAGATCGCTACCAACCTGTATGCAGTCGGTAACATCCTGCCGCTGGGCACGATTGCTCCCGGCACCAGCGTGACCATGGATGCGCGTTTGTATTCCGGTCCGGAAGTGCAGGCTGACCTGGAAGCGATCGCTCCTGGCCTGGAACTGGTCAAGGATTATGGCTGGCTGACGATCATCGCCAAGCCGATTTTCTGGCTGATGACGCAGATCCACAAAGTCCTCGGCAACTGGGGCTGGACCATCATCGCGCTGACCGTGCTGATCAAACTGGCGTTCTTCCCATTGTCGGCTGCCAGCTATCGCAGCATGGCCAAGATGAAGCTGGTCACGCCTAAGATGACGTCGATCCGCGAGCGTTTCAAATCCGAACCGCAAAAGATGAACCAGGCCATGATGGAGCTGTACAAGACCGAAAAGATCAACCCGCTCGGCGGCTGCCTGCCGATCGTGGTGCAGATTCCGGTGTTCATCTCGCTGTACTGGGTGTTGCTGGCCAGCGTCGAAATCCGTAACGCGCCGTGGCTGGGCTGGATCCACGATCTGGCAGCACCGGATCCGTTCTACATCTTGCCGGTCGTGATGGCGATTTCGATGTTCATCCAGACCAAGCTGAACCCGACGCCGCCGGATCCGATGCAAGCCAAGGTGATGATGTTCATGCCGCTGATTTTCTCGGTCATGTTCTTCTTCTTCCCGTCCGGCCTGGTGCTGTACTGGGTTACCAACAACGTGCTGTCGATTGCACAGCAGTGGGTGATTACCCGCAAGATGGGCGCAGGTCCGGCCAAGGCTTAAATCGGTAATACGATTGTCGTAAAAAAGCCCGTGAATTAAAAATTCACGGGCTTTTTTGTGGCCATTTGCTTATCGTTGTTTCTATTATCCAACAACCCTCGTAGAATAATTCCATGTCTTTCGATTCCTCTCCCATCGCCGCAATTGCCACCGCACCCGGACGCGGCGGCATCGGCGTAGTCCGTATTTCCGGCAAGCAGCTGGGCTCCCTGATCGAGGCCGTTTGCGGCGTACCGGAAAGCAAGCTGATCCCGCGCCACGCCACCTATCTGCCTTTCAAGAATACCGGCGGCAGCGTCATCGACCAGGGGTTGGCTATCTATTTCAAGGCACCGCATTCCTACACTGGTGAGGACGTGCTGGAGCTGCAAGGTCATGGCGGCCCGGTGGTGTTGCAGATGCTGCTGACCCGCTGCCTGGAGGCGGGTGCAGATATCGGACTGCGGATGGCGGAGCCGGGTGAATTTACGCAACGTGCATTTATCAACGACAAGCTGGATCTGGCCCAGGCTGAAGCGGTGGCCGACTTGATTGAAGCGTCCACCGAGGCGGCAGCCAAATCGGCTTCGGAATCGCTGTCCGGTGCGTTTTCCAAGGTGATCCACGCGTTGGTAGAGCAGGTTACCAATCTGCGCATGCTGGTTGAAGCAACGCTGGATTTTCCGGAAGAGGAAATCGACTTCCTGGAAAAGTCCGATGCGCGCGGCCAGTTGGCGACTATTCGCAGCACGCTGGATAATGTGTTCAGCCAGGCCGCGCAGGGCGCCTTGCTGCGCGACGGCTTGAACATCGTGCTGGCGGGTCAGCCGAATGTCGGCAAATCGTCCTTGCTGAATGTACTGGCCGGATCCGATGTCGCCATTGTCACGCCGATCGCCGGCACCACCCGCGACAAAGTAACCGAAACCATTCAGCTGGAAGGCATACCGCTCAACATCATCGACACCGCCGGCATCCGCGATGCCGAAGACGCCAACGACGAAGTGGAGCGGATCGGCATTGAACGCACCTGGGCCGCAGTGGCCAGCGCCGATGTGATCCTGCACATGCTGGATGCTAATCACGGCCCGTCGCTGGCGGATGAAAAAATCGTTGCCCGCTTCCCGAACAGCGCGCCGATCATCCGCATCTGGAACAAGATCGACCAGTCCGGCCACCGGCCTGCGGTCGATGTGATGAATGACGCCACCCATATTTACCTGTCGGCCACCGACCATCTTGGCATCGATCTGCTGCGCGGGGAGTTGCTACGCATCGCCGGCTGGCAGCAAACCGGCGAATCGCGCTATCTGGCCCGCGAGCGGCATTTGATTGCGCTTAAGGCGGCGCGAGATCACCTGGATATTGCCGATCAGCACGCGTCTCTCGACAACCGCGTCAACGATCAGTCGCTTGATTTGTTTGCGGAAGAGTTGCGGCTGGCGCAGGACAAGCTCAGCAGCATTACGGGGGCTTTTACGCCGGATGATTTGCTGGGGGTGATTTTTTCGCGGTTTTGTATCGGAAAATAAGTAGCTGTCTAATGGCGTCCAATAGCGTCTCCTAATTTCCTGCTATCCCTTATAAAACCTAGATTTACTGTCTCGTATCGTCCAACGCAATCAATTGACATCCACTTATTTTTGGCATACAAGTAGGCATACAAATCATGCACTCCGAAAGTACGTATGCCAAAAACTGTTCCCCTACTATCAGATACACGCATTAAGGCCCTGAAACCCAAGGCTGGCCGCTATCCAGTCTCTGATGGCGGCGGCTTGATTCTTGAAGTGATGCCGTCGGGCTCGAAAATCTGGCGCTACCGTTATTCACTCAACGCAAAGCGACAAGCGCCAGTTACGATTGGCAACTACCCCGCCGTCAGCTTAGCCGACGCCAGGGAGCGTGCACGCCACTACACAGAGATCGTTGCAGCTGGCGTTTCTCCGATAGCCGATGCCAAGAGAGACCGGGGCGCATCCAAGGCATTGAACTCGGTACGAGAATTTGCTGACTTCTGGTACATAGCAGAAATCGCGAGCAAATCGGAGTCATACCGCAATAGCACTCGGCGTCAGCTGGATAAAGACATCTTCCCAGCCATCGGCAACAAAGCGCTATCGGACGTCAATGCGGGCGACGTGCTGGCTATCTGCGACCGAATCAAAGGCAGAGGATCGCCGCAGGCTGCTCTCGTCACCCGCAACGTCATTAAGCGTATGTATGAATATGCGGTTTCGCGACAGGTAGCAACAACCAATCCCGCCCAGCAACTAGTCGCACGATTTATCGCAACACCCCAAAGCCGTACACGAGTTCTTACACCAGACGAGATTGGAAGCGTACTGCGTACCGTGTACGCTTCCGATATGGCGCGGGCGTCAAAGTTGGCACTACATCTCCTACTCATCACAATGGTCCGGAAATCTGAATTGATTGAGGCAGAATGGTCCGAGTTTGATTTCGGCGCTAGCATCTGGCGCATTCCTGCCGAGCGGATGAAAAAAGATCGCGAGCATTGGGTGCATCTATCCAGCCAAGCTGTTGCACTCTTAACTGAGTTGCGAGAGTTGTCGCATAGTGATCGCTACATACTGCCAATGCGTCGCGGCTACGGTGATGATCGACCAATCGCCAAATCAACCCTCAATGCCGCCGTTAGAGCCATGAATAGTGACGTGCAACATTTCGTCATTCACGATTTCCGCCGTACTGCGTCAACACACTTGCATGAGATGGGCTTGTCATCCGATGCTATCGAGAAAGCCTTAGCACATTCGATCAGGGGTATTAAGGGCGTGTATAACCGCGCACAATACGCGGAGGAACGACGCAAAATCCTACAGCTCTGGGCGAATTTCGTTGATGAGCAGATAGACGACGGCAGGAAGATTGTAATTGGGAATTTTGGTAAGGCTGCAGCCTAGTACTTGGCAGACTCATATAAAGGCCAGAATGCCTTATACATAAAGATTTATTGTTTACGCATCGAAGACATCTGCAAAAATTATTTCTTAAACAATCACGTAGCAGCGCAGTACTCAAATCTTATTAAAGCACAATATGAATTTCGACTAAATGAAAAATATGTTGCTAAAGCGAGACATTTGTGTATAATCTCGCTATTCACTTAATGCAAACATTGTTTTTCAATATTTGTCAAGTGAATATTGAAATATTTGAGTATTTCAATATTTATAAACACAAATTTGGATCGGCCATTTTTGTATTTTAACCATTTAGTCACAGGAGATTTATGACAACACCTTTAGCATGTCTACAAATGAAAGAGTTAACGAAGAAGCTGAGTATGTCTCGCAGTACCATTTACAAACTGATCCAGAATCAAGAAGCTGAATTTCCCGTTGGATTTTCAATGATGGGCGGAAGAGGTGTGTACTATCTCGAAAGTGACGTGGATGAGTGGGTACTTTCAGAGCGACAAAAAAGCCTAATGCATTAAGTCATTCAAATACGCATCACAATGCTGATTTTTTAATCGGCCATATACTTCAGTAATACCCCCTTGCATCAAAAATGCCGTAAAAAAGCATATTCCAACAGCGCATCAATTCAATAGTACTCCGGCATAAGTTCGCGGTTTTGCTATCTGATAATCAGTAACGCCAATTCAAACAGCTTTTCAAAATCCAGTTTTCTATGGAAATAATTCCTATCGTCTCGAGATATTGAGTCTGTAGGACATTTGATCTATCGATTTGGATGCGCTAGAAGAGGTTTTGAGCGGTTTATTGGGGGTGGGTAATGGGTGAGGTGCGGCAATTTATTTTGATGCATTCAAAGCGTTTATAGCAAGTCGCAATCGTGGATTTGAAATTTTAATTTAAAACATCAAAGAAGTTGGTACTTATTGCAAATTCCGGCTTGGTTGGCGGTAGAAAATATGTACCAACATTCGCTCTGTTAGAAGATGTTCCAATTTTCGTGAAATTTACGAAATTCCCTCTATGGTAATCGGCAATTTTATTGTCGCCAATTATCTATTTTTTAAATTTAAAATGAAATGACCCAAATGCATAACCTAAAAGGCTTGCAAGGGAATTTATTGTCCTAAAAATTTTATTGTATTAGTAAGTGATCTATTCAGATAACTAATTCAAACAAGCTAAAGAAGGTAACTATGGTAAAAGAAGAAACAAAAATTACGTTAATGAATGGCGGTATGCACAGCCAAAAAGCCTATGCAAAGATGAAGGCCATGCTCACCGAGCACAGCTATGTACACCCCCGGCTTTATCATCTTGTTTTAATGGGCAGCGAGATAAAAAAAGAGTATTTATCTCATTTAAAGGCACTACGCTTTGAACTAAGAAGGAACAATATTCCTTGTAAGTGGAGGGGTTGTATAGAAGTCGATGAAACCAAAGGATTGCACTATCATGTATTTTTTTTAGTTGAAGCGAAATACATAAATCCTTGTTCTATCCTCAATCACAACAAACAAGGGTGGTTGAATATAATGTCTCTAAAAAGAGGTATTAAGTACTACATTGCGCCACCAAAATCCCCAATTCACCATGCAAAAGACGGCAGCCAGTTAAACTACGCCACTTTAGCAGGTGAGAAATTAGCCGATTGCCTAATCTGGATATCCTACTTGGTAAAGAAAAGATCAAAGCCAACTGATATCTCGAATATCTATTCTGGTTCCAGGGAGAGGAAGTCTGGCAGTAAGCAGTCAGGTTTGAGGAAGCCACCAAGAAACAAAAGAGTCGGGTTTGGAGACTCCAATCTTTTTTTTATATAGGCATTTGTCAGAGATTTAATGTGCCGAATTAGTTATTTTTGGTAGTTTAAGAGTGAAGGGCGAGTCAAATGATAGCTAATTTCATATTGCAATATAAATTAGACCAAAATTTATTCTATAAATGTGTTTGCGCCTCTATGGTGCAGCACATATCATGCAAAATATTTTGCGCAGTATTGAGGATGTGATTATAGATCCGCTAAGCTAGTCATTATATTCGTGGATATCTTCTAAGTAAGAAAGTACCACTCTAAACTCTCTAACGCATTGTTCGTCATCCTCTTCGGTAGATTCAATGATTTCGTCAATTGATTTCTGTACGTGCAGGGAAATAACATCTTTTCTTTCGACAATAACTTGATGTAACACATCAGGAATTGGAGTATCGAAGCATAGGCCCAAGACGAGAGATGTAATACACGAATAGATAATATTCGCTTCATCAAATAGAAACCTATGCTGCTTATCTGGAAGCTCGTTTTTTTGGTTTTTGAGAAATAGCGACAAAGCCTTGTTGGCATTTGAGTAATGTTTTTGATCCGTGAAGATAGAGCCCATTAGCCAGTAGCAGTAGGCATTTCCTCTCCGAGCACCTTCCTTATAATAACTTAGCGCCTTTTCTTTACTCTTTGCTGTACCTATTCCGTACTCATGCGCTTCTCCTATCTTCGCATAAGCCGCTAGGCTTCCTAACTTTGCAGCCTTGCTATACAAACGTAGCGCTTCCGCATAATCTTGGATGGTGTCGCCGTGTCCATAGCGGTAATTCTCTGCCTCTTCAAACAGCGGATACCACAGATATGATTCCGGAAGAAAGTCATCCTCAAGAATTAGGTCGTCTAGTTCATCTTGGCCGTGCTCGCCAAAAAGCTCATCTTCTTCGTCGGTGTATGCCGCTGGCAATGCTTCACTCCCCTGAATTGCACCTGGGGCTAAAGTGATGGCCTTAACGACTTCGCTAACTGGTGCGCTGAAAAATTCACGGTTGGCAGAAATTCGAAATCCTTTTTGCTCAAGTAGCGCGTGGACAAAATTTTCAGCAGCAGTGCAGTCCTCAAAAAGCTGCTCGTAGACGACAATGAACGCTGTAGGTAGGCTTGTCACTCCGGAAAGCTCCCGTGCCCGTTCCGCACTGCTGCGAGTCGTTTTTCCAACTTTGACAGCATTTGGCATCGAGCCGTTTGCGAGTACGTAGATGTATCCAATATCTTTCATTAAATGCCCGTCGTCTTTTCGTATTCTGAAAATTCTATAAAACAGCCATCCATGGCTTTAAATAAAACCGAAATTCGTACTCAGAGCGAAACCGGAAATCAATTCGTGACGAATTGCGCAATCCGGTTTTTATACGCTTCGAGCATACAAGTCTCATCGTTACATTGGTCCCGTTCATTTTTTAGCCAAGCATTTTGTTGAAGTTGAAGCGTGTCTTTGTCGGAGGAATGAAGAAGCGCTGTCCTATATGCTCTCGTGAGCTTCATGTCCGCCTGAGATAGTTCATGGCTGGCACAAATGAGATGTTCAGACTTGGTTGAAGCCCTTCCACAGTCGAAGCTCGGAGACCAAGTGGTTGCAAAGTTATTTGAATTTGAAACTGCTACCGGCACACTTGGTGCTGGTGCTGGTGCTGGTGCTGGTGCTGGTGCTGGTGCTGGCGGTGTAGCGACCGGCAAATTGGCGATTTGAGACGGCTGTTTTACTGGTTCTGCTTGCGCTGGACTTGTTGTTGGTTGCAGGCTATTCACTTCAACAGCGACAGGTGGACTCTTCACCACAGTAGCGACAGGCCGACTGTTCATTTGTGTGGCTAGAATATACGCTTTGTCAGCTTTCACTCTATCAACAAGAGCTTGTGCTTCTTCAGCTTTCACTCTCTCAGCTTTTGCGCGCAAAACTTCGGGATTTGATTTCGGGCTAATATAGCCCGCCAGAATGAACATAAGGAGAAAAGCAAACCAAACTCCTACAATCTGGGGTCCAAACATCCAAAACAATTTCTTCGAAAACATGTCCTGCGCGCCGCTTGCAAATATGAAGTCAGGGTGCGCAAAACGTCGAAACGCGTCGCCTAAATTCCAAGCAATTGGTCCTACCAACCAGAACCCAACACCGAAAAGCCATGCAACAGTTCCCGCCACTAAATTCCACTCGGTAAAGGCTAATATTCCGTAGCCAAAAAAGGCAATTGTGCCCAGTCCAGTACATATTAGAGCCCCTATAGAAGCTGATTTTTTGAACTTAGGATGATTCGATGCTTCTTCGGAGGAGGTGTTTAGTCCGATCATGTGGCTTGTCCTGACGTTGTTATTTTGGTGTCCCTAGTTCCGCTGAGATATCAGACGGGCTCGCAAGATTTTAGCATTGCTACTTAAACTCTGTAGACCTAAAGTCATCAAATAATCAACCTTTGGTTCGTGCAAACCAAAGAATCTAAGCCGTCAAAACGCCAGCCTGCCAAAATACGATTTGGTTTGGTGCTTCGTCACGCTCGGGAAGAATTACAGTTGTCGCAGGAAGTTTTAGCTGAAATGGCTGGTTTGCACCGTACCTATATTGGGCAAGTGGAACGCGGAGAAAGAAATATCTCCATTGATAACATGGAGCGATTGGCAGATGCGGTAGAACTGCCGCTTTGGGAAATGCTTCGTCCTTAACGAGGAGCGGAAGTGTCGTTGCGACAGACGCTAGTGCAAATTGACCACTGCGCTGGTTTAGGCCGACCTGTCGTGCTGGTTTGCGCCAACTTATCTTGATGGCGTTAACCTTACTACTCATGAATGACCGACCGACGCGTATTGCGCTGAGCCGCCGCCCCTAAGCGGGCAGTCATACGCAGCAACTACTTCTGGGCTACTAATCGCCCGATTTTTGAACCACCACGGCCTGTCCCGGGACCAAATCGAAGTTGCAATCCTCGGGGGCGAGCCCCTTTAGCTTTAGCAGCATGATTGCATCACCCTTTAGGGCCAAATCTTCAAGCATGCATTGTTCTAAATTTTCCAAGTGCGAAAGCATGTGGAGGAACCCCGATAGAACCTCGTCGCAATCCTTGGCAAGCTGAGCTTTTGACTCCGCCACAGTTCGGATGTCCAACATCTGAATGTCCGAGTGAGCCGCCTCCGTATTCCGCAGCGTATTGACTAATGCCATGTGGTCCATCGCGCAATGCTCAAATTCTAGGCACAGGTGAAAGGGGTGCGCCAAAGTACCAACCATCGAGACGCTGTGTGGTTGTTTGCCATTCGCCCTCTTGCAACTCGGACACGGCGATTCGAGCAATGCACCAAGAGCCATACCCTTGAACCGCTTTTCGGGAACTTGTGTGCAGTACAACAGTTGCTTAATCACTGCTTCGCAGAACCTTGCTGCGTAAAGGACCACTTCGTTGTAGATGCGCAGCCGCTCAATCTCTGCAGCGACCTCATCGTGATCAATGGATTCCGAGTTGGTGTAGTCATGCCAAGAGTTGACAACGCGACTAAAAATAACGCCCAGTGACGCTCCACTGAATGTATATGGGTTGCTGTAGCCACCTTTACCTTCCTCCCCGCGTTCCAGTACAAGCGAGAGGTTTCCTTTTCGTTTAAGCCACGCCCGCATCTCTGTCGCAAGCGGCAGAAAGTTGATACCAGCAATATCGGAGCCTAACCACAGAAAGCAGCGAGGCCCATATGACCACGGGTGATGTGCGCCGTGCCAGTCGCGACTAGAAGGTTCATGTGTCATGCTTGCTGTACCTCTATAGGAGAGAGCCATCGTTACCGGAGTATGCACTATTGCATGTGGCAATTATTAGTGTTGCTCAAGTGCTGATAATTTTCAGCTTGATATTGATATTGCCAGCCCGTCCAACAAGGCATACTTTCTTGTCATTCAATACCCAACGTTCTATGCCCCATAGCTTTTGTCCAACAAGTATACATTTAAGATTTTCTTTACATATTCTATAAAGTACTAAATACTTGTTATACATAATCAAACGAGGGGAACAGAATGGCAACAGGGCAGACAATCGGATACCTTCGCGTATCGACCGCTGGACAGAATTCAGCGCGGCAACTTGACGGCATTGCGCTAGATCAAGTTTTTGAGGACAAGTGCAGTGGTAGCACGACAGATAGGCCGCAACTAACGGCCATGCTCAAACATGCTCGATCAGGCGATACAGTTGTGGTGCATGAGATAAGCCGATTAGCACGTAACACTGCCGATCTGCTCGACCTCGTAAAGCGATTGACCGGCAAAGGCGTGACGGTGTCTTTCATTAAAGAATCGATGACGTTTGCAGCAGGCAAAGATAATCCGATGAATACAATGCTACTCACCATCATCGGTGCTATCAGTGCATTCGAGTTATCGATGATCAATGAGCGACGAGCTGAGGGCCAAGCCAAGGCACGAGCTGAAGGGAAGCACATGGGACGTACCGCGAAACTTACCGCCGACCAAATTGCAGCAATCAAGCAACGCGCTGTAACTGAGAGCAAGACCGCGCTGGCTGATGAGTATGGAGTATCAAGAGCAACGCTGTACTCGGTATTGAAGACTTAGTGGATGAGTGGCGCACGTGCAGAGATGATGTCTTGCGCCGCAGCTCAGGTGCCATAGCGGTCAAATATTTTAGCCGCTTTCGAGCCTGTCAGATTTTCTGTGTGAACGGGGTTATGAAATAATACCGAAAGGGAAATTCCATGACCGACGTAATGACCACAAAGAAACCGAAGAAGCAGAAAGCACCTAGCCTCATCCCCGTTGATCT
>NZ_JAGQED010000014.1 GCF_018304965.1 Collimonas antrihumi
AGGTGGTAACAATCTGGCTACTGCTCTGTTCTTAAATGCTTCACTGTATCTTGCCACTTCATTTCCTTTGCGCCCCCGTTGATTAATTTCCTATCGAGGCGACATCTATTCTGGCACGGGGGGGTATGGCGTTATTACCATGATGTATATGCATCTGCAGCTAAATGGGGTCAGACTCTGTCCCCATTTGACTCTTACGGACTCCCGCTCCAAAAGAAAAAGCCCACGATAGAAAACTATCGCAGGCTTTTCAAAGCATAACAACCGATGCTTTCTCAGAGCCGGAATACTCCGGCCCGTCAAAATTACATCATGCCGTCCATACCACCCATGCCGCCCATACCACCCATGCCGCCTGGCATGCCGCCAGCCGACTTGTCTTCTGGTACTTCAGCGATCATCGCTTCGGTAGTCAGGATCAGGGAAGCAACCGAAGCGGCGTTTTGCAATGCCGAACGGGTAACCTTGGTTGGGTCCAGGATGCCCAGTGCAATCATGTCGCCATAAGTGCCGTCGGCAGCGTTGTAACCATAGTTGCCGCTACCTGCCAGGACTGCATTAACCACAACCGATGGCTCGTCGCCAGCGTTGAATACGATTTGACGCAGTGGCTCTTCGATCGCGCGCAGCACGATCTTGATGCCGGCTTCCTGGTCGGCGTTGTCGCCTTTCAGGTCCTTGACGTTAGCACGTGCGCGCAGGAATGCAACGCCGCCGCCTGGAACCACGCCTTCTTCAACTGCTGCACGGGTAGCGTGCAGAGCATCTTCAACGCGTGCTTTCTTTTCTTTCATTTCAACTTCGGTTGCAGCACCAACGCGGATCAGCGCAACGCCGCCGGCCAGCTTGGCAACGCGTTCTTGCAGTTTTTCACGGTCGTAATCCGAAGATGCTTCTTCGATTTGCGCACGGATTTGCTTGACGCGAGCTTCGATAGTGATGGCTTCGCCTGCACCGTCGATGATGGTGGTGTTTTCTTTGCTGATTTCGATACGCTTGGCTTGGCCCAGTTCAGCCAGAGTGGCTTTTTCCAGTGTCAGGCCGACTTCTTCAGCGATAACCTGGCCACCGGTCAGGATAGCGATGTCTTCCAGCATGGCTTTACGACGATCGCCAAAGCCAGGAGCCTTGACAGCAGCAGTCTTCAGGATGCCGCGGATGTTGTTCACAACCAGAGTTGCCAGCGCTTCGCCTTCGACATCTTCTGCGATGATCAGCAGAGGACGGCCCGACTTGGCGACTTGTTCCAGGATCGGCAGCAGGTCACGGATGTTCGATACTTTTTTGTCGAACAGCAGGACGAACGGGTTTTCCAGGGCAACAACTTGCTTTTCCGGGTTGTTGATGAAGTATGGCGACAGGTAGCCACGGTCGAATTGCATACCTTCGACGATGTCCAGTTCGTTTTCCAACGACTTGCCATCTTCAACTGTGATCACGCCTTCTTTGCCGACTTTATCCATTGCCTTGGCAATGATTTCGCCGATGTCAGCGTCGGAGTTAGCCGAAATCGAACCAACTTGAGCGATTTCCTTGCTGGTTGTAGTTGGCTTCGACAGTGTCTTGATTTCTGCAACGATGGCGACAACAGCTTTGTCGATACCGCGCTTCAGGTCAGTCGGGTTGAAACCGGCGGCAACGTACTTGAAGCCTTCGCGAACGATAGCTTGTGCCAGCACGGTAGCGGTAGTGGTACCGTCACCAGCGTTGTCGGAAGTCTTGGAAGCGACTTCTTTCACGAGCTGCGCGCCCATGTTTTCCAGCTTGTCTTTCAGTTCGATTTCTTTAGCAACCGAAACACCGTCCTTGGTTACGGTAGGGGCGCCGAAGCTACGCTCCAGAACCACGTTACGGCCCTTAGGACCCAGAGTTACCTTAACTGCGTTAGCCAGAATGTTGACGCCGTTGACGATCTTGGCGCGTGCATCATCGCCGAAAATTACTTGCTTTGCTGCCATGTTTGATTCTCCTGAAGAGGGTTGAATTCGATTGTGTAGTGCGCGGACCTGATTCTGATTGGAAGCGCTGAGCGCCGATTAATCAGATATTCATCAGATAATTCCGGTTTATCCGGAATTACTTGCCTTCAACTACGGCAAACAGGTCTTCTTCACGCATTACCAGCAGTTCTTCGCCGTCGATCTTGACAGTTTGACCGGAGTATTTGCCGAACAAAACGCGATCGCCAACCTTGACTGCCAGCGGACGGACTTTGCCGTCGTCCAGAATCTTGCCGTTACCGACGGCCAGGACTTCACCTTGATCCGGCTTTTCAGCAGCAGCTTCTGGCAGCACGATACCCGATGCAGTTTTAGTTTCCTGGTCGAGACGCTTGACGATTACGCGATCGTGCAAAGGACGAAGATTCATATGTGACTCCTTAAGATTCAACAGGTTATTTGTATTTGCAGCAACATCGCAGCAAAGTGAACTGACCGCTCTGCTTTGCTATAAAGATGCGCCGCACAGTGACTAGGTCGGGGAGATTGTTAGCACTCTCTCCTAACGAGTGCTAAGTATAGGGACGCTCTGTCGATTTTTCAAGCCCGCATTCGGATTCGCCGGAGAATTATCGATTTCTTTGCAGTCTGTCGAATACACGATCAAGTCAGGTGAAAGTGGTATGGGGGTTACTAAACAGGTGCAAAGCGCGCTATTATTGCTGCGCAGAAATTTGGCAAGATATCCGATAAAAATCGAAAATAACATTTTGATAATGTTTCAGGCATATTTCCTGCGACTCGGCTTGATTGCATTTCAACCCGTGTTTCAGTCGATTGATCCCAACGATTCTGCAGATTGTCGCAATCACATACTCAGTAGCAATTTTCCTCTTTACAGTGTCGATACACACTGTAAATTGGAGAGTTGCAGCAAATATTCTGAGACCACGCACCACCCCGTAAAAAGCATAAAACAACTAAAAACCCCGATTTGGGAGCCCTCAAAAAATTAAGTAAGGGAAAAAATGCGTTTATACAAGATGCTCGGCAGCGTACCCCTGCTGTCCGTGATCGCCGGCTGTGTTGTCGGGCCTACCTACCAGGTACCCGCGCCAGCCACATCATCACAAGCAGTGCTGCCACAATTTCAAGCCACTCTGCCGCAGCCGGCAGCTGCAGCTAGCGGTACAACCGATCTGACACGCTGGTGGTCGCAATTCGACGATCCGCTGGTGGGCGAGCTGGTTGCCACCGCCGAGGCAAATAATCCTAGCCTGGCGCAGGCTCTGGCGCGTATTGCGCAGGCGCGCGCTACCGCGGTTTCTTCCGGCAGCGCGCTATATCCCTCACTAGCAGCCAATGCCAGCAGCGTGCGCAGCCGGTCACTCTCCGGCGGCACCGGCGACACGGCCTTCATCTCCACCAGCAACAGCGCTACTTTCGACGCCAGTTGGGAGCTTGACCTGTTCGGCGGCAAACGCAAAGCGGCCGATGCCGCCAATGCGCGCGTATTCGCCCGCAATGCCGATTGGTATGGCGCCCGGGTGTCGCTGGCGGCCGAAGTCGGCAGCACTCTGGTCAATTACCGGGCTTGCGTGGCGACTACCGAGATGCTGGCGCAAGATCTGAAATCGCGTGAGCAAACCGGGCAACTTACCGCACTTAAGGTGAAGGCTGGTTTCACTGCACCCGCCGATGGCGCCTTGATTAACGGCTCGACCGCCGATGCGCGGCAAAAGCTGATCGTGCAGCGCGCCGAATGCGATCTGGATATCAAGGCGCTGGTGGCGCTGACAGATATTCCTGAACCGGCTTTGCGCACCAGGCTCGCCCTCAACCAGCACTTGCCGCAACCGCGCGATATCGCAGTCGACAGCGTGCCGGCGCAAGCCTTGTCGCAACGACCTGATATCGCGGTGGCTGAGCGGGAACTGGCGGCTGCCAGCGCAGAGATCAACGTCGCCCAGGCGAATCGTTATCCGAGCATTTCGCTGTTAGGCAGCATCGGTATCGGGGGCTTGCGTTTTGACGGCCAAAGCGGACATTCCAAAACCTGGTCGTTCGGTCCTTCGCTCAACCTGCTCTTGTTTGACGCCGGCCGCCGAAAGGCCGAAGTCGACCTGGCCCGCGCCCGTTACGACGAGGCCTATGCCGGCTACCAATTGCAGGTACGAACTGCGGCGCGAGAAATCGAAGAAGCATTGGTGCGGCTGGATGCGGCTGCGCGGCGCGAAAACGATGCAGCACTGGCGGCGCAGGAATATGAACGTTACTACCGCGCCAACGACGATAAATTCAAAGCCGGGAGCGGCAGCCTGTTTGAACTGGAAGACGCACGCCGTACTTTCCTGGCCGCACAGCAAACTCAAATCAGCGTACAACGCGAACACGTAACCGCCTGGATCGCACTATACAAAGCCCTGGGCGGCGGCTGGCGCAACGACAAGGAGCAGGCGGCAATACCGGCCCAGCCTGCTACTGCGCCAAACACCGATCGTTCTTAACAAAACAAGTAAAGAATACTGTCATGAAAAAGCCATCTTTCAAGCAAATAGCAATCGTCGCCGTTATTGTTGTCATCGGTAGCGGCGCATTCTGGGGCATTACCGGCAACCACGCCAAATCCGTCGACAAAGAGCCGGCCAAGCCGAAGGCATCGCTCACCGTCACCACCACCAAAGCGCAAAGCGTCGACTGGCCATTGTCGCTGTCTGCCAACGGCAGCATCGCCGCCTGGCAAGAAGCCGTGGTTGGCAGCGAACTTGGCGGTTTGTTGCTGGCGGAAGTGCGGGTCAACGTCGGCGACATCGTCAAGCGCGGCCAGGTTCTGGCCCGGTTTACCAATGAAAGCGTGGCAGCCCAGGTAGCGCAGCAAAAAGCCGCGGTGGAAGAAGCGCGCGCCGCTTTGTCTGAGGCCGATGCGAATGCTGAACGAGCACGCACCCTGGTCAACAGCGGCGCCTTGAGCGGCCAGCAAACCACCCAATATGAGGTGGCTGAGCGCAGTGCCAAAGCACGTTTGCTGTCGGCACAGGCGAGCCTGGAAATGCAACAGATCCGGTTGCGCCAAACCCAGGTGATTGCGCCCGACGACGGCGTCATTTCTTCACGCACCGCAACGGTTGGCGCGGTGGCATCCCAAGGACAAGAACTATTCAAGCTGATTCGCCAGAATCGTCTTGAATGGCGCGCCGAAGTTAACGCCACCGACCTGCTGCAGATCAAGGTCGGGCAGGCAGTGAAATTACGCGTGACCAACGGCGTCATGGTGGATGGCAAGGTGCGCATGATTGCACCTACGGTAGATCCGCTAACCCGTAACGCGCTGGTGTATGTCGATCTGCCGGCGCCAGGCAATGCGCACGCCGGCATGTTCGGCACCGGCCAGTTTTTGCTGGGTCATGCAGAAGCACTCACCTTGCCGCAAAGCTCGGTGGTGATGCGCGATGGCTTTAGTTATGTCTACCAATTGGGTAAGGACGATAAGGTCATACAAACCAAGGTGACTTTGGGGCGTCGTGTCGGCGAACGGATTGAAGTTGCCAGTGGCGCCGATGGCATCACGCCGGCGATGATCCTGATCGAAAAGGGGGCGGGATTCCTGGCCGACGGCGACACGGTACGTGTGTCGAATCCGGCAGAAGTTACGCAAATCCGCAAGCCGGCCGTCAAGCCGGCTGCTGCCAGCAACGCACCGCTGGCATTGAAGTAAGCGAGGATCCGCCATGAATTTTTCCTCTCTCTCGATTAAGCACCCGGTGCCCGCCATTCTGCTGTTCATCTTGCTCACTATCATGGGATTGATGAGTTTCAAAAGCATGATTGTGCAGGATTCTCCCGACATCGAATTTCCATTCGTTTCAGTGACGACCAGCTTGCCGGGCGCGTCGCCGTCGCAGCTGGAAACGGAAGTCGCGCGGAAGATTGAAAACTCGGTGGCTACCGTCACCGATATTCGCCATATCTACACGACTATCAGCGATGGCGTGGTGAATACCGAGATCGAATTTCGCCTGGAAAAGGACATCGCAGAAGCGATGAATGACGTACGCGATGCGGTTAATCGCGTGCGTAGCGACATGCCTTCCGACGTCCGCGATCCTGTTTATGGCAAGGCCAGCACTTCCGGCCAGCCGATCATCACCTACACCGTAAAATCCGATCAACTGGATGAAGAGGCCTTGTCCTGGTTTGTTGATAATGATGTTTCCAAAGCCTTGTTATCGGTTCAGGGTGTGGGGAAGATAGCCAGGGTCGGCGGCGTCAACCGGGAAGTTCTGGTTGAACTCGATCCTGAACGCATGGCGGCACTGAATGTGTCTGCGGCCCAGATCTCACGTCAACTGCAGCGTGTGCAACAAGAGGCGCCGGGTGGTAAAGCCGACATCAGCGGAGCGCGGCAATCGGTGCGCACTATCGGCACTGTCGGTAATGTGGCTGAGATCGCTGCCTTGCAGATGGCTCTGCCGGACGGCCATGTTATCCGGCTGGATCAGGTTGCCAAGGTGACCGACGGTGTCGGCGAACGCACTGCGATCACGCTGCTCGACGGCAAACCGGTAGTCGGATTTGCGATTACACGGAGCAAAGGCGCCAGTGAAATCACGGTAGCCAAGGCGGTCAAGAAAGCAGTCGCCAAGCTGAGCGAGAAAGCCTCGCACATAAAAATCGAAGAAGCTTTCAACAACGTCGACGCAGTCCAGGAAAACTACGACGGTTCCATGTCGCTGTTGTATGAGGGCGCGATCCTGGCGGTGCTGGTGGTCTGGTTCTTCTTGCGCGACTGGCGTGCTACGCTGGTAGCCGCTGCCGCGTTGCCGCTGTCCATCATTCCGACGTTCATGGCGATGAATTTTCTCGGCTTTACCCTCAACGGCATCACCTTGTTGTCGCTGGCGCTGGTGATCGGGATCCTGGTCGATGACGCGATTGTTGAAATCGAAAACATCGTGCGCCACCTGCGCATGGGAAAAACACCGTATCAGGCGGCGATGGAAGCCGCCGATGAAATCGGCCTGGCGGTGGTGGCGACTACGTTTACCTTGGTAGCGGTGTTTCTGCCGACAGCATTCATGAGCGGCATCGTCGGTAAATTCTTCAAGCAGTTCGGCTGGACTGCCGCCATCGCGGTGACTACCTCATTGATCGTGGCACGGCTGCTGACACCGATGATGGCGGCGTATTTGTTAAAGCCTATCGTGCATGAGAAAAAGGAAAGCCGCCTGATGACCAGGTATCTGGCGGTTGCATCCTGGTGCATGCATCACCGGATCAAGACCACGGTCATGGCTGCGGTATTTTTTGCTGCATCCCTGGCGATGATTCCTTTCCTGCCGACCGGTTTCATTCCGGCTAGCGACAGAGGACAGACGCAAGTCACGCTGGAACTGCCGCCTGGCAGCATCCTGGCGGACACGCGCGCCAGCGCGGAACACGCACGCAGCTTGTTGATGACCAACAAGGATGTGTCCCAGGTGTACAGCGCGATTGGCGGCGACGATGCACGGCGTGCCACCCTGACCGTACTGCTCAAGGATCTGCCTGAGCGGAAGAAGAAACAGAGCGAGGTCGATATAGAGCTGCGCAAGCTGCTGACGCAGTTACCCGGCTTGCGGTTTACCGTTGGCGCCGGCGGCAATGGCGAGGAACTGCAACTATTGTTATCCGGCGACGATCCGCAGGCACTCAGTGCGGTGACGCAAGCGGTAGAGCGCGAAATCCGTGGCATTCCGGATCTTGGCAACGTGACTTCCAGCATCAGCCTGGTGCGTCCTGAAATCATCGTCACGCCTGATTTTGCCAAAGCCGCCGACCTTGGCGTCACCGCTTCGGCGATTGGCGATACCTTGCGTATAGCGACTTCGGGCGATTACGATCAATCGGTAGCCAAGCTGAATCTGCCGGAACGCCAGGTGCCGATTCGCGTACGCTTGCCGGAAGCTGCGCGGCACGACATGAGCGTGCTGGAACGTCTGTCGGTGCAAGGGAAAAACGGTAACGTACCGCTCAGCTCGGTCGCCGACATTCGTTTTGACAGCGGGCCGGCGCGTATCGACCGCATCGACCGTAACCGCCGCGTGATCATCCATGTCGAACTGAACGGCCATGAACTGGGGGAAGTGATGGACAAGATCAATGAATTGCCGAACCTGAAAAACCTGCCGCCTAATGTCAAGCGCGGCGAGTTGGGCGATGCGGAAGTCATGAAGGAGCTGTTCTCCGGCTTCGCCCTGGCCATGCTAACCGGTGTCTTGTGCGTCTATATGGTGCTGGTGCTGTTGTTCAAAGGGTTCTTGCAACCGGTGACGATTCTGGCGGCATTACCTCTGTCTATCGGCGGTGCATTTGCGGCGCTGTTGATCACGCATAATTCGTTCTCGATGCCATCGCTGATCGGTTTGCTGATGTTGATGGGGATTGCGGTCAAGAATTCGATTCTGCTGGTTGAATACGCTATCGTCGCCAGACGCGATCACGGGCTGAGCCGCTTCGACGCCTTGATGGATGCGTGCCACAAGCGGGCCCAGCCGATCGTCATGACCACCATCGCCATGGGCGCTGGCATGTTGCCGATCGCCCTGGGATTGGGAGCCGACTCCAGTTTCCGAGGGCCGATGGCGATTGCCGTAATCGGCGGGTTGGTGACGTCGACATTCCTGAGCCTGCTGGTGATACCTGTCGTATTTACGTATGTCGATGACTTCCTGGTTTGGTCTGGACGTAAATTCCGGCGCAAGCACAGTGAGGCAGCTGCCGGTGTGGCAGGGGGCAAATTGCACGCTGCTGAAAAATAGCCGTAGGGTGGGCACAAAGGCGTGCCCACCCTACGAGTGCATCCAACGAAAATACACGAAAGTCCCCGGTTGCCATATGCTATCGATAAAAAATGGCGAGGCGGCTCGATTGCCGTCTCGCCACATCTCGATATCGGATTCAGCTGAGGATAAACATGAATGTGCGCCGCTTGGTTTTTCATACACACCCGCGCCTGGTGATTGCGTTGCTGGTCGGTGTTGCGGTCTGGGCGATCCTGCCACAGGGCTCGCGCCTCACACAGCTGCTGATAGGCTGGAATGCCGGCGTCTGGACGTATCTGGCGACAATTTGGTGGATGATGACCAGGGCGACCGCGAAACAGGTGAAAAGACGCGCCGCCATTGAGGATGAAAACGATACCATGATCCTGGTCATCATTTGCATCGCAGCAGTTTCCAGCATTGGTGCGGTGGTGCTGGGATTGACGCAGACCAAGGACTTCTTGCCGGGGCCGAAAGAAATCCGGTATCTGTTTACCGGGATGACCGTGCTGGGTTCGTGGTTTATGGTCGGCACCGTCTTTGCCTTGCACTATGCACGCCTGTTCTATGCCTGCAGTGTCGACAAACTGCCGCTGCGCTTCCCTGACGATGAAAAGAATCCCGATTACTGGGATTTCCTTTATTTTTCTTTCACCATGGCGGTAGCGGTACAGACTTCCGACGTCAGCATCATGACGCGGCCAATGCGTAAGATCGTCCTGATGCAATCGATACTGACGTTCCTGTTCAATTCGGCCATCCTGGGGTTGTCGATCAATATTGCAGCCGGCCTGATCGGATAAATCTACGGCATGGGCGTATCGGTTGCGACGTAAAAAAGGCCAATCCTTGCGGATTGGCCTTTTTCTTATGGAGCGAAGAATGATCGACTAAATGACCATTCTCGTTCTACCTGCCGGCATTCCCTCTTATTGCCAGCCGAAGCGGCGGGCATACCAGCCTTTCATCGCCTGTGTCAGCACCGCATAGGCAATCAAGATCAGGACCAGCCAGGGGAAATACATCAGCGGCAGGGCCTGGAATTTGAAATAGCCCGCCATTGGCGACATCGGTAACAGGATGCCGACCGCCATGATGACGATGGTCATGCTCAGCAACGGCCAGGACGCGCGGCTTTGGAAGAACGGAATCTTGCGGGTACGGATCATGTGCACGATCAGTGTTTGCGACAGCAAGCCTTCGACGAACCAGCCTGTGTGGAACAATGTTTGATGTTCCGGTGCATTCGCGCCGAAGACGTACCACAGCAAGGCGAAAGTGGTGATGTCGAAGATCGAGCTGATCGGGCCGAAGTAGATCATGAAGCGGCCAATTTCGCCAGCGTTCCAGCGCTGCGGCTTTTCCAGGAATTCCTTGTCGACATTGTCGAAAGGAATCGTGATTTGCGAAATATCGTAGAGCAGATTTTGCACTAGCAGTTGCAACGGCAGCATCGGCAGGAACGGCAGAAACGCGCTGGCGAGAAGCACCGAGAACACATTGCCGAAATTCGAGCTGGCCGTCATCTTGATGTATTTCAACATGTTGGCGAAGGTCTTGCGGCCTTCCAGCACGCCTTCCTCCAGCACCATCAGGCTCTTTTCCAGCAAGATGATATCGGCGGCTTCCTTGGCGATGTCGACTGCGGTATCGACGGAAATGCCGATGTCGGCGGCCCGCAGTGCCGGTGCATCGTTAATGCCATCGCCCATGAAACCAACCACGTGGCCCTTGTCATGCAAGACGCGTACGATGCGCTCCTTGTGGGTCGGGCTGAGTTTGGCAAAGACGGTAGTAGTGTCAACTGCTACTGCCAGTTCGGCATCGCTCATTTTTTCAACGTGTGAGCCCAGCAGCATGCCATCTACTGCAAGGCCGACTTGACGGCAGATCTTGGCGGTCACCAGTTCATTGTCGCCGGTCAGGATCTTGACAGTGACGCCGTGCGCCTTGAGCGCTTCCAGTGCTGGTCTGGTGGATTCTTTTGGCGGATCGAGAAAGGCGATATAGCCAATCAGCACCAGATCGGATTCATCGGCAACGCCATACACTTCCTTGGTTGGCGGCAGATCCTTGGCAGCCACCGCTACTACACGCAAGCCTTCGGCGTTCAGGCTGGATGTGGTGTCGTAGATTTCTTGCAGCAATTCTTTGGTGAACGGCACCACCTCGCCGTTGTGGCGTGCGTGGGTACAGACTGAGACGATTTCTTCAACCGCACCTTTGCAGATCAGTTCGTGATGGTCGTCCCGTTCGCTGACCACCACCGACATGCGGCGGCGCTGGAAGTCGAACGGAATTTCGTCGACCTTGCGATAGGCCGAAGCCAGCGCCATTTCGCGCTGCAGCTCGGCATGTTCGAGGACGGCGACGTCGAGCAGGTTTTTCAGGCCGGTTTGATAGTGGCTGTTGAGGTAGGCGTATTCCAATACCAGGTCATCCTGCTCGCCGAGGATGTCGGTATGGCGCTCCAGGAAAATCTTGTCCTGGGTCAGGGTCCCGGTCTTGTCGGTACACAGCACGTCCATGGCGCCGAAGTTCTGGATCGCATCGAGGCGCTTGACGATCACCTTCTTGCGCGACAGGGCGACGGCGCCCTTGGCCAGCGTCGAGGTGACGATCATCGGCAACATTTCCGGCGTCAGGCCGACGGCAATCGACATCGCAAACAGGAAGGCCTCGACCCAGTCGCCTTTGGTAAAACCGTTCAACAAGAACACCACCGGCGTCATCACCATCATGAAGCGGATCAACAGCCAGCTTACCTTGTTGACGCCCGACTGGAACGCAGTCGGCGTGCGGTCGGTGGCCGTGACGCGTTCAGCCAGCGCCCCGAAATAAGTCTGATTGCCCGTGGTGACGACGATCGCGGTAGCCGATCCGCTGACCACGTTGGTGCCCATGAAGCACAGGTTGTCGAGTTCCAGCGGATTGCCGGTGACGATGCCGCGATGGGTAAGGAATTTTTCCACCGGCAACGATTCGCCGGTCATTGCCGCCTGGCTGATAAACAGATCCTTGGCGGTCAGCAAGCGCAGATCGGCTGGAATCATGTCGCCGGCGGAGAGCTGGACGATATCGCCCGGCACCAGTTTCTTGATCGGCAGCTCGATCCGGCGCGCACCCTTCGGATGCAAGGTCACGTCAAAGTAGCGCAATGCCTCCTCAGCGATGTCCTGGGCCAGATCGTGACGCAGCACGGTGGCCGTATTGCTGACCATGGCCTTGAGTTTGTCGGCGGCATTGTTGGAGCGTGACTCCTGGACGAAGCGCAGCAAGGTCGACAGCAGCACCATCGAGCCGATGACGATGGTGGCTTTCATATCTTCGGTCAGATACGATACGCCGGCCAGTACGGTCAGCAGCAGGTTAAACGGGTTTTTGTAGCATTGCCACAGATGCGTCCATTTTGAAATCGGCTTTTGATGCTCGACTTCATTGGGGCCCGCGCTGACGCGGATATCGTCGGCCTCAGCTTCGGTCAGGCCGTCCGCACGGCTGTGCAGTTTCGTGAACAGTTCGCTGATGTCGATACTTGCCGCGGTTGACAAGGTTTCTGCCAGTGAAGGTGGCACTTCCTTGGTAACCGGCGTGCTGCGAAACATGTCCGCGCCAAGACGGCGAAAGTGGCGATCCATGCCATGCGTGCGGACAAAGCTGACGAATGTTTCTTTAAGAATATTCAGATTCATGGAGTTCTTCTTTTTTTCATGCAATACGGTCGGCTGTCGTCGATCAGAGTGTTGCTTCCTGCCGGTTTTTTAATTTTTTCGATTTAACTTTATCGATTTAACTTTATCGATTTAACTTTATGTTAACGACTGGCAATCCATCCGGATGACAACTAGTTAGCGAAAAAAGTAAAAGCTTTAGGACGGCACCAGACTGTAAATTCGATCGGTGACATCTTGATGACAATCTCGCGTCAATTTCAAGAGCTGGTATCAAGCGCAGATACACAGATGTTCGATGGCTCCGGACATCGGCAAAAGCCGTGGTCAGAGCCAGATTCAGCCTAGCGCGCTACCGGAACGGCAACACAGCTTTGCATGAAACAAGATCAGGTGGTGGAATACTGTATGGCCGGAAACGAATTCCGGACACTGGGATACCATCATCCGCCGGTGGCGAGATGACGGCAGGGGAAATCCTGCGTTATCTTGCCGAGGCGGCGCCAGAACGGGTCTGGCTACAACTGTCACTCGAACAAGTGCCCATTAAAAGGGGCTCCATAAAATTTAGACTGGTGGATAGTAGTCGCGCCGTGGGTGGCGGTCAAGAAAATTGTGCAGGACAGCACTAGTTTTTTCGGCTTTGATTTCATAGTGTTTTTTTGATATTCATATTGTTGTCATTCCATTATTCGGCCTTGCCTTTGAGAACCGGAAACCTATACTGAAATTACAAGTAAGCCAAGGAGACGATG
Organism: Collimonas antrihumi; assembly: GCF_018304965.1. GTDB lineage: Bacteria > Pseudomonadota > Gammaproteobacteria > Burkholderiales > Burkholderiaceae_D > Collimonas > Collimonas antrihumi. The sequence continues at coordinate 13,167 of NZ_JAGQED010000014.1, forward strand.
ATGGTCAACCTGATAATGCACAATCTGATTTTCTTTGTGCCGGCAACCTTGGCCGGGTTGATACTGTGCGGCGAAGTACCGGTAGCATCCAAGTTTGCCAAAGGCAGCTTGCGCGCCATCGGCGCTATTTGCGGCGCTTTGCTGGCGTTGTTTATTTTGGAAGCCATACCGGTTTTGCTCTGAAGCCGCAGTCCGTGGAACCACATCGGGATAGCTGACAACATCCCGCAGCCGCTCTGTTTGCTGCGCAATTGGTCGCCTTATTCCAAGCCGGCGACAACCCCATCCTTTGCATCGCGTGAACGCGTGGGATAATCCCACGCAAATTCTCTTTTTCACCGGTGCTCACTTGAATAAAATCCGCGCGATCAGTCTCCTCGTTTTATCTTCCGCCTTGTTGAGCGGTGTTCAGGCACAAGAGTCTTCCGCCGGGCTGCCGGCGACGTTTAGCAAAGCCTTGCAGGTTGCCGGGATTCCGGCCCAAAGCGTTGGCGTGTATGTGCAAGAGGTCGACGGCACGGGAACAGTGCTGGCATCGGCCAACGCCGGCGTGCCGTTCAATCCGGCGTCGACCATGAAACTGGTGACGACCGACGCCGCGCTGGAATTGCTGGGGCCGACCTATCGCTGGAAAACCCAGGCGTACACCAACGGCAGCCAGGCCGGCAATGTATTGCAAGGAGATCTGATCTTCAAAGGCAACGGCGATCCCAAGCTGGTGCTGGAAAATTTCTGGCTGTTCCTGCGCCAGATCCGCGCCAAGGGCATTCGCGACATCCGCGGCAATATCGTCCTCGACCGCAGTACGTTTGATGAGAATGCCTACGATCCCTCCGAATTCGACGGTGATCCGCTGAAGCCTTATAACGTCGGCCCCGACGCCTTGCTGCTGAACTACAAGACGCTGACCTTCCAGTTCGTGCCGAACCTGGAAACACGCCAGGTCAATGTGCTGACCGATCCGCCGATGAGCGGTTACCCGGTTACGCCGCCGCGCCTGGGTAGCGGCAATTGCGATGACTGGCAGGGCAAACTGCAAGCCACGGTGGATGCCGACGGCGCCAGTTTCAACGGCGCGATGCCGGCCTCTTGCGGTGAAAAGACCTGGTATATCAATCCCTACAAGATGAGCTCCACCCAATACTTTGGCGCGGTATTCCGGCAAATGTGGGCCGATCTCGGCGGTACTTTCAGCGGCGTGGTGAGAAACGGCGTGACGCCGGCCGGCAGCAGCCTGATCAGCGAATGGAGTTCGGTGACGTTGCCGGAAGTGATCCGCGACATCAATAAATACAGCAACAACGTGATGGCGCGGCAGGTGTTGCTGACCATTGCTTCCGATATTTTGAAAGTCCCCGCCACCCCGGAACGCGGCGCGCGCGCCATCCAAAGCTGGTTGACCAACAAGGGCATAGATGCCAGCGGCCTGGTGATCGAAAATGGCTCCGGACTGTCACGCAACGAAAGGATTTCCGCCAAGACCATGGGCCGCATGATGACCGCCGCATTCCAGTCGCCGGTCATGCCCGAGTTCGTCTCCTCGATGCCGCTGGTAGGCTACGACGGCACCATGCGCAAGCGCCTCAAAAACCAAACCGTTGCAGGCCAGGCCCACGTCAAGACCGGCACCCTGAACGATGTAAGAGCAATTGCCGGCTACGTCCTGGCCGCCTCCGGCAAATACTACGCAGTGGTATGCCTGATCAACCACCCTAACGCCCCCAGAGGCCAAGCCGCCCAAGACGGCTTGCTGCAGTGGGTATACGAGAACGGTTGAAATAAGCAGGGAGTTAAATTGACTCAGAGTCAATTTAATCGGGCGATCACAAGACCAGCGGCTTGTCTGACAGCTCGTTCTTTTTCCGGTCTTGATCCGGGAAGTGCTGTGTCAGCAGGGCGTTCATTTGCTCTAGTGCTGCCAGCGTGCTGTCGTGAAATGCGCCGTTGGCGAACTCCTTGGTCATGGTTTTGCACACGGCTTGCCATTCGGCAGACTTGGTGGCGCGGCCGATGGCGCGGTCGACAATGATCTCGACCTTGTGATCGGCCAGGTTCACGTAGAGTAAGACGCCAACGTTTTCTTCGGTGTCCCAGATCCGATAATGCGAGAACAGTTCATGGGCGCGATTGCGTGAGGTTACGCCATTGAGTACTGCCGGCAAGCTCAGCGACCCTTCCACAATCATTTTGACTTCGGCCCGATGCGTGATTTCGCCTTCAGCAATCTTTTGCTGGATAGCCTTGAGCGTGGCTGCCGTAAATGCGCGTTGCGCGCTGCGTCGCGTGGTTAGCAGATGGCGCCAGAGGCGTTGCAAAGTTTTTCCCATTACCAATCTCCCGACGCGCCGCCGCCATCGAATCCACCGCCGCCGCCGGAAAAGCCGCCACCGCCGCCAAAACCTCCGCCTCCGCCGCCACCCCCAAAACCACCGCCGCCACGTCCGCTCTGGCTCAAGATGCTGCCGATGATGACACCGGCGGCGTTGCCCCAGACGTTGCTGTTAAGGGCGCGGCCAGAACCGGCGCTGCCGCCGCGTGCGCGCGAAATGATGGTGATCAAGATGAAGAAGCCGAAGAACAGCAGCGGCGCCAAAGCGCCAAGCCAGTCGGAAGACGGCTCTTGCGCGGGCCCGGACTTACGGCTGGGCGGCGCGAAATTCTCCTGGTCCAGCAATGGCATGATGGCTGAGATGCCGGCAGTCAGGCCGCCGTAATAGTCGTTTTTAGAAAAATACGGAGCGATGATTTCCTGCAATACGCGTTTGGACTGCGCATCGGTCAACGTGCCCTGGACGCCGCGCCCGGTCAAGATCATCATGCGCCGCAAGGCTTTCGGATTGTCTTTCGCCACTAGCAGGATGACGCCATCGTCGATCCCTTTGCGGCCCAATTTCCATGCATCAGCCACCCGTACGGCATAGTCCTCGATGCCTTCCGGCTCGGTCTTGCTGAGCAACAGGATTGCGATCTGGCTGCCGGTGCGTGCTTCGTACTCGCTCAAGGTATTGTCGAGCGTATCGCGCTGGGCCGGCTGAAGCATGCCGACCAGGTCGGTGACATGCGCTTGCAGGGGCGGCACAGCAACCTGCGTCGCCATGGTCTGCGCCATGACGGGCGTTGCCGATATGCTCAGCAGCGCCAGGCAGCAAGCCAGCGCCGGCGCCAATAGCAGCGCGCGGATTGCGGGGATTGCACGTATCACCTTAAGCGACATTATTTTTTGCCGCCGAAATCAACGTCGGGCGAAGTCGAGATGGCTTTTTCATTATCCACCGTGAACGAAGGCTTGACCTTGTAGCTCATCGCCATCGCAGTCAGATTGGTCGGGAAGCTGCGTGCCAGCACGTTGTAATCCTGGACTGCGACGATGTAGCGGTTACGCGCTACCTTGATGCGGTTTTCTATGCCTTCCAGTTGCGACTGGGCATCGCGGTATAAGCCGTCTGCTTTCAGTTGCGGGTAGTTCTCTGACACAGCCATCAAGCGCGACAAGGCCGACGACAGTTGCCCCTGCACTTGCTGGAATTTCTCGAACGCCGCGGGATCGTTCAGCACTTCCGGCGTGATCTGGAAGCTGGTCGCTGCGGAGCGGGCTTTGGTCACGGCTTCAAAAGTAGCTTCTTCATGGACGGCATAGGCTTTCACGATCTGGGCGATTTTCGGCACCAGGTCGGCGCGTCCCTGATATTGATTGACGACTTCGCCCCAGGCGGCTTTTACAGCCTCATCCTTGGTTTGGAAATCGTTGTAGCCGCAAGCGCTGAGTGATGAGAGGAAAGCAATAGTAGCCAGCCATTTGAAGAAAGTTTTCATGGATATCCCTGATAAAAGAAGCAATGTAATGCACGTTAGCAAACTATCGATACCTGCTCAAGTGTTAAATAGCCGCTACTCCGGTCATTCCCGGCTAAATTGGACTTACAATGCGGGGTTCGTATTATTGAGGCTTGATCGTGACTTTTATCGAAAAACTATCCGCCGCCTGGAGCGCCAACAATTCTTTGCTGTGCGTAGGGCTGGACCCAGATATTGCCAAATTCCCATCACATTTGCAGCAACAACCGGATGCCATCTTTACTTTCTGCAAGGAAATTATAGACGCTACCGCGGCCACTGCGTGCGCTTTCAAGCCGCAGATTGCCTATTTTTCCGCGATACGGGCAGAAGACCAGCTGGAAGCGATTTGCGACTACCTGCGCACAAATTACCCGCAGATACCGATTGTGATGGACGCCAAGCGTGGTGACATTGGCGCTACCGCCGAGCAATATGCACGCGAAGCATTCGAGCGCTACGGCGCCGACGCCGTGACCGTGAGCCCGTACATGGGCTTCGATTCGGTCGCACCGTACCTGGAATGGAAGGATCGCGGCGCCATCGTGTTATGCCGCACCTCCAATGCCGGCGGTTCCGATCTGCAATTCCTGAAGGTGGATGGCGTACCGCTGTACCAACATGTGGCGCGCCTGGTGGCTGAAAAATGGAACACCAACGGCCAGTGCGGCCTGGTGGTAGGAGCAACTTTCCCGCAGGAGTTGGCGCAAGTGCGCAGCATCATCGGCGACATGCCGTTGCTGGTGCCGGGGGTTGGCGCTCAAGGCGGGGACATTCAGGCGACCGTGAATGCCGGCAAAACGGCAAACGGCATGGGCATGATGATCAACTCATCACGCGCCATCTTGTATGCCAAGCCCGATCAGGCTACCGGTGAGGACTTCGCCCAGGCCGCGCGCCGCGTGGCCGAGGAAACCCGCGATGCGATCAATCGTTTTCGGGCCTGAAATTATTTCAAGAAGCGCAACAAACCTTGCAGCGCATGAATCACGGTTTGTTCGCGCACGGCGCGCCGGTCGCCTGAGAACACCAGGCGCTCGGTATGGGTGTGATGGCCGACCGACCAGCCGAAACATACGGTGCCGACCGGTTTGCCTGGCACCGCACCGCCCGGGCCGGCAATGCCGGTGGTGGAAACGGTGACGTCGGCATTGCTGTTGGCCAGCGCACCTTCCGCCATGGCGCCAGCGATTTCTTCGCTGACTGTTCCATATTGAGCAATCTCGGCTTCCGGGATGTCCAGCAATTCGGTCTTGGATGCATTGGAATAGGTGACGAAACCGCAATCGAACCATTCCGACGAACCGGCGATTTCAGTGATTGCTTGCGACACCCCGCCGCCGGTGCAGGATTCAGCGGTAGACAGGAACCAGTTCCTGGCCTGCAGGGCGTGCCCGACTTGTGCTGCCAGATCAGTGATTTGTTCAGTGGTATCGTCAAGCACGGTGTTCATGTCGAAGCTCCTGTTTTCTGCCTAGTCGGTGGTTACATACTGCCACTTGTTGCGGCCAGATGCAATCCGTCAAAGGTAGCCAGTTAACTTAAAACAACCGCCACAAGGCCAACACCAACAGCGTATAAAACGCTGCCACAATGTCATCCCACATGACACCGAAGCCACCCTTGAGATGACGGTCGAAATAGGCAATCGGCGGCGGTTTGACCATGTCGAAAAAACGGAACACGACAAACGCGCCGAACTGTGCCGGCAAGCTGGCCGGCGTGACCAGCACCAGCACCAGCCAGAACGCGATGATTTCATCCCATACCATGCTGCCGTGATCCGGTGCGCCAAGATGGCGGCCGGTGCTTTGGCAAGTCCAGATACCGACCACAAAACCGGCGGCGATGATCACCAGCCAGTTCAGCGGAGTGAAAATTTCCGGCCAGCGGGTAGTCAGCACCACATACGATAACCAGCCGAACAAGGTGCCGAAGGTGCCCGGCATGACGGGCGAGAGTCCGCTGCCAAATCCTTGTGCAATGAAGTGCGCCGGGTGCGACAGCATGAAGCGGGCGCTGGCTTTGATCGGTTGAGGAGTGGGGTTGGCTTGGGTCATGTAGTGCGATTCAGGTTGCGTTAGTCAGGTTGCGTTAGTCAGGTTGCGTGAGTCAGGTTGAGAGAAAGTGATCGAAAGAAGCAAGTTCCAGCTTAAGCGGGGCATCGTCGGTATCGCGCAGGCGCAGGCCGTGGCTGGCGTCAATGCTGCCGATGCGGGTCACTGCGGTAGCTGCCGCCTGGCCTGCAGCCAACACTGCATCGCGCCGATCGGCAGGGGCGGTAAAGCACAATTCATAATCGTCACCGCCGGCCAGGGTGAAATGGCGGCGGATCGCCTGGGTTTGCTGCGACAGCACCGGGCCGGCAGGCAGGTTATCGACAGCCAGCGTAGCGCCGACGCCGGAGCGCTTCAGGATATGGCCGAGATCGCCAACCAGGCCATCCGAAATGTCGATCGCCGCACGCGCGATGCCGCGCAAGGCCAGGCCGAGGGTTACGCGCGGCGTTGGCTGGTGCATGCGCGTCGCTGCCAGCGCATGAAGCTCGGCATCCATTGCTAGCTGATCCGCCAGTTCATGCCGATAGCCCGCCAGCGCCAGCCGCGCATCGCCGAGTGTGCCGGAAACCCAGATTTCATCGCCGGCTTGTGCGGCATCACGGCGCAGAGCCTGCCCCGGCGGGATTTCGCCGAATACCGTGATGCAGATATTCAACGGGCCCTTGGTAGTATCGCCACCGATCAACTCGCAATGATGCTCGTCGGCCAACGCCAGCAAGCCGGCTGAAAACGGCGCCAGCCATTCTTCACGTGCAGCGGGAAGCGCCAATGCCAGCGTAAACGCCAGCGGCCGGGCGCCCATCGCCGCCAGGTCGGACAAGTTGACCGCCAAGCATTTATGGCCCAGCGTGAATGGATCGGCGTCGGGGAAAAAATGCCGCCCTTCCACCAGCATGTCAGTGGAAATGGCCATTTGCATACCGGCCGTTGGCGTCAGCAATGCGCAGTCGTCGCCGATGCCAAGGGCAATATGATCAATATTGCTGCGCGCCGTGCGAGTGAAATAGCGGGAAATTAGGTCGAATTCAGACAACATGCGTAGATTGTACCGAATGGCGGCCAACTGCAGCGGTTTTGCTTAGTTTTTTGAATTAAATGATTGCACAGCGGCAAATGTACTCAAAACGGCGCCCCGCAGCTGGTGGTACGCGAAACGGCGCCTTTCTGCATGATATCTTCGCCCTTGGTATTGCCGACCGAAATCTGTGTCACGCAATATGTGCCGTTCGGCCCGGTCACCTTGGTCACCCGTTGGCCGTCCGGCCGGGTAATTTCTTCCATGGTAGTTTCGCCTGGCTTGGGCGTCTCTTTCGGCGTCACTGGCCCTGCAAGGGCTTTTTCGAGTATTTGCTGTCTGGTTGGCGCCGTACTGCCGGGAGCGACAGGCTGATAATGCGTATCCTCAACCGTTATCGTTCCAGGGGGCAGCGGCGGTACACGCTCTCCCGCCTGCGCGAGCGGAAGTTGAGAGAGCGCAAGCAGCAACACCGAGGCAGCCAATCTGGCAAACCGTTTGTCAATACGGGGAAAAAAATGGATCATCAACATGCTGCAGACTTCCTATGTCAATTGCATTTGCCTGGCGCCGCGCTTTATGCGGCGCCAACGGTCAGTTCAAACGCTTGCAACAACCTCGTGCGTCAACCTCGCGCATCAACCTCGCGCATCAACCTCGCGCATCAAACGCGTGTAAACACCAGATCCCAGACTCCATGTCCAAGACGCAAGCCGCGATTCTCGAACTTGGTTACCGGCCGATAATCCGGCCGCTCCGCGTAAGTCTCTGCGGTATTCTTTAGCAACGGCTCAGCGCTCAACACTTCCAGCATCTGTTCAGCATACTCCTGCCAGTCGGTTGCGCAATGCAGATAACCGCCCGGCGCAATACGCGACGCCAGCAAATTGACCAGCGGCCCCTGAATCAGGCGGCGTTTATTGTGCCGCGCCTTGTGCCACGGATCAGGGAAGAACACATGAGCGCCGGCCAGTGAGCCGGGTGCAATCATATTCGTCAGTACTTCCACCGCATCATGCTGGATCAAGCGCAAATTGCTCAACTGCTGCTCGCCGATCAGTTTCAGCAAGCTGCCGACGCCAGGCGTATGGACCTCGACGCCAAGGAAATTCTTTTCCGGCATGCCAGCGGCAATTTTCGCCGAAGTTTCACCCATGCCGAAACCGATTTCCAGGATCGTCGGCGCGCTGCGTTCGAAAACCTGGTCAAGATCGGCTACAGCCTTGTCATAAGGAACGCAAAAACGCGGCCCCAATTCCTCGATTGCACGAGCCTGCGCCGTCGACAAGCGCCCGGCGCGCGTGACGAAGCTGCGGATCCTGTGCTCGGTAGGATCGTAAAAGAGGGGTTTGCCGGATTTGTTTTCTGACATGCTTAATAGGGTATTAGAGTGAAAGGGCAGTGCTGGATTGCCGGAAGCGGTAGCGTCATTGTAACGCCAGACAATTGATCGCCTCAAAAATACAAATGGCACCTAAGTAACAGGTGCCAGCGCTGATCTGGAGCGGGTAGAGGGGATCGAACCCTCGTCTAAAGCTTGGGAAGCTTTCGTTCTACCATTGAACTACACCCGCGATACCCGCATTTTACGCGGGATTTGACGGGGTTTGCAAACTTGAAAGATGTTTGAGGGGATGGGGAATGTGATGGCCGTATTTTCCGGAGTGTGATCGCATTGCAATTCGCTAATTTTTCCAAGTGTGGCCAGATCACTTGCTTAATCCGTTTCAGGGTTTGAATGGATTAGGCCGTCAAACATCGCGTTTGTCCATGAACGTCGCTGCTCCATTAGAGCTAGGTAACCTGCGTGGTTCCAAGTTATCAGATCACTGATGATTTCCTCTATGGATAGTACGTCAAAAAAGCCTTTTGCATCGATAACCGCACGTCGACCTTCCGGTGTCGCAGCGCCCCAAATTAGTATTGCACCGTCGACCGCAATTTCTTTTTTGTTGACGAACACTCGATGACTTGGGGTTTTGGCGGCTACTTCGAGTAGAGCTTTAAATGCACCTTTTCGATGATGATCAAGCTGCTTCACATCAGTCAGAACGAAATATTTATAGTTTTCATACTCAATCTCGCATTTCAATTCAGTGACATACGATGTGCCAGTTTTTTTGTGACGCAACGTAAAATCGAGGGTAGAGCCTGTTGACTCCCCAAGTTTCCGAAGGGTTGGACGACCAATATCTTCATACGGCGACCGTGGGTCGTTAGCCCAAAGGCGAACAATTTCTTCTGAAAATATACCAAAGACACGGGACAAAAATTTGCCTCGCGCCGGAGGTTCATCCTGCCCACGAAAAATAGAGAGTAAGTGTTTGTTCAAGTGGATTACCACATTAAAATTTTGCTTGGCACGGACGGCAGTACGTCTTTCCTTTAAATCGCCGGAAATTGTTCAGACAGAATTTAGCAACAACTTCGTGGATTACCGTATTGCATCCAGCACACAACCGTTTACCGATGTCATTATCGATAGCGGGATTTTCCGTCGACGCCTGCTGCAGCAGAGTCGCTGCAGCAGGCGACGGTGCTTTTCTCAAGAGCGTTTCCGCAAGATCAAATTTGCGGACGTAGTCGACGCGACCTGGTTTGTGTAGCTCGACAATTTTTTCAGCGAGTCCCTTTATGGTGTCCAGAGAGGATGCCTTGAAGATATCGATAAAGTCTTGTGGGCGTATCGGGTCGTCGAGTCTTTTCAAATACCAAGAGCTAAATTGATCCAGTTTCATGACACTACTGAAATCATTTTTCTTCGAATCAGGACGAGTTATAAGTGCCTTCGGTGACACCAGCACAACCGGTATGAACGATGGCATTAATGGGACTCCAAGTCTGGTGGGAAGTCCGATCAATTTAAACGCATCTCGCAACACCGCAATGTGCCGCGCATTTTGTTCGATAGGGGATGAAATTCCTAAGGCTTTCCCTTCGTAGACAGTCGAGAATTCACCTGCCGCGTTGATCGTCAGGCCACTGTTGAACGTTTTGGTCTCGATCACATAGACTTCGGCCATGCGATTGAAAATCAAATGGTCTATCTGAGCGACTCTGCCATCAATTTCGAGCCTGAGATCATGCAAGATAATGTGTTTCTTCGACGGACCGAAGTAAAAATCTAACTCGAAGGCGGCTTGCTTTTCCGTGTCGATGCCGGTTTTGAGATTACGTAATTCTTTGTCGATCCACTGCTTTTTTTCGGGAGAAATTTTTTCATGGCTCAACAAGTTTTTTAGAACCGTTATCTGATTTTCTTTATCGTCAGCACTTTTGAGCAGCATATAGATGGCTAGGTTTGTGAGTTACGGCGCGATTGAGTCCAAGGTGGTTCCCCGTCTTGTTGCTACTGTTCAACCAATTCTTTCACAAAATGCCACTGATGTGGTGGTAAAACGCCAATATTTCGGATGTTCGTTGATTTTGATGCAAGATCGGCTGGACGGTAGACCACAAGCTTCGTGCATGTTAATCAAAAGCGTTGTGCTAATCGGAAACCAAGCCAACCCAATGCAAGGTTGTGTCGTCAATCGGCAATGACGGCGTGTTGACCTCCTTCACGTATTCGGTCGATCTTGCTGTCGAATGATAAATATTTTTTCGCGCTTTTCGTATGCGCCGTTGCTCAGTACGCTCGATATACCTGTCGCCTCGATGAGCACCAGCGCAGCATGCACGGTACCGGCGTCGAACGCGATCGTACTGATGGTCGGTTCGGCGCAACTGCGCGTGGAGGGCTGCGTCGATCCAGCGACGCTGGCCTAAGTGCTGGCCCGCCTGCTGCCATGATCGGCCTGCCGGCGGGTCCGCACATCTGGCTGGCGGTCGGCGCGGCGATATCATCAAACTGCTCTGGTGGACCGGCGATGGTCTGTGCCTGCTGGCCAAACGGCTTGAGCGCGATCGCTTCGTCTGGCCGCAAGTTGTCGGTGGCACCGCCTCGCTGACGCAAGCGCAACTGTCGATGCGATCCGGCGTCATGTGCTGGCGGCATCCAAGCTGCAAGCCGACGACACGCCGATCCCGGTGCTCGCGCCCGGCAACGGCAAGACCGAGACGGCACGTCTGTGGATCTATATACGTGATGACCGGCCGGCTGGTGACACTACGCCGCCGGCGGTGTGGTTTGCTTAGGGGAGTTGCGCGAAGAGCGCGTAGAGGGTTTTCCCACAATTCGCGAAATCATGGATCGGCGCTTGATGCCACCGATGAATACCTGTGCCGCAATGTCGCGCCGCCAGGACGATCTATCTGGTCGTGTGGCGCGAAATTCGCAACTCTTGCGTACCCGTGTCGATCTCGCGTTGAAACGTCAGAACCAACTGGTACTGGTGCAAATGAATCAGCGTGCCCGGATGCAACTGCGTCTGCAGGAAACGGTCGAGGGCCTGTCGGTGGTCGCCATTACCTACTACGGCTCGCAACTGGTGCATTATTTGACTGAGGGCGTCAGAAAATTCTGGCCGGTAATTTCGCCGGGGCTTGCCACTGCATTTTCGATCCCTGTGATCGCCGTTGCGGTGGCGCTAAGTCTGTGTCAGATGCGTCGTCGTCTTGCTGCCACAATGACTGAAGACATGCCTTGAATAGATTAGCGTGGTCGAATTGTAATTTTCAATGCATGGAAGCGCATCATCGATTACCTAAATTTTCTCCCATAGCCAGTTCCAGAACCCGGGCAGGCGCTCAGCTTGGGCGCCGTCACGTACGCTTCGTGCCAGGGCCGCACGCTCTAGCGCGCCCTTGTCGTCGTAAAACGGCTTGGTTGCAGTCGGCAATTGGACCGCACGCGCGCAATCCATCAGTATTTGCAAATATTCCGCCATGTGATCGGCGGTATAGCTATTTATATCGTGAAAAGTCACCACCACCGGGATACTTCCATCAACCGTCGGTAACTCGCCTGCGGCAATCCGCTCACGCACGTCAGTCAATAGATGCAGCATGTTGGAGCGTCTTCTAAGGCTGGCCTTGAAGCCATATATCTTGCCGTCGTTCGCGCTCAAATCCGTCAGCAAAATGTGCATGCCATGCTGTTGGTAAGCGTCAAAAGTACGCTTGTCATAGTTCCAGAACGGCGGGCGAACCAGTTTCGGCGGACTTCCCTGAATCGAAACAATATCGGCAATGCCATCGCTTAACGATTGCGCGAATATTTCGGGGTTGAGGAAGCGATGGTTTGCATGATGTGGCGTGGCAGTATGAAATCCAAGTAAATGGCCTTCATCAATTTCACGCAGCATTATGTTTCGCCCGAAATCCGTCTCACCAGCACCAGACGAGCGGGTTTGCACAAAAAAGAGGGCTTTGATGCCACGTTGTAGCGGATTGTTCGCGAGCGTGTTCAGTATGGATAGTGTCGGATTGTCAGTTCTTGGTCGGGCCGGACCATCGTCGAAAGTCAGCAGGAACCGGATCGGCGGTTGAGATTTCAATCGCTCGGCCGTTTGAGGCGACATGGCAACCGGTTCAATAGCACAGCCGGTAACGCCGATCGTCACGAAAATCACGATCAGGCCGGAAATGATCTTTTTGATATGTCGTGAGGAGGTGGAAATTATGTTGCGCAATGGCGCTAATGAGACGGGAAGCGAAGACATACGGTGACAGGCAGTAGAGTAGTAGTTGATTTTTCAGGAAGATGACACAGTGCCTAATGCCGTTAAGTTAAGCCACGAACGGTATTCTTTAGATGGGCCAATGCGGTCACTCCGTCATCCCCGCGAACGCGGGGATCCATGTTGCAGAGCATGGTGGTTAAAATGGATTCCCGCGTTCGCGGGAATGACGTGCCAAGCGCTATAACCGGTAACCTTAACTTAACGGCATTAGACAAAGTGCCAATGTTACGCCCTCGACCTGCGCGGTTCCCTAGCTGTTACAAATAACTACAGTTACGGTGACCGCACCGGTAAGATATGAATCGCCTTAATCGGCGCTGCCATCGATTTTATCCGTATCACTGCGCAGATGTTTTTCTTCCCGGTCGCGATGCATGCGGTCGGTGACATCCATGCCGATTCCCCGATAGCCGATAAACAGGCTGGTTGAATCGAACATCGGTTCCCCGCTGACTTGAAGATATTGGATGGTGCCATCGGCATTGGTGCGGCTGTAGACAAAATCGAGGAATGGGCGTCGGTTTGCAATGTTGTCGTCCAGTTGCGCACGCTCTGTCTCATTCCATCGCCCCGTCGCCAGGATACCGGCCGCACCGGGTGTGGTATCGCCGCCCATGAAAAGAGAAATTCCTGATATTCCCTCGTTGCCGACCCCGGCAATTTCGGAAGAGCCGCCGTTTTCCAAGACGTAGTGCAGCGAGACAAAAGGCGGGAATCGAAAGAATGCCCGAATCAGGCAGGGTAACATACCCAATCTGTCCGTCTGGATAGATTGCGTCGTGGCACTGCGGAATCTGCGCTATTACTTGTAATGGCTTCGATTAGTGCCAAATAACAACGTTAGCGGCGTGTTGAGCGAATTAAAAAAACAACGGATATCGTCAGGCCGAGACTCCAAATATATTAGTCACCATGATTTCTGCCTCCATGGCATGAAGCGTAAGTTGCTGATCGGATGCCGTTAGCAGCACTGCGTCGCCCGGAGCCAGTTGCACAACACGTGATGTCGGGAGCAGGATGTGCGGTGAGCCTTTAACGATATATACCAAACTGGTATGGCCAAGACGAGGAGTGCACAAGGTACCGGTAAACGCGAAACGGTTCAGCTTGTGCGTGTGCAGTTGCCGCCGGGTCATCACGTTGAAATCGGTGACAGGCCCGGCAAGCAGGGATGAGCCTATCTGTTCTTCGCCGGCAAATTCAAAGACGGGTGTTGCCGGCGTCAACGTAACACGCCTGGCGCCTTGGCTGATCAATAATTTCCCGCCCTCGGTGAGGGCCAGCGACCGGTCGATTCCCGGGAAAATAGAAAACTGACCGGCGGTACTGACCGTTGCCACGCTAATGCGCCATTCAAAATCATCGAGACTGCTATTCGCCGGGCAACGCATTATCTCCCGCGTAATGCCGCCGCCATTCTTCCAAGGCATAACGGCTTGCGCTGCTTTCGGTATCACAATCGGCAAGTCTGATCTGCTCAGGTTGCCGATTGCCAATGGCTGTAAGGGTTGTGTATACGTTTTGGGCAAAAATGTGAAGTTCAATCAGGTTGAAGTAAGGCATGTGCCAGGCGTGCGGCCACTTTCGCAGTAAGTCCGTCGCGATCGTAGGTGGGATTGCATTCCGCAATGTCGGCAGCGATAAGCTTGCCGGAATCTTTGGCTATCCGTATCAGGTATTCCACTTTTTCGAGTTGCATGCCCAAGGCCGCCGGCGCGGAAACCCCTGGCGCCTTCTCGGCAGGTAACACATCCAGGTCAATCGTCAGGTACACATGAGTCGCCGTGGCGAGTTGCTCCTGCAGTTCTCGGCCGAAATCGGCGAGGTCGCCAAAAGCGATTTCGCTATCCAGCTTGAAACGCACACCCAGTTCACGGGCGCGGGCAAATAGTGCCGGCGTGTTACCCAGCTGGCTGATTCCATAGCAGAGATAGTTGAATTCAACGCCAGCCTGATGACACCATTCAGCAATCTGCTTGAACGGGGTACCCGAACTAGCTTGGCCGGCTTCTCGCAAATCGAAATGTGCATCAAAATTAATGACAAGCAGCCGTTCGGTGCGCAACGCTTGATCCAGATGGCTTGCGATGCCACGGAAGGTTCCGTACGCGACCTCGTGCCCGCCACCCAATACCAGAGGGAATACGCGCTGTGAAAGCGCTTGCTTGACGCGATCAGCCAGTCGCAGCTGCGCTTGATCCAGTTCGCCATCGATACAACCGATGTTGCCGGCATCGAATAAACATTCGATGTCATGCGCTGGAAGATTAGCCAGCATGCGCCGGATCGCATCCGGGCCTTGGGCAGCACCGATGCGCCCATGATTGCGACGCACTCCTTCATCGCAGGAAAAGCCGATCAGGGTAGCGCTGTTTTCGGATGCCTTGTTGAATGGCATGACAACCTGATGCAGGCGACGTGTGTCGCCTGCGCTGTCAGTATCTTGCCGGCCGGCCCAAATGGATTGATCTATCATGCGGCGTTGCTTTGCTGGTTCCGGGATAACACCGCTTGCAGGAAGCTGCGGGTGCGGTCTTCACGCGGGTTGACGAAAATCTGGTCAGGCGGCCCCGATTCCACGATGCGACCGTGATCCATCACTACGACAATATCCGCAACTTCTCTCGCAAATCCCATTTCATGCGTGACGACCAACATTGTCATGCCTTCGTTGGCAAGGGCCTTCATCACTTGCAGCACTTCGCCGACAAGTTCCGGGTCTAGTGCGGAAGTCGGCTCGTCGAACAGCATCACTTGCGGCTTCATCGCTAATGCACGCGCGATGGCGACCCGCTGTTTTTGGCCACCGGACAGGGTGGCAGGCATCGCGTCCGCCTTGTGCGCCAGCCCGACTTTAGCCAGCAGTTCACGGGCCAGGGTTTCGGCGCTGTGCTTATCCATACCCTGGATCTTGCGCGGTCCGACGGTGACGTTCCCCAGCACCGATAAATGCGGGAACAGATTAAACGATTGAAACACCATGCCGACTTGTTCTCTCAGATGGTTCAAATCGTGATCGGACAGCATGCGTCCATCGGTCAGCAATTTTTTTTCACATATTTCGATATCACCTTCTTCGGCGACTTCCAAGCCATTACAGCAACGTAACAACGTGCTTTTCCCCGAGCCGCTGGGACCGATGATGACGATCACCTGAGACGGATGGACTTCCAGGTCGATACCGTGCAGGATGCGGTTACCCGAAAACGATTTGCCCAGTCCATTTAATTTGATGATGGATTTCATTGCACTGCTCCTCCGGCTCTCAAGTGACGCTCTATTCTTTGCAACGCCATGCTGGTAAGACTGGTCAGTACCAGGTACACCAGAGCGATAGCTAAATACACTTCGAGTGACCGATACGACACACTGATGATTTTTTGACCTTCGTGCATCAGGTCAGCGATGGTCAACAAGGAAACCAGTGCAGAATTCTTGATCAATGCAATGAATTCATTACCCAAAGGAGGAATCATCCGCACCACTGCCTGCGGCAGGATGATGGTACGCATGGCTGTTCCGGCGGACATGCCGAGCGAACGCGCAGCTTCCATCTGTCCCTTCTCAATCGATTGAATCGCACCCCGGACAATTTCCGAAACGTAGGCGCCGGAATAAATTCCCAGTCCTAAAATGCCGCATACAAATGCTGGCAGCAGGATGTTCAGTTCGGGCAGGCCAAAAAACAGAAGGAACAATTGCACCAGCAGCGGCGTTCCCCGGATAAAGGTAACGTAGGTGGTGCAAAGCCCGTAGCGTACCCGTTTGCTTGGATCAAGCCGGCCCATCCCGACCAGCAGCCCAAGCACGCACCCCATCAGCAGCGACGCCGAGGTAATTTCTACCGTGACTAACGCGCCATGTGCCAAATCAGCCCAGCCGCCGAGGACTGGTAAAAAATCAAGGCTCAATTGTATTTCTCCTCGTTCAACATCGATATTGTGATGACCGGCCGCGATTATTTCGCAGACGTATCAAGCCATTTTTTGATTAGTCTGTCGTAGCTGCCATCGAGTTTTGATTTTTTCAGGGCAGCGTTCAACGCCTGGGTCAGTTCCGGTAAATCCTTCCTGACTGCGAAGCCGTACAGTTCGACGCTGACGGGCTTCTCGATTACTTTCAAGCCGGGCCGCGCTTTCACATATTCCAAGGCGGCCGGTTTTCCGGTTACCGCTGCATCGGCGCGTCCAATTTCAACCAGATTAAACATTTCCTGGTTTTTTTCGACTTCTACACGGTCGACCTGCGGGAAATATTCCTTGAGATAGTTCACTGATTTCGTGCCTACCTGAACCGCGACATGCTTACCGTTCAGATCGGCTGGTTTAAGTATTGCGTTGTTACCGCTCTTCACGACGATCACCAGGCCACCGGGGTAATACGGATCGGTAAAATCCACCACTTTGCGCCGATCTTCGGTGACATAGATTGCCGAGGCGGCGACGTCGAACCGTTTCGAAATCAGTCCCGGGATCAGGCCTTTGAAGTCGATGTCAGTCCATTCGACTTTCTTGCCCATCGATTTGGCTAGGGTCTCCATCAATTCGATATCGAATCCGGTTCTTTTCCCGTCTTTGAAAAATTCGAATGGCGGGAAAGTCGAATCGGTTACGACCCGGATGACTCCTGCGGACTGGGCGTTAGCCAATGTCGGCACGATGAAGCTGACTGCGACGGCCAGCGCAATGAGAAAGCGGCGATGATTCATTTTTGTCTCCTGAAAAAATACTTGCTAATATAGTTTTAAGCACTCACTGATGACGAGTGCGGTCTTGACCGTCAATCCAATCAATTCTTGCTGCCTGTCTTCGGCTCTGATAGCTGGCGACATCAAGGTAATGACACCTACCATGTGATCCGCCTTGCTAAAAACAGGGGCGCTGATACCCCAGACTCCCATGTCTACTTCTCCCTCGCTCACCGCATATCCTTGAGCGCGTATCTTCGCCAATTCTTCGCGCAGGAGATGCTGCTCTTTTGGTTGCCCCGGCAGTGATCCTGCAATTACTTCATCAGCCATTGGTGCAGGCAAATGCGCCAGCAACGCTTTAGCGGAAGCTCCGCGCAGCAATGGCTGCGAACGCCCCTTCGAAAACGAACAACGCAAAGAGTGCTGGCTTTCCACCATGTCGAGACACATCACCTGATTGTTGACGGCGACCATAAGCCCGACGCTTTCCCCGCACCGCATCATCAATTTTTCCATTTCCGGGCGCGCATGGGCGACCAGATATGAGGTGTGATCAAAGCCCCAGGCGAGTTGTACGCTGAATGGGCCTGGTGCGTAGAGATTATCTTGTTCTTGTATCAAACCCCATTTCTTAAGGGGAAGCAAATGCCTGTATAAAGTGCTTTGCGGCAATTTTGTTGCATCCTTAAGCTGCTTCACCGTGATCGGCTTGCCATGCCGGGCGATAACGGAAAGCACCATTAGTGACCGTTCGCTGGTGGGAGTAGCTGAAAGAGGGCTCTCCAAATCTGATGAATTGATCTTACTCATGAACTTATCATCGGCCACAATTCCCATAATTACAAATTTAATTCCCAAATTATGGGATTGCTATTTTGGGTTGATTGAGCGCCCCCGGAAATGGACGATAAAGCACGTTAAACCGGCGGCCGTGATGGCCGGCTACTGTGGGGGGCTTTTGGTGTGCGGACATGTTCATGCGCCAGAGACGCGCATGAGTAGTGTTGCCTTATCGCCGTTGTGCCCCGCAGTGTCAAACAACCGATGGTGACGAACATGGAGCCGTTGAAGCGCCTGACGAATGTAGCCGCAGCTGCCGAAGACGAGCGGGCGACATTCTAAAATCACCTCTTAACCGGATAGACCGTGGCGACCAGCAGTTTGAGGTTCTCAACGACATGTGCCTTGACCGGCGACAGCTCTGCGGTCGGGCATAGCGCGACGACTTCGCGTGCGGCGTCAGCGTCGGCGGTTTGCATGAAAAGCCGGGCGATGTCGTCCAGCCATGCGACCAGTTCCGGTGATAGGCCTGCATCAGCCGGATCATGCCAGATGTGTGTGGCGTCAGCGGCCAGTCTTCTCGATAATGCGAGGACGGTTCTGACCTGCTGCGCCCGGGAATCGGTTAATTTGCCTTCATGACCCAGGCGCTGCAGCAGCACGTCGGTTTCCAGATTGAGGATGCAGGCATGCCCTCGACAAGCATGCATTGCTGCGCTGGAGGCGGCAGCGTTGCCCAGAGCGGCATGCAGATAGGCCAGGTTCGCCAGGATCATTTCCGACAGTTTCAACGACAGATTGCTTGCCTCGCGTTTCGGCCAGAAATAATAGACAGCGAGCAGTGCAATGGCGCCGCCGATGACATTGTTGCCGGCACGGGCGAAGGCATTGATCAATTCATCGCTGCCCGGCGCCGCAAAGTCGGCGACCAGCACGAAAGAAGGTGTCAGGAATAGTGAATACAAACCGTAGCTCACCGGGCGCAACGCCATGGTTGCCAGCACCATCGGGAACAGCAGCAGTGCCGCCGTCAGCGATGAGTGCACGCACAGGCCCAGCACAGCCGCGATCAGGCCGCCGCAGACACTTCCCCCCGCGCGCTCCAGGCTGCGGGCACGGGTGTCGGCAATTGACGGCTGAATGATGAGGATGGTTGCCATTGTCGCCCAATAGCCAAACGGCAAATGCAGCAAGTGCACGATCATGTATGCCAGGCCGGTGGCCGTCGCGCAGCGTAGTCCGTGCCGGTACTCGATCGAGCGACCGCTGCAATGCAACTGCGCAATCTGCCAGTTCTGCTTGAAAGCCGCGCGGATATCGGACCTGAATGTCGATGGCGCCGGCGCGGCAGTTTGCCTTCCAGCGTCGGTCGAACTCACGGTTAGCGCCAGCGCACCGCCAAGTTGCGGGCTCAGGCGCGCACTGAGGCGATGCAACTGTGCCGCCAGATCGACGTCGGCGTCCGGAGCCTGATCGGAGATGATGCGCCGGCTCATTCGCAGCAGAATCCCCGCTAACCCTCTCAGGACGCGGTCGATGCGGATAATTTCGACAGGTTGGCGCAGCGGCGACTTGCGCAGATCGGTGACAACGGTCAGATAGCCTTGGATCAGCTCGGCGCGCGCCAGCTTCAGCAGAAGGTTTTCATACAAGCGACGGCTGCCGGTGCGTTCCAGCGGCAACGCGATCAGCCGCTTTTGTGCCAGCGCGATGTCGTCCCGCACATGCTTGCGGCAGATCGCGGTCAAATGCCGCAGATCGTCACCCGGCTTGCGCGTTTCGGCGCCAACGGTGATGTGCGCCAGTTCTGCCAGGCTCTCATAGACATGGTTGACCGCCGCTCGGGCTGGTGAAAACGGATGAATACGCCAGGCTGTCAAACCTAGTACGGTCGCCCATGCACAGCCGAGAAAATAAAACGCCGGATAGGAGTGATGGCCGGCCGCCAGACTCATCGGTGAATCCGCCATGATCGAACACACGCCGGCCGCCAGTATCATCACCAACCCGGTGGGGTTGCCATAGATCCTGGAAAACCCGGCAAGTCCGGCGCACAGCATCAGCGACAGCGCGCCATAGCCCACGCCCAGTCCCGCGGCAAAAGCCGTCAAGCCGCCGCCGATGGTGGAAAGCAGGCCGAAACCGCCCATCGAGTAAAGCCGCGCCCGGTTCGAACCGGCGGCATCGGCCAGGCAAGTCAGGAAGGCGCCGATAGCCGCCCAGGAGAAATGCGGCTCATGTAGCAGGTAGCACAGCAGCAGCATGGTGCTGGCAGCGCATGCCGCGCGCAACCCCTCGGACAGGCTGGCTTTGCGCAGCGGGAATTCGATGATCCATTTCCGGTAGCTGCTGGCTGCCGAGCTGAACAAAGTACTCTGGGTGAACATCGAAGGGGTTGAAAAAAAGACGGCGAGATGCGTCGGTTAAGAAGAAAACAGCAAATATGCATGCCGTCACCGGCGCAGCGACGGCGTCAGGACAGCATCGATTGTCCGTCGCGATAGCGCACGTGCCAGGACAAGGCTGCTTCCAGTACGTGCGGCGTCTGGCCGCCGCGCAGGCAGGCCTGCTCGAAATAGGCGCGCAACTGCGTCCGATAGTCCGGATGCGCGCAACGCTCGATAATCAACGGCGCCCGTTCACGCGGCGCCAGGCCGCGCAAATCGGCCAAGCCCCATTCGGTGACCAGGACGTCGACGTCATGCTCGGTATGGTCGACATGCGCGACCATCGGCACCACGCTCGAAATGCCGCCGGCCTTGGCCACCGATTTACTGACAAACAGTGACAGCTGGCCATTGCGCGCAAAATCGCCGGAGCCGCCGATGCCATTCATCATGTGCGTGCCGCCGACGTGGGTCGAATTGACATTGCCGTAGATATCGCATTCCAGAGCCGTGTTGAGCGCGATGACGCCAAGCCGGCGCACGATCTCGGGATGGTTGCTGATCTCTTGCGGACGCAGCACGATCTTCGCGCGGTAGCTGTCGATATCGCGCATGAATTTCTCATGCATGGTTGGCGATAAGGTGATCGACGACGCCGAAGCCTGGATCAGCTGCCCGGAATCCAGCAGCTCGATGGCGCTGTCCTGCAATACCTCCGAAAACATTGTCATATTGCTGAACGGCGAACCGATCAGCCCATGCAGTACCGCATTGGCAATCGTGCCGATGCCTGCCTGCAAAGGCAGCAGTGCCGGCGTCATCCGCCCGGCGCTCACTTCGCTTTCGAGAAAGGCAATCACATGGGACGCGATCGCCTCGGTTTCGCTATCCGGCGGCAAGACGTTGGAAGGACTGTCCGGGCTGTCGGTAATCACAATCGCGGCGATGCGCGCCGGATCGATAGCGATAGCCGTCGTGCCGATCCGTTGCTCAGGACTGACCAAGGGAATCGGTGCGCGCCCAGGCCGTTCACCGGGGATGAAAATATCGTGCAAGCCTTCAAGCGCCAGCGGTGCGCTGAGATTGATTTCAATAATGATCTGCCGCGCCTGCTGAGCGAAATTTGCGGAATTGCCGACGGACATGGTCGGTACAAGAAAGCCATCTTCGGTAATCGCGGTCGCTTCGATCACCGCGATATCAATCGGCGCCAGGCTGTGCGATCGTAATTGTTCGGCGGTTTCCGATAAATGCTGGTCGATGAACATCACTTCGCCGGCGTTGATCTTGCGGCGCAGTGCCGCATCGGCCTGGAACGGCAGGCGGCGCGCCAGCAAGCCGGCTTCGGCCATCAAGCCGTCGCTGTCGTTGCCTAGCGAAGCACCGGTAATCAAGGTCAGCCTCAATGGCTCGTGCCTGGCGCGCTCCACCAGCGCTAGCGGCATGGCCTTGGCGTCGCCGGCGCGGGTAAACCCGCTCATGCCGACGGTCATGCCATCCTTGAACAGCAGTGCCGCCTGCTGCGCGGACATCACTTTATCCATCAACGCCGGGCGGCGAATGCGGTCCTGGTACATGGTGTGCTCCTGAATATCATGAATGGAATGTTGTTATTGAATTCCAGTATAAAATCGGAAAATCATGTACTGTATGAATAAAATGCGCCGAATTCAGTCGCTTTATTCATATATAGCTTGTTCATCATAACCATCACGCTCGCCCCTTGGATATCCGCTCCCTGCGCTATTTCGTCGAAACTGTCCGGTTCAGCAGCTTTACCCAGGCTGCCGAGACCCTGCACGTCACACAATCGACCATTAGCAAAATGGTGCGCCAGCTGGAAGATGAGATGGGCGCGCCGCTGCTGATCCGCAACGGCCGCAAGCTGACGCTGACTGACACCGGCCGCGTCGTCTTCGAGCGCGGCCAGGAAATGCTGGCGACCATGCGGCAACTGACATTGGAAGTGCGCGACACGCAGGCGCTGCAACGCGGCCAGCTTGCCGTCGGCATCCCGCCGATGATCAACCTGCTGTTTACGCCGGTGCTGAAGACCTTCCGCGAACGCTATCCGGATATAGCGTTGACCTTGAGCGAGGACACCGGTCAGGCCATTGAACGTCAGGTCGCCGCCGGCGATCTCGAAATCGGCATGACGGTGCTGCCGGCGGATCCGGATCTGGAACTGATTTCAGTGCCTGTCGCCAGCTACCCGATCTGGGCTCTGGCCGAGGCCGGCACATTCCAGAAGAACCGCAAGACACTGAAATTCAATGCCCTCAGCAAAATGCCGATGGTGCTGCTCAAGGACGATTTTGCGCTGACTCGCAGCCTGCGCCAGGAATTCCGGGATGCCGGCTTCGAACCGACGATAGCCGCGCAAAGCGGGCAGTGGGACTGGCTGGTGACGATGGCGTCGGCTGGCTTGGGCGTGGCGCTGCTGCCGGAACCTTTCATCCACAGGCTGGTGACCGGAAACCTGGAAGCGGTGCGCATCGTCGAGCCGGAAATGTCATGGCAAGTCGCCCATATCTGGAGCGGCCGCTATTTGTCGCACGCAGCGCGCGCGTGGCTGGAGGTTTGTCAGGATGTGCTAGGGACACCGCTGGTGTAGTGAGCGTCGCAGGCTGGATTGACAATGCCAGGTGTAAAGAAAACGAGACGTTACGATTTAGCTTTTTTCAGCAACGGGATATCCTCGAACAGCCATGCCAGCGCGAATGCCAGCGCGATCAGGCATCCGGCGACGATATAGACCGTACTCAGTGCTCCGCCAAACGTTCGCTACAATCATGACGCGGCAGATCGGCCCGGAGGACAGTCCAATTGACGCCGCGGCAATCGCACGCCATGCGATTGCTTTACTGGTGCATGGGGTGGGGCCGCATTAACTACGCGAGTTGGTGTTTCAGAGGCCGATATCCATAAATACTAAATAGTGGCCCCTCGTCGCAGTCCCCAAAGAATGAGGATGGAAGAGGCAATGATTGCTACTCCGACGCTTACGAAGCCAAGCGTCACAAAGCTCTCCTGCCAGGGTTGTGCGCTGTGACCTGATGCTGTAATCGGGGACATGGCTGCCGTGCCCAATATCGCCGCCAAGGTGGTTATACCCCAATTTATGTAGGTGCCATATAACGCACTCCAAAACGCCGCAGCCTTCAGTCGTGGGGATAGACGGATTTCCATCCAGATGGCGCCCGACGCCACGAGGAATATACCGTTCATGACGCCTTCCAGATGTGCGGCGAGGCCCATGCGCGGATTGTTGAACTTTTGCTCAACGAGTCCCGTTAGAAGGCCGATCAGGAACAAAAACATGCCATGCCATAGTAATCGCCGCTTGGTAGCTTCCATACTTGTGACCTCTGCGTTATTTGCGCTGGACTAGCGCGGACGGTTAACGAGTTTCGCCTGCCCAGGGTCCACCCGGCCGGTCAATTGCGTTTGCAATTGGATAAGATGATTTTCTCCCTGGTCCGCGACAGCATAGTCCAATGTTTGCATGTCTGCCAAACATGGACAGGATCAAGGCGTTCCTGATGAACATGCTATTCTTGTGAACGACAATTCCCTCATCCTCACATGGAGCGCCCATGAGCCCGCTAGCCGCAATTACCGCCATCCTTGCCGCGTTATTGATTGGCGCGATGAGCCCGGGACCAAGCTTTGTCATGGTTGCCAGAAATTCCATCGGCCTGTCGCGTCGTGACGGCCTTGCCACTGCTCTCGGCATGGGCGTGGGCGGTGTATTCTTTAGCGGGATTGCATTGATTGGACTGTATTCATTGCTGGCATCTGTCACCTGGCTTTATGTAAGCCTGAAAGTTGCCGGTGGGGTGTACCTGGTTTATATCGCCGCCAAAATCTGGCGCGGTGCATCTGCTCGACTCACGGTCGATAATGGCGCATCTGAAGAACGGGCAAACGTACGGAAATCTTTCTTGATGGGACTCAGTACACAGCTGAGCAATCCGAAGACAGCCATCTTCTACGGCAGTATCTTTGCAGCATTGCTCCCGCAGCATCCGCCGCTGTGGTGTTACCTGGTGCTTCCGCCAATGGTTTTTGCCATTGAAGCAGGGTGGTACACGATTGTCGCGCTGTGTTTTTCCAGCAGACGTCCGCGCGAATATTATTTGAAAATCAAGGTATGGGTTGATCGCGTTGCTGCCGGCGCAATCGCGGCTCTGGGACTGCGCCTGATATTCACGGCGCATAAGGTGGGAATTTAGGTTGGCATTTCAGTTGGCATTGAAGTTGGCATTTAAAGCTGGAATTTAATGCAGGCGCATCGAAATACGATCAGATGTTTTGTGGAGTGAATGTGACATCAGAAATACAGATAAAAATCAGGAATTTTGATCCGATCGAGAGAGATGTCGTTGACTCGGTGGTCCGCAGGGCCTGGGCAGAGTTGATCGATCTGATGCCGCAAGGAGATCAGCTTGCCGCCAGGCTCGGGGCGCTGACGGAACACGCCGATCAAAGCGAAGTTATCGTAGCCGAGTTGAACGGCCAGATCGTCGGGACAGTCGGTTATGTCGGCGCGCATCAACCCAAACCCGATTTTTTCCAAGCTGATTGGCCAATGGTTCGTATGCTGTCCGTCGCGCCGGGACATCGCGGGCTTGGTTTGGGCAAAAAATTGCTGGAAGAATGCATCGCAAGGGCACGGCGCGATGATGCTCCAGTACTGGCCCTGCATACTACCGCGGTCATGAAAGCTGCCCAGCGTTTGTATTTCGAGTTAGGGTTCCAACAAATAAAAGAGCTTCCTCTTTTGTTCGGAGTGCCATGCGGGCTGTACACAAAAGCGCTGTAGACAACGCAGCGAGCGCATGGCTAGTCTTTGCTGGTGGCCGAAAGGGAGTCAATAACCCCAAAAAAAAAGCAGCGCCCGGAGGCGCTGCCATAAATCGACAATTCAAGGAGACCCAAAAAGTCGAAGTTACCCGAAAAATTGTAAGTTCCTAGATCGCCCAGCCGCCAGCGTAGAAGGCTGCCAGCGCGATAGCAATGGCGACAGTGCCGACGTTCAGTTTGCGGAACTCGCCGGATACGATACGACCGATTACCAGCGTGCAGAAACCAAGCATGATGCCCGTTACGATATTGCATGTCAGCACAATGAACACTGCGCACAGCAGACCAGACAGGGCATCGACCGTATCATCCATATGCATGCGGCTCACGCTGCCCAGCATCAGCAAACCGACATACATCAGCGCAGGAGCTGTCGCATAGGAAGGCACCAGGCCAGCCAGCGGCGAAAAGAAGATGACCGCGAGAAACAGCAGGCCGACTACGACTGCCGTCAGGCCGGTACGGGCGCCGGCGGCGGTACCTACCGTCGATTCAATATAAGCAGCAGCAGGTGCGCCACCGACCAGGCCGGCAAAAATGGAACTGAGCGAGTCGGCTGTCAGTGCTTTGCCGCCGTTGTGGATGTAGCCTTTTTCATTGACCTGGCCAGCTTGACCGGCAACAGCGCGAATCGTGCCGGTGGCATCGAACACTGCTGTCATCACCAGCGCCAGCACGCTTGGCAACACCGTCATGCTCAGCGCGCCCTTGATATCCATCGAACCGATCAATGAAGCGTGGCCGGGGGAACTCAGTGCCGGCATCGAAAACACACCGGTAAATTTGACGGCAGGATCGAAGATCAAACCGATGATGGACAGGGTGACGACTACCAGCAGGATGCCGCCCGGTACGCGGCGCCGCTCAAGACCGAAGATGGCTGCCAGGCCGAGGATGCTCATCACCACTGGGAATGCAGTAATGTGACCGAGCGCTACCGGCAATCCTGGACCGGCATTCTTGACCACCATCCCGACTTCATTGGAGGCGATCAGCAGCAGGAACAAACCGATACCGACGCCGGTGCCGTGCGCAACGCCGGACGGCAAGTTTTGCAGAATCCAGGAACGGATGCCAGTCACGGAAATAGCAGTGAACACCAGGCCCATCAGGAATACCGCGCCGAGGGCGACGGAGGGCGACAAACCTTTGCCCAGCACCAGGCCGAAGGCGGTGAACGCGGTCAGCGAAATCGCGCATCCGACTGCGATCGGCAAACGTGCCCACAAGCCCATCAGCAGCGAGCCGAAAGCGGTCGTCAGGCAAACTGCAACGAACACGGCGCTGACATCGAAGCCGGCCCTGCCCAGCATGCCTGGCACGACGAAAACGGAATAAACCATCGCCAGGAAAGTGGTGATGCCGGCCACAACCTCACGGCGCGTAGTACTGCCGCGGGCGGTAATCTGAAAGTATTGATCGAGTTTACCTTCGCTGACGGCGATAGGATCTCCCAGGCCCACGACAGGCTGGGACTGGAGTTGTTGTTCCATCATGATCGAGCTGCTCCTTATATGTCCTTGAAGCGGCCGTCACTCGACCGTCATCAGGGTTGTCTCGTGTTATGTTTGAATAGTCAGCGACCGAATGCCGAACCCTGGTAGCTGGACTGCTCGTCATTTGAAAGGATGATGAGTTCGGTGAATACAGCTTAGGGTATTGATGTAGCCAACCCATCATGGAGGCTTAATAGCCGCCATTTGCATTTCCATATGCGGAAAGCAGTCTTCCAGCGGTTTTCCTTATAGCGGGTACGGGCTTCTAGCCGACCGTTCCAGGCCAGATGCGGCTGTCTGGTTTGGACGGTCAAGCAGCGAAAAATAGCTGAAAAATTACATTTAAGAAATTTATTTCCATTGGGTATTTAATGTACTATTGTTGCGGGTGGGCAATATATAAAAACAAGCGGGTGCACTTTTTGGTTGGCAACTGGGGAGAATAAAAATGTGGCTGAAATCAATTTTCAACAAACCCGCAACCAGTAATCAAGATGAGGGGGCGCGCGAAGTTGTTAAAAATTCAGCCATCCCGCAGCAGCCGGTCAGACGAGTAGCGACGATAGAGGAGCTTGCAGAACTGCAGCCGGCGAAAAGCGTCAACAACCAGATTCAGTACGACGAAAAATTGATTCCCCAGCTCAAGGGCGATCATGCGGCCTTGCTGTTGATGTATTCCTCGGTGGCGAACAAGATGAGCGCCGGCACCTGGGATGGGGTGCCAGCCTCATTGCGCGAGATGCGCATGGCGATGTACGGCCACCTGCTGACCGAGGGCGTCAAGTTGTATTCGTATATGCGGCGCAGTCTGGCGGAAGAGCAGAACCTGCTCGAAGTCTATCGTTCGTATAAAAAAGAAATGGATGGCATTGGCCGCGTCGCCTTTGATTTTTTCGATAAATATCAAGGCAAGGATTGGCTGGCATCGGCGGATTCACGCTCGTCGTTCAAGGCTGAATTCGATAACCTCGGCAAGGTGCTGGTAGACCGCATCACGCGCGAAGAAAATATTCTCTATCCTTTGTACATGCCGTCGTAGGCTTAGCTGACCCGTTGGCCAGGCCGCCGCGCCTGGTCTTGGTTCAGATCTGCCAGGCGCCGTTGCGATAGACCAGTTCGTCATCAAGGTAGACCGCTTCGGTTACCGCAAAAACATCGATGTGATACCTGGCGCTTGCGCGCTTGATATTGGCCTTGTTGTAGACGCCGTGTTTGGCGCCGAGCGACAGGTGGATGCCGCACATGCGTTCGTAGGTACCGATATCGCTCACCATCCGGTCCCGCGAAAACGCGCGATTCATGCCGAAACCCAGCTCCCGCAGCCAGACCTCGCCTTCGTCGGCGCGGATATTGGCTAGTACCTGGTCGAAATCCGGTGTGGAGTTCAACACGTCGCTGACGCGGCCTTTGGTGATCACCAAAGTGATGGGGTGTGCCGGCCGGTTGACCCGGAACGAGGTATCGCCAAAAACAAAGATACGCACGCGTCCGTTCACCGCTTCCAGGTCTTGCGCTTCGGTGAACACTTCGCCGATGGGAAATTGGCCACCGACGTTGTTCATCTCGCGGTAGTCGCCGATGTTCAGTTTGGCCGGCTCGAACGGCGACGCAAACACCAGGCGTTCACCGCCGCTGTCGACGACACCCATGCGGGCGCTGTCAATCCGTGCTTTCAGTGCATAGCCGACGCCGCGGTAGTAGCCGGGGTCATATGCCAGCGAGTCGATATAACAGAGCGCTTGCGCTCCTGGCATGCGCGACAGATGCGGATGCTCTATCACCTTGAGCGCACGCTTGAACAGTTCGACCCGGATGCGAAACGCCTCCAGGCGGAAGTTGGTCGATTGAATCAGGACTACCAGGTCGTTCGCCTCAAGTCCCGCAAAAGCGGCGAGTACGGCATCCGGCGTGACTGCATCGAAGTCGATGAATGTCGCATTCGGCAGGCAGCGCCGGTAGGCTTCGGTAAGCGTGGTGGCGAGCTCGCAGCGCGTGTCCGATACGAC
The DNA here is from genome assembly GCF_018304965.1 of Collimonas antrihumi. Lineage (GTDB taxonomy): Bacteria > Pseudomonadota > Gammaproteobacteria > Burkholderiales > Burkholderiaceae_D > Collimonas > Collimonas antrihumi. The sequence continues at coordinate 41,925 of NZ_JAGQED010000014.1, forward strand.
CACGGCGGCACGCGACGGCGCGTGCTGGATTGCCATGGAAAGGATGTCGCGCAGATGCTTTTCCGCTGCGTCAATCGCTTCCTCGGCTATCGTTTCTTCGCTTACCGTGCCGACGTCTTCTTCGTTTGCTGTTGGAGTGTTCATCAATTTACCGTATCGGGAAGCAGGAGAAATGCCGTGCCATAAGAGCAAGTCTTAGTGGTCAGGCAACTCCTGCCGGATCGGTATTTTAATCGACAACCGGCGTCGGGGCTGGTTTTTGGCGGATTACGGGGTGATTTTGGGCGGATTTGGGTTGACTACCGACCATCAGGCCGAGAGGCCCTTGGTCAACAGCTCGGCCACCAATTGATTGAGATCCAGTTCGCGCTCTTTCGCCAGGGTTTGCAGCTGTTGCACCAGGTCGCCGTTCAGTTTGACTGCAAACGGCACCAGCCCCAGCGCCTGATCGCGCTTGCGCTGCTCGCGCCTGTCGACCACAGCGGTGTCGCTGTTGCCAAAACCACCTGCGCCGGGTGCAGTCATTTTTCCCATGAGCTTCTTGGCGTCGCTCTTTGCCATTCCTGTCTTTTTCACTATGCATGTCCTTGTTGATAAACGGTATTGTTGGACGCAGTATAGGCTCACTCCAGCCAAAGTAACGGGGATTGGGCGGATCGGTCAAATCAGGAAGCGACTGGTATTGATCCAAATCGCCAAGGCCAAGCAGAACATGTGCTTTCGAGATTATCATAATGAGCATTGCGGCATTGCGCCTCCGGCGCAGACTGACCCAAATCGTCCTGCATTCAACCCTTCTAGCACCCACGACCGATGCTTTCTACTCTCCTGATTCTCAATCCTATGTCCGATCAAAGTCTGCAACGCATCGCGCAAGACTTTCAGATCGTCTATGCCCCCACAGCTGAACAACGCAGCGCCGCTATCGCCAGCCACGCTGACGCGATACGGGCAGTACTGACGATTGGCTCAATCGGATTGCGCGCCGAGGAAATCGCCGTCTTGCCGAAGCTGGAACTGATTTGCGCGCTGGGCGCCGGTTTTGAAAACATCGATGTTGCCGCTGCGCGTGAGCGTGGCATTACGGTGTCCAACGGCGCCGGCACCAACGACGCTTGTGTCGCCGATCACGCCATGGGTTTGTTGCTGGCGACGGTACGCGGCATTCCGCAACTGGGCGTGGCGCTGCATCAAGGCATCTGGCGCGACGCCTTGCCTTTGCCGCCGAGCGTATCCGGCAAGCGTCTCGGGATTATCGGACTCGGCACGATCGGCAAGCAGATTGCACGCCGCGCCGCAGGTTTCGACATGACGATCGGCTATCACAACCGTTCGGCGCGCGATGATGTGCCGTTCGCGTATTTCGCTTCGCCGCTGGAGTTGGCGCAATGGGCCGATTTCCTGGTGGTCGCCACGCCGGGCGGCGCCACCACCCGCCACATGATCAATCGCCCGGTGCTGGATGCTTTGGGGCCGCAGGGGTTTGTCGTCAATATTGCACGTGGCAGCGTGATTGATACTGCGGCATTGGCGCAAGCCTTGCGGGATGGTCGGGTGGCCGGCGCCGGCCTCGATGTCTACGAGAGCGAACCGTTGCCGCCGGCTGAATTGCTGAATTTGCCGAATGCGGTTCTGACGCCGCATGTGGCAGGATGGTCGCCCGAATCGGTGGCGGAGACGGTCCGATTGTTTCTGCAGAATGCCAAGCTGCATTTTTCGGGGCAGGCGGTACTGACGCCGATTTGAGACGATGACTGGTATTGTCATCGAATGATGCGCGAAAAAAATCCGGCTCGATGCCCAATGCCGTTCAGTTAAGTGATATGACGTGGCCAGCCGCCGCGGCGGCTCCGTCATCCCCGCGAACGCGGGGATCCAAATTACCGAGTGAAACAATGAAAATGGATTCCCGCGTTCGCGGGAACGACGCATGACGGAGATATCTCTGGCGTCTTAACTGAACGGCATTGGGCATCGAGCCGGATTTTTTTTAGTCGGATGCATGTCCGATTCAAACGGTCAATTCAACCGGTCAATTCAAGAATTTCTTATCCTTGGTAATCATGGTCATCTCGACGAATTTCGAGCCGCTGTGGTTGCTGCCCGTGAAAGTGACATCGAAGCCGCCGCCGTTATAATTTTTCACATTGATCGTTTCCAGCGCCTTGAGCAGTTTTGCCCGTGTCAGATCCTTGCCCGCGCGTTTCAAGCCTTCGACGAATACCTTGGCCGCAATGAAACCCTCCAGGCTGGAGAAGTTAGGTTCTTTGACACCGTTTTTTTCCATCAGCTTGTTATATTCAGCAACCACCGGGATTGACGAGCTCCAGGGGAATGGCACCACCTGGGAAATGACGACGCCTTCACCCTCCTTGCCGAGCGCATCCGACAATGCCTGGCTACCGACGAACGATACGTTGTAGAACTGGCCGGTATAGCCGGCTTTGCGCATTTCCTTAATGTAAGCGGCGCACGAGGTGTAGGCGCTGATCTGGATGATCGCGGCAGGGCGTTTCGGCAAGATCTTGCTGACGGCCAGCTTGACGTCGCTGCTGTTACGTTCCACCGTGGCGGACTCGACCAGTTCCACATTCATCTTCTTCAAGGCACGCTGCACGCCTTCCAGTCCGGCGCGGCCATAGGCGTCGTTCTGGTAGAACACGGCAATATTCCTGATGCCGACGTTAACCAGTTTTTCCACCAGGTGCTCGGTTTCATCGAAGTAGCCGGCGCGGATATTGAAGACCTGGTGGTTCAGCGGTTCGCGCAGCGATTGGGCGCCGGTCACGGGTGCAAAGAACGGTACGCCGGCTTGTGTGAAAATCGGCAATGCGGCATTGCTGGTCGGTGTGCCGACATAGCCGAACAAGGCAAACACATCGTCCTTTTCAATCAGGCGCTTGGTATTGGCTGCTGCCAGGTCGGCTTCGTATTTGTCGTCGGCCTTGATGATTTCAATACGCCGTCCGTAGACGCCGCCTTGCTCATTGACAGAGTCGAAATAGGCTTTGGCGCCGGCATTCATCTGAATCCCCAACTGTGCAGCGGGGCCGGAGAATGCGGCCGATTGTCCCAGCACGATTTTCTGGTCGGTGACGCCGGATTCCGCAAAACTGGCGGATAGCGGGCTGCAGACGCCAATTGCCAGCGGTAGTGCGAAGGAAAATACGAAGGATCGTACGGAAGACAAAAGATGACGTCGGAGTCGCATGTGCCACTTTCTCATGTTGATCAGGCGTTGCAATACCGGATTGGGCATCAAATCAGCGTTACCGCACTGCAACCTTGCATATTATAGATTTATTGCCGTAGGAAAACAAAAGAAGAAGTGGTTTTGACGGGAATTGGCGTTTTTATCAGTATTCATACCTATTCAAGCGAACCCAAACTGTGCAATACCGTAGCGGTACGGCGCACATGTCCCATGCGGACGAACATATGCTCGATGGCGAAGCGATGTTCCTCGGCGCTGATGCCGCTCATTGCATCTTCCACAAAGAGCAATTCATAGCCCAGGTCGTAGGCGGCTCTGGCGGTGGATTCAACGCCGATATTGGTGGCGATCCCGGTGAGCACAATGGTGCGGATATGTCGACGGCGCAATTGTTGCTCCAGGTCGGTGCCGTGAAACGCGCCCCATTGTTTCTTGGTGACGGTCAGATCGCCATCCTGAACCATCGCTTCCGGCACCAGGTCGCAAGCATTTGGAGGTAGCGGTGGCGCATCCAGCGGGCGCATCAGCGGCGCATCGGCGCTAAGCCGCAGTAACTGCGTGACATCCACCCGCACGAATATGACCGTGCCGCCGAGTTGACGGAATGCACTTGCCAGCCTCACTGAATTCTCCACAACCTGAGAGCCGGAATGCGGCGCCAGCGGGCGGCCAAGATTGCTGTGCTGCAGATCAATCTGCACCAGCGCCGTGGTTTTGGGGTCAATCGCAAGCGGAACGTTGAGGTTGTTGAGCGGGGTAACCATGTGCAATGTTCCTATGTGAGGTTGTCTTTGCGTTATTTTACCCTTGTGGCCGCCTATCGGAATTTGGGGCTGAATCTGGCATAAAATCAAGCATGAACATGCATCGTTAAATTTACATAAGGAACAGGAATGTTGAATATCTCAGTGCCCACTAGCGAAAAATCAGGCTCATGCTGAACTCTTCAGATGAGCAAGCGAATGGTGCGCGAGACGACAGCCATATCAGCTTTGAGGCAATCCAGAATATGGCAATGATCGAAGAAGAGTATGAAGGCATGGATTGCTATTTGCGTCAGGTACTCGATATCGATGTCGAACGAATCCAGCAAAATTATCTGGTGTAGGGGTGGGCACGTACTTGTGCCCACGCGGTGTTCGGATCGGCACAGTATGGGCAATAAAACCCGCCCTCCCTACGATCAAATAAAAAAGCCACCGACAATGTCGGTGGCTTTTTGGTTATAGCGATGGCTGCCGTTACCACATCAGGACGCGTTGCTCCGGCGACAGATACATCTTGTCGCCCGGCTTGACGTCAAATGCACTGTAGAAACCAGGCTGGTTGCTCAGCGTGCCGTTGCCGCGGAAGCGTGGCGGCGAGTGCGGATCGGTCTTCACATAAACGATAGCCTGTGCATCGCGCACCTTGCCGCGCCATACCTGAGCCCAGCCCAGGTACAAGCGCTGATCGCCGGTGAGGCCGTCGATTACCGCCGGCGTCTTGCCAGCCAGGGACAGGTGATAAGCCTTGTAGGCGATGGTCAGGCCGGAGTTGTCCGCAATGTTTTCACCCAAGGTAAGTTCACCGTTAACCTTGTAGCCGGGAACCGGGCTGTAAGCGCCGTATTGCGCTACCAGGGCCTTGGTCTTGACCGCGAACTTCTCGTGATCTTCCTTGGTCCACCAGTCGCGCAAATTGCCGATCTCATCGTACTGGCTGCCCTGGTCGTCGAAGCCATGGCTGATTTCATGGCCGATCACTGCGCCGATGCCGCCGTAATTGACGGCGTCGTCAGCGTTGGCGTTGAAGAACGGCGGTTGCAGAATCGCAGCCGGGAACACGATTTCGTTGAACTCAGGGTTGTAATAAGCGTTCACGGTTTGCGGCGTCATGCCCCATTCGGTGCGGTCGACCGGCTTGCCGAGCTTATCGATATTGCGCTTGAATTCAAACTGGTTGGCGCGCATCACATTGCCGACCAGGTCGTCGCGTTTGATGACCAGGCTGGAGTAGTCGCGCCATTTGTCCGGATAACCGATCTTCAGCATCAGCGTAGACAATTTCTTTTGCGCCTGCTTCTTGGTATCGGCGCCCATCCAGTCCAGGCCGTCGATGCTTTGGTGGTAGGCGGCGATCAGGTTGGCCACCAATTTTTCCATGCGGGCTTTGTTTTCAGGCGGGAAAAATTGCTCCACATAGAGTTGGCCCAAACCTTCGCCGATGCTGGCTTCGACCACATTGATGCCGCGCTTCCAGCGTGGTTCGTTTTGCGGTACGCCACGCAGCACGGTGCCTTTGAATGCAAAATTCTGATCGACGTATTCCTTGGACAGGTCAGAGGCATAGCTGCTCAGCACATGCCATTTGAAATACGCTTTCCAGACCGGCAGCGGAGTCTTTTCCAGAATCTTGTCGAGACCTTTGATATAGCTAGGCTGGCTGATCACCAGATACGACACCTTGTCCTTCAAACCGGCGCCGGCCAGATAGCCGTCCCATTCGAAATGCGGAGCCAGCGTGTGCAACTGCGCCAGTTCAACCCGATTGTAGGTCTTGACCGGGTCGCGATTCTGAACTTTGGTCCATTGCACCTTGGCCAGCTCGGTTTCCAGAGCGACGATGCTGGCGGCGTTTTTGCGGGCCGCCTTGTCGCCGGACAAAGTCAGCATGGCTTCCACATGTGCCCGGTATTTGGCCAGCGTGTCTTTCAGCTTGGCGTCGTCGGCTTTCAGGTAATAATCGCGGTCCGGCAGGCCGAGGCCGCTTTGGCCGAGATCGGCAATGACTTTGCTTGAGTCTTTAGCGTCTTGATGAATGCCCAGATCGTAAGGCGCGCTGACGCCGATGCTGTTCAGATGGGCGATCAGGCTCGGGATCTGTTTCTTGTCTTTCAATGCATCGACGCGGGCGAATTCTTCGCTCAACGGCTTGACGCCCAGTGCTTCCAACGCCGGCTCATCCATGTAGCTGGCATACAGATCGGCGATTTTTTGCTGGTTGGAGCCGGGCGTGATGTTCTTTTCGGCGCTGACGGCGTCGACGATCGTATGCAGCTGGTTCAACGAGTTTTCACGCAACTCATAGAACGCGCCCCATGACGATTTGTCGGCAGGGATTTCGGTTTTCTTGAGCCAGCTACCGTTGACGTAGCTATAGAAGTCATCCTGAGGGCGTACCGTCAGGTCGGCATTCTGCATGTCGATACCGCTGACCTGCTTCGAGGCGACGACAGCAGCGGCGGCGGTGCGGGGAGTTTGAGCGAAGCTGGCGGTGGAGACGGTGTAGCCGGCAACCAGGGTCAGCACTGCTGCACAAATTAGAGAGCGTTTCACGAGTAAATAATCCTTATGAGAAGTCATCGGAAAAAACAGCCTTGTAAGGCATTCTATAAAACTATTGAAATTTGAAATCAGTTTGAAATCAGTTTGAAATCAGTTTGAAATCAGTTTGAAATCAGTTTGAAATCAGTTTCAAACTATCTGAAACTACTTGAAGCCACTTAAGCCCTGGACTTAAGCCCGCTGATACGCCAAGACGAACATAGCCCCATTGTTCCATTGTTCTGCCATCAGCGCAGAATGGCCTCCGGATCTTGCTTATCGCGCAACGCAGTGCATAACAAAGTCTGTTCACGGGTTTGCGCCAGGCCGCGTTCGGCGCCAGGCAAATGTTCGAGCAAAGGCTGGAAAAAAGCTGCCAGGCGATCTGCTTCGCGTTGCGAGCAGCTGTCGCCGGCAACCAGCCCGGGCAATCTGCTGCCGGACATTTCACCGCTGCGCTTGATCAGTTGCACATGGTTGGCGGTAAACCACTTCCACATTGCTTCGCGGCCTTCGCCATCTTCCCGGCTGGCACGCAACAAGGTACTCATCTCGCCGATTTTGACGCGTGGATCCAGCGCCAGGTTGCGGGCACGTTCAGCGCTGCCGGCGGTAGTGGCAGAGCCCAGGCCGGCCAGCATCGCCATGCGTTGCGCCGGTTCGCTGGCGGTGCCAAGCGCCTTGATTAACGCGTCGATGGCGGTGCTGCCGCTATCTTGCGTGCTGACTGCCAGCACCGAACGCAACAGGTCGGGGTTGGCTGCTTCCAGATTGAGCTGACCATCGGCATTCGGTTGCAACGCCTGTTTGCCTTGTGCCAGCAGAGCCTGCCGCACTTCTGGCAATTTCATGTCGAGCGCAAGAAAGTCTGCCAGAGAAGCGCGTAACAAGGCATCGTCCTGGCTTTCATTGGCGCGCCGCTGATAGCCGAGTTGCTGCAGCCGCGGCAGATACAGCTTGCGTGCCAGCTCAGTCAGACGGGTGCGTTGAGCATCGCTGCGCGCTTCGTACCTGGATAACCACTGGAGTGTCGGAATCAGCGCTGTCGCCACTTCGCGCGTGTCCGATTTGGCCAGGCGCGGCGCCGCTGCCAATACTGCCGCTGCATCCAGATCGCCGCGGCCAAAGCCGGCGTTGATGGCGTCAGCGTATGCCAGCTGTTCGGTGTCGGGCAGCTTTTCGAGATTGCCGGTCAGACGTGCCAGATCGTCGTGCGCCATGTTAAAGCGATAGTAGCCTGCAGCGTCGGCATTGGGCATATACCAGCTGCTGGCAGACGCACCTTGCAGCACCATCTGGCCTTGTTTCTGGTCCAGCAATTCACATTGTGTTTTTGTCTCGCCGGCGGCAGCGCCGTTGGTGATGCTATAGCGTACGCACACTGGAATGCCCCACAGCCGCTTGGCTTCGCCGGTCGAACCCAGCGGCAGGTAACGCTGCTGTTTCAGATGCAGTACCGCCTTGCCGTTTTCCCAGCTGAGGGTGGTGTCTACCAGCGGCACGCCGGCTTGATCGAGGAAACTTTGCATTGCTTTGGCAAGACGCTGGTCTTTCCCGGACGCCTTGGTCAGCGCGGCGATCAGGTCGTCTGCGGTGGCGCTGGAAAACTGATGTTGCTTGATATACGCCCGCACGCCCTTGCGGAAAGTATCCGCGCCCAGGTAGCGCTCGAACATATTCAGTACGGCCGCGCCCTTTTGGTAGGTGATGCCATCGAACGCTGTTTCGATATCGCCGTTGCCGGTGATCGGCTGGCGGATGCGGCGCACGCTGACCAGGCTATCGTTTTGCATGGCGTAGTTGGCGCCGCCGATCAGCTCCAGGTCGGCACGGTATTCCGGATGCAGCTGCCGCGTGATCTTGCTTTGCATCCAGGTGGCAAAGGCTTCGTTCAGCCACAGATCGTCCCACCATGGCATGGTGACCGTATCGCCGAACCATTGATGCGCCAGTTCGTGGGCATTGACATTGAACGAGCTGCGCACATTGTGCGCCGGCGAATTGGCATCGAGCAGCATCAGGTAATCGCGGAAAGTCACCAGTCCCGGATTCTCCATGGCGCCGGCGGCAAAGTCAGGCGCTGCCAGCAAATCCAGCTTGTCGAACGGGTAGCCGAAACCGAAATAATCTTCCAGCGCAGTGATGATGGCTGGCGTCTCCGCCAACGCCGGCTTGATGCGCTGGCCTTCACCTTTGGGTGTGATGCCGCGCAGCGGTATTGCGTGAGAACGCCATTGCGTCGCCGGGATTTTCGGGCCATTCACGACATCCCATGGACCGACGGCAAACGCCACCAGATAAGTCGGCAGCGGCTTGGTAGTGGCAAAGCTGAGCTTGCGCCAACCGTCGCCCAGTTTCCGTTCTGAGACTTGCCGGGTGTTGGCGACGGCAACCTGGTTTTCAGGTACGGTCAGGCTGAGCGTGAAGGGCGTCTTGAATGCCGGTTCGTCGAAACCGGGGAAGGCATAGCGTGCGCTGATCGCCTCCATCTGCGTGATGACATACGGCTCGCCTTGACTGTTGACCTTGTACACACCTTCCAGCTGCTGATTGAACGGCGCGCTGTACTCCAGCATCACGCTATAACGTCCGGCTGGCAGCGTCTGGCCAAATTCGAGTGTTGCGACGCCTTCCTTTTTCGCCGCTACCTTGTATTCGGCTGTGTGAATTTTCTTACTGCTATCGGTGAGCGTGACTTTGCTGACGCTCAAATCATGGCCGTGCAGCCACAGGTGATCGGCAGCTTGTTTCAGTTCGATGTCTATGGTGGCGTTGCCGGTGTATTCAAGCTGATGCGGATCGACCCGAAAGTCGAGCTGATAAGCCAGCGGTTGAACCCAGCGCGGTAATTTTCCCAGTGGTGCAGCATCATCCGGGGTCGCCGCTGCGGCGTTGAATGATGCGATGCTGATAGCGAGAGCGGCTAATGTGAAACGACGGGTAGTACACATCACAGATGAAATCCTCCCAAATTTGGTCTTGGGATTCTAGCCTGCACTACGCCGATTCGCTAGGAAATAGTATGAATATAAAAAGCAAAAATGTTTTTCGCGATGCGTGCACCGTGATTGCGCTTGTTTAGTGCGCGCCAATGCCGGCGCGGCTGTCAGCTTGTCTTATCTGGAATAAGTAAAGGTGATAGAGGGAAAACAAAAAGCCGCCTCGAAAATTGAGGCGGCTTCTATTCAAACTACTATGCAGTCTGATTTACGCGGAGTTTTAAGTTTATTCGGGTGCGTGTATTCAGGCACGCTTAATAAGCCGCAGAATGAACAGCAAGATCACAGCGCCCACGGTGGCTGTCACAATTGATGCAATCCAGCCGCCGCCAACATGGATGCCCAGGACGCCGGCCAGCCAGCCGCCGATGAAGGCGCCGACGATACCAACGATGATGTCAACCAACACGCCGAAGCCGCCGCCTTTGACCAGAACACCGGCTAGCCATCCAGCAATCGCGCCAATTATCAACCAAGCGATAAAGCCCATGATATTTCCTTTCAGAGTTGATTATCTTTAGACTACCAGCCAAGAGTAGCGTAAACAGCCTTGAAACAGCATCAAAGATAATCGTCCAATTGTTAAAGATAGATAAAATTTGAAAGTGGGTTGGAAAGTGAGTTGGAGTGCGTTTTATCGGATCCCACGCTGCCGGCCGTCACAATCGTCAACCAGAAACGGCAACGGGGCTCAGGATCATTAGTGACCCTGAGCCCCGTTGCCGTTAGCTATGTTGCCAGCTATTAGCTACAAGCTTTGCCATGGTCGGCATGTGCGCCTGCTGCTTTGGCAGCGGCTTCTGTCATATAGGAGCCGACCTTGGTTTTGCCATAGTATTTGCTGCCTTGGCAGTGGTATACCTTGCTGCTGGTGTTGACCCAGACTTGGCCAGGGCCGCCGCCGGCTGCCGGAGCAGTTGCTGCAGCAGCTGGTTTGGCGGGAGCAGCAGGGGTTGCTGCCGGAGCGGTTTTAGCCATGGCGGCAGGAGCCGCGGCCGGTGCTGCGGCTGCAGGAGCGGCAGCAGCTGCTGCTGGTGCAGCGGCAGCAGTGGCATACCAGTCTTTTACGCCTTTGTGACCAGCGCAAGCGCCTTTCTTGGTAGCGTTGGAGGAGTAGCTGCCGTCCTTGCACAGGCCGGTGGTGCCGGCTGGCGCCGCAGCGGGTGCCTGGGCATAGCTGGCGACGGAAGTCAGTAAGGCTGCTGCAATTGCTGCTGAAATAAACAATGCTTTCATTTTTTTCTCCATGGAGTAAGTGATGCTTGTGTGGCCGTTGAGCTGGCGCACTCTTTGTTTCGATATGTCTACTTCAATCTGTCTACCCGCAGCACCAATAAGCAATGTGTTGTGAGCCGTACCTGGCAATATGACCGAGGTAGGTAATCAACGCGGCCGGATTGAATATGGCTGACATAACTATCGATACAATTGAAAACAATTGTGATATTTCTGCTGTAAGCCCTTGATTTATGACTTTTTGATGTATATCGGGAAACATTTTGCTTGCAAGGTATGCATCGGCCGATATTGTTAAAAAGTTACTTATTTTGAGAAAGTGACGCAAGCCGATACCAGGCGTCAATTTGCACCGGCTTGCACATTCATGGTTAAAACGCGTAGCGCGCGCCTATGGTTGCCGTGTAGCGTGGGGCGAGCTGCACACCATTGACTTTTTGGTAAACCGGTAATTGCACAAAGCCGTACAGCGAGATCTGGGGGCTGACCGGCACCGTTATGCCAGGGCTGAGATAGGCCAGGGTGCCACCGGTGCTGACCGTGTCGGCATTGGCGCCGACATCATGCAATACGCGCCGCACGTTCAGCTGGATTTGCGGGATGAAATCGGCGCTGCCCATATAGCGCAGGCCGAGATTCAGATTGGCGCCGTCGCCAGGGCGATATTGATCGCTGGAATTCAGCGCCTTCTGCACTATCCCCTGGACGAAGTAATCCCAATCCTTGTTGAGCGTATCCATATAGTAGACGCCGAGAATGGCATCGGTGGTGCCGGTGCCGGGTTGCAGGCCGCGATCGATAGGCACCGGGCCGGGCGCGGTGGGATCGGTCGAGGTGCCGGTACCGGTATGGCTGCCGGTGGGCAGTTTCAGACCGAACAAGACACCGAAATTATGTTCGGGCGTGAAGCCCTGGTAGCGGCCGACAAGTTTGATGTCGCCGATGCTGGAAGTGCGCGAATCGTACTGGCCGCCGCCATCTCCAGGCGTGACGCCGTCCGACGCCGTACCCAACGTGCTATGGCGGCGCATGATGTAGGGCAGTTGCAGATTGATGCCCCAGTCAGGATTGAAATTGTAATCGAGCCCTAGCGTCAAATAATTGTTGCGGGTGTACTTTTCGACTTCTTGCGGATTGCCGTTATTGGAAATCCGGCTGGCGGCGCCAGGCGAAATCTTGCCGGTGCCGCTACGCAGTTGATCCTGGTTCAGGTAATCGTAGCGGATGTCCATCTTCAGCCCGGAAGAACTGCTGATGCCGAGGTTGTCCCAGTCGGAACTGAGGGTGCAGCCGCAACTGGCGCAAGCCAGTGCCGCATGAGGAAATAGTGCGCTAAGAGCGAGTGCAGCTGAAAGCGCAGAAAACGCAGAACGCGGCGGTACTGCCGGCCGGATGCGGAGGTGTGATGGCGTGGCCATGATGTTCCTTGGTTAAATTGTAAGGCGTGAAGGCCAACTCTCATGCATGAGAGTTGGCGCTAGCTGACAAAATCAAGAAAAGACCGGTGGGCCGCGCGATTGCGGTTTGAGCCAGGCTACGCTGGTGTGGAGGGTTGATACGGCTGGCGCCAGGTCGACGCCTTCGCTGGCAGGAACCTGCCATTGATTCAAGCTGGGTGGTAAGCCGATATCTGCTGCATGGATGAAGCACAGCAGGCAGTGGCCTTGGTGATCCTGGTCCGGCGCCCCGGGGTTGCCGGAGTCAGGTGCTTTTACATGTCCGGCAGTGCTGCACAGTTCGCCTAGTCCCAGCGGTTGCCCATGGGCGACAGGCAGCAACTGCACCACGCTTGGCAACAATGCTGCAAACATGGCCAGGCAGACGGCAAGCTGACGCAATGAGCGGGGCAAGTGGAGCATGGGCGTAGCGTTACTGGTTAACTGTTCGCCGATATGGCAAATTCAGCCGTATGGTAGCGCGTCGCCAGGACGCGAGCAAGTTGGGTAAACCCTATTGACGCCTTGGGTAATCGGGTGAGTTGCCAAGCCTCTGGGTGCAGATCGACCTTGCACCAATCCTTGTCGTCGATATTGTGCAAGGAGATGATCATTACCTTGCTCTTGGCGTCAAAAAAAAAAGCCGGCCAGCGCTAGGCTGACCGGCTTTGTCGCTGCCAGAGCCAGATTTAATTGGTCTTGAGCGCTTCGACCTGGATCGCCAGCTTCACGTCCGGTGCAAATTTCGGTACGCCATAACTGATGCCGAAATCGGTGCGATTGAATTCAGCGGTCGCATCGGCGCCGCAGACTTCACGTTTGAGCATCGGATGCTGGATGCATTTGAAGGAATTGATGGTCAGCTTCACCGGCTTGGTGATGCCGCGGATGGTCAATTCGCCATCCACCGAAACCGGCTTGTCGCCGTCGAATTTTATCGCAGTGCTTTTGTAGGTAACGTCAGGGAATTTCTTGACGTCGAACATGTCCGGGCCGGTGGCATGTTCGTTCAACTTGGACATGCCGAAGTCGATGGTGCTTGGATCGATATGGATATCGATGGAACCGGTCTTGGCAGTGCGGTCCAGGGTTACCGAACCGCTGGTTTTTTCGAATTTTCCGCGCCAGACGGAAATACCCAAATGATCAGCTGCAAAGCTTGGATAGGTATGAGTCGGGTCGATGGTGTAAGTGTCTACCGCTGCGAAAGCGCTAACTGCGCTGGCAGCCAGCAGGGAGGCGACGATGAGCTTGAATTTCATTGGAGATAATCCTTTCAGTGGAGGTGGTGTTCTTACTTAATTCGCTACAAGGTGAAACTTGATGATGATTTCGTCCGCCACCATGCTGGTGTCTTTCCAATCGCCTTCACCGATATTGTAGGTCAGGCGCTTGATCGGCAAACTGCCGTTGAAGACCTGGGCGCCGCCTTCTTTCTTGACGGTCAGGGGGAAACTCACATCGGTGGTTTTGCCTTTGATGGTCAGCTTGCCGGCAACGTCGTATTTGCTGCCGGCAGGTGCGCCAGCGCTGGCCTTGATCGAGCTGGTGACAAAACTGGCCTTGGGAAATTGCTGGGCGTTGAACCATTCTTTCTTCAGCACTTCTTTATTGTATTCAGGGTCGCCCAGGTCGAAACTCGGGATGGCGATGTCGACGCTGGCTTTCGAGGTTTCCGGCTGCGCACTGTTGAAATCGATCAGCGGCGTGAATTGCTTGAACTTGGCTTCCACCGGCACGTTCATCTGCTTGAACACGATGGTGACATTGCTCTTGGCCAGATCGGGTTTCAGGGGAGCAGCGATGGCCGACCAGCTGGCGCCGAGGGTGATCAGGCCGAATGCGGTAGTACGTAATGTATGCGACAGGAAATGCGTAGATGTCATGAAATGTTCCTTTTGCGGAAAAGTGTATTTAGGGCAGCATGCGTTTCAGCACGCCGTCGCGATCGATGAAGTGATGCTTGAGTGCCGCCAGTACGTGCACCGAAACCGCGCCCAGCATGATCATGTTGAGCGTGTAATGAACCAGTTTCAATATTGGTTTCAGGTCAGGATTCGGCGCTATCAGCACCGGTAACGGAATGATGCCGAGATAACTTACCGGTACGCCCGCCGCCAGGCTGTAAAAATAGCCGGAGACCGGCACCGCAAAAATCAGGACATACAAAAGAATATGCAAGGCATGCGCGGCGCGCTGCTGCCATGGTTGCATGCTGTCCGGGTAGGGCGGCGCCCCCTGTGTTTTACGCCAGATCAAGCGCAGGCAGGCCAAACCCAGCACCGTCACGCCAAGCCATTTATGCCAGGAAAAATATTTCAGCTTGGTTGGCGTCAAGCCCGGAATATCGACCATGGTCAGGCCCAGGGCAAAGGTCGCGACGATAAGAATGGCGACCAGCCAGTGCAGCACAATGGCAGGAGTTGTATAGCGTTGCATAAATATGGGTGTGAAAGATGGACGTAAGTGGGTTGGTCAGAGAGGTTGAGACACATGAAACTTGTGCGAGTTTCATATGATCGATATTTTTTTGTCAACTTATCGGCTGATATACTATAGTATCGGAAATTCTTAAACACTGTTTGCAACGGGCAATCAGTTGCTCGCGCCGGTCTGCCATGCCCGCGTACTTTCGTGCTTGCTTGCCGGCCTACTTGCCGGCTTACTTGCGGCGATAAATGCCCTTTTTGGAAGGCGGGCCATCAAAATCGTCCTGTCGCGTATAGAGCGAGATCGCTATCCTGCCGGGCATTTGTGTGGAAGAAATTTGCAGACGGTCGATTTGCACGCCGGAAATCACGCACTGGCTGTTAGAGGCGAGTTGCAGCCGCACCCTTGTATCACGACTCTCCAATACTGAGAACCTGGCTTTATTGCAGGCGATGGCATCAGCTGCATTGGCAAATATAGTCACCGGGTCACCCGCATTGATTTCGGCATAAGGCGATGGCGTGGCGCTGGTCGGCAGCCATGCGCCCATCGCCCAGCCGGGTACTGCCGGCGGTGGGGCGGGAGGTGCAGGAGGTGCCGGAGGGACAGGCGGCGCCACATCCGTCGACGCAATAGCCGTTTCTGCCGTCGCTGCCAGTGGCATCTTACCCGTTGCAAGCATCGCGGCTAGTTCGGCTTCGGCTGACTGGGCTGGCACCGAGGCAGGTTCCGGGGTAGGCACCGGGGTAGGCACCGGGGTAGGCACCGGGGTAGGCACTTGTGCCACCGGTGCCGGCATCACCGGGGGCTCTACAATTGATGCCGCCACCGAGGGCGGCGTTACTTGCCGCGTTTCGACCGCGACTGGCGCAGCGGCAAGCAAGGCTAGCTGATTGCCGGCCGCTGCTGGCGCCGTTGATGCTGCCATGGCAACCGGTACTGCCGCCACAACAGGCGCAGCTTGCGAGGCCGTTGACGAGTTTGCAGCGGGATTCACGCCAAGCAAGACCGGCAACAGTTCCGTGGCGGCTTGCCTCGACATGGAAATCTCCAATTGCGGATTATCGAGGACACTTTTGACGCGCGACGTACTGACCGCCTTGCCATTGATGATCACCGTCAGATCCTGCCCCAGCGCGGCGCCGCTGGCTGCCGCCATGCGCTGCTGGGCATCCTGGCTCAGCGTCACTTCCAGCGTGATCACATCCGGATTGGCGCTATAAGTATCTTTGATATTCAGGCCGATTTCGGTAAAGTCGCCCGGGGACGAAAAGGCTATCTCTGCTGCATTCACTGCAGCGGTCGTCATTGTGGCGCATAGCGCGGTGGCCAATATTTTCCAGCTTGCACGCATGGTTATTCTCCGGTTCAGGTTACGATAGTTTGCTCTGTAGTCTGCTGGCCTGCTTGTATTTGTACCGGCGTCAACGCCAGATGCACCGCTTCCGCTACGCTCAGTGCGCTCAGCGACTCCGCCGGAAAGCAGGGCGCAACTGCACTTTTCATGATGTCGTATACGGGATCTTTGAGACGTGCCAGCAACAGGCGCAAGCCACGGCCGCCGGCGAATTCGAAAAAATCGTGCAAGCCTTCAAGGCTGGAGCTGTCCAGGTCCGGCGATTCTTCCAGGCTGAGAATGACGGTATGTACCGGTGGTGCTGCAGCGAGGATGTTCTGGCGTGCCTGGCCCAGTATCCGTTCGGCATTGGCAAAAAACAGCGGCTCGTTGGGGCGCAGGATCATGATGCCGGTTATCGCCTGTGCTTCCGGATGAGTACGTATGTTGACGTAGTCATGGCCTTGGCCGAGCCGGCCCAATACAGAGATAGTCGATTGCGAAAACTGTCGCAGCATCATCAGCAGGCTGATGGCAATCGAGGCTAGCAAGCCGTCCAGCACGCCAAGCAACAGCACCGCAATGACTGAGGCGATTACCACCAGGCGGTCGCGGCGCCAGCGGAAATAAGGGCGGAAGATGGCGGGATTGAGTGTATGGCCGACGGCGTGAATCACGATCGCGGCCAGCACCGGCTCCGGCGTCAGGGCGATGGCAGGTAACAACGTCAAGACGATCGCCAGCATCACCAGGGCCGCCACCCAGCCCGACAGGCGCGAGGTAGCGCCGGCGGCTTCATTGGCGGAGGTCGCGGAGTAACCGGCGCCTACCGGCATCCCGTGAAACAGGCCGGACAGCAAATTGGATGCGCCTAGCGCCAGCAAATCGCGGTTAGGCGCCACCTGATCGCCATGCTTGATGGCAAAGCCGCGAATCGAACCATACGATTCGGCATACAAGATCATGCCCATGGCAAAGCCCAGTTCGCCCAGGCGCAGCCATTCGGCACGTGAGAGCATGGGCAGCGTCGGCGTCGCCAGTTGCAAGTGGATGCTGCCCACCAGGCCAACCCCGTACCGGGTTAAATGCAGCCATTCGCCGGCGACGACGCCGATGACGATCACCAGCAGTGCGCCCGGTACGCGGCGCAGGCGCGCAAACAAATAGAGCAATACCAGCGCTACTGCCATTACGGCGACGCTGATCCAGTTCCAACGGCCGATCTGCGCCACCATTTCCGGAATGAAGCGGGTCATGTCGCTGTGTTCGGGATGGGCGCCGACTACGCCGGCAAACTGCTTGAGAATGATGACAATCGCCAGGCCGAAAGCAAAACCGCGCAACACCGGTTTGGCGATGAAATCGGTAACGCTGCCCATGCGGGCCAATCCGGCCAGAAGGAAGAGCAGTCCGGTAATCATCACTAGCCCGATGGCCAGCGTCATTCTCAGGCCAGTGTCGCCGTTCGCCATCGATGCCGTGGCTGCCGCCAGCACCGCTGCCGAGGAGGAGGTGGCGGAGACGATCGCAAATCGGCTGCTGCCGAACAAGCCGTAGCAGATCAAGCCGGCAAACAGGGCGATTACGCCGGTTTGCGGTGGCAGATTGGCGATGCTGGAATAGGCTACCGCTTCGGGGAGTAGCAGTCCGGCAATCGACAGGCCGGCGATCACGTCCGTCAGGGATACCCGTTTGACGGGTGGCGGCGGATTGAGGCCGGCGTGTTGTGATGGTGCAGCGCTCATGCGCCTCCCTGGCGACGGGTATGTATTTGGATTTTATGCTGTTTTGGCAAGTATGCGAAGCTGGAATGAGGCAGCGCGCGTCAATCAACTGGCCAATTGGCTCAGTTGATTCTATGTCAAATATCATTCGTTGGGATGGCGCAACTACATACAATAGTTAAATGGGGGGTAGTTTTTTCTCGCGTCCTTTACGAAAATTACACTCCCCGCGCGGCTCTGACCTTATTTTTTGTCGTTCCGCTGCCCAGGTTTCACAATCACGGTACAAGTCATGCCCGCAGCCAGCGTTATGCCATCCGGCACCTTGTCGATATGGATACGCACCGGCACCCGCTGCGCCAGCCGGACCCAGTTGAAGCTCGGGTTCACATTGGCCAGGCCGTAGCTGCCTAACGCATTGTCGCGGTCGGTGATGCCGCGCGAGATGCTGTCGATGTGACCGTTGATGATCTGTTCGCTGCCGAGCAGGCGCATGTCGACGGCGTCGCCGACTTTCATCAGGGGTAGTTTGTTTTCTTCGAAATAGCCATACACCCAAAACGAATTGGCGTCGATCACCGCCAGCTTGGGTGTGCCGGCCTGGGCGAAGTCGCCTGCATGTACGTTGAGGTTGGTGATCCAGCCGTCTACCGTGGCCCGGATTTCGGTGCGGTCCAGGTTCAGCTTGGCGCTGTCGCGTGCGGCCAGGGCTGCTTGATACAGGGCTTGGGCGGCGGAGGCGTCGGCGCTGGAGTTTTCGCGGTTTTCACTGGAAATCACATCGCCATCCAGCTTGGCGCGACGGGCCGCATCACGTTGTTTGGTGGTCAGGCCGATCCGGCGTTCGGCTACCGCCGCTTCTGCCTGCGCTAACGCAAGCGTGTAGCGCGCCGGATCGATTTTCATCAGCAAATCGCCTTTGTGCACATAGCTGTTGTCGGCTACCGGCACTGCGACCACGATGCCGGAGACATCGGAGGCGACGCTGATGACGTCGGCGCGCACGCGGCCATCGCGGGTCCAGGGCGTATTCATGTAGCGGTCCCACAGCGCGCGCGCCAGCAGGAAGGCGATCAGCACCACAATCAGCGTGATCGCTACCTGCAACAAGGTTTTTAAAATGGTTGATGATTTCATGTCGGCCTTAGAACAAATTTTTACGGCAAATTATGCGGTGTGCAACAGCAATCCGGCAGCGCCGAAAATGCAAAAAAACAAGGCGATCCGGAACAGGTTGGGATGCCAGACATAACGAAACAAGCCCAGGCGGGTGAACACCCAGTCGATTGCCATCTGCAAAAACAGGCAGCCGATAAATACCAGCAGCAAGGTCGGAATGAGCGCATCGAATAGTGCGATTTCGCGCGGCATGGTCAAGTCTCCGAAATGATAGGTGAGGTTTCGGCTGGCGTCAGCACGGTAATGCGCTCCAGCATGGCGCCGCGCATCAGATGCAAATTGGCCAGCACGGACGGCAGCTCGCCGCAAACGGCAATCGCAGCCAGCACGGCATCCAGCGCAGCGCGCAAGCGGGTTTGGTTGGGGCGCGCAAAAAGATGGGCGATGCTGCGTATGCATTGTTCGATTTTTTCGTGCGCCGCAGGATCCGTGACACTGAGCGTTTCCTGTCGCAGCTGGATCACGGCACGGCCGATTTCCAATACGGATAATAACCAGGTCATGATATCGCGGTCATCCGGATTTTCCAGCGAGTGGGTGACCGCAAAGCGCGCCAGCAGATCGCGCGTGCCGCTCTCGAACCGCGCCGCCAATCCGGGTAATGGCCGGCTGCAAGCCTCTACCACCTGGCGTCGTAATGCCCGCGCCAGGCGGCGTTTGATCCAGCTGCTATCGGATGGGTCGATGATCTGATACATGACCAGGGCAATCGCAACCCCGATCAAGCCGCCGGCCATGCCGTTGAGCAACGCCGGCATGTCGAACTGATAATTGCTGCCGATGCTGGCGTAGGACAAGAAGAACAGCAATATGCCGGTGCCGATGCCGGCGTATTTCCTGGTGGTGCTAAGCCAGGCGCCGATCAGGATAAACGGCGCCAGCGAGAGGCACAGCATGGAGAAATTTTCTGCTTGCGATTGCAGGTAATACGCCGACAAGAATCCGAAAAATCCACCCAGCGCAGCGCCGATCATGAACTGCTTTACGATCTTGGAGGGGGAGGGAGCTGCCGCAAACAGGGCGCTGACGACGGTCGCCATGACGACAGCGTCGGTGCCGGAAACCCAGCCGGATTGTATCCAGAATAGCGACGATACGCCAAAGCCGATCGCCGCCCGCAAGGCTGATGTCACGACCATCGTCGGGTCGGTGCGCGCCACATAATGCGAGATCAGCTGGACGTCGTCCGGCCGGTGCAACTCGGTCTGGATCACGACGGCATGGATTCTTGCGTAAATCTGCAGTTCATAGGCGAATCTTGTCAGCAATTCGGTGGCCGAGTCGAAATCGAGCAGGTGGCTGCTGTCGCTGTCGCTGCTGGCAGCCAGGCCGCGGCGCAAGGCGGTCAGGCGTTGCGGCAGCTCACCGCGCACTTGTGTCAGCAGCGAGAGATTCTGGCTGGACAGCGCGCGCACGATCGCTTTGTACTCCATCAACAAGGCATCGAGCGTGCTTAGTTTGCCATTGGCTTGCAAGCGGCCGAACAGCTGGTCGAGCGAATGAAAGGTGGTGGAGGCGGTCATGAAGGCATTATTCAACTGCCTTAGCCGCAGGCTTTGCAGATGTCCGGCAGCGCTTTCAAATACCGATGAAGTGCGCAGGGCTTCAAGCGAAACGACTTCGCCGATAAAGCGCAGCACCATTCGCTCACGCACTGGCCGCGAGTCGGCAGCAACGTCATCCAACGCTATGAAGCTCTTGAAATCGGCGAAGCGCTTACGCGCAATCTGCAAGAGGACGTCGGACAGTTGTTTGGGGAACAGCACGTCGCTGACGACGCCGGCGCAAAGTAGCCCCAGCATCACTTCGGCGAGGCGCGTCATGGCGATATCGAAGGCTTGATCAGGCTGCAGCGCCGCCGGCAAGCCGACAATGACCAGGGTGTATCCGGCCAGCACGAAGGCATACGATTGAAAATTGCGGAATACGGTCGAGCCGGCGGTGCAAAAAGCCAGCCAGCAGGCGCCGGCCGCCAGGAACAAGACCGGTTGTTGCGAAAACGAAGCTGCCAGGATGATCGACATGACGACCCCGACCGCGGTGCCGACGAAACGATAAAAACCCTTGGCCAGCACCAGGCCGCTGCGTGGCTGCAGCACGATGACGACGGTCACCATTGCGGTGCCGGGCTTGGACAGGTCGAATAACAGTGACAGGCCCAGCGCCAGCAAAGTCGCCAGCAGGATTTTGCTGATATGCAGCAGATCCTGGCCATGACCTTCTACCCAGCTGACGGCCGCATGTTTCAGATGATCCAGCCAGCTTTGCCGATTGCTTGCAATCTCGCTCACGATTGTCATGATTGGCGCCGCTTATTTTTCTGCAGCTGCAGTGGTAGCGGGTTGCGGCAAATCGTCGCCGAGACCTCCGCCCAGCGCCTGCATCAGTTGCGCCCAGCTGTCCAGGTAACTGGCGCGGATTTGCGCCACGCGTTGCTGCTGCTGCAACAGGGTCAACTGGGTTTGTATGACATTGATATTGGGTGTCAGCCCGGCCTGGTAAGCGCGCTTGGCCAGATCGTAGGATTGCTGCGATAGCGCCAATGCCTGTTCCGACTGTCCGCGTTGCTGTTGCTGCGATTTCAGTTTGACGATCTGGTCGGCGACGTTTTGCAGGGCTTGCACCAAGGTGTTGTTGTAACTTTCGATAGCGCCGTCGAGTGCCGCGGTTTGCGCGCCGAGATTGGCGCGCAGGCGGCCGCCTTCAAAAATCGGCAGCGAAATTGCCGGCCCGGCGCCGCGCACGCCGGCAGACGAACTCAGGAAATTGGTGAAGCCGAGCGCTTGCAAACCGATGAAAGCGGAGATATTGATATCCGGATAGAACGCCGCCTTGGCGACATCGATATTTTTGTCCATCGCTTCGACCCGCCAGCGTTGCGCAATCACATCCGGGCGGCGGCCGATAAGGTGCGCCGGCACATTGTCGGGCAAGCCGATAGCCAGCGGCGCCTGGTTGTCGGCACCGACCAGGCGGGCAGCCAGTTGCGGCCGCTGAATCGCCTCGCCGCTGCCTGGACCTTTGCCGCTTAAGGCGGCAATCTGGTTGCGCAGCAGGGCGATGTTCTCGTCGATCTTCTCGATGTTGGCGCGCGCCTCAGGCAATGCCGTTTCGGCCTGGCTGACTTCCAGCCGGGTGCCGAGACCTGCCGCCAGTTTTCGTTGCGCGATGCTGGCGATGGAAGTTTGCTGTGCCAGCGTCGCGCTGGAGATGTCGCGCAGCGCGTATTGCGTGGCCAGCTGCAGATAGCCGCGTACCACGGCGACTTCCAGATTCAACTGGGCGCTGCGGGCTTCGGCGGCGCTGACATGGACGGTATCGAGTGCCGATTCCAGCGCGCTGCGATCCTTGTCCCACAGGTCAAGGTCGTAGCTGGCCTTGACGGTAATTTCATTGTCCCAGTTCCAGCTGCCGCCGAGTGGTGGCGGGAAGATATATTCGGATGAGTACAAGCCGCGCGTGCTGCTTGCCTCGGCGCCCACCTTGGGCAGTGTGGCGGCGCGCGCCACGCCGGCCAATGACGAAGCCTGGCGGATGCGCGCCTGGGCAATCTTCAGATTAGGACTGTCAGCGATGGCTTGCTGTACCAGGGCATCAAGTTGCGGATCGCGATAATTTTGCCACCAGGCACTTGTAGGCCATGTGGTGTTGGCGATGTTTGTCAGCTCCGCGCCGGCGGAGAGCGAATTACCATCCGTCAATTTGGATTGCGGAGTGATGCCCGAAAAATCGGCACAGGCGCTCAGCAGGAGCGTAAAGGAGCAGGCCAGCAGCAGATTGGCCGAAGGGTAATGCTTAGGGAGGGAAAATAACCGCATGTGAACCCAAAATAGAATGACTGGTTTGAACGTTTCTATCTGCTAAAACCCCGGGTTTTGCGGTGCACGAGGATGTGATTCAATAATAGCAAAACGCCAGCATTGCTGGCGTTTTTGCGTAACGCTGAAACTCGTCGCGTCAGCGTCGCATCAGATACTTTTTCAGCTTAGCTCAGCTTAGTTGCCGTTGTAGACCGATGAATTTTCTTTGGTGATATGGCTCACGACTTCAGCGCGGCTGGCCGGTTTGCTTGCGGCCGCAATCACAGGGTATTGGTTACGCGCTACAGCCAGCGAACCATCTTTCTGCGCTTGCAACAGTTCGGCCTGGACATCGGCACGCGATTTGGTCGAGACGAACGGTGTTTCAGGTGGGTATGGGGTAACGGCCATGGCGCTGCCAGCGGCGGCCAAGATTGCGAGACCTGCGATAAGTTGTTTGGCGTTCATGTTTTTCTCCAGTAAGTTGATGGCACCGGGCTCGGCGGAACAGGCGGAATTGCAGCCCGTCGGGTCCTGCCTCGGTGAGCGGCGCACTTGCGTTGTTGATATTGCTTGTGTGTTGCGCCCATCGATGAAGCTAAGTGTAGAGATTCCACGATCAACAATAAATGGCCTTATTGGAAATTAACTATTTCTGAAATAGAAATAATAGAAGGAAACTTTTTGCTGCAGGCGCACAACAAACCAAAGTCAGGGAAAGCTTGGAGGTAAGGCGGGTAGAAACGACCGGGCCAGAGCGGCCAGTCGGAATTGCGCTGGTTTCGCATCGTCAAGATGCA
Organism: Collimonas antrihumi; assembly: GCF_018304965.1. GTDB lineage: Bacteria > Pseudomonadota > Gammaproteobacteria > Burkholderiales > Burkholderiaceae_D > Collimonas > Collimonas antrihumi. Next base: position 65,384 of record NZ_JAGQED010000014.1, read on the forward strand.
AAACCAGCGTCAGATAGGTCAGATAGTGGTCAGGCAATGCTGCCGGATGACTCGATGATGCCGCCGCCGAGACAGATATCGCCGTCATACAGCACGGCAGACTGGCCGGGAGTGACAGCCCATTGCGGATCGGTGAAATTGAGCGCGAAGTTTTCCGTTTTTGTTTCGGCCCCCGCTTTCGTCCCTGTTTCCGGCAATAACAGGCTCTCAAATGCACATGCCATGTCAGCTTGCCGATAGCGCGTCTTGGCAGACAAAAACTCACTATCCGGCGCTTCGCCCGACACCCAGCTGAGTTGTCCGGCTTGCAGCGTCGACGACAGCAGCCAAGGGTGATCATGTCCCTGGACGATGTACAAAGTGTTGTTTTCCACATCTTTCCTGGCGACATACCAGGGATCGCTATCGCCACCGGCATTCTTGTGCGTCTTCATGCCGCCCAGGCCGATGCCCTTGCGCTGGCCCAGCGTGTAGAAACTCAGGCCGACATGCTCACCCACCACATCGCCGTCCGGAGTTTTCATCGGTCCCGGTTTATAAGACAGGTAACGGTTCAGGAATTCGCGGAATGGCCGTTCGCCGATAAAGCAGATGCCGGTCGAGTCCTTTTTCTTAGCATTCGGCAATTGAATCTGTTCGGCAATCTTGCGCACCTCGGTCTTCTGGATTTCACCCAGCGGGAACAAGGTTCGCGATAACTGCGACTGGTTCAGGCGGTGCAGGAAATAGCTTTGGTCCTTGCTGGCGTCGACCGCTTTCAACAACTCGAAGCGGCCCGAATCGGCTTGCCGCACCCGGGCGTAATGGCCGGTAGCGATCAGATCGGCGCCCAGTTTCATGGCGTGATCGAGAAAGGCCTTGAACTTGATTTCGGCGTTGCACAGGACATCCGGATTGGGAGTGCGCCCAGCCTGATACTCGCGCAGGAACTCGGCGAATACCCGATCCTTGTACTCGGCGGCGAAATTCACCGCTTCGATGTCGACCCCGATCACATCGGCCACGCTGACCGCATCGATCCAATCCTGCCGCGTCGAGCAGTATTCGGAATCGTCGTCGTCCTCCCAGTTTTTCATGAACAGGCCGATGACTTCATAACCTTGCTGTTTCAGCATCCAGGCCGAGACTGAAGAGTCGACCCCGCCCGACATGCCGATGACTACGCGTTTTTTACTAGGCATTAGCCACTCCGTAAGCGCTTGGATGGGTGTTCAGCATGCTTAACGGTGCGCGCTGGCCGCGCAGGTAATCGTCTATGCAAAGCAACACTTGCGAACCGCGGTGGCGCTCGGGGCAGGCCGCGAGTTCGTCGCGCGACATCCACAGGGTACGCAAGATGCCATGATCGAGCGCCTGATCGTGCTGTGCGCCAAGATCGCCGCAAAAGGCGAAGCGCAGGTAAGTGACCGCTTTGCCGGTACGCGCCGATACATAACTCGCCATATACATGCCAACCAGCGCGGTAGGGGTGAAATCATGGGCGGTTTCTTCCAGCGTTTCGCGCACGACCGCCTCCAGCAGCGACTCGTTGGGATCGAGATGGCCGGCTGGCTGGTTGATGCGGATGCCGTCACTGGTCGCTTCTTCAATCAGCAAAAAGCGGCCGTCGCGCTCTATGATCGCGGCGACTGTGACAGAGGGTTTCCAAACGTCAGTCATAAATTCCTCGGTTAATCCGATATTTTAACTTGCCTGCCGGTTTTGGATGAGAAGCGGCAAGGAAGGCTTTCGCAGCGCCTAGCACAGAGCGAAGAAGTGATTGTAGTCATACACGCAACTAATGATTAATTTTAGGATAAATAACCTGCATCAAGACGTCAGGTTGTTGGGTCGCAATTTTTCCGTGTAAGATTCCATACAACTAATTGCGGGACAGAGTTTAAGAACCACCGTAGCGTGGTGAATTACTCTGTCCTCAACATATTTGTTGTGATTGACTGAAAAATCCTCAACAAATCAAAAAAATTTCTAACCTAGTGGGAGAAGTACATGAAAATCGGCATCCCCGCCGAGACGCGGCCTGGCGAGACACGGGTTGCAGCGACTCCGGAAACGGTAAAAAAGCTGGTGGCAGCCAAGCATCAGGTACTGGTGCAGTCTGGCGCAGGCATTTTATCCAGCATTACCGATGAAGCCTACGCGGCTGCGGGCGCCGAGGTGGTTACCGCGGCGGCGGCATTCGGCGTGGAAACCGTACTCAAGGTACGTGCCCCCGGCGCTGATGAGCTGCCTCTGCTGAAAAGCGGTACGGTCGTGGTCGGCATGCTGAATCCTTTTGATGCCGACAATATTGCTGTTATGGCAAGTCATGGCCTGACAGCGTTTGCGCTGGAAGCGGCGCCGCGTACTTCGCGTGCGCAATCGATGGACGTGCTGTCGTCGCAAGCCAATATCGCCGGCTACAAAGCGGTGCTGATGGCGGCCAATACGTATCAGCGCTTCATGCCGATGTTGATGACCGCCGCCGGTACCGTCAAGGCCGCACGTATGTTGATCATGGGCGCAGGCGTTGCCGGTTTGCAAGCGATCGCCACCGCCAAGCGCCTTGGCGCGGTCATCGAAGCCTCCGATGTACGGCCTGCGGTCAAGGAACAGATCGAATCGCTGGGCGCGAAATTCCTGGATGTGCCTTTCATCACGGATGAAGAGCGGGAAATCGCCCAGGGCGTTGGCGGTTATGCGCGGCAGATGCCGGCCGACTGGATGCGACGCCAGGCTGAACTGGTGCACGAGCGCGCCAAGCAAGCCGACATCATCATCACTACAGCACTGATTCCCGGCCGCAAAGCACCTGTGCTGATCAGCGAAGACACCGTCAAGGCGATGAAGCCGGGCTCGGTGATTCTCGACATGGCGGTTGACCAGGGCGGCAACTGCCCATTGTCCGAAAGTGGCAAGACCGTCATCAAGCATGGCGTCCACATCATCGGCGAAGGCAACCTGGCTGCGCTGGTGGCGGCAGATGCTTCAGCGTTGTATGCGCGCAACGTACTCGATTTCCTCAAGCTGATCGTCAATGCCGAAGGCGGCCTGGTGATTAATCGCGAGGACGATATCGTTGCCGGCACCTTGTTGTGCAGCGGCGGCGAAGTGCTGCGCAAATAAGCTGCACAAATACAAGTCAGAAATAAATACCGATTTAATTAATAGCTGTAAAGAGGCATCCGGCCGCAACTGGGCTGGAGGCTTCGTAAACTGGAGAAACAAGATATGCAACGCATCATGCTGCGCGCAAAAATTCATCGCGCAACCGTTACCCAAGCCGACCTGCACTATGAGGGCTCTTGCGGGATCGATGAAGATCTGCTGGAAGCGGCCGACATTCGCGAGTTCGAGAAGATCGAGCTGTACAACGTCAACAACGGCCAACGCTTTTCGACCTACGCGATCCGCGGCAAACGCGGCAGCGGCGAGATTTCGCTGAACGGCGCCGCTGCACGCTGCGCCCACCTGGGCGACTTGCTGATCATTTGTACTTATGCCCCGCTTTCGAATGAAGAGGCAAGTAGCTATGTGCCGAAAGTGGTGTTTGTCGATGACAACAACCGTATCACCGGTTTAAAAAAGATCTAAAAATTTCGTCATCCCCGCGAACGCGGGCGCCAAGGCGGAGAATCCAAATTACTGCATTGCGTTGCAACTAAGATGGATTCCCGCGTTCGCGGGAATGACGGAGCGGAAGTTATTCGAGATCGTTTGAAGGGAAAATCATGGAAGTCACCCACACCATCACCAACCTGATCATTTTCGTACTGGCGATCTACGTCGGTTACCACGTGGTCTGGACCGTTACACCTGCCTTGCATACACCGCTGATGGCGGTCACCAATGCCATTTCGGCCATCATCATCATCGGCGCCATGCTGGCGGCCGGGCTGACCGAAGGCATCGTCGGCCAGGTCGCCGGCACGCTGGCGGTGGCGCTGGCGGCTGTCAATGTATTCGGCGGTTTTCTGGTGACCCAGCGCATGCTGGAAATGTTCAAGAAAAAAGAGCCCAAGGCCAAGCCTGCAGCTAAAGAGGGAGCGCACCAATGAGCATGAATCTGGTGACCATGTTGTACCTGATCGCTTCGGTTTGTTTTATCCAGGCGCTCAAGGGTTTGTCGCACCCGTCTTCGGCGCGGCGCGGTAATGTCTTTGGCATGAGCGGCATGGCGATAGCCGTCGTTACCACGATTGCCCTGATCGTCAAGCTGAAAGCGGAATCGCAAGGAGCCGGCCTCGGTTTCTGGCTGGTGGCCGGCGGCGTGGTGGTGGGCGGTGGTATCGGCGCTTTCCTGGCGAAACGCGTCGAGATGACCAAGATGCCGGAACTGGTCGCGGCGATGCACTCGCTGATCGGTCTGGCGGCGGTATGTATCGCGGTTGCCGCGGTGTCGGAGCCATGGGCTTTCGGGATTGCCGCGCATGGCGAGTTGCTGCCGACCGGTAACCGTATCGAACTGTTTATCGGTACCTTTGTCGGTGCGATTACCTTCTCCGGTTCGGTGATCGCTTTCGGCAAGCTGTCGGGGAAATACAAATTCCGCCTGTTCCAGGGTGCGCCGGTGAGTTTCCGCGGCCAGCACTTCATCAACCTGCTGCTGGCCGTGATGATGCTGGGGCTGGGGATTATCTTCGTACTGACCCAGTCCTGGTTGCCTTTCATCCTGATGACCATCATCGCATTTGCGCTGGGTGTGTTGATCATCATCCCGATCGGCGGCGCTGACATGCCGGTGGTGGTGTCGATGCTGAACAGTTACTCCGGCTGGGCTGCAGCGGGTATCGGCTTTTCTCTGAATAACTCGATGCTGATCATCGCCGGTTCGCTGGTCGGTTCCAGCGGTGCGATCCTGTCCTACATCATGTGCAAGGCGATGAATCGTTCGTTCTTCAATGTGATCCTGGGCGGCTTTGGCGGCGACGCTGCTGCTGCGACATCGGCCGGTGCGCAAGCCCAGCGTCCCGTAAAATCCGGTTCCGCCGACGATGCCTCGTTCCTGTTGGGGAATGCCGAAACCGTCATCATCGTTCCCGGCTACGGCCTGGCGGTGGCGCGTGCGCAGCATGCATTGATGGAACTGGCTGAAAAGCTGTCGCACAAGGGGGTTACCGTCAAGTTCGCGATTCACCCGGTGGCAGGGCGCATGCCAGGCCACATGAACGTGTTGCTGGCGGAGGCCGAAGTGCCATACGACCAGGTGTTCGAGATGGAAGACATCAACAGCGAATTCGCCCAAGCCGACGTGGTGCTGGTGCTAGGCGCCAACGACGTCGTCAATCCGGCTGCCAAGGATCCGAAGTCTTCGATTGCCGGCATGCCTATCCTGGAAGCCTACAAAGCCAAGACCGTCATCGTCAACAAGCGTTCGATGGCGTCCGGCTATGCCGGCCTGGATAACGAGCTGTTCTACATGGATAAAACCATGATGGTGTTCGGCGATGCCAAGAAGGTGATTGAAGATATGGCGAAGGCGATTGATTAAGCGTTGGTCATTCCCATAAAAAAAACCGCGCCGGTTAAAACCGCCGCGGTTTTTTTATTGCATGAGTGAGGCGAAGTTTAGCGTCGTCCGAACATCATTTGTCGGGCCAGTAATCGCCTGGCCGGCTTCACGATATCCACTAATCCCAACGACAAACCAAGCAGGGTTTGCGATACGGCGCCGTCTGGCGCGCTGGCAAAAATCCGCGCCATGACGTCGGTCAGGTGGATCGTCAAGCTGCGGTCTGCCTGTCTGGCGGCGGCAAACCGTTGCAGGGTATCCGGGGTTATGTCGCCGGCCAGCAAACGCGCCAGCACCGCGGCATCGCGCAAGCCCAGGTTCAATCCCTGGCCGGCAACCGGATGCAAAGTTTGCGCGGCATTGCCAATGGCCACAGTCCTGAGCGTAGCCGCGGGGCGAGCATTCAAGCCCAGCGGAAAGCTGTTGCGTTTCGAGGCCTTGAGAAAACGTCCAAGCCGGCCGCCAAAGGCTTGTGCCAATGCATCCAGGAATGCCGCATCGTCCAGCGCCAGCAGCTGGCTTGCAGTATCGGGGCGCACACACCATACCAAGGCGTAATTGTTGCCGTGCTCGTCGTCTTGCGGCAGCAGCGCCAATGGCCCTTGATCGGTGAAGCGTTCAAATGCGCGGTGTGGAATCGGTGCGCTGCTTTGGACATGGGCGACGATGCCGATTTGCTGGTAATCGCGTTGCAGCGATTTGTCATCCTGGGCGCCGAATATGCCGCCTTCAGCTTGCACCAGCAATTTACTCCGCAGCGAACTGCCATCCGATAATTGCAATTCCACGTGGTCGTTTTGTTCCGTGCTGGCGCTGACTTGCACCGGCCGCAGCAAGTGGATGCCAGCCAGCGCCGGCAGTGCCGCTAAAGCCGTTATCAGGTTGCCGTAGCGGGTGACATAGCCGAGCGCCGGCAGCTGGAATTCCTCGCGCTGGATCAGGGTGCGGCCGAAATGTGCGCGGCGCGATACATGGATCTGATGGATTGCGGTGGCGGCAATCGGCCAGGCGCCGATCTCTTGCAGGATCTGGCGGCTGCCGTAAGAGAGCGCCAGGGAGCGCGGATCTTGCCGTGCCAGTTCAACCGTCTTGGCGTCAATCAGCGCAATCCGCGCAGCTGCGACGCCGCGTTTGACCAGTAACGCAGCCAGGCTCAGGCCGACCGGCCCGGCGCCGCAGATGGCGATGTCGACCTCGGTCTGCTGCTGCAGAAGGGGGGGGGTACTCATGCCGGTAACCCCCAGCTGCGCAACTGGGCTACGGTGGCGGCGGGGTCGGTATGATGAATGGCGCGCCAGCCGAGCGCGTGCGCTGCATCGACATTTCTGCGGACATCGTCGATGAACACCAGTTGTGCCGGTTGCGCATCGGGATAGTGTTTGCGAATGCGTTCCAGCATGCGCTGGTAAATACGCGCATCCGGCTTGATCAGCTTTTCATCGCCGGACACCACCACATCTTTGAACCGTTGGATGACAGGCCGGAACGGATAGTTGTCGCGCGCGTAGGGGAAAGTTTCTCCCGACCAGTTGGTCAAGGCATACAGCGGCACGCCAGCCGATTCCAGCGCCTCGAAAATCGCCATGCCTTCTGCCAGCGTACCGCCCAGCATTTCAGTCCAGCGCGCATAGAAAGCGTGGATCAGGTGGGCGTGATCCGGATGGCGAGCGCTGAGGATGGCAGTTGCCTCGCTGAGCGGGCGGCCGGCATCTTGCTGGAGATTCCACTCGCTGTTACAGATGTTGGCGAGGAACCACTTCCGCTCGCTTTCGTCGGCGATCAGCGTGCGGAACAGGTAGTCCGGGTTCCAGTCGAAGAGAACGCCGCCGAGGTCGAAGACGACGATGGTGGGAGGTGCGTTTGTCATGGACGTCATGATACTCGTGTCTGTACTCCGTCGTGTTCCTGGGGCCGCACTCGCTTCATTTGCGCATCAACGCTTCGATCTCGGCCACCGAAGTAGGGACGTCGCTGGTCAGGCTGAGGTTGCCGTCCGCGGTAACCAGGATGTCGTCTTCGATACGGATGCCGATATTCCAGTATTGTTCCGGCACGCCCTCGGCCGGGCGCACGTAGATGCCCGGCTCGACCGTGGTGACCATGCCGGGCTGCAGCTTGCGCCACGGCTTTTGCTGGCCTTCCGGGGCTGCTTCACCGGGTTCACGGTAGGCGCCGACGTCATGCACGTCAAGACCGATCCAGTGACCGGTACTGTGCATGTAGAACTGGCGATAGTCGCCATTGGCGATCACGTCGTCGAGCGTGCCGGTTTTGTTCTTGTCGAGCAGGCCGGTATCCAGCATGCCTTGCGCCAGCACCCGTAGCGCCGCGTTGTGGCCATCGATGAAGCGCTGCCCAGGGCGGGTTGCCGCTATCGCCGCATGCTGCGCCGCCAATACGATTTCATACAAGGTTTTTTGCGGGCCCGAGAATACGCCATTGGCTGGAAATGTGCGGGTGATGTCGGAGGCGTAGCTTTCGAATTCACAGCCGGCATCGATCAGCACCAGCTCGCCGTCTTTCAGCTCGGTGTTGCCGGCGCGGTAGTGCAGTACACAAGCGTTAGCACCAGTGGCGACGATCGAGGTATAGGCCGGGGACTCCGCGCCTTGGGTGCGGAATTCATGCAGCAATTCTGCTTCCAGGTGATATTCACGCAAGCCGGGGCGCGCCAGGCGCATTGCGCGGCGATGGGCGCCAGCGGCAATCTGCCCGGAGCGTTGCATGATGGCGTGTTCACCCGCGTCTTTGAACAGACGCATTTCAGCCAGCAGCGGATCCAGGCTATGGATGGTGGCCGGTGCGCTGACGCCGATGCGGGCCTGGCCGCTGAGCTTGTTGAGCCAGCCCTGTAACTGAGTATCGCGATTAGCTTGTTTGCCCAGCGAGTAAAAAATCGCCGATGCATCGGCCAGCAATTTTGGCATTTCGGTATCGATGGCGTCGATCGCAAACGCAGCGTCGAAACCGAGCTGCTGGCGGGCGGCGTCAGGGCCGAAGCGATAGCCGTCCCAGATTTCACGCTCCAGATTTTTTTCCCGGCAAAACAGGATCGCTTTTGAATTTTTGCCGGCGACCAGGACGATCACGGCGTCCGGCTCGGTGAAGCCGGAAAGATAATAGAAGCTGCTGTCGTGGCGATACGGAAAATCGGAGTCGGCATTGCGCGCGGCCTCGGGCGCCGTCGAGATGATGGCGACGCCGCCGCCCATGGCCTGCATTTGCGCAATCAGTGTGCTGCGGCGTGTGCTGTAAGGAGTCATGCTGGCGTCTTTCTGGAATAGGTTAATGTGCTGCGGCGATGTGTTGTCGAGCCGGCTATAGCGGCGCGTTCAATTGATTCAGGCGTTCGATGGTGCCGACATCGGTCCATTCGCCACGATACACGTCGCCGCCGATCTGGCCGCGCGCTGCATTTTCGCGCAGCAAGGTCACCAGTTTTTCCGATTGGCCGGCGCTGACGCCATCGAACATCGATGGCCGATAAACGCCAATGCCGGAGAAGGTATAGGTATGGCCGGGCTCACGCTCGTTGCTGACCGAAAAACTGTGCAGCGCGAAATCGCCCTGCGGGTGGTGGGCAGGATTTTTTACCAGGAACAGCCAGGCGTTGTCGCGCGTGTCCAACGCATACGGCTGCCCCCAGATGTCATTGTCTTCCAGCGTATTCTTGACTTGCTCGAAGTCGAAATGCGGGCAATAGACATCGCCTGCAATCGCCACGAACGGCGCCTCGCCGAGCAGGTGGCGGGCGTTGGCGATGCCGCCGGCGGTTTCCAGCGCCACGGCTTCCGGCGAGTAGGTAATCGTCGCGCCGAATTTACTGCCGTCGCCCAGCGCATCTTCAATCATCTGCCCCAGGTGAGCGTGGTTGATGACGATGTCGGTGATGCCTGCACGCACCAGGTTGACGATGTGCCAGACGATCAGCGGCCGGCCGCGGACCGTCAGCAAGGGTTTGGGAATGGTGTCGGTCAGCGGGCGCATGCGCTCGCCGCGGCCGGCGGCAAAAATCATTGCTTTCATGGATGCTTTTGTTCAAGTTGCTTTAATAAAATCGCCGTCTAGGCGTCCCCGACTAGGCGTCCCCGACTAGGCGTCCCCGACATTCCCGCGAACGCGGGAATCCATGTTGACCGTAGAATGGATTCCCCACCTTGGTGCCCGCGTTCGCGGGGATGACACAGTGGATGTTTTGTCAAAAGAGTTATGCCGAATTATTCAGAACGTATAGCCGACCTGCACCGCTTTATCTTCCAGCTTGTCCAGCAAGCGTACCAGCGGGATCAGTTCACGGTAGCGCAGCGCCGTCTTGCGGGTGTACTCCATGACCAGCGGGATGTCTTTCAAATAAGCTTCCTTGCCGTCGCGGTGATGCAGGCGAGCGAACAGGCCGAGTATTTTCAGGTGACGTTGCAAGCCCATGTATTCGAAATCGCGATAGAAAATGTCGATATCCGGATTGACCGGCAGGCCGGCGCGTTTGGCGCGTTCCCAGTAGCGGATCGCCCAGTCGAGTACTTGCGCTTCATCCCACTGGATGTAGACATCGCGCAGCAGCGACACGATGTCATAGGTAATCGGCCCGAACAGCGCGCCCTGGAAATCCAGTACGCCGGGATTACCGCTTGGCAGCACCATCAGGTTGCGTGAATGATAATCGCGATGGATGAATACCTGCGGCTGCGCCAGGGTGTTGGCGAGGATGGCGTCGAAAACCTTGTTCAGGTCGCTGGTTTGCTGGTCGCTCAGGCTCGCTTTCAGATGCTTGCCGAGATACCACTCCGGAAATATTTGCAATTCTCGCAACAGGAAGGCGCGGTCGTATTCAGGCAGCACACCTGGCTGACTTTTGGTTTGCAGCAACACCAGGGCGTCGATGGCGTCCATATACAATTTTGGCGCGCTGTCGTCATTCAATTGTTGCAGGTAAGTTGTAGAACCCAGGTCGGACAGCAGCAAAAAGCCGCGTTCAACGTCTTGCGCCAGGATTTCCGGCACCGACAGGCCGATACCGGCAAACAGCCCGGCGATTTCAATGAAGGGTTTGACGTCTTCTTGCGGCGGTGGCGCGTCCATCACAATCAGGGTTTTGCCATCGACGGCATCGAGCCTGAAATAGCGCCGGAAACTGGCGTCGGCGGAGGCCGGGCGGAGCGTTGCAGGCAGCGTGGGTGTGGCGCTAAGCGTAGTTAGCCATTCGACAATTTGGGTCTGGCGCAGATCGGGTACAGCGGGGGCAGACTGTGATGAAGACATTGAGCATTCCAGTAATAAGCACGCGTAATGCGTTGCAGGTAGTGAGTTCCCATATAATAAGGGATTAATTTCAAAAAATCGCCTGCTATGGTGTTTGCCAAATTCATTTCATGACCCGGTCCTCCTCAGCGCTACCAAAGCAATCTCAGTCAAATTCGGGTCGGACCACGCTAGGTCGCTCCACGTCCCAATTGCCCGCCTTGCGGCGCATGACCGTCATGGTAGCTTCGGTTATCGCGGCGATATCCATGCCGATGTGGGTGTGGGCGCAATCGATCGATCCTGGCACGCCAGCCGTTCCCACCACGCAAAACAACGTCAAGCCGCCGCGGGTCAACGATTCTGATGCGCCGACCACGGTAGAGGCTGAGCAGATGACCGGCCGCCCGGACCGGGTGATCAACCTGGATAACGATGTCGACATGACGCGTGGTCAAACCGAGATCAAATCCAACAAGGCGACTTACCGGATCGTCGAGAACGAGGCAGAAGCCCACGGTTGCGTACGGATGAATCGCTATGGCGACAAATACACCGGCGACGATCTGAAGCTGAATATGGATTCCGGGCAAGGTTTCCTGACCAATCCGACTTACTGGTTTAAAGCCAATGACGGCCACGGCAACGCCGAACGCATCGATTTTATCGATGAAGACAAGTCGAAAATCATCACCGGCACCTACACTACCTGCCCCGGCACCAAGCCGGACTGGTATATCAAGTCGAGTACGCTGGACGTCGATAGCGGCCTGGGTGAGGGCGTTGCCCATAATGGCATTCTTTACTTCAAGAGCGTGCCCATCCTTGGTTCGCCGGTGCTGTCGTTCCCCTTGTCGAATGAGCGCCAGTCCGGCGTGTTGCCGCCGATAATCGGCAGCACCAACAATGGCGGGTTCGAGTTCAATCTCCCCTATTATTTCAATATCGCTCCTAATCGCGATTTGACGCTGTATCCCAACATCATCACCCAGCGCGGTTTGCAAATGGGGGCTGACGCCCGTTATATAGGGGATGGCTACAGCGGGCAAACCAAGGTCGAATTTTTGCCGGACGACAAGCTGACCAAGAGTAATCGCTACGCCTTGCAATCGATTCATGCGCAGACGCTGGTGCCTGGTCTGAGCATGGGCTGGAACGTTAACTTTGCTTCGGATAATCATTATCCAGACGATTTCACGCGTTCGATCACTCAAAGTTCAACGCGGATATTGAATCGGGAATTCGATTTGAACTACGCTGGCTCGTTCTGGAACGTGGCAGCGCTGGCTTCGCGCTATCAGGTACTGCAGGATTTTGACGCTAATGGCAATCCAACGCTTAGCCGTCCGTATGACCGTTTACCCCAAGTTACTGTAACCGCGGGTAAACAGGATATTTACGGTTTTGACTGGAGCGTGAACGCGCAATACACACGTTTCAGAAACAGTCAGTATGATTTCCCGGGTACTAGCAGCACATTGTTGCCGTTGGGCGGCGACCGCATCTACATCAACCCGCAGCTTTCTTATCCGATTATTCGTCCGGGTTATTTCATCACGCCGAAAATCCAGCTGGATGCAACTGCCTATAACATCACGCCGAACAAGTTTGACACACCGAATCCAATTCCGACGGGTGCAACACCGCTGGGTAACAGCTATAACCGGGTGCTGCCGACTTTCTCGTTCGATACCGGCTTGATTTTCGAGCGCGACGCAAAGTTTTTCGGCAATCCGATGACGCAGACGCTGGAGCCGCGCTTGTTCTACGTGCGCACGCCGTTCCGTGATCAGAGCCAGTTCCCGCTGTTCGACAGTGGTGTGGCAGATTTCAATTTTGCCCAGATTTTTACTGAAAACCGTTACAGCGGCCATGACCGTATCGGTGACGCCAATCAACTCACCGCGGCAGTGACTTCGCGTTTTATCGAGGAATCCGGGGTGGAACGCTTGCGCCTGGGTATCGGTCAGCGTTTTTACTTCACGGAACCGCGCGTGTCGCTCGGGGGCACGACCGACACGATCACCAGCAGCCGTTCAGATTTGCTGTTGGCGGCGGGCGGACAGGTGACGAAGGAACTGGGTGTCGACAATACGATCCAATACAGCCAGAGCAATAACCAATGGGTACGCGCCAACTCCACCATCAAGTGGCAGCCAGGTCCGAAGAAGGTAATCAATTTCTCTTACCAGCTGGATCACAACAACGTCGATCCGCTGCTGCTGGACAGTAAATACCTGAAGCAGTTTGACGTATCGGCTCAATGGCCTATCAGCCGCCGTTGGTATGGCGTCGGCCGTGTCAGTTACTCTTTGCAGGAAAAAACAGTCGGCCAAAGCTTGCTTGGACTTGAATACAAAGCCGATTGCTGGGTCTTCCGCGTGGTGGGACAACGTACGCCGACATCGTCAACCCGCTCGACTACGGGTATATTCGTGCAACTTGAGTTGAATGGTTTATCAAGTATCGGGTCGAATCCGATGCAAGCCCTGCGTAGCGGTGTCCCAGGTTATCAGAATGTTAATCAACCCGACTCTTTCATTAGCCGTTGAATCCGTCATTTTCACTTATGAACGTTTTTCCAATTATGCGTAAAACCAATCAAACCCAACTCGCTGCAATCGCATTCTCGTTGTTGTCAGCTACTGCCGGCGGTGCCTGGGCTCAAGCGGTGTCGCATCAGCCGGCGCCGCCGGCTGTCGCACCCGCTGCACCGGCTACCGCTCCGGCCGCCAAGCCTGGCGTAGCCAAAGCAGCGCCGCAGACCGTCGATGCCATTATCGCGGTAGTGAACACTGACGTGATTACCCAGCAGGAATTGAACAAGCGCATGGTGGATGTGGTGCAACGCATGCAGGCTCAAAAAATTCAGTTGCCGCCTGCCGCCGAGCTGCAAAAGCAGTTGCTGGAACGCATGATTCTTGAGCGTGCCGAAGTTCAGTTGGCGAAAGAAAACGGTTTGTCGATAGACGACGTCATGCTGGATCGCGCGATCAGCCGGATTGCCGAGCAGAACAAGCTGTCGATGCCGGATTTCCAAAAGCAGTTGGCGCAGGAAAAAATTCCTTACGCGTCTTTCCGCGAGGAAATTCGACAAGAGATGCTATTGCAACGTCTGCGTGAGCGTGAAGTCGACAACAAGGTCCAGATTTCGGAATCGGAAGTGGATAATTACATTGCCGCTGACAAGAGCAACAAGCAAACCGCGCAGGAACTGGATTTGGCGCAGATTCTGATCCGTGTGCCGGAAAATGCCTCGGCCGAACAGATTGCACAGCGTGCCAAACGTGCTGAAGAAGCCATGCAGCAAATCAAGTCTGGCGGCAATTTCGCCGCCATCGCAGCTGCATTTTCCGACGCCAGCGATGCCTTGAAGGGCGGCGACATGGGGTGGCGCTCGCAAGATCGCCTGCCGGCGCTGTTTGTCGAAGCGGTCGCAAATTTGAACGTGGGCCAGGTATCGAGCATCCTGAAAAGCGCCAATGGATTTCATATCGTCAAACTGGTTAGCAAGCGTGCCGCGCCCGCAGCCGGGACCGACACCGCGGCAGCGCCAGTCCAGCAAACCCATGTGCGGCATATCCTGATCAAGGTGACACCGACCGTCACCGCGGCCGAGGCACGCCGCCGTCTGGTCGACCTGAAGGAACGTATCGACAACAAGGCGGCAACGTTTGAAGATCTGGCAAAGTTGTATTCGAACGATTTGTCGGCCTCCAAGGGCGGCGATCTGGGCTGGGTTTACCCGGGCGATACTGTACCTGAATTCGAACGCGCGATGGATGCCCTGAAACCGGGCCAGGTCAGCGATCCGATCGAGTCGCCGTTTGGCTATCACCTGATCGAGGTGGTGGAGCGCAAGACCAACGACGTCTCCAAGGAACGTCAACGCCTGGCGGCACGGATGGCGATTCGTGAACGTAAAACGGAAGAAGCTACCAACGAATGGTTGCGCCAGTTGCGCGACCGGACTTATGTGGAATACCGTGGCGACGAGCGTTGATTACGTGCGTGGTATTTAAGTTTGCATTTGAGTTAGCCCCCAGCCAGTATCGAGAGTAGTGCATGCCTGATCAATCTGTTGTGCAATCAGCTGCGCAATCAACAGTAGCGCCGCTGAAATCGCCAGGGCGGCCGAGGCCGGTATTGGCCGTCACTTGTGGCGAGCCGGCCGGCATCGGTCCTGAAGTGGCGATCAAAGCGGCCTGGCAGCTGCGCGCTGAAATCAACAGCGTGCTGATTGGCGATGCTGCTTTCCTGGCGATGATCGCCGCTGAGATCGATCCGCAAATCCGTCTCGTGGCATTGTCGCAACAAGCCTTGCGCAACAACGGCTTGCCGAATTTTCCCCATGATCAGATCGCAGTGATCGATTGTCAGCTCGATGCGCATGTGCAACCGGGCCACCTGGATGCACGCAATGGCCGCGCCGTATTGCGCACGCTGGATATCGCCATCAACGGTGCGCAGCAAGGTATTTTCGACGGCATGGTTACCGCGCCTTTGCAAAAAAGCACGATCAACGATGCCGGCGTGCCGTTTACCGGCCATACCGAATATCTTGCTGAAAAAAGCGCAACCGCGCAGGTCGTCATGATGCTGGCTACCGACCGGACCACGCCGCCGTTGCGGGTAGCGCTGGCGACCACGCATCTGGCGTTGAAAGATGTCGCGGCAGCGCTTACCTTTGACAGCCTCAGCCGGACCATCGCCATCCTGCATGCTGATTTGCAAAAGAAATTCGGCCTGGCGCAGCCGCGTATCCTGGTGACGGGTTTGAATCCGCACGCAGGCGAAGGCGGTTACCTGGGGCGAGAAGAAATCGATATCATCAGCCCGGCCTTGCAAGCGGCTAAAGCGCTCGGCATCGACGTTCGCGGTCCTTATCCGGCCGATACCTTGTTCCAGCAAAAGTATCTGGCAGGCGCCGATTGCGTATTGGCGATGTACCACGACCAAGGTTTGCCGGTATTGAAATATGCCAGCTTCGGCCATGGCATCAACATCACGCTGGGCTTGCCGTTTATACGTACTTCGGTGGATCACGGCACGGCTCTGGATCTCGCCGCAGCCGGCTTGGGCCGGGCCGATCACGGCAGCATGCTGGCGGCGTTGAACGTCGCGGCGCAAATGGTGCGCGCAGGGTGGGCGTAGGGTGTGCATTCCGCGTGGGCACTACGTGACCACCCTACCAAACCCGCAATTAAAAAAGAAAAATATGAAGAATCACATACCCCGCAAGCGCTTCGGTCAGAATTTCCTCACCGATGATACCGTGTTGTACAACATCATCGCCGCGATCGATCCGCAAGCCGACGATAACATGGTCGAGATCGGGCCCGGGCTGGCCGCCATGACGCGTCTGCTGCTGGAGTCGCTGCAACAATTGCACGTAGTCGAGCTGGATCGCGATCTGGTAGCGCGCCTGCAAAAGAATTTCGATCCGGCCCGTTTGCACGTGCATTCCGCCGACGCGTTGAAGTTCGATTTCAGCAGTATTCCCCTGACCGGCAATCGCAAATTGCGTGTGGTCGGGAATCTTCCTTACAACATCTCAAGCCCCTTGCTGTTCCACCTGGCAGAGATCGCACCGCAGGTGCAGGACCAGCATTTCATGCTGCAAAAGGAAGTGGTGGAGCGCATGGTCGCCGCACCCGGCAGCAAAGCGTTCGGCCGCCTGTCGGTCATGCTGCAATGGCGTTACACCATGCAGTTGATGTTTATCGTGCCGCCGACTGCGTTTGATCCGCCGCCTAGGGTTGAATCAGCCATCGTGCGGATGATTCCGATTGCCCAACCCTTGGCTTGCGATCAGAAAAAACTGGAAGACGTCGTGCTGAAAGCGTTTACGCAAAGACGCAAGGTGATCAGGAACTGCCTGGCTGGCATGTTTACGGAGAATGATTTGATCGATGCCGGCGTCGATCCGCAAGCGCGGCCTGAAACCGTCTCCATGGAACTGTTTGTGGCGTTGGCGAATCGTTTGCCATGATGATCTTGATCTGACCAGGCATAACCGGCGCCGGCCGCAGCAACTTATAAAGTGGCGTCGGCGCCATGTCCTGCTTTGCGTTCTATCAATTCCACCTTGTAGCCGTCGGGGTCCTGCACAAAGGCAATCACCGTGCTGCCACCCTTGACCGGCCCCGCTTCGCGCGTTACGTTGCCGCCTTGCGCCTTGACTGCCTCACAGGCTTTGTAGGCGTCTTCGACGGCGACTGCGAGGTGGCCGAACGCCGTACCCTGCTCGTAGCTGTCGACGCCGTAGTTATAAGTCAATTCGAGTTCCGCATGATCGGGATTGCTGCCGTAGCCGACAAAAGCCAGCGTGTATTTGTATTCAGGATTGTCATTGGTACGTAGCAGTTTCATGCCGAGTACCTTGGTGTAGAAATCGATGGAACGTTGCAGATTGCCGACGCGCAGCATGGTGTGGAGGATTCGCATGGTTTTTCTCGATGGTTGGTTTGTCTTGGCAAAGCGTGGGTACAAATGCGTGCCCACCCTACTAGAATACTGGCAAGGTTTCCTGGGCGCTGTCGCGCAGGGTTTTCCGGGCCGTTTCAAATTCGGGGAAAATCGATTGCACCGTGGCCCAGAAACGCGGGCTGTGGTTCATCTCGCGCAAATGCGACAACTCATGCGCAATCACATAATCGATCAGCGGCAGTGCAAAATGCATCAGCCGCCAGTTCAGTCGGATCTTGCCTTCCGAAGTGCAAGAACCCCATTGGGTAGTCGCCGACGACAACGCAAACGACTGGTAGGTGACGCCGAGCTTTTCCGCATATATCGGTAGCCGTTCAGCGAACACCCTCTTGGCTTCCAGCTGCAGCCAGCCCAATACGCGATCCTTCAGCTGCTGTTCGCCGGCGTCGGCCGGCAGGCATACGGTCAATTCCTCGCTGGCCTCGTCGAAATGAATTCCTGCCCTCTGGGTAGCGTGAATGCGCAGCGTAATGTTGCGGCCCATGTAGGGCAGCGTCTCGCCGTCGCGCCATACCATTTGCGGTTGCATGCGGCGGGTCGAACGATCGCGGTATTCGCTCAGCTTGGTAAAAATCCA
The DNA here is from genome assembly GCF_018304965.1 of Collimonas antrihumi. Taxonomy (GTDB): domain Bacteria; phylum Pseudomonadota; class Gammaproteobacteria; order Burkholderiales; family Burkholderiaceae_D; genus Collimonas; species Collimonas antrihumi. The sequence goes on from NZ_JAGQED010000014.1 coordinate 83,179, forward strand.
GCGTTTCTTTTCACGAATGGCGATTTCGATATCGCCCAGCGTGACCCATTTTGGTGCAGTCACGCGCAAGCCATCGTCGCTGATCAGAAAGCCGATGGAGCGCCGTTTGGAGCGCAACAGGGTGTAATCGAGTACATGTTCGCCAAAGTGCAGGCGGCGCTTGCCTGGCGCCAGCGCAGTCGATTCGCTCGGCGGCAGAGCCGGGGGCTTCGCTCTTGATTGCGGCCCCGCTGGCGGTGCTTCGACAGACGGGGTACTGGTGGTCAAATCGTCGGCAAACAGATCCAGCTGCAACGCTTGCTGCTGCGGTAGCTTGCCCTGGGGCCTGCTATGTGGTCCCAGACGTGGCTTTGCTGGCTTTTGATGCAATAGTTTCAATGGCGACCAGATTAGGGAATTATTGTTTCTTGGAATAAACATGCGGTGAAATCACGCGCATTTCAGATTCTATCCAATTTTCGACTTTAGTCATCAGCGCGTTGCTATCCAGGTTTTCCGGATAAATCGGCTTGCCGATAGAAACGGTGATCAGCCCCGGTTTCTTGATGAAGGAATTCTTCGGCCAGCATTCACCTGCGTTGTGCGCGATCGGCACCACAGGTGTATTGGTTTCTACCGCCAGGCGTGTGCCGCCGGCCTTGTATTTACCGGTTTGGCCAACCGGAATCCGCGTCCCTTCCGGGAACATGATGATCCATTGGCCGTCAGCCAGCCGCTTGCGGCCTTGCACCACCACCTGCGCGAAGGCGTCGCGGCCTTTGCTGCGGTCGATCGGAATCATGCGCAGCAGGGCGATGCCCCAGCCGAAGAACGGGATGTAGGTCAGCGATTTCTTGAACACGAACACCAAGGGACGCGGCGTCATCTGCAGCAAGAAAATCGTTTCCCAGGCCGACTGATGTTTGCTCAGCACTACCGCTGGTGCATCAGGGAAGTTCTCAAAGCCCTTGACCTCATAGCGAATGCCGCAAATGACTTTGGCCATCCAGATCACCATGACGTTCCAGCGCGCCGTCAAATAATAGCGCCGAGCGTAAGGGAAGGGCGCAAACAGGATGCAGGCGAAGGACCAGACTACCGTCAAGACGGTCATCAGCAGGAAGAACGACAGGGAACGCAAAAACAGGGAAAAACGCAACATGCAAACTCCAGATAATCTTAAACGCTTCAAAACTTCGTCATCCCCGCGCACGCGGGCACCAAGGCAGAGGATCCAAGTTACTGATGAAAATGGATTCCCGCGTGCGCGGGAATGACGCCGCAGGAGTTACTCATGGTCTTTTTAATTAAATCAAACCGACAGCTCCACCGGTTTCTTCAACAGGAATTCAACCACCGCCGCCAGGTCCGGAAAGATCAATGTGCCGGGTGGCAGGCCGCCCTTGTCGCGGGTTTTTTCGCCTTTGCCGGTGAGCACCAGATAGGGCGCGCAACCGGCGATAAAACCTGCCTGCAAATCACGCAGCGAGTCGCCTACCGTCGGCACTCCGCCGCGCAGGCTGATTTCAAAACGCTTGCCGATGTCTTGGAACATGCCGGGTTTGGGCTTGCGGCAATCGCAGTTGTCGTCGGCCGCATGCGGGCAAAAAAAGATCGCATCGATTTCGGCGCCGACCAGTTGCGCGGCTTCGTGCATTTTCTGATGAATCGCCATCAGCGCCTGCATGTCGAACAAGCCGCGTGCAATACCCGACTGGTTGGTTGCCACAACTACCCGGTAACCGGCCTGGTTCAGGCGTGCTATCGCCTCAAGAGAACCCTTGATCGGCATCCATTCATCTGGCGATTTGATGAAGGCATCAGAGTCGTGATTGATGACGCCGTCGCGGTCTAGGATGATCAGTTTCATATTGGCTAGTGGGCGATTCTATAATTTCCGTCATCCTCGCGAACGCGGGCACCAAGGTGGGGAATCCAGTTTGCCGACTAAGCTGGATTCCCGCGTTCGCGGGAATGACGCAGTGGAAAGTTTTCAGTGTCAATTCAAGCGGCCAGCTTGGAAATATCGGCGACCTGATTCAACATCACATGCAGGTTCGCCAGCAGCGCCAGACGGTTGTTACGCAATTGCTCGTCTTCTGCCATCACCATTACGTCGTTGAAGAAGCCGTCGACGTTTTCCCGCAGCCGCGCCAATGCTTTCAACGCCGTGGTGAAATCGCCTTTGGCGAAGGCAGCGTCAACCTCGGGTTTAAGCGTATTCATCGCCGCGAACAACTGTTGTTCGGCGCTGTCGCGCAGCAAATCCTGCTGTACCGTGTTGCCAACGCCTTCGGTCTTTTTCAGGATGTTGGTGATGCGCTTGTTCGCGGCAGCCAGCGCTTCTGCCTCCGGCAAGGCGGCAAACGCCTGTACCGCATCCAGGCGTTCGATGATGTTGTCGAGCCGGTCGGGCTGCTGCGCCACCACCGCTTCAATTTCATTTGGCGAATAACCACGTTCGCGCAGCAGACCGCGCAAGCGCTCGTACAGGAACGGCAGCACGTCGTTGCCCGGATCTTTGAAATTGGCGTTGCCGGCGAACTGTTGCGCCGCACTGCTCAGCAATTGCGCCAGCGATATCGGCAGGCGCTTTTCCAGCAGCATGCGCAAGATACCCAGCGCATGGCGGCGCAAGGCAAACGGATCCTTATCGCCGGTTGGCTGCAGGCCGATGCCCCAGATGCCGATCAGCGTTTCCAGTTTGTCTGCCAGGGCGACTGCCACACTGGTATCGGTAGTCGGCAAGGCATCGCCGGCAAAGCGCGGCTGATAGTGTTCCGAGATTGCCAGCGCGACGTGTTCCGCTTCGCCGTCATGGCGTGCGTAGTAGTTGCCCATGATACCTTGCAGCTCAGGGAATTCACCCACCATGTCGGTCAGCAGGTCGGCCTTGGCCAGCAGTGCTGCACGTTCGGCCTGGGTGGTCAATACTGCATCGCCGCCCAGCAGTGTGGCGATTGCCGCCGCCAGGGCTTTGACCCGGTCCGTGCGTTGCAACTGGTTGCCAAGCTTGTTGTGATAGACCACATTGCCCAGCAAAGGCACGCGATCGGCCAGTTTCTTTTTCTGGTCTTGCTCGAAGAAAAACTTGGCGTCGGACAGGCGCGGCCGGACCACACGTTCATTGCCTTCGATGATGTAATGCGGCTCGTTGGTCTGCAGATTCGAGACGATCAGGAAGCGCGAACGCAATTTGCCGGCGCTATCGGTCAAGGCAAAATACTTCTGATTGGTTTGCATCGTCAGGATCAGGCATTCCTGAGGAACGCTGAGGAATTCATCTTCGAATTTGCAGGCATACACTACCGGCCACTCGACCAGCGCCGTGACTTCATCCAGCAGCGCTTCCGGCATCAATACCTGATCATCCGCAGCGCTTGCCAACAGGGCAGCGCGAATCTTTTCCTTGCGCTCACTGAAACCGGCGATGACTTTGCCGTGTTCTGCCAGCGTAGTCGCATAGCCGTCGGCGTCGGCCAGCGTGATGCGGCCTTGCGACAGGAAGCGGTGACCTTCGGTCTGGCGGCCGGCATCCAGTCCGAGCAAGGTCAGCGGCAACACCTGGTCGCCGTGCAGCGCCACCAGGCTATGCGCTGGCCGCACAAAGCGTACGGTGTGGCCGGCGGCATGGCCATGTTGAAGCTGATAGCTCATCACTTTCGGAATCGGCAGCTTGGCTACCGTATCTTCCAGCACCACTTGCAAACCGACAGGCAACGCCACGCCTTTGGCGGTGTAGCTGAAGAAAAAGCTTTCAGCCTTGCCATCGGGGGCACGTTCCAGTTCGGCCGGGGTGATCATCACCTTGCCGCATTGCGCAGCCATGGCAGCCAGTTTCTTCACCAGCGGCGCGGTTGCCCGGCCATCCGCATCCAGTGCTACCGACACCGGCAGCACCTTCTCGCGCATGGTTTTATCGAGCGAAACGGCGCGCACATTACCGATGGCGACTGCCAGGCGGCGTGGTGTGGCGAATGCGGTGGCGACGGCGCCGTCTTCCAGGAAATCGCGTGATTTCAAGCCGTTGAAAATACCTGCGGCAAACGCATCGCCAAGTTTTGCCAGTGCTTTCGGAGGCAGTTCTTCTGTAAAAATTTCGATCAGCAGGGTGCGGCTCATGAGTGTGTCCTTCATGCCTTTTCCCCTGCGCGCTGCGCTACTGCCGCCATGTATTCATCTCCAAATTCTTGCAACAACAGATCGCCATTTTCCTTGGTGATCTCCCACATCGGGAAGCCCAGTTTGGCCCGTGAATCGTAATATGCTTGCGCCACTGCGCGCGACAGGTTACGGATCCGGCCCATATAGGCGGCGCGCTCGGTGACCGAGATCGCTCCGCGCGCATCCAGCAGATTGAAGGTGTGCGCCGCTTTCAATACCATTTCATAAGCTGGCAGCGCCAGTGGCACTTCCAGCAGGCGCTTGGCTTCCGCTTCATAGTTGCCGAACAGCGGGAACAGGAATTCGGTGTTGGCGTGCTCGAAATTGTAGGTCGATTGCTCGACCTCGTTTTGATGGAACACATCGCCGTAGCTGAGTTTTTTGGTGACGCCGTTTTCAACCCGCTCTGTCCAAACCAGGTCGTAGACGTTTTCTACGCCCTGCAGGTACATCGCCAGCCGTTCGATACCGTAAGTGATCTCACCTAGCACCGGCTTGCAATCGAGTCCGCCGACTTGCTGGAAATACGTGAACTGCGTCACTTCCATGCCGTTCAGCCAGACTTCCCAGCCCAGGCCCCAGGCGCCCAAGGTCGGATTTTCCCAGTCGTCCTCGACGAAGCGCACATCGTTGCGCTTGAGATCCAGGCCGAGCGCGGCCAGCGAACCAAGGTAGAGATCCAGGATGTTTTCCGGCGCCGGCTTGAGTACGACCTGGTATTGGTAGTAGTGCTGCAAGCGATTAGGGTTTTCGCCATAGCGTCCGTCTTTGGGACGACGCGACGGTTGCACGTAGGCGGCGCGCCAGGGTTCGGGGCCGATTGCGCGCAGGAAGGTTGCGGTGTGCGAAGTGCCGGCGCCGACTTCCATGTCGTAGGGTTGTAGCAGGGCACAGCCCTGAGCGTCCCAGTAATCTTGTAATTTAAGAATTATTTGTTGAAATGTAAGCATCGTTTTGTTGCTTTTCCATACGGCTAAGTGCCGGTTAATCGATTAAGTATGGCGGATCAAGTACAGCGGCCCACTGAAGCAGGTGATGACGAGCGCTAAGACCAGCGATTTTAGCGGGTTTTGACTGATTTAGGGCTGCTTGCGCGCTTTGCGGCGGCAGTTGTACCAGCTGCCCACCAGCATCAGCAGGGCCAGGATCACCACTAGCCGATTGCCCAGCAGTATATACGGCGTGGAGCCGCTATAGCCTTGCACGGATGTCGCCAGCGTCACGCGCTCATATGGGGCCAGCTGAACGCTGACAACACCGTGCGGATCGATCAGGGCGGTGGCGCCGGTGTTGGTCGCGCGTAGCATCGGACGGCCGGTTTCCAGGCTGCGCATTTGCGAGATCTGCAAATGTTGCGGCAATGCAATTGTGTTGCCGAACCAGGCGATGTTCGACATGTTCAGCAACAATGTGGCTGCCGGTTTGCCGGCTGCGTTGGCGGCGGCCAGCTGGCCGGCAATTTCTTCGCCAAACAAATCTTCGTAGCAGATATTGGGCAATACCCATTGGTCTTTCACCGCGAACGGTGCTTGTACCACTGCACCGCGGGTGAAATCGCCGAGAGGGATATTCATCATGTCGACAAACCAGCGGAAACCGAACGGTACGAATTCGCCGAACGGCACCAGGTGCTGTTTATCGTAACGAAAATAACGGGAGGCGGGATCCTGGGCCTGGGGCGCGATGCCGATCACGCTGTTCGAGTAGCGATAAGGGCCGTCGATATAGGGAATTCCCAGCGCGATATGGCTGCCGGTTTGCCGCGAGAAATCTGCCAAGGCAGGTAAATAATCCGGTGGCAGCTCGGTTTGCAGGATCGGTATTGCGGTCTCCGGCGTGGCAATCAGGTCTGCCGGCGCGGCGCGGATCATATCGATGTAAAGCCGCAGGGAATTCACAATCTGCGCAGTGTTGAATTTTTCTTCCTGCGGCACATTGCCCTGCAGCAGGCGCACGGAGATAGGTTTGCCTTGTGGCGCGGTCCAGTTAATCTGGTGCAAACCGAGGCCCGCGACCAGTATCAGCAAAGCCGCCACGGCCGGCAGCTTATAGCGCGGCAGCAAAGCCAGGCAACCGGCGATCAAGGCCGAGATGCCGCCTATGCCGTACACCCCGATCAGCGGCGCAAAACCTGCCAGCGGGCTGCCAGTGTGGGCATAGCCCGAAATCAGCCACGGGAAGCCGGTAAACAGCCAGCCGCGCACCCATTCTGCCAGCGCCCACAGGGCCGGGAAGATCGCCAGTGCAAACAGCAGCGGTGAACTCGACCAGTGTTGCCGCAACCAGAGCGCGGCGGCGGCGCACATGGACGTGTACAGGCCCAGGATAGCTGCCAGTAACGCTACCGCCAACACCGCCAGCCAAGCCGGCAAGCCGCCAAAATCGTGCAGTGAAATATAAATCCAGTAGACGCCATGCGCCATCCAGCCGAAGCCATAGGCCCAGCCCACTAGTGCGCCTTGTTTGATGGTAGGAATGCGGAGCAGGCAGAACACAAACAGCGCCAGCGTTAACAATTGAATTGGCCACAGCCCGAACGGCGCGAAGGCGAATACATTGATGGCGCCGACTAATACAGCTAATAAAGCGGCCAACGGCAGCGGAAGTTTAAAAATCGGGGTGGGACGAAAACTCATAGGCAGCGGCGATTTTGCTCTTTCTTGCTCTTAGTTGGGCAGGTCGGAACAGCGCGGAGCCGCGCTGTCCTGATCTACTTTTTTCAGGCTTCTTCCTGAGTCGGTCCAGATAATTTTTCAACCAGCAAGACATGCACCTGACGGGCATCGGCGCGCAGCACTTCAAAGCGCACATTATCTATCGTGAACTCGTCGCCTTTACGCGGTACCCGTCCCAGGTGATTGGCGACCAGGCCGCCAATGGTATCGACATCTTCATCGACCAGTGCCGTTTCCAGCGTTTCGTTGAATTGTTCGATCTCGGTCAGCGCCTTGACGCGCCAGCGGCTGCCGTGGTCGCCGTCGCGGATGGCGAGGATGTTATCTTCTTCTTCATCGAAGTCGTACTCGTCTTCGATATCGCCGACGATCTGTTCCAGCACGTCTTCAATCGTGATCAGGCCGGCGACGCCGCCGTATTCATCGACCACGATCGCCATATGATTGCGATTGGCGCGGAAGTCGCGCAGCAAGACGTTGAGGCGTTTCGATTCAGGGATGAAAACCGCCGGCCGCAGCATGTCGCGCACGTCGAAAGAATCTTCGGCGTAGTAGCGCAGCAAGTCTTTTGCCAGCAGGATGCCGATCACCTTGTCGCGCTCGCCGTCGACAGCAGGGAAGCGTGAGTGGGCAGTCGACAGGACTTCCGGCATCCAGTCTTCTATCGGCTTGGTGACGTCGATCATGTCCATTTGCGAACGCGGGATCATGATATCGCGGGCGGAAAGATCGGAGACCTGGAATACGCCTTCGATCATCGACAGCGCGTCAGCGTCGATCAGGTTGCGTTCGTGTGCATCTTGCAGCACATCGAGCAGTTCGGCGCGATTTTCAGGTTCGGGAGAAATCAGTGCGGTCAGGCGTTCAAATAATGACCGGTGGGGTTTAGCGTCAAATGATTTGACGCTACTAGGGTGCTCTGGCATATGGCGTTAGCCTTGGTTTCACATTGTTTCGGAAGCAATAGCATACAACAAATATGTGACAGGACGACGAAACGCATGGGTCGGAAAGCTTATATCGTGATTCCGGCAGGCTATTTTCTTGCATAAAAAAGACGAATAATGCCCTGCGGCATTATTCGTCGTATTGGGAAAACGATAATTATTTCTTCATTTCATCTTTGCCCATGTCGTCTTTCTTCATTTCATCTTTGGCCATGCCATCTTTACTCATCGTATCTTTTTTCATATGCATTTTCTTGTGCGGCTTCTTCTTCGCCATTTCATCGTGCCCCATAGCGTCTTTGCCCATCGCATCTTTTTCCATTGCCGGCTTGGTCATGGCATCCTTCGACATAGCGTCTTTGGACATGTCGTCCTTCTTCATTGCATCTTGCGCATAAACGCCGCCAGCAGTCATCATCAGGCAGGTAATCAACAGGGTAGTGAGGTTTTTTTTCATTTCAATCTCCAGGTAAAAGTGGCAAAAGCGCCAAAAAAATCAATAAATACGGTTGCAGGGCCAGCATCTAGGAGCCGCCGAACCAGTTGTACCCCTGGTCTTCCCAGTAACCGCCAGGGTATTTATTCGTTACTTCGATAGACACGATGTGTTTCGGATTCTTGTAACCGAGCTTGGTCGGCATCCGCAGCTTCATCGGGAAACCGTATTTCGGCGGCAGAATCTGGCCGTCGTAGGTCAAGGTCAGTTGGGTTTGCGGATGCAATGCAGTCGGCATGTCGATGCTGGTGTGATAATCATCCCCGCATTGAAAATCGATATATTTGGCGCTCAGGTCGGCGCCTATCTGTTGCAGAAAATAAGAGAACGGGATACCGCCCCAACGGCCGATGGCGCTCCAGCCTTCGACGCAGATATGGCGCGTTATCTGCTCGTTTTGCGGCAGTTTGTGCAATTGCTCCAGCGTCCAGGGCCGTTTGTTGGTCACCAGGCCTGTCACTTCCAGCTGATAATCGGCTTCATCGATCTCCGGCACCTCCTCAATGCCGTAAAACGCGTTGAATGGGAAGGGCCGGGTCATTTCAGCCTGGGTGTAAGTTGGCGCCAGGCGCTTCGGATCGAATAGCCATCCTTGCACACCATCATTCATACGCGAGATGCGCTCCAGCATGCGATTGACAGAGGGTTCGTCGGTGATATTGCAGCCCGTCAGCAGCGACAGGCCGCCCAGGGTAAGTGCCCGTTTTGCGAATAATCGGCGCGATGGCAGTGCCAATTCGCTGCGAGCGTCTTTCAGTATCGATTCCGTGTCGAGCGTCGAGTTGAGAGTTTTCTTGAACATGATCATCTCCTCAGCGGCCGCGCAGCATGGCTAGCAACGTGCGTGGAACCAGTGCCACCATGATGATGTGCACCACAATAAACGCGACCAGAAAGCTCATCGCGCAGAAATGCACGATCCTGGCGTTGTCGAAGCCACCCATCAGTTCGCGCAAGAGCGGGAACTGCACCGATTTCCAGATCGCCAGGCCAGACACCACCAGCAGTATCAAATCCAGGATGACTGAGACGTACGCCAGCTTTTGTACCGCGTTGTAGTGGTCGAGGGCATCGTGCTGCAGCTTGCCGCGGAGTGCCTTGAACAGATCCTGGATGACCTCAGCGGGGCGTAGCGGGAAGAATTTTTTCCACAGGCGGCCGCTGGCAGTATTGAGCAGCAGATAGACAAGCCCGTTAAAAAACAGCAGCCACATCGCCGCAAAATGCCACTGCAACGCGCCGCCTAGCCAACCGCCCAAGGTCCACTCGCTGGGAATGCGAAACGGAAAAATCGGCGATGCGTTATAGATGCGCCAGCCGCTCAGGATCATGATGATCACGGCAAGCGCGTTGAGCCAGTGGGTGACGCGTAGCCAGATCGGATGAACGACCGGTTTCTTGAGTGTAGAGGAGGACATTCAGGCCACCTGTACAAGAGGGAGGTCGATCAACTGGAACAACATGATTTGGTTCACGTTTGTCTCCGGGAGCTGTGTAATGACGGTTTTCATGTGGCTTAGTCGCAGGCCAAGCCGGTTCATTACATGCATTCATCATAATCTTATTAATTAAAAAGATAAGAAGAGATATCGGATATCTTAGTTGCAATATTTTTGAATGCAAGTCATTGATTTTAAGAAACAAAATGTAGACTTGTTTATGGAAATGAATTGCAGAAATAAAAAACGCCGCAGAAGCGGCGTTTGTGTCGAGGAATGAAGAAAACTATCGATCAGCATAGGGATTGGGCCAGCCCAGCTTGCCCAATATTTCAATTTCCAGGTCTTCCATTTCGGCCGCTTCTTCATCGTCCTCATGGTCATAACCCTGCGCATGCAGGACGCCATGCACCACCAGATGCGCGGCATGTTCTACCGGCGTCTTGCCTTGCTCTTTCGCTTCACGCTCCAGCACATCGGTGCAAAGAACGATATCGGCCCGGGTGATACCGTTATCTTCGCCTTGATCTTCGTTTTGATCTTCGGAGTAAGCGAAAGTCAGCACATTGGTGGCGTAATCCTTGCCACGATAGTCGCGGTTCAAGGTGCGGCCTTCTTCGGCGTCGACAAAACGAATCGTCAGTTCTGCCGGCGCTAACAACGCCGCCTGCACCCAACGCCTCAACTGCGGACGCGGTACGCTGTCTTGCAGGCGCGGGTCGGGATATTGCACCGACAAGGAAAGTTTATTTTTTGACGGCATGGCGGCTGCGGGCGGTTTTGGTAATACCGGTTTGCACCGGTTTGGTTGGTTTGATTGCTTGAGGCGTGGCCGTTTCGATTACACCATGGGTGGATGCTACCGGCGCTGCCTGCGATGCTGTTTCATACGCATCGACAATCCGTGCCACCAAAGGATGACGCACCACATCGCTGCTATTGAAACGGGTAAAAGCGATGCCGCGCACATCTTTCAGAATGTTCATGGCGTCGATCAAGCCGCTTTTCTGGCCGCGCTGCAGGTCGATCTGTGTAACATCGCCGGTGACCACGGCCTTGCTGCCAAAGCCGATCCGGGTCAGGAACATTTTCATCTGTTCCGGCGTGGTGTTTTGCGCTTCGTCCAGGATGATGAAAGCATGGTTCAGCGTGCGGCCGCGCATGTATGCCAGCGGCGCGATTTCGATTGCCTGCTTTTCAAACATTTTCTGGGTGCGGTCAAAGCCCAGCAAATCATACAGTGCGTCATACAACGGGCGCAGATAAGGATCGACCTTTTGCGCCAGGTCGCCAGGCAGGAAACCCAGGCGCTCACCGGCCTCAACTGCCGGCCGGGTCAGTACGATACGCTTGACGGCATCGCGCTCCAGCGCGTCGACCGCGCAGGCCACCGCCAGATAGGTTTTGCCGGTGCCGGCAGGGCCAATGCCCAGCGTCACATCGTGCTCCAGGATCGAGCGGATATATTGGCTTTGATGCGGAGTGCGCCCACGCAGATCGCTGCGGCGGGTTTTCAGAACCGGACTTTCGATATCGGTCTCGGTCAGCTCTGCATCGGCTGGATCAACACCAACTTCGTCGCCTGAATCACTAGTAGCTTTCCCGTTGTTCTTGGCGGCTTTCGGCTTCTTCCCCATGCCCAGCTTGGCCCGTTGCTCAACCAGCGCCAGCTGGATTTCATCCACCGAAATCACTTTATTGGCGATCGCGTAAAACTGATCGAGGATTTCCACCGCGCGTTCCGCGTTGCTGCCGGCGGCGATAAACTTGTCGCCGCGCCGGAAAATCGACACATCCAGCGCCGCCGAGATCTGCCGCAGATTTTCATCGAGCGGTCCGCACAGGTGCGCCAGCCGCGTATTGTCTAGCGGTTGCGGGATGAAGTAGTGCGGCTGGGTAGGAGTTTTAGTTTTCAAGCTGTGGTTTGCTTATCTTGTGTGCCTGGTGGGTGGGTGCTGTCTCGTAAGCTACCAATTATTCTGCCAGTACGATTTCACCGCGCAATGTGTAGGTATAGGTTTCCGTAATCTTCACATCGATCAGTTGACCGATCAGACGCGCGCCGTTAGGGCCGGCATCAAAGTTGACTACGCGGTTGTTCTCGGTCCGGCCCTGGAACTCGGCTGGATTTTTCTTGGACGGACCTTCAACCAGGATACGCTGCACAGTACCGACCATCGCCGCGCTGATCTTGCCGATATTTTCTTCGATCACTGCCTGCAACTGCTGCAGCCGCTTCAGTTTAACCTCATGCGGTGTGTCATCCTGCAGATTGGCAGCCGGTGTTCCCGGACGCGGGCTGAAAATGAAACTGAAGCTGTTGTCGTAGCCGATATCGGTAATCAGTTTCATCAGCGCGTCGAAATCGGCATCGGTCTCACCCGGAAAGCCGACGATGAAATCGCTCGAAATAGTGATGTCAGGACGCACCTGGCGCAAACGCCGGATCACCGATTTGTATTCCAGCACGGTATAGCCGCGCTTCATGGCCGACAAAATACGATCCGAACCGTGCTGCGCCGGCAGATATAAATGGTCGACCAGCTTCGGCACCTTGGCGTAGGTATCGATCAGGCGTTGCGTGAATTCTTTCGGATGGCTGGTCACAAAGCGGATCCGCTCGATACCAGGAATCTCGGCGATGTATTCGATCAGCAGCGCGAAATCGGCAATCTCGCCATCCGCCATGGCGCCGCGGAAGGCATTGACGTTCTGGCCCAGCAAAGTGATTTCCTTGACGCCCTGCTCAGCCAGTCCCGCCACTTCAGTCAGCACATCTTCAAACCGGCGCGAGACTTCCTCGCCACGAGTGTAAGGCACCACGCAGTAGCTGCAATATTTGCTGCAGCCTTCCATGATCGAGACGAATGCGGTCGCACCTTCGACCTTGGCCGGCGGCATATGGTCGAATTTCTCGATTTCGGGAAAGCTGATGTCGACTTGAGAATGACCGGTGGCACGGCGCTGGCTGATCATCTCGGGCAGGCGGTGCAAGGTCTGCGGGCCAAATACCATGTCGACATACGGCGCACGCTTGACGATAGCCGCGCCTTCTTGCGAAGCCACGCAACCACCGACGCCGATCAGCAGATCGGGATTGTTGCGCTTCAGTTCGCGCAGGCGGCCCAGATCGGAAAACACTTTCTCCTGCGCCTTCTCGCGCACCGAACAGGTATTCAACAGGATCACGTCAGCATCCTCCGGGCGATCGGTCTTGATCAAGCCGTCGGAGGCGTTCAAGACATCAGCCATCTTGTCCGAGTCGTACTCGTTCATCTGACAACCGAAGGTCTTGATGAATACTTTCTTTTGCATCGTTTTTTCCATGACTACTCTTTAATTACAACTGAGTTACTACTGAATTACAACTTGTTGCCGTTGCGCTGCGTCTCAATTTTCTGGCTGGCTTCGTCTGGCGTGAGGATCCAGACCCGGTCGATATCGCCTTGGGCGTTCAGGGTGTAATTCACCAGGTAAGTATCGGTGCCGAGCGAGTTGGGGATTTGGGTCAACTGCTGGGTATTCCAGATGCGCGAGCCGGGGGATAGCCGCAGCGCATTGCCATTGACGGTGACGATCGGGTAGTTGGTGATGGCCAGCTTGCCGCGTTGGGTTGAGGCGGGGAAGTCGCGCTCTGCAGCCATGGCGGAACAGGCTAGCGTCGCCAGCAGGAAAATTATAAATAGGCGGATTGGCCGCATTGTTGCCGACATAGCAAACTCCATTCAATGAAAACCATGCCGTATCTGCTCATGGCATTGGAAAAGCGCAGCATCAAGATCAAACAAGGCGGCTGATATTTTGAGGCGCAACCGCGCAAATGGCTCATTGCTTTCGCGCTGAGCCGGACTTCGTGCGTATTTCTGTCCGCTTAACGAAGCCCGGATTATAGCATTTGGCAGTTATTACATCGAGACACTGTCTGTCTTTGCAAGATGTTGAAGGTTACCGGTGGTTTAATCAATAAAATTAGCTTTTTAGCCATTTTTCTGGATAAGCGGTATGGGTATGGCGATGGGCGGAAGATCAAATGATTTCTTTGTGGAAATGTAAAACCTATAATTCAGCATCGGTTTAAATCTGCGTTTCTTGGGAGCCTAGTGTGTGTGGAAATGCCAAAAATTACGTGTTTTTTAAGAAAAACAACAAATACACCATCTGTTCTTCCAGCGCAGGCTTCTCGCTAATTGAATTGATGATCACGATTGTTGTGATGACGATCTTGCTGGCTGTGGCGATCCCTTCGATGCAGAGTTTTATCGCGCAGAATCGCTTATCGGGGAACGCCAATGAATTTATTGCTGCAACCATGTTGGCTCGCTCCGAGGCAATTAAGAGAGGGGGAGCGGTAAAAATTTGTCGTAGCGTCAGTGCAGACGTTTCCTCAACCATTACCTGCGACACCTCGGACAACGATTGGAAAACCGGGTGGCTGGTGCTGGTAGAAAACAGCAGCGACAGTACCAAGAACGAGGTGTTGGCGCGTCAAGGAACCTTGGTTGTCGGCACTACGGTGACACCTACCTCGACAGCCACTACTCCTACTTCAATCGTGTACAACGCAATGGGTGCGCCGACGCAAGCGCCGCCAAGCACTTTTGCATTCGCCTTCAATGGGCAGTCACGTTCCGTGTGCTTTGACCCTAGCGGGCGAGCCAGGGCTTGTTGAGTTCGACAGGAGATATACAAGATATGGCTTTTATGAAGAACAAACCCCTGCCGAACCGAAGCCGGCAACGAGGTGTCGGTCTGATCGAAGTACTGATTTCGATCACGATCTCTTCGTTTGCACTGCTTGGTCTGGCGGGCTTGCAAGTGACTGCCTTGAAGTATCAGAAGACAGCACAATTTCGCTCGTTGGCGAGTCAATACAGCGCAGATATGGCAGATCGCATCCGTGCCAATGTCGCCGGGGCCAACTCAGCGAATCACATGTATGTTACCACCGACACTTATCTAGCTCTGCCATCGAGTCCTCAAAACTGCACTGACGTAGCCGCCACCGCAACCTGTACTCCAGACCAGATTGCGACAAGAGATCTTTACAACTGGCGCAAAGCCTTGGGTAGCGCAATGGCAGGGGGCTGGGGTGAGGTGTCGGGAGATAGTACTAATGGTTTTGTCGTTACTGTGTATTTCAATGAGCCAGGAGACGGCAGCGCCGGCGGCGCAAATTGCAGATCTGCAGCGTTTGCATCTGGTACGGACATAACAAATATGCGGTGCTTTAAAACAAATTTCCTGCCATGAAAAATTCGCAAAAAAATCAAGTCACCAGAATCCGTCATGCGGGAAGTCATGGCTTCACCCTGATAGAACTGATGGTGTCGGTCACTATCGGTTTGGTTCTGCTCATATTCATCAGCAGCCTGTACTTCAACAGCAAAGGCAGTTTCCGCCTGAATGACGACAATGCGCGCTTGCAAGAAGACGGAAATTTTGCATTGACCGTAATCGGCCGCAATTTAATGCAGGCGGGTTATGGAAAGATGGTAACTGCAACCACCACAAATCTTAAAGGATTGGCGGGGCGAGGGCTGGCCGTCGGACAAGGGTTGACTGCTTGCGATAACGGTTTTACAGATCCGCTCGCGACGGCCCCGGATTTTACTTGTGCAACATCCGGCGGCCAGCCCGGGCTTACCGTGGCTTACGCAGTTGATGCATATGACGCTACCAATAGCCCGACGTCAGGCGCCGGTGCGGATTGCAACGGCAACGACGCCGGCGGCATGGTAACCAACAGTTTTTTCATTGCTACCAAGAGCGGTGAAAGTTCACAGTCTTTATTTTGCAGTGGCAACGGCAGCACGACCTCACAACCGATATTGAACAATGTCGACAAAATGGTGGTGACCTACGGTGTCGATACTACCGGCGCTAACGCTGTTACGAAATTTTTCTCCGTCAACGGCGCCAGCTCGGTAGCTGCGTTGCCGCCTAATACGGGTAACAACAAGAAGAATTGGGATCAGGTCGTCAGTGTCACGATTTGTCTGGAGCTTCATAGTGCTAATTCTGTTACGACAAATGGCGCACAGACTTATTTGAATTGCAGTGCAACAAGTACTACCGCTACAGATAAAAAATTGCACGCCGCCTTGACACGTACATTCACGTTGCGAAATCGTGCTGCACCTACTCTTGCTTTCTAGTCCGACTTAGTCCAAAGCGTGAACTTCTTAAGAACATTATGTTAAAGAAAAAATATTCACAATCAGGGATCGCATTGCCGGTCGTATTGATCTTTGTGGTCGTCATGCTCCTGCTCGGCGTGACTGCGATACGTAACGTCACGCTGGGAGAAAAAATGGCTGGTAATACGCGCAGCCAGGAACTGGCTTTCCAGGCTGCGGAACAGGCATTGCGGGCCTGTGAAAACGCTGTGCTGACCGGTTCCGGTACACAGCCAACAATTCTGACGCCGCTTGCCACAACAAATCTGTGGGATGACATGACCAAATGGGCAGACACAAATTCGGTACAGATTACAAGCACAATTACTGGTGTTTCTTCGCAGCCAAGGTGCATGGTGGAAGACGTAAAGAGTACTCTGAAATTGGATACAACTCAGCTTAAGAAGGACGACAGCATCCAGGTGTATCGGGTTACCGCAAGAGGTGTGGGGGCTAGCGATAATTCCGTTGTGATGCTGCAGAGTTATCTAAAATTTTGATTGAGATAGGAAAAATCTCCATGCTGCAAACTATTTTTTCAGGTCGGACGATCAGCGGCCGGATGCATAAATTTCTGGCGCACAGTCTTTGTCTGGGGATGGCGTTAGTATCGGGCATGTCGTCTGCTGCGGTTTCGCCTACCGTGGGGGATGCACCGCTATTCGTGGTGACGCCGCCCAATCCGAACATCATGTACACGCTGGATAATTCAGGCAGTATGGTGTGGGGATCGGTGACGGGAACCGACGCTACGGCCGAATTCAATTCACGCAAGACACAACGCGCTTACTACGCAAGCGCCTACAACGGAATTTATTACAATCCGGCGACGACTTACACACCCGGGGTGGATTACAAAGGTGTAGCAATGGGCACTTCTGTCACCAGCGCCCCGATTGATCCGTATCCAACAATAAACGGCACTAGCGCGACTATTGATGTCAGTGCTCTTTGTTACATTCGGCCATCTGCTTCGATAACGTTGCCACTATATGGACCAACAGATTTTAGTCCATATTTTACGCCGAGCGGAGGATCTTCCGCTAATTGTAATCCTTCGGATAGAACCTACACAAAAGCCATCGCGCAGTATGCTTTTTATTACACCTGGAAGGGTAGCGGAACACCAAATGGCAGCAATACTGAGACCGATACAAATTATCCAAGAACGGATATTATTCCGACTACCACAACCTATCCCAAGGCGTCGACGCGAACCGATTGCGGCACCGGCTCAACTTGCACCTATGCGCAGGAAATCCAGAATTTCGCTAACTGGTTTTCTTATGCTCGCACCCGGATTTTGATGACAAAGACGGCTTTAGGTCTAGCTTTTTCGACTATTGATCCTGTGCTATCTTCAACTTATACGCCAAAGTTCAGAGTGGGGTTCAACACCATTAACGCGATCGATCCAAGTGGTGGCATTACTTATAACAATAGCGACGTTACGGATGGCGCTGATTGGCTGACCATTCGCGATTTCGATGCAACTCAAAAGCAGGCGTTCTATGCTGCGCTGTATGCGATTAGCCCAGGCCAAGGCACGCCGTTACGTACCCAAATGAACCGAATCGGCCAACTTTATCAAGGTACGCTCAGCGGTTTTGATTATACAAATAATGACCCTTATCGAAATACAGCGACTGACGCATCCTTGGTCAGTTGCCGTGCCAGTTATCACATCCTGTCGACCGACGGCTTTTGGAATGACAGCTCTAGCGATACCAACTTCCCGGTGTCGTCTATTGGGACTACCCTGGCAGACGTTACAAACTATTACTACACCACTGATTTGCGGCCAACGTTGACGGATAATGTTAAGCCGACGAACACCAGAGATACGGCAACCTGGCAGCACATGACAACTTTCACAATCGGTCTGGGAGCCAATGGAACACTGACTTACACGCCCAACTCAACGCCCACCACCTGGCCTACGCCTAGTGCGGATAGGCCCACAACCATCGATGACTTATGGCATGCAGCAGTCAATGGCAGGGGAAGTTACTTCAGCGCCCGCGATCCTGTTCAACTTCAGAATGGCTTGAGCAGCGTATTGAAGGATATCGCCAAGCAACCAGGTGCTGCTTCAGCAGTATCGGTGAGTGGCGGCAGAGTGAGCGGCGGCAACTCTGTGATTTACGTGCCAGGTTTTGAATCCGGCGCATGGATCGGTCACTTGAAGGCTTTCAATCTGAACACCAATGGCACTACCGGCACCCAAGCGTGGAGCGGGAGCGATGCGGCGGATTTGCTGCCGGCCGCTGCGAGTCGCAATATCGTCACTTGGAACCCGTCAAGCACACCACCCGCCGCGGTGGCTTTTAGCTGGGCGAATCTGACAGCGACGCAAAAAACAGCCTTGTCGGCATCGACGGTGCTGGATTATTTGAGGGGCGACGGCAGCAATGAACAAACTGCCGGTGGCGGTGGCCCCGGAACCTATCGATACCGTGCAAACAAATTGGGCGATATCGTTAATTCCGCTCCTCTGTTTGTCCAGGCATCGGACTTTGGCTATTTCTACTCAAGCTTCACCGGCGGTGGAGCAACCTATAACACTTTTCTTAGTGGAAAATCGTCACGGACACCGATGGTGTATGTCGGCGCCAACGACGGTATGCTGCATGGTTTCAATGCCACTACCGGAGTGGAGAAATTTGCCTATGTGCCGAATTCGATTTACAACAAGCTGCAAACACTCAGCAGTCCTAGCTACGCGCATTTGTACTACGTTGATGGGCCTTTGACTGAGGGCGATGCGTATGATGCAACTGCTGCTGCGTGGAAGACGTATGTGGTTGGATCAACCGGGGCTGGAGCCAATAGTATCTTTGCGCTGGATGTAACTAATCCCGGTTCGCTGGATGCGACCAGCGTGAAATGGGAGAAAAGTTCCGGTGATACCGGTTTTGCCGACATGGGCAAAGTCTTGGGGCAAGCGACTATCGTCAAATTGACCACGGGAGCGTGGGGAGTCGTATTTGGTAACGGTTACGACAGCAGTACCGGCGTAGCTGCTCTTTTTGTGGTGAATTTGTCTGACGGCAGTGTCATCAAGGAATTCTCTCTCGGCGGGACTGCGAACGGTTTGTCAGCTCCTGCTCTCATCTTTAATGCGAATCGAGAACTTATAGGTGCGTACGCAGGTGATCTGGCCGGAAATTTGTGGAGATTTGATTTAAGCGATGCTACGTCTGCGGCGAATTGGACTAAAAGCAAATTATTTACCGCTATGGATGCCGCGACTACCCCGCAGCCGCAGCCCATCGTGCAAAAGCCAGTTGTCGGGCCTCATCCTTCGGGCGGATATCTGGTGACAATCGGCACCGGTAAGTTCCTGGCGACGACAGATAAGAGTACTACGCAGGTGCAGAGTCTTTACGGCATCTGGGATAGTTCAACTGCGACCACGACTGCGGCGACAGTGTCCGGGCGTACTGCTTTGCAAGTGCAAACCCTGACGAATCAATTCGATGCGAGCAGCGCACTGATTGGCCGTACCCTGACCAATACCGCAGTTGACTGGACTAGCAAATCTGGCTGGTATGTCGATTTTCCCGCTAGCGGCGAACGTGTTGTCGGTGATTTGCAAATTCTCGACAATGTTGTTTTGTTAGCGACCACTCTCGCTCCCACAGGTGACATTTGCGTCGCTGGCGGGGTGTCGCAGGTCCTGGCGGCCAATTTCCTGACGGGGGGCGCGTCTCCTAACACGAAGATTTATAAAAATGGCATCTTGGCGTTGACTACGGACGGTGCCCTCCTTAGTTCGGTGACGATTAGGGCAACTGCAACCAATACAACGTCGGCACCTCTCGGTAAAGGGGATTGGGCGCAAAAAAGTAACCCGTTGGATGGCGGTGTTGCGGATGAGCTCAAGGTTCATACTGGAGTTGGACCGGTTCGTACATGGCATCAGCTAACAATTAAACCGAACTAATTGCTGCCGATATTTGTTTTGAACAAGGGAATAACGATGAAATATAGAAATCCCAATAAGCCAGGCGGCTTCACGCTAATCGAACTGATGGTAGTGGTTGCCATTATTGCGATTCTTGCCAGAGTTGCGATACCAAACTATCGCCAATATGTCCAGCGGGGCGACCGCGCTGCGGCAATGGCGGCGTTATTGCAGAATGGTAATTGGATGCAACAACAGTTCACGATTAACAATACTTATCCCGTCGCGGGTGCAACATTGCCAGTACCTACTTCACCGGCGAATGGAACTGCAAAATACAATATAAGTATCAGTGTTGGGACGGGCCCCGCCTACAAATTGTCGGCGGCACCTACAGGTACTGCCGACAAATGCGGTACTTTTACATTGGATAATACCGGGGCGAAAAGTGTGACGATCGGCGGCACTGCTGGCAGCGCAACTGTCATCGCAGATTGTTGGGCTGGGCGCTAAAATCCGGCTGCTTTTATCGTATCAAACAAAACGGGCTTTCGTGGCCCGTTTTGTTTTGTATCTACATGCTTCAATTTACTCATCGTGCATTGTGGCTTCTGAATCAATGGTGTCCCTTTGCTTGCGAAGTTGACCCGCTCTAATTGATCCAGTCTCCACTGTCTCGCGAAGGCAGCAACCCTGTCATACGACCTCTCAAATCCCAACGCACACAGATCAATGTGCATCTGTTTCAAATTCCGTCGTTGTTTCCGAGATCTAGTTGCCTCCGTCTTTAACCAGGCTGACAGGTTGTAGGTCTTGAGCGCCTCACGGCGTCCAAGTTTGCCAGTGCGAATATCCCCCGTTACCGTGATCGCCGCGGCAAATCACGTGGCTGGCGCTCTTCCTCTTGTGCATGCCGGCCTGACCATAGTTAAGTTACACGGCGATTACTTGGATACGCGCATCCGCAATACCCTGGGCGAACTATCGACTTACGAGCCGGCCTTTGACAGCCTTCTCGATCAAGTACTTGATCAGTTCGGCCTAATCGTGTGCGGTTGGTCTGGTGAATGGGATGGGCGTTGAAGGCAGCAATTGACCGCGCGCCATCCAGGCGCTTCCCCATGTACTGGACATCACGGGGTGATCCGGCAGCCGCCGCTCAGGCGCTTATCCAGCATTGGGAAATTCGTTGGTATGGTCGCGGACTTCGGCAGCAACAAATATGCGCTAGGCGACGCATTAAATATTGGAACAGTTATTACGGACGGCGGATATGATCGCTTCAAGCTCCTAACGGCCTATGAGGACAAGCTCCTACCAGGATCAGAACTGATGGCCGACACCTTACGATCAGTGTCGAAGCACGAACTGAGTGGATCGGACGCCTTTGATGACGCCTTTGCACGTTTGGAAATGGCGTTGGCGTTTGGATACGTAGAGCGTATAAACGGTCCTGGCACGGGCTTGTATTGGGTGCCGCCAGGGCTTTTTCTGAACAAGCGTGAGCTACGCGAATCGCTGCTGAGTTCATGGCGCGCGGACTACGAGGCGCGAAGCCTGCAAAGTGACCTGTGCGTGATGGCGAGGTTGAAACAACCACCAAGGTTCGATGACGTAGAAGAGCGCTGGGATCGGTAATCGTTATGAGCAGCAATGAATCTCCGCTGTGATAAATCACAAATGTCCGCATCGGTTTCGTCTGCTGCCTGTCGCAACACGCATGAGTCAATCGCGTCCCGTAAGGCCAGCTCCATCAGGATAAGTCAGCGTGGGCCAACACGGCAGGTCAGCCAGAACCGGCGCAGTGGTCAATTCGCACCAGCATCTGCACAAACCCAAGGAATACCACCAGGCGACCGATATTCCTGCTTATGGAGAGCCTGGGTCCGATATCGAACCGAGAGCAATGCCGCTGTGTGCTATACCGCCAGTTGGCTAGGACGTTGCATGCATTGTTTCTGTAGTTGCTACGCCATCGTCCGGCAGTACACGGTTGCGCCCGGCGCTCTTGGCAGTATAAAGAGCGCGGTCAGCGCGCATGCTCAAATGGTCGAAGGTTTCGCCTGCGCGCCAGGTGGCGACGCCGGCGCTGATGCTGTAGCTGCATTCGCCAAATGTACCTGCGACCCGCTGCATTTTCGCCTGTTCGCGCAGGCGCTCAGCTATCCTCAGCGCGCCTACGGTGTCGGTGTCCGGCAGCAGCACTGCGAATTCCTCGCCGCCCATCCGACCCAGTGCATCGCTATCGCGCAGGCTGGAGCGCGTCATGCGCACGAATTCCCGTAGAACGGTATCGCCGCCGGCGTGGCCGTGGGTATCGTTGATGTGCTTGAAGTGGTCGAGGTCGATAATCAGCAGCGACAGCGACCGGCCGGATTTGCCAGCACGTACGATCTGTTCGCGGGCCAGGGTTTCCAGGTGCTTGCGCGACAATGCCCCGGTCAAGTGGTCGTGATTGGTCGCGTCCTCGGCGACTTCCAGCATGGCGTCATGGATCATCATGACCGCGGCCATGGTCATGGTTGGCATAATCACGGCGCCGATGATCAGCAACACCATGTTCCAGCTGCTGTTGAGCATCAGCGGGTCCGATGGCGAGTACAGCAAGATGAAGTACAGACCGCGCACTGCCTGGCACAGCGCAAACACCAGCGCCAGGCCGGCGGCGAACCAATAGTTGTAGCGGCGCCTGCCGGCCGGACGATGACGCAGCAGCAGGACTGCCACGGCAACGCAGACGATGCTGCTGAACATGGTCGTCGCCAGCACCCGCATCGGAATGCTGTCGTTGATGTAGCGCCAGGTCAGCAGCGCCAGGATCAGCAACACAACGCCGGCTGTCAGTCGTGGCAAGTGCGGCGGCCGGCCGAGAAAGCGTGCGCAACCGGCGTAGTAGCCGGCCGCCGCCAGGGCCAGCAAGGTATTGGCAACGACGATGGAAATAAAATCTGGAGCGATGCCGCGCAGTCCGAGCAACAGCAGCGCGCCCACTACGGCGAGGTTGGCGGCAAACCATTCGCGCACTCCGGGCATGCCGGTGCGCAGCAGCGACCCCAGCACCAATATCATCGTCAGGCTGAGCAACGCTGTGGTGCTGAGAATGGACGCGGGAGTCAGCATGGGCGCGGCGGACGGGTTGAGGGTGGTGGATATTGTAGTGCCTGGGCAAGGTTGCGTCGATCTTGTTCGATTGAGGACCGCCATGTCGTCCGTGGAGATGGTTATGCCGCGGGGCGCTCCTCTATCGTGTCGACACAATCGGGATAGAAGGTCAAATGGTCCTTGATGGCTGCGACTACCGCATACGGCGCATTGCCAGGGGCGAATTTGGGTATGACTTGAGGTTTGCGCTAGAACCGCTCACCGGACGAGACCTCGATATCGGACCACCCACCGAAAAAGGTGGAGTCGTATCAACGATAAATGGGCTTACAACACCGGGCCTCAAGAATTTTATGAGCCAAGGCACAGAGTGATTTCCGCCGACCGAAATTTGGGAGGGAACGTCGCAGTGATTTCTTTAACATGACCCGAAACGGCGCGGTCAACGATCGCCAGCGCGTGCATGTTGGTCTGCCGACAAAGACAACGCCTCGTGATAACAGAAGCTTACGGCCGAATATCTGTAGCGAGCTTTAATTTTTTGGTCTTCTGATTTTGTATCAGTTTTGTCAAAATTTGATTCTGAGTATTGGCTAACTCATTGATTTTTAATGATGTTCTGCTCGATGGTACCGGCGGGATAGTTTTCCGCCGCTGAGCGCCTTTTATAAGTCGTTTTATTAGGGAATCTCTGATTAAGTAAACGCCCGACCGCATTGAAGCGTTAGACGAGGTATTCGAAACAAATTTGGATGAAGCCCATGAAACAAACGACACTTGCCATTGCTGGATTTGACAAATACGCGAAGA
>NZ_JAGQED010000015.1 GCF_018304965.1 Collimonas antrihumi
GGATTCAAGCTATCGACGACGAAGACGCGAAGCTAGTCAAATAGCACAACTCCAGCCAGGACTATTCTGATGACAATGTCAATAAAATTATTCCGGACAGCAGTGCGCGTTCGCGGGGATGACGGAGCCGCCGTGGCGGCTGGCCACGTCATATCACTTAACTGAACGGCATTACGGCCTGCCGCGCTTTTTGTTTTCTAATCTACTGTGCTTTGCGGTGCACTTCGCGGAGCGCTTTACGGTGCTTTATATCTACCGCCGCTGACGCGTTCGATAGCCGCAATATCCGTCCAGCTTTGCACCGCATCGAACTGCTGCGCCTGCAACAACGTGCGTACTGCCGAGGCCTGGTCGTAGCCGTGCTCCATCAACAACCAGCCGCCATCTTTCAGGTGACGGCCGGCGCCGTCGATAATGCTGCGCAGCGCGCTCAAGCCATCCGCGTGGTCGGTCAGCGCATCTTGCGGTTCGAAGCGCAAGTCACCTAGGGCGAGATGGCTATCGCCGGCAACGATATACGGTGGGTTGGCAACGATCACATCGAAACCTTGGTCCGCTAACGCGCTATACCAGCTGCTTTGCAATAGCTGTAGTCGGGAGTGGCCTGGCGTCAGGTGGCGTGCCGCGTTTCGGCTGGCTACGGCTAACGCAGCCGCGCTGACATCCAGTGCCGTTACCTTCAGGTCAGGACGGCTATGAGCAATGGCAATCGCGATGGCGCCCGAACCGGTGCCCAGATCAAGCACGCTCGGCGTGTTCCGGGTATCGGCAGCGGGCAGATGCTGTAACGCCAGATCGACCAGCAATTCAGTCTCCGGGCGCGGGATCAAGACGTCCGGCGTGACTTCGAGCTGCAAGCCGTAAAATTCGCGTTGGCCGACGATATAGGCAATCGGCTCACCCATCAGGCGTCGTTGAAACAAGGCTGAAAGTTGTTGTGCTTGCTGGGCATCGATAACCCGCTCGTCCTGGGTAATCAGCTGTATCCGTGTCAACCCCAGCGCATGCATCAGCAGAATGCGGTTCTCCAGCGGATCCAGCGGCGCCTGCTTCAATACCGCGGCAATGCTGCTGCCGGCTGGTATCGCAAAAGTGTCGGAAATCCCAGGCATTAAATTAACCGCGACCGGAGTTGGCTGGTGTTAATAGCGGCCATTGCCGCTACCGTTGCCCTTGAACAGCGTGGCAACCAGGATCACGACCAGCACCACAGACCACACTAGTGACCATTGCGGTATCGACAGGCCGAGGATCGGGTCGTAAGGAGTCGAGCAGAGTGCATAAGCGTCAACCTTGAACACGGATGGCAGCAAGGTGGCCGGTGGCAGTGCGTTCATTGGCGCTTCCAGTGCATCTCTGCCGCATGAAGTCGATGGGTGAGCGATGATCCACAAATGCCAGATGGCAGTGCCGGCGCCGCCCAGTCCCGCCAGAATACCCAGTCCGGCGCCGGCTTTTTGAGCACCGCTTGGCAGGCTGGCGCAGATCAGGCAAACCAGCGCGATCGCCGCGAATGCATAGCGCTGGATCACGCACAGTGGACACGGCTGCATATCCTGGAAGTGCTGCAGATACAGTGCGGCAGCCAAGATGGCCAGGGCGATGAAAGCGACTGCAAGCAAAACGGATTTGGATGTTTTCATTTTTAGTCGATGATGGTGGGTCGGAAAAAACAACTATGTCGTGCATCAGATGACGGCTGCGGCGCTTGGTTCCTCACCTGATCCCAGCCTAGGCGATTATAGATTGCCTGGGGAATGTTGACACTGCGGCTTACACCGCGTCGCCCAGTGCCGCCAGCAAGTCGGCCTGATGCTCTGCAGCCAGCGCATTGGTCAGCTCTTCCAGATCGCCATCCATGATGAAGTCGAGCTTGTACAAGGTCAGGTTGATGCGATGATCGGTCATCCGGCCCTGCGGGAAATTGTAGGTGCGAATCCGTTCACTGCGGTCGCCGGAGCCGATCAGCGATTTGCGGGTGGCGGCTTCTTTCGATTGCTGTGCGCGTAGCTGGCCGTCCTTGATGCGGGCCGCCAGCACTTTCAGGGCGGATGCCTTGTTCTTGTGCTGGCTGCGGTCGTCCTGGCATTCAACCACGATGCCGGTCGGCATGTGGGTGATGCGTACGGCCGAATCGGTCTTGTTGATGTGCTGGCCGCCGGCGCCCGAGGCGCGGTAGGTATCGATACGGATATCGGCAGGGTTGATGTCGACATCGCCGACTTCATCCGCCTCCGGCATGATGGCCACGGTGCACGCGGAAGTATGGATACGGCCCTGGGTTTCCGTGGCGGGCACCCGTTGCACGCGATGGCCGCCGGATTCGAACTTGAGCTTGGAGTACGCGCCAAAACCGATGACGCGCACGATCACTTCTTTGTAGCCGCCGATTTCCGATGCCGATTCCGATACCATTTCCACTTGCCAGCGATTGCGTTCGGCGAAGCGCGTGTACATCCGCAGCAGGTCGCCGGCGAACAGCGCCGATTCGTCGCCACCGGTGCCGGCGCGGATTTCCAGGAAAATATTGCGCTCGTCGTTAGGATCTTTGGGCAGCAGCATTTTTTGCAGGTCGCCCTGAAGTTGTTCCATGCGCGCCTTCGCCGCCAGGATCTCATCCTGGGCGAATTCCTTCATGTCGGGATCGGATTGCATTTCCTGCGCCGCTTCGATGTCGGCGGCGGCTTGCAGATAGGACTGGTATAGCGCTACCAATGGCCCCAGTTCTGCATGCTCGCGCGTCAGCTTGCGATAGCTGTCCATGCTGGCGGTGGCGTCCTCCTGCATCAGCAAGTCGTTGACTTCGACCAGGCGATTGGCAAGTTGATCGAGCTTGGCGAGCATTGATGGTTTCATGGCGGGTTTCAGTGAAGATAAGGCAAATAAGGGGTGAGTCAAAGGAGAAAACAACAAAAACGTCACGCGCAGGGCATGCGACTGGCGCGGCCGTGCGGCTATAGCGCAGGCGCGCTAACGTTTAGTGCGGAACAGTTGCGGCAGGAGTGCAGCCAGGCGCGCACGTTCGTCGCCCTGGGCATTGTGCAAAGCCTGTTGCGGGCCGTGCATGAACTTGGCGGTCAAGCCTTTGGAGAGAGCTTCCAGGACGACTTCGATATCTTCGCCCTTGGCCAGCATCTTGCGCGCCCGTTCCAGCTCCAGCCGGCGCATGGCTTCGCTCGATTCCTGCAGGTCCTGGATCACCGGCACCACCGCCCGGTTATCGACCCAGTGCATGAATGATTGCACGCGGGTCTCGATGATGGCTTCCGCCTGCGCCACCGCGGCCTGGCGGTTTTCCATGCCGGTTTGCACGATCGAACCGAGATCGTCGACGGTGTACAGGAAAATGTCGTCGAGACGGCCGATTTCCGTCTCTATATCGCGTGGCACCGCCAGATCCAGCATGAACATCGGTTTGTGGCGCCGTGCCTTGACGGCGCGCTCGACCATGCCGAGGCCGATAATCGGCAAGCTCGACGCGGTGCATGAAACGATGATGTCGAAATTACCCAGTTGCGTCGGCAGATCAGCCAGCCGTATCGCTTTGCCGTCGAAACGGTGTGCCAGCAATTCGGCGCGTTCCAGGGTGCGGTTGGCTACCGTCAGGGATTTCGGATTTTGCGCAGCAAAGTGGGTGGCGCATAACTCGATCATTTCGCCGGCGCCGATAAACAAGACATGCTGCCCGGCGATAGTATCGAAAATGCGTTCCGACATACGCACAGCGGCGGCGGCCATGGAGACGCTATGGGCGCCGATTTCAGTGGTGCTGCGCACTTCCTTGGCGACCGCAAAGGTGCGTTGGAACAATTGGTGCAAATAAGTGCCGAGTCCGCCGGCCGCTTCCGCATGGCGCACCGCATCCTTCATCTGGCCAAGGATTTGCGCTTCCCCCAGCACCATCGAATCGAGTCCCGAAGCCACCCGGAATGCGTGGCGTACA
Source organism: Collimonas antrihumi (assembly GCF_018304965.1). Lineage (GTDB taxonomy): Bacteria > Pseudomonadota > Gammaproteobacteria > Burkholderiales > Burkholderiaceae_D > Collimonas > Collimonas antrihumi. Next base: position 3,944 of record NZ_JAGQED010000015.1, read on the forward strand.
GCATTGTCTTGCGGCAATGTGTACAAATGCGGCCGCAAGTCGGCGTAGGGCAGCTGATGGTAATGCGCGAGGAAATGTGCGGTGGAGTCAATCGAAGTGTCGATAGCATCGGCGCCGCCGTGCTGAAAATTGCCGGCCGCATACAGTTCGGTGCGGTTGCAGGTTGACAGAATCGCAGCTTCATCCGACATGCTGGGGCCGTTGCCGCCGCCAAACCAGGCGCGCGCCGCCATCACCGCCTGACCGATCTGGTCAGCCGGGAAAGCCACCTTTTCGCGCAAGGAAACAGGCGCGGTGGTGTGGTTGAGTCCGACGGTTAGCAGGTGCATAGGTGCAATTGGCAGCAGGGAATAGCAAAATCGTAATATTGTTAACCCAAGATTATACTCTTAGTAGCCAAGGAAGAAGTTCCAGTCTGGCTATGGCCGATTGCTGCTTAATGGTGACTTAGCCGTGGCTAAGTCGTGGCTCAGTCGTGGTTTCGCAGCAACTTAGCTGGTGAGAGCTGGCAATGTCACAATGAAAGTGCTGCCTTCGCCCAAAGTGCTTTCCAGCGCGATTTCACCGAAATGGCGCTCTACCACGGTTTTTACGAATACCAGGCCGAGGCCGGTGCCATCTGTATGGGGCTGACCGGGGGCGCTGACACGTTGGTAACGCTGAAATAACCTGGCTTGGTCGTGTGGCGCAATGCCAAACCCCCGGTCGCTGATTCGGCAGACTATCTGTGGCAGCAATTTGACGTATTTCAGGCGCAGGGTGCAGGTAACCCTGGTATCCGGCAGGCTATAGCTGATGGCGTTGGAAATCAGGTTGCACAGCGTCCGCGCCATCAGCGACCGATCGATATTGGTCAGGAATTCCTGGCCTTCGATATCGGTGATCAGCTCGATTTTCTTATTATTGGAAAGACTCCACATTTCATCGACGGCGTCGTACAGCACATCCTGGAAATCCACTACTTCGAGCCGGTACTCGGACGATTCGGCGCGCGCCAGCTGGACAAAATTATCAGCTAGTCCCAAGGTCTTGCGCGCAGCTTGCTCGAGCCGGGCGAAGAATTCCTTTTGCGGCAATGCCGAGGAAGGATTTCCCTGTAATTCGAGCAACGCCAGGATCGAGGCTTGCGGCGCGCGCATGTCATGCGACAGAAAGCGCAGGGTCTCATCCCGGCTGCGTTCTGCGGCACGGATAACGGTGATGTCGACAATACTGACGATCCAGCCGGTCAGAACCTGGTGGGCAGAATGGCAGGGGCCGCTTTTGATCAGCAGGTCGCGTCCTTGCTGGTCCTGTACCGTGGTGCCGTTGGCCAGGGTCGATACGTGTTCGAGATCGATCAGGTCCCACCAGCTGAAGGTATGGCCGGCCGAGGAATTGCTTGCCTGGGGCGTACTCATGTTGGAAAACAGATAGGGCAATAGCGCACCGTCGATATTCCGTATGCCGGCTGCGGCGAAGTAGTCCCGGGCAAATTGATTGGACACCAGCACATGGCCATCGATGGTGGTGATCAAGGTGGCGTCAGGCAGGCTATTCACGCTATCGGAAATAAACTGGCGCAAATCGCGCACCCGGCGCGCGGCAACGCGCATGGCATTGATGCGTTGCTCAAGCAAGTCTTCCACCTGTTGCGGCCCCGGTTCGGAATTCACTTCGGGCAGCAGATGCGGTTCCTGGTCCAGCAACATGAATTCCTGCCCAAGATAGGAAATCGCCGATTCGAGGCGGATCCAGTTCCATATGGGATGGGCGATGGCCAGCGCGATCAAAGCGGCGGTCGGGGCGATCCAGAACCCCAGCGTCAACAGGAAATAGCTGACTGCCATCGTCAGCAGCATCAGGGCTACCGTGATCAGCAAGGAAATGCGCGGCGTCCACAGCAAGTAACTCGATAGCGCGATCAGGACCGGAACGATGCTGAACAACGCCGTCTGCAAAGGCCGCGCGATACTGATCGTTTTGTGATCGAGCAGGCCCGCCAGGATGTTGGCATTGATCTCGATGCCCGACATGACGCCGGAGGTGCCCGATACCGGGGTCGGGAAAGTATCCGCCATGCCGAGCGCCGTGGCGCCGATCAGCACGTATTTGCCGGTAAAAAACTGATCGGGAACATCGCCGCGCAATACCGAGGCATAAGGCACCGAGCGGAAATGGCCGCTGCTGCCGGCGAACGGAATCTGGATTTGATAATCGCGTTGCCAGCTGTCTGCCTTGTGCTGGTCGGGGTCAACTGGCGTGCTGCCTACCCGTGCACCTGGCAGGCCGCCGTCTGCCTGGGTAATTTTTTGTCCGGCGACACCGGCCAGCGCTACCGAAAAATGCGGCCACCATTTGCCGTCCTGGCCTTCTTGCAGAAAGACACTGCGCACGACGCCGTCCGGATCGAGTTCCAGATGGATATGGCCGACACTGCGGGTGGCAGCGAGAAAATCCGATGTCGGCAACAAAGCCTTGAGGCCGGGACCGGCACTGGCGACGACAATCGGCAACACCGTCAGCTTGCTGGCCGCAAGCGCCTTGGCCAGTGCGCGGTCATCTCCTCGTTGGCCGGGAGATTGCCCTTGCTCGGCTTCCGGCATGATGACATCGAGCCCGATCGCCAGCGGGTTGGCGTGCATGATCCGGTTCAGCAGTTTGGCGTGCAGACTGCGGTCCCATGGCCAGCGGCCCAGTTTGCTGATGCTGTAATCGTCGATGGCGACGATGATGATGTCGTCCCGCGCCGGCCGCGAATCGGCTCGCATGAACTGGTCATACAAGGTTCTGTCGAGACGGCCGAGGCCGTTCACATAACCCATGCTGCCGGCCACGATCAACATCAGGATGGTAATCGCCATCCATTGGCGAAACGCCACCCGTTTGATGAGCGGTATAACCTGCTTGATCATGACCGGTTGGCGAGGATTTGCATGGTTGCGGCTGGCTTAGGTTGATTTAGGCTGATTTAATATCCAGCCTGGGTATTGCCGCCGGCATTGAGCAAAGGCGAGCCGTCGCCGGCGACCCAGCGGCTGCCGATATAGACTTTTTGCGAGGGCGAAAACGGCCCCGCGTAACCGTCCGAATCAGTGGCTTTGATACGAATGAAATAGATGCCGCTGGCTGGGCGCGGCACGTTGATTTCCGGTGTCGTCGTGGTTTGCGTCAACAGCAGTGCCGAGAAGCCGGCGTCGCGGCCGATCTCGACCAGGAATGTTTGCCCCGGCTCTGCACTCCAGCGGAATGACAGGTCGCCGTCAATCGCATCGGCAATCTTGGGCACTTGCAGCGCCGGCAGCAAGTCAAAGCTGTGCGGGTCGCAGTAAGGCCCTTGATCGCGGCCGTTAGTTTGCTCGACGATGGTCGCTACGCGCCAGTAGTAGGTCCCCAACGGCAGTTTGCCGGCGTTGAATTGCGGCGCAGCGAGGGCGGCCTGGTCAACCACCAGCTGTTTGAATTCAGCGTCGCTGGCGACTTGCAAATGATAGGCTTGCGCGTTGCCGACTTCGGCCCAGCTAAACATCACATCTTCGCTGCGCGATTTATTTTTTGGTTCGATCGAAATAGGCGGCTCTGGCCGCGCTTTCAGTTTAAACGCAGTTATCTGCGGGATGCCTTGCAAGCCAGTTTGGTCGAGCGCGGTGATGCGGACGAAATATGCACCGTCCTCAAGTCCGTTGATCTTGATGTCAGGATTGTCCGACCCGGTCTCGCTAACGATATTGCGCGCATCGGCGTCGGTGGCGATTTGCGCGCGATAGCCATGTGCGCCAGCTATCGGAGCGACGGTAAAGCGCACAGTTGGCCGTTCTTGCAATTGTGGCTGTCCCTTGAGTTGCGGCGCCTGCAACAGCGCGACAGCCTTGCCCACTCCTTTGGCATTGGTCACGTTACCTTGGCCCGGGTGCAAGGTCAGTGCTGGCGGCTGGCTTTTCTGTGCCACCGCAACGCCACCGCTCAACACTTCGGTCGTGACGCTGTCGCCGACCAGGCCGACCCGGAAATCGGTGCCGCGCACACCTGCAACCGCCAACGGCGAACGGACTTCGAAACGGCCCTTGTTTTTGTCCAGCGGCGAGACTTTGGATTCGACCCGGCCTTTCAGCAGCGTGATTTCAGTGCGCGGGCTGCGGGTGTAACGTGCAGTACGCAGCTTGCTTAGTTTTACCTGGCTGTTGGAGGGCAGTGCGATATGCGATTGATCGGGCAGGCTGAGCGACAGGAAGCTGTTGCTGCCGGTATTGATGATGGTGCCTTCGCTCAGTATGGCGCCGATGCTGATGTCGATCGGGCGGCCATCGGCGGCGACAGCGCCGATATTGCCGGACATGGCGGCTACCTGGGCCGTGCTCGGATCGTCCTGCAGCAGCGCTACCGGGATGATGATGGCGGTGCCGACCGGAATCGTGCGGTCGTTCCCGATGCGGTTGAGTTTTGCCAATTGCACCCAGTTGTTCTTGTTGGCAGTCAGTTGCTCTGCAATGACGCTCAAGGTATCGCCGGGCTGGGCGCGGTAAGTAACGGTTGCCGCACCCACTTGCAGCGAGGATGGATTCGGCGCCGGTGAAGCTGCGGGTGGAACCGAAGGTGGCGCTGCAAGCGAGAGCGTGGACGCAGCAAAGGAAAGTGCCAGGAAAGCTGTTTTTTTTAGTGTGCTGCGCATATCCACATTTCTGTCTGAATCAGCGCAACCGAAAGGCGCCTTATCCTGTTAGTTGTTCCAGTCGATACCCGTAGCTATAAACCGGTGCGAGTCGATAGCCGTTTTCTGGTCGTAATTGTAACTTACTCCGTACCCGCGAGACGTGCGTATCCATGGTCCGGGAGGGAATGTCGACATCGCGCGACCAGACTGCCTCGAGAATATAAGCGCGTGAAAGAGGGCGTCCAAGGTTGCGAAAAAACAACAAAGCCAGGTCGAATTCCTTTTGGGTAATCTCAATCGGCTTGCCGGCCAGGGTCAGGCGGCCAGAACGCGTTTCAAACAAATAGTCGTTAAATACGATTTGTTCGCTCGAGTTCTGGATCGGGTAGGCGCGTCGCAACAGAGCCTGCACGCGCGCTACCAGCTCGCTGCGCCGGATCGGCTTGATCATGTAGTCGTCAGCACCGGCCGCCAGGCCTTCGACGATGTCGTCTTCACCGGAGCGGCTGGTGATGAACAGGACCGGGATAGTCTTGGGCAGCTTCTCTCTTACCCAGCGCAACACCTCTGGGCCACTGAGATCCGGGACCTGCCAATCCAGAACCAGCATGTCGTAGCTTTCCCTACGCAGCTGATTCAATATTTCTTTCCCGCTCTGGAATGGATGGCAGACATGCCCACTGGATGTGAGCACCTGGCAAACTAGATCGGTTTGACTGGGGTCGTCATCAAGGACAGCAATTCTCATATATTAACTATGTTAGATGATGTCAGCGCTGGTGGCCGGCATCGGTGTTGTGGCGAATACAAGGAGTATATTAATCTTATCGCTACATTGCTGTAGATAAATGTTCTATATTTTTTCCCAATGTATTGCAATTGCCACAAAAAATAAAAGTTCAGTGGTGTCAGATGCGTTTGACCAGTTCATTGCCAAACTTTAGCCGCTATAGCGTCTGTTTTGGCGCTATGGCGACGATCGAGGTTGTCATGTACGAGGTTGTCATACAGAGGTTGCATACAGTTTATGACGGGATTAGTAAAATTCCACCAGCGGCACGCAATAATGCGCTGCCGCTCGCGTCAGGAATCCGGGCCAAGTCGTTGTGCGACATTTACCGGCGCGGGGTTGCGCCGAGTTCAGCCTGTGATATCGTCAGATGCGAACTAACTTACGTGAGCGATTATTACGTGAGCGATTACGCGTCCGGCAGCACCACGTTGACGTCCAATACCTCAAGATTTCCCTGGCGATCGAGGGAAATCTTGATGTCGTCGGCGTTTACCTTGGTGTATTTCGAAATGACTTCAATCAGCTCTTTATGCAAGGCAGGCAGGAAATCGTGCCCGTTGCGGCCATTGCGCTCGCGGGCAATGATGATTTGCAGACGTTCCTTGGCGGCCGATGCCGTTTTGGGCTTGCTGTTAAACAAGAACGAGAGCAATGCCATGTTATTTCCCTCCAAAAATGCGGTGCAAGAAACCCGGCTTTTCATAGGAGGTAAAGCGCAGGGGGAGTTCTTCGCCGAGGAAGCGCGACACTACGTCTTCGTAGGCCAGGGCGACATCGCTACCTTTGATGTGAATCGCCGGGTTGCCCTGGTTGGAAGCGTGCAATACCGATTCCGACTCAGGAATGATGCCAACCAGAGGGATGCGCAGAATGTCTTGAACGTCGGTGTACGACAGCATTTCGCCGGCGTCGACGCGTTTCGCCGAATAACGGGTGATCAGCAAATGTTCCTTGACCGGTTCGCCGCCGTTTTGCGCGCGCCGCGATTTTGCCTGGATGATGCCAAGGATGCGATCCGAGTCGCGCACTGACGACACTTCAGGGTTGGTCACGACAATCGCTTCGTCGGCGAATGTCAGCGCCATCACGGCACCGCGTTCAATGCCGGCCGGCGAATCGCAAATGATGTATTCGAAATCCATTTTAACCAGATCGTTGAGAACATTCTCAACACCTTCTTCGGTCAAGGCATCCTTGTCGCGGGTTTGCGAAGCCGGCAAAATGAACAGGTTTTCGCAATGCTTGTCCTTGATCAGGGCCTGGGTCAGCGTTGCTTCCTTGTTGACCACATTGATCAGATCGTACACCACACGCCGTTCACAGCCCATGATCAAATCCAGATTGCGCAGGCCGACGTCAAAGTCGAGCACAGCCGTTTTATGACCGCGCATGGCCAGACCCGATGCAAAACTGGCGCTGGAGGTGGTCTTGCCAACTCCGCCTTTGCCGGACGTAACAACGATGATTTTTGCCACGAAGAGCTCCTTTGTTATGCATTGCCGGACAGAGTCTGATAGTCAACGAAGCGCGGCGAATTCCACTTTCCGTGCGACTCTGTCCCCAACTGATTAGATAAAACGGTTAATGTATAAAGACCAGTATAAAGAGCAGATTTCCTTAATTACGTGACGCGGAATTGAGCGATAGTACGTCAATCCGGTCGCCACTCAGGCGAATTTGTGCCGGCTGGCCCTTTTGCTCCGGCGGCAGGCCGTTTTCAAAAGTGCGATACACGCCGGCGATGGAAACCAGTTCGGCCTCCATGCTCGCCGCAAAAATACGTGCCGAGGTATCGCCGCTGGCGCCGGCCAGCGCCCGCCCGCGCAATGGCGCGTAGACGTGGATGCTGCCGTCGGCAATGATTTCGGCGCCGTTGTTGACCGTGGCGGTAATGACCAGGTCGGCGTCGCGCGCATAAATCCGTTGTCCGGCCCGGATCGGCGTATCGATAATCATGGTGCTGGCGGCGGGGCGGGGAGGGATTGCGACGGCGGCAGGTGGCGGCGGGGGCGGGGCCGCAGGTTCCTGGCGCGCGGCCACGACGTGATCGATGCTCAGTCCGCTGGCGATGATGCCGTCTTCCATTTCTGCAGGGGCATTACGCACCGCAACTGCATTCAAGCGATATTTCTTCAGAAGGGCAATCAATTGCGGCCAATCTATTGGCGGCCGGTCCGATCCCAGCGCTGCCACATCAATGACCGCAAACTCATTGTCAAAGAAGTCGGCGGTGCCGCCGGTCATCTCCTGCAGAGCAGCTTCTAATGCCATCGGATCGGAATCATGCAGGATGGCGGATACGGCGACCACAGTTGCAATTTTTATTTCAATCGGCTTGCGGGATTTGTTTTTGAGCATAAAGCAGTGAGGTGTATGGGTAAACCAAGGCGGAAAGTGCTGGCGAATTGGTTTATAGAACGTTTAGACGGCAATTGGTTCGCTTTAACGGTATATAAAATATTGTCGTAATTCGTGATCTTACCAAATCTCCGGGCGATCACGAAAAAAGCATTGCCGTTATCTGTTGTTACCTGCCTTTACTTGTCACTACTTGCCAACACTTGCCCACCACATTGGTCTCATCTGCAACTTTACCTGAGCCAGGCGGCGCTAACGGCGGATTTCCGCGTTTTGCGTTTCTTTGAGTTTCTCTGAGTTTCTCCATATCGCGCCACAAATGCAAAAAGGGCTTAGCCGAAGCTAAGCCCTTTTCCGATTTTGGTGGCCCGGGGCGGAATCGAACCACCGACACAAGGATTTTCAATCCTCTGCTCTACCGACTGAGCTACCAGGCCAAGGGACAGGAGTATAGCAAAACATTTTCGATCCGCAAAGCCCCTTGTTGCAACTTCTTGAAAAAACTTTCGATTGCTCATTTCTTTGCTTGAATATCGGGCAGCAACATCGAGTCCGGTGCCAGGGTGCTCTCTCGCGGTGATTCTCGCAGTGAGTCTCGCAGTGAGTCTATTTATGGCGGCCCGCAAGCCATTGCAAGCGTAGTCGCTATAATGGCTGCATGAAAGATATCGGATCAATCTCGAAAAATGGCGGCGCCGCGCCGACGGTCAAATACGATATTTGTATTGTGGGCAATGGCGCCGTTGGCAAGGCTGCGGCGCTGGGTTTGGCGCAGACGGGTTTGCGCGTCGCCCTGGTGGGGATGGCGCAGCCCGCAACCGCATCTGTCGCATCGGCAGATGTGTGGGATACACGCGTGTACGCACTGAATCATGTGGCGCGCAGCTTGCTGTCGACGGTCAAGGTGTGGGATGCCTTGGATCCGGCGCGTATCAGCGCCGTGGAAGGCATGGCGATCAAAGGCGGGACTGACAGTGCAGCCGGGACTCTCACATTCGATGCTTACAGCGCGCATGTCGATGCGTTGGCATGGATAGTTGAAGATGGCAATCTGAACCAGGCGCTGGATGCAGCGCTGAAATTTGCCTCTAATGTGCGCGTGCTCAGCGGCCGCGTAAAGGCGATGCAAGTGGATGCGACGGCCGCGACTTTGCAGTTGGAATCGGGTGAAACCATCGACGCTGCCTTGATTGTGGGGGCTGACGGTGCGCAATCCTGGGTGCGGGGGCAATGCCAGATTGGCATCGATTACCGCTCATATAGGCAGCGCGGCGTGGTCGCCAATTTCGCTTGTGAGCAGCCGCATCACGGCATTGCCTATCAATGGTTTACCGAAACCGAAGGCATCGTCGCCTTATTGCCGTTGCCTGGACAGCGCGTCTCTTTGGTCTGGTCGGCGCCGGAGGCACTGGCGCTTTCCTTGTTAGAGGAACCGTTGTCGCAACTGGCCGCGCGCCTGTCAATGCTGGCTAGCGACAAGCTGGGCCAATTGCAACCCTTGCAGCCGGAACTGGCGCAAGCGTTTCCTTTATCCTTGCTCAAAACCCATGCTCTGGTGGCGCCGCGTGTTGCCTTGATCGGCGATGCTGGTCACGTGGTGCATCCGTTGGCCGGGCACGGCATGAATCTCGGTTTTGGCGATGTCACGGCTTTGATTCAGGTGCTGGCCGAGCGTGGTGTTCATCGCGATTGCGGCGATGAACGCGTGCTGGCGCGTTATGCCCGCGCGCGCAAGGAAGAAATATTGTTGATGCAAATGACTACCGACGGATTGGAACGATTGTTTGGTGTTGATATCGGTCCGCTACGTTTGCTGCGCAATCTCGGGTTGAACTTGCTGAATAATGTACCGGTCTTAAAAAGACAACTGATGACCCACGCTTTGGGTCGGGCAGCCGATAGCGAATAACCGGAATAACCGGAATAACTGGAATGATGATGAAAAAAATAAGCGCGATGTATATGGCCGTGGCGACCTTGGTGGCCCTGATGGGATTGTCGGTAAGCGTTGCCGGCGCCGAGACTTTGCAGGAAGCTGCGGTTAAGAAACTGATAGAACCGCGCCTGGGAGATGGCGCCAAGGTCGATGAAGTGACCAAGACTCCTTATTCCGGCTTGTTTGAAGTGCGTGTCGGCAAGGATATTTTTTACACCGATGCCGCAGCCAAGTATGTCTTTGTCGGCCGGATCATGGATGCACAATCTTCGCGCGACTTTACCCGGGAGCGGGTGGACGAGTTGAGCAAGGTGAATTTTTCGGATTTGCCGCTGGATTTGGCCATGAAAAAAGTCAAAGGTAACGGCAAACGTGTAATCGCTGTATTCGAAGATCCCAACTGCGGCTATTGCAAACGCTTCCACAAGACCACTTTGCCGGAAATCGATAACGTTACCGTGTATACCTTCCTGTATAACATCCTGGCAGAAGACTCTGCAGTCAAGGCCAGGAATGTCTGGTGCAGCGCGGACCGCAACAAAGCCTGGACCGACCTGATGGCCGATGGCAAAGCTGCCGCAGCGGCGCCGGCATCTTGCCAGGCGCCGAATGACAAAGTGCTGGCGCTCGGTCAAAAATTGAACGTGACCGGCACTCCGACGATTATCTTTGCCGATGGCTCACGCGTGCCGGGCTGGGTCGACGCCAAAACAATGGAAGCTAAATTCAGCTCTTTGAAATAGGCTGGATTCCTATTCTGAAACCCGTCATGGGCCCTCAACAATATAGTGGACAAATCGTCGGCCTATTGCTGGCCGCAGGCCGCGGCCGGCGTTTTGATCCTAGCGGTGTTCGCAGCAAATTATTGCAGCCGCTGCCGACCGCGTCCGGTCGGACCGTACTGGCATCTGCTGCCGGCAATTTGGCTGCAGCGCTGCCGATATGCGTTGTCTTGCGTCCTGGCGTAGCTGATCTGGTGACGCAAATTGCCGGCCATGCCTGGGTCCAGTGCGACACTGCCGACGACGGCATGGCGTCGTCGCTGGTCTGCGGTTTGCAACAAACCGTGGATGCCGCCGGCTGGGTGATTGCCCTGGCCGATATGCCTTATCTTCAATCAAGCACTATCCAGGCATTGGCATCGGCTCTGCGTCAGGGCGCTGACATTGCGGTGCCGACCTGTCAAGGCCGGCGCGGCAATCCGGTTGGTTTCAGCCGCAAACATTTGCCGCAACTGCTGGCATTGCACGGCGATCAAGGTGCGCGCAGCTTGCTGCAGGCATTTCCTGTGGTCGAGGTGGCGGTGAATGATCCGGGCATCCATCAGGATATCGACATCGTCGCCGATATACGACAGTGATCGGCAGAGGTTAGGCCTAATCCACACAATCCCGCTACACTAGCGTCTTTTTTGCGCAGCAGGTGATTAGCCTGTGCGAATCTGCAAACCGACGTTCCCTGACGAAGCCTCCAGATGAATCCACATTTCCTGAACAAACGCCTTATTCATTTACTCGGTTATGCCGGATTGATTCCGTTCGTGCTGCTGACGCTGGCATGCTGGCTGGTCAACGCCGACTGGCTCCGCGATTTCATTCGCGGCCAGCTTGCCTATGGCATCGCCGCCTTGTCTTTTCTAGGTGGAATCCACTGGGGCGCGGTGGTATTGCGGGCCGACTTGTCGGCGGATCACACGAAAAAAGCCCTGGTCTGGGGCGTGGCGCCGACCAGCATTGCCTGGTTCTCGACCATGGCCGGCGGTTTTGGTTTCGCTTTGCTGATTGCAGGTTTCATTGCGGCTTATCAGGCCGACAAACGCCTGTTCCCATGGTACGGCTTGCCGACCTGGTTTATTGAACTGCGTTTCAGATTGACTTGTGTGGCGGTAGCGGCGCTGATGCTAACCGTGATTGCCGGTAACGTTCGGGGATAAATGATGAAAAAAAATACTACCAGATTAATTACCAAATCCGCCCGCAGTGGCCTGAACAGCGGTCTCAACTACAGCATCATCGCTGCCGATCCGGCCGCGCATCTGTTTGCCGTTACGCTGACGATTGCTGAACCAGCGGCAGTCGGACAGATCGTCGCTTTGCCGGCGTGGATTCCCGGTAGTTACATGATCCGCGAATTTGCTCGCAATATCGTACAAATTCGCGCCGAATCGAAAGGCCGCAAGATCTCCCTCAAGAAACTCGACAAGCACTCATGGCAAGCGGCGCCGTGCGACGGGCCGTTGACCTTGCATTACCTGGTGTATGCGTGGGATCTGTCGGTGCGTACCGCGCATCTGGACCAGACTCACGGTTTCTTTAACGGTACCAGCGTATTCTTGCGCGTGGTCGGCCAGGAGAATACGCTGCACATCGTCGATATTCAGCGTCCGCAAGGCGATGCGTATGACGCCTGGCGCATCGCTACCGCGTTGCCGACGCTGAAAGCCAAGCGCGGTTCTTTCGGTAGTTATGTCGCCGCCAACTACGACGAACTGATCGATCATCCGGTCGAAATGGGCACCTTCCAGCTAGCCAGTTTCAAGGCGCATGGCGTGCCGCATGACATCGCGATTACCGGCAATGTGCCGAATCTGGACATGGCGCGCCTGAGCGCCGACCTGAAAAAGATTTGCGAAACCCAGATCGCCTTCTTCGAACCAGCCGGCAGCAAATTTGCCAAGCGCGCGCCGATGCAGCGCTACGTGTTCCTGACGCTGGCGGTGGGTGACGGTTATGGCGGGCTTGAGCATCGCGCTTCTACTGCATTGATCTGCGCGCGCGCCGATTTGCCGATCAGGGGACAGGCGGAAATGAGCGATGGCTACCGCACATTCCTCGGCCTGTGCAGCCATGAATATTTCCATACCTGGAACGTCAAGCGCATCAAGCCTGCAGCATTTGCGCCTTATGATCTGCAGGTCGAAAATTACACGCCTTTGTTATGGCTGTTCGAAGGTTTCACCAGTTACTACGATGATCTGATGCTGTTGCGCAGCGGCTTGATTGATCAACCGGCTTATTTCAAGTTGATTGAGAAAACCATCAACGGCGTGCTGCTAGGCAGCGGCCGGCATAAGCAAAGCGTGGCCGATTCCAGCTTCGATGCCTGGGTTAAATATTATCGCCAGGACGAAAACGCACCTAATGCGATTGTCAGCTATTACACCAAGGGCTCGCTGGTGGCGCTAGCATTGGACCTGACAATCCGTGGCGAAACCAAAGGCCGGAAATCGCTGGACGATGTAATGCGCGCCTTGTGGCAAAGGTATGGCCGCGATTTTTACGCAGACAATGCGTTGAGTGGCCGCGGCGTCGGCGAGGCTGCGGTCGAAGCTCTGTTCGATGAGGTAACCGGCCTCAAGCTGAAACGTTTCTTCGATCGTTATGTGCGTGCAACCGATGATTTGCCACTGGCGAAATTATTGGCGCCGACCGGCATTGTGCTGAGCGATAGCCGCAAGCCGGGTAAACCTTCGCTCGGCGTGCGCACTGCGCGCAATGGCAGCGATTGCAAACTGGCGAATGTGTATGAAGGCGGCGCGGCCCATCGCGCCGGTTTGTCGGCCGGCGACGTGCTGATAGCGGTCGACGGTATCCGGGTGCCTGGCAGTCTGGATGCGCTGCTGGCGCGTTACCGGGTTGGCGACACTGTCACCATCCACGCTTTTCGGCGCGATGAGTTGATGACTTTCAGAGTCAGGTTGCTGGCTGATAGCGCGCCGCAAATAGGCATTAAGGCAGACGCGAAACCGGCACTGGTGCCGGCGCTGCGTACTGCGTGGCTGGCAGGGCGTAGCGGACGTTAAGTGCCCACCCTACTGTTGAAAAAAAGCCGGAGCAGTTTGTTCGGCCTTTTTAATCGGCTTTCAAGCCATTCCAGCGTGGCGTCAGCGTGTGCTGGATGGCAAATAAATCCAGTACCCGCCCTAATGTATGGTCGACCATTTCCGCTATGCTTTGCGGCCGATGGTAAAACCCTGGCAGCGGCGGGAAGATAACGCCGCCCATCTCGGTGACGCTGGTCATATTGCGCAGATGCGCCAGGTTGAAGGGCGTTTCGCGTACCATCAGGACCAGGCGCCGGCGCTCCTTGAGGACCACATCGGCGGCGCGCGTGATCAGATTGTCAGACAGGCCGTTGGCAACCGCGGCCAGCGTTTTCATCGAGCAGGGCGCAATGATCATGCCGTCCGATTGAAACGAACCGCTGGCGATGGCCGCCCCGATATCGCGCACATTGTGCGCCACGTGCGCCAGTGCTTCGACTTGCTTGCGGCGCATATCGAGTTCCTGGTGCAGGTTGAGGACGCCGGCGTCGGAAATCATCAAATGGCTTTCGACGCCAGGTATGTCGCGCAACAGCTGCAGCAGCCGCACACCGTAGATGACGCCGGTAGCGCCGGTAATGCCGACGATCAGGCGGCGCGGCGGCTGGACGGCATCGACGGCAGGGCGGGGCGAGACCACTTGCGGTCTCAGGCCTTCAGCAAGGTTTGCAGTTCGCCGGATTCAAACATCTCGTTCATGATGTCGGAGCCGCCGACGAATTCGCCGTTGACGTAGAGTTGCGGAATGGTAGGCCAGTTGGAATAATCCTTGATGCCTTGGCGTACGACCGGGTCTTCCAGGACGTTGATGGTGACAATGTTCTCAGCGCCGCTGGTCTTCAATAACTGGATCGCACGGCCGGAAAATCCGCATTGGGGAAATTGCGCGGTTCCTTTCATGAACAGCACCACCGGGTTGCTGGTCACGGTTTCCTTGATCCACGCTTGTACATCGCTCATGGCAATACCTTAAAAAGTTTCAGAATACCGTCATTATATGAAAAAGGCCGTTGTGCTGCTGGTGAGTCTGTGTTCACGCATGGCTGTACGGCAAGATTCAAGCAGGATTCAACCAAGATTGCCTCGAAGAAGCATGAAAGTGTGGTGAATTCCGCACTTGTCAAGAGATTTTGACGAAAGTGCCGAGTCCATGTACAATCTCAGGTTCTCCCGATTCCGCCCAGCGATTTAGTGTTTGTTTGTCGCTGATTATGGTGTTTTAGGAAAGAAATTTTTTTAATAGTCTTCAATCATTTCGATGAGGTTTCATATGTACGCGGTCATAAAAACCGGTGGCAAACAATATAAGATTGTTGCCGGCGAAAAACTCAAAATAGAACAGATACCTGCAGACATTGGCACCGAACTCACTATTGATCAAGTGCTCGCAGTTGGCGCTGGTGACACCATTAAGTTTGGTGCACCATTGGTCGAAGGTGCTACGGTGTCGGTTAAGGTATTGGCGCAAGGTCGCCACGATAAAGTCAAGATCTTCAAAATGCGTCGTCGTAAGCATTATCAGAAGCATCAAGGCCATCGTCAAAATTACACCGAAATTCAAATCGTTTCGATCAACGCTTAATTGCGTAAATTAATTGCGTTAATTAATCGCGTCGATTGACTTAACTAGATACCAGGAGTTTTAAATGGCACATAAAAAAGGCGGCGGCACTACGCGCAACGGCCGTGACTCAGAGTCAAAGCGACTCGGCGTCAAGGTCTACGGTGGCCAAGCGATCAACGCTGGCGGCATCATTATTCGTCAACGCGGCACTAAGACGCATCCAGGCGAAAATGTTGGCATGGGCAAGGATCACACCCTGTTCGCACTGATCAACGGCAAAGTACAATTCGTAACCAAGGGCGCTACCCAGCGTAACTACGTTACTGTCGTAGCAGCTTAAGTTTCTTTAAGCTTCGACATAAGCAAGGCTGTATAGCCTTGTTGCGAAAGGCTCTGCCGCTGGTAGAGCCTTTTTAGTTTCTGGTCGTAAAACACTGAAAACACTCTTCAGACAGCTTGGAACGCGAAGCCTACTCACTCCGCCTGTGGCGAGTTGCATCTGAAAATAATGGCATTATTGCAATGCCGGTTGTAGCCTGTGCTGCAACGATTACCAAAAATCGGTAAAGTTGCCTGTGTCTTTCAATAAGAATTTAACCTCCAACCTCATTAGGACCTTCGAATGAAGTTTATAGATGAAGCAAAAATCGAAGTCATTGCCGGCGATGGCGGCAATGGGGTTGCGAGTTTTTGCCGTGAAAAATTCCGCCCGTTTGGCGGCCCTGACGGTGGCGATGGCGGCGTAGGCGGCAGTATCTGGGCCGTTGCCGACCGCAATATCAACACGTTGGTCGATTATCGTTTTTCCAAGATGCATCGCGCCGGTCGCGGCGAAAACGGCCGCGGCTCGGATTGCTACGGCAAGGGCGCCGACGATATCAAGCTGCGCATGCCGGTTGGCACGCTGATCGTTGACGTCAATACCGGCGAAGCAATCGCCGACCTGACCGATCACGGGCAAGAAGTATTGCTGGCCAAGGGCGGCGAGGGCGGCTGGGGCAATATCCACTTCAAGTCTTCGACCAACCGCGCGCCGCGCCAGAAAAGCGACGGCAAGGAAGGCGAACGCCGCGAATTGCGGCTGGAGCTGAAAGTATTGGCCGATGTCGGCTTGCTGGGCCAGCCGAACGCCGGTAAATCGACGTTCATCACGGCGGTGTCCAATGCCCGTCCGAAAATCGCCGATTACCCGTTCACCACGCTGCATCCGAATCTCGGCGTAGTGCGTGTCAGCCACGAAAAAAGCTTCGTGATCGCCGATATCCCGGGCCTGATCGAAGGTGCGGCGGAAGGCGCCGGACTGGGTATCCAGTTCCTGAAGCATTTGCAGCGTACCGGCTTGTTGTTGCACATTGTCGATCTGGCGCCATTCGAAGACACGGTCGATCCGGTCAAGGAAGCCAAGGCGATCGTCAAGGAATTGAAAAAGTACGATCAGTCGCTGTTCGACAAGCCGCGCTGGCTGGTGCTCAACAAGATCGACGTGATCCCGGAAGGCGAGCGCGTCAAGCGCGTCAAGGATTTCATCAAGCGTTTCGGCTGGAAAGGCCCGGTATTTGAAATTTCCGCGCTCAACCGCGACGGCTGCCCGGAACTGGTGACGGAAATCTACGGCTATCTGGCCGAGAAGCGCCAGCAGGAAACCCGCTCGGAAGAGACGCATATGGTGGCGGAAGCACAAGCCATCCTGTCGATCGATCCAGACGATCCTCGCTTCAAGATACTAGACTAAGCAAGTAGTTGGCGGCTGATGTCTGGCGGAGATTCTGATCTGGATACCCGTCGGCGTTGGCCTTATTTTTTCTGCCGCCTTGTCGAATATTCAGGTATCGGTCGAGGTGGCCGCGATAGATGAAAATATGAATTCCGTCATTCAAAAAGCCAAGCGCATCATCATCAAAGTCGGATCCTCCCTGGTAACCAATGACGGTAAGGGCCTGGATGCCGGCGCCATTGCCAAATGGGCAACCCAGATCGCCGAGTTGCGGGCGATGGGCAAGGAAGTGGTTTTGGTCAGTTCCGGTGCGGTGGCGGAAGGCATGCAGCGGCTCGGTTTCGATAAGCGGCCGACCAGCATCGACGAATTGCAGGCTTGCGCCGCGGTTGGCCAGATGGGCCTGGCGCAGATCTATGAAACCAGTTTCCGTGCCCACAATATACGTACCGCCCAGGTACTGTTGACGCACGCCGATCTGGCCGATCGCGAACGCTACCTGAATGCCCGCTCGACGCTATTTACCCTGTTGCGCTTTGGCGTGGTGGCGATCATCAACGAGAACGACACCGTTGTCACCGATGAAATCAAGTTCGGCGACAACGATACCCTGGGCGCACTGGTTGCCAACCTGATCGAAGGCGACGCCTTGATCATCCTGACCGATCAACGGGGTTTGTACACCGCCGATCCGCGCAAAGACCCGAATGCCGAGTTTGTGCATGAAGCGAAAGCCGGCGATCCGGCGCTGGAAGTGATGGCGGGCGACGCCGGCACCAGCATCGGCCGCGGCGGCATGATTACCAAGATATTGGCGGCCAAGCGCGCCGCGACTTCGGGCGCCCACACTGTGATTGCCTGGGGCCGTGAAGATGCGGTGCTGACGCGGCTTGCCGGTGGCGAGGCGATCGGCACGCAATTGACCGCGCAAACGGCGCAACTCACCGCACGCAAGCAGTGGATGGCGGATCATTTGAAAACCGCAGGCAAGGTCATGCTGGATGCCGGCGCCGTGCAAAAATTGCGCAACGAGGGCAAATCTTTATTGCCGATCGGGGTGACTGCGGTGTCCGGAGAGTTCGGCCGTGGCGACGTCATTACCTGTACCGATGTAGATGGCCATGCAATTGCGCGCGGCATCAGCAATTACACCAGTTCTGAAGCGCGCCGCATCATGCGCCATCCGTCGGCGGAAATCCAGTCGATCCTGGGTTTCGTCGAAGAGTCGGAGCTGATTCATCGGGATAATATGGTTTTGCTTTGAGCAACATAAGCAGCAAGCGAGGTTAATAACAGTCTCGGACAATAAAAAACGGCTCCCCAGATTGCAGGAGCCGTTTTTATATGGGGAGCCGGGATTGCCGATCAGCTGCCCGGTTTGATCGGGCGATTGTTGCGCAGCCTGTTACGGATATCTGCAACTTTTCCCGCCACCGCACCATCCTGGCAAAGATAGTCTTTGGCCAATGCGGCATGTTGCCGGTTTCCGGACACTTCCCTGATCTGTTTCCAGCCGCTTATGCGTGACCGCGACCAGCTGCCATCCTTCTGGCCAAATGCGTATAGCTTGTTTTCAGCAGTCTGGCAGCGGATTCCCTCGTAGCTGATATTTTCAGCACCGCCCTGGCTCTTGCTGACCAAGGTGTAACGGACCACGCCATCGCTGCCGACTGATATCGAATTGATATCGATGAAGAATTTCATCGACGCGGTCGGGCCGACGTCAAGCTGCGCCAGATTGGCTGCCTGCGGGATTGGCGGGATTTCTGTCTTGACTTCCTGCCATGATTTTCCATCGTCGTCGTCGTCGTCGGGCAAGCCTTGATTTGATTGCGGGACAGCACTTGGGTAGAACGGATCGGTAGCGGCATGCACGTGTGCAGCGGCGCCCAGCAACAGCAGGCTGGCGGCCAGTGCCAGTATCTTCTTTGCAGCAGGAATACGGACGGCAAAATCAAAAACCATGGAGGCGCTCACTTCTTTTCGGGTTCGGCACAGGCCGGGGGAGATTCAGTCGATGTCGATGCGCGCGGCCCGTGGCCGGTGCGCAAATGACGGGCGTGATGCGGCACATTTTGCAACGGGCGGGTCAGGAAACGTGATAATTCTTGCAGGGCGCGCTGGTATACATCCCGCTTGAATTCGATCACGACATCCAGCGGAACCCAGTAATCATGCCAGCGCCAGGCGTCGAATTCGGGGTGTTCGGTCAGGCGCAGGTTGACATCGCAGTCGCGTCCCACCATGCGCAGCAGAAACCAGATCTGTTTCTGGCCGCGATAATGGCCGCGCACATCACGCTTGATAAAATGATCAGGCACCTCGTAGCGCAACCAGTCGCGCGTGCGGCCGATGATCTTGACGTGTTCCGCTTTCAGCCCGATTTCTTCCTCGAGTTCGCGAAACATCGCCTGCTCCGGGGTTTCACCGTATTTGATACCGCCTTGTGGAAATTGCCACGAATGTTCACGCACGCGCTTGCCCCACCAGACTTCGTTCTGGGTGTTGAGCAAGATAATGCCGACGTTCGGGCGAAAGCCTTCACGGTCAAGCATGTTGTTACCTCAAAACTTTCTGCGGCCGGGCGGCTCTACTGCTTATTCTGCTAGATTCTTGCTTGCCGTCATCATTGCGGAACAGAGCCATAAAGCCGTCAAGGCCAGGTGCAGAGCTCGGTCCTCGCCCGACTAGGCGCGCAATTTGTCCTGACCTGTCGCAACAATGGCCAGAACATTAATCAATTGTGCAAAGAGTAGGCGCATCAGCCAGCTAATCCTTTAAAATTGAGTTGATTATAACCCTCTCTTTTTAAAAAGAATTCATCGTTATGCGCGCCTCCCGTTTTTTTATGTCCACGCTCAAAGAAGCTCCATCCGACGCTGAAATCGTTAGTCACAAACTGATGATGCGCGCCGGCATGATCAAACGCATCAGTTCCGGCATTTATACCTACATGCCGATGGGCTTGCGCGTAATCCGCAAGGTCGAAAACATCGTGCGCGAGGAGATGAACCGTTCCGGAGCGGTGGAACTGCTGATGCCGGTGGTGCAGCCGGCCGAACTGTGGCAAGAAACCGGGCGCTGGCAAAAATACGGCGCCGAACTGATGCGCGTCAAGGATCGCCACGGTCGTGACTTCATCATCCAGCCGACTTCGGAGGAAGTGATTACTGACATCGCCCGCACCGAATTGCGCTCCTATCGCAAGCTTCCGGTGAATTTTTACCATATCCAGACCAAATTCCGCGATGAGCGCCGGCCGCGTTTCGGCTTGATGCGCGGGCGTGAATTCACGATGAAAGACGCTTATTCCTTCGATCGCGACCTGGACGGACTGAAGCAGTCTTACAAGATCATGTATGACGCTTACACGCGGATTTTTAACCGTTTTGGCTTGCAATTCCGTGCGGTGGCGGCTGATAACGGCGCCATCGGCGGCACCGGTTCGCACGAATTCCACGTTATCGCCGCTACCGGCGAGGATGCCATCGTGTACTGTCCCAACTCGGATTACGCTGCCAATATGGAAGCGGCCGAATCCTTGCCTTTGAACCCGACCCGTGCTGCGCCGACCCAAGCGCTGACCAAGACGGCGACACCTGGCAAAGCTAAATGCGAAGCGGTAGCGGAATTGCTGGAAATCCCTTTGACGCACACCATCAAGTCGATCGTGCTGACTGTTGAGAAAGAAGCAACCGATAAAGAAGCCGCAAGCAAGGAAGTCTGGCTGCTGATGCTGCGTGGCGACCATGATTTGAATGAAATCAAGGTCAACAAGATCCCTGGCCTGGCCGGTTATCGTTTCGCCACGGAACAGGAAATCGTCGAATATTTCGGCACGCCGCCAGGCTATCTGGGACCAGTCAATACCAAGAAGCCGGTTACCGTGGTGGCGGATGTCACCGTCGCCAACATGCATGACTTCGTCAGCGGCGCCAACGAAGTGGATTTCCATTTCACCGGCGTCAACTGGGGCCGCGACTTGCCCGAGCCGATGGTGTTCGACATCCGCAATGTGGTTGAAGGCGATCCATCGCCGGACGGCAAGGGCGCATTGGCCATCCTGCGCGGGATCGAAGTCGGCCATGTATTCCAGCTGGGAACCGCCTATTCGGAGTCGATGAAGGCGACTTTCCTGGATGAGAACGGCAAGCCGCAACTGCTGCAGATGGGGTGTTATGGAATCGGCATTACCCGCATCCTGGGTGCTGCAATTGAACAGAATTTCGACGACAAGGGCATCATCTGGCCGACTGCTATCGCGCCATTCGAAGTGGTCTTGTGCCCGATGGGCTATGACCGTAGCGAGGCAGTCAAAGCCGAAACCGACAAATTGTATGAAACGCTGTTGGCGGCTGGCGTCGACGTGATTCTGGACGACCGCGGCGAGCGCCCGGGCGCGATGTTTGCCGACTGGGAGCTGATCGGCGTGCCGCATCGCGTGGTGATCGGCGATCGTGGTCTCAAGGATGGCCAGCTGGAATACCAGGGACGACGCGATACCGAGGCCACCACAGTGCCGCTGGCAGAGGTGGCAGCGTTTATTAAAAATCGTCTAGTTTCCTAAAAACAACAAAATGGCGGCGCAATGGGTTTTTGCGCCGTTTTCTTTGCGTTTTCTTTGTACTTTCTTTGTATACTCGACCCAAAATAAAAGTGCGTTTTGGGGAGTGTCGATTGCGTTGGTCTCGCTGGCTTGGCTTGTTGCCGATATTGCTGCCTTTATTATTTGGCAGCATGGCGCATGCCGGCAATCAAAAAGAAGAAGAGCTGGCGGATTCGGTCCGCCTGGCTTTGTCGCGCGCCATCAGTGACGCCCGTCCGCCGAAACCCAAATTTTCCGACATCGATCAGCGCATTCAGTATCTGTATTGGCTGGGCGAAATGTCGGAGCGCCTGAAGAAGAAATTGCCGGATGCGCAAATGCGCATCGAATTCCTGGAAACCGCCTGGTATGAAGCCAAGCGCGCCGGTCTCGATCCAGGCATGGTACTGGGCCTGATCCAGGTCGAATCTGCATTCCGCAAGTACGCGCTATCCAGTGTCAGCGCCCACGGCTACATGCAGGTCATGCCGTTCTGGACCCGCGTGATCGGCGATGCCGACCGCAGCAAATTATTCAACATGCAGACTAATCTGCGTTACGGCTGCTCGATTCTGCGGATGTACATCGATATGGAAAAGGGCAACCTGTATCTCGCGCTCGGCCGCTACAACGGCAGCCGCGGGCGTCCTGAATATCCCAATGCGGTGTTGGCAGCGTGGAAGCGCTGGGAATATAAGGACGATCTGCCAATCCATACGGTTTCCGCCCGCCAGTAGCTCTCCCTATGGCCGACGGCCATCCAGGCGTGGCCGGCCCGTCCAGCACCGGATATACTGACTGGCACCACAGTTTGATGAAGTCTGCACAGTATGACTGACGTATGGTCTGTATCCAAACGCTCGGAAGTCATGGGGCGTATTCGCTCACAAGATAACCTCTCGACTGAGGGGCGGCTTATCGCAATTTTTCGGGCCAACAAGGTTTCCGGATGGCGTCGAAGGCAAAATTTGTTAGGGAAGCCGGATTTTGTCTTTCGCGAGTGCCGTGTTTGTGTGTTTGTAGACGGTTGTTTTTGGCATGGCTGTCCCAAGTGTTACCGGCGCCCCTCATCCAACCAGTCGTATTGGGATCAAAAGGTTCAACGCAATGCGGCACGAGACCGTTTTGTGTCGAGGGAACTGAAAAAGCAAGGATGGCAAATCCTTCGAATATGGGAGCATCAGTTATCGGAGGTGGCTCGCGGGCGGCTACTGCTTCGATTTCGACGGTATGGTCTCACAAGGTAGCAGTGCAAGCAGGCGAATAGATCCGACGAGGCGTGGCGAGACATGCCGCAAATGCGGATGGATTCACCTTTTAATTTGCGTAGAATTCGGCGATGATGGCGCTTGCGGAATTTATTGCTGTTCAGCTCGCCCGCCAATGACGCGATTGGCGCCGCGAGCAAAGTATTGATAACTTGAATCGAGAAAATCATGGGAACCTACTACGAATTTTTTGCGGGTGGAGGAATGGCCCGCTCTGGGCTCGGCCCTGAGTGGGATTGCCTCTTTGCAAACGACATCAGCGAAAAGAAGGCTTCGGCATACAAGGAAAATTGGGGCGGCGATCATCTGCACGTCGGCAACGTGTTTGATGTGAAAGCCCGTCAACTCCCTGGACACGCCGACCTCGCGTGGGGTTCGTTTCCATGCCAAGACCTTTCTCTTGCTGGCAACGGCAAAGGACTCGACGGAGAACGCAGCGGCGCGTTTTGGGGATTCTGGAAGCTAATACGAAGCTTGAATCGCGAGGGGCGGAAGCCCCGTGTGATCGTGCTTGAAAATGTATACGGAACGCTGACATCGCACGACGGCAAAGATTTTGAGCAGATCGCAAAAGCTGTGGCGTGTGAGGGATATGTGTTTGGCGCCGTTGTTATGGATGCTGTGCATTTCACCCCGCAATCTAGGCCCCGTCTTTTTATTATCGGCGTTGACGCTGGTCTGGCCATTCCTGAACACATACACGCATGGCTGCCCACACCCACATGGCATCCTGATGCGGTTATTCGCGCCTATAACCAGTTGCCGCTTGCGGCCAAGACAGCATGGAGATGGTGGAATCCTCCGGCGCCAAATCAGAGGACGGGCATTCTTGATGACATCATAGAAGCCGATCCTGCTGGCGTCGCGTGGCATACTCCGCAAGAAACAAAAAAATTGATATCCATGATGACCGATCTGAATCGGAGGAAAGTCATGGAGGCGCAGCGGCATGGCACCGTGAAAGTGGGAACTATCTATCGCCGAACTCGCGAAGGGGGGCAGCGTGCGGAGGTTCGCTTTGATGGCGTGGCCGGATGTTTAAGGACCCCAGCAGGCGGGTCGAGCAGGCAAACAATCATGGTGGTCGATGGTCCAAACGTGCGAACGCGTCTAATCTCGCCGCGCGAAATGGCCAGACTGATGGGCCTGCCGGATACCTATCGACTACCCGCACGATACAACGATGCTTATCACTTGCTGGGTGACGGTGTTGTGGTTCCCGTCGTCACCCATCTGAATGACCACATCCTTTCTCCGATACTGCGGAATAACCAACAATTACAAGACGCCGCGAATTTTTAATCGGCGCTACCAAGTGTGAAAAAACCTAAAAAAGCAAAAAAGACTTGAACCGAGGACTCGCCAGCAGCAACCATTAACTTGGATGCTCCTGTATCAGCGCCAACTCTCACGACCACAGAGCTGCCCTTCGAAACGGAACAGCTAAGGGTAGAGCTTGCAAAATTCCTTGGTCAGCCCTATCCAATTCCGGGTAAGCCGAAAATGCGATTGGGTGCGGTCAAGTGGGGAGTCTATGCGTTTTTTGACTACGATGATGAGCCAATCTACGTTGGTCAAACTAAGGAAATGTTGGGGACTCGGATTCGGCGCCATTTGACAAACCAACGAACGGATGCGGTAGCGATGAACGTGCTTGATCCGTTTGAGGTTCACACGATAGCAGTATGGCCCCTGCCAGACTTTCAAGGGACAGTAGCCAAGAATTCTGCCGCTATTGCTCACC
The DNA here is from genome assembly GCF_018304965.1 of Collimonas antrihumi. GTDB lineage: Bacteria > Pseudomonadota > Gammaproteobacteria > Burkholderiales > Burkholderiaceae_D > Collimonas > Collimonas antrihumi. Next base: position 28,359 of record NZ_JAGQED010000015.1, read on the forward strand.
TCAACGCATTGGAGCATGCCGTATTTAAGCGGTTGCTTGCTCAGTCGGAATTCAATGCAGTTCTGAATGAGAAAGATCCCCCGTCTCCAACGGTAAAGATAGAAATTCCGGAGGAAGTTCGAGGGCGCATCGTATCGGATGATGTAAGCAAATTGAGAGATCATCCAGATTTGCGGATAGCCAGACGTGCGGCAACGCTTGCTAAGCTCGCCCAGGTCATTAGCGAGCGAAAAGTTCAAAAGGGATTGCGGCGAACTTTGTTGGCACAGGCGACGCGACTGCAATCACTCGCAAGCAAGCGATACGAACATGCTGCGGACACGGCGGAAGACGACGAGTAAGACGCCAATATCTTCATAGGGGCTCGAGAACCAAATTTGATAAGGATTGAGGGAAATAGCCGTAGGGAGTGGGCATAAATGCGTGCCTACCCCCTACGGAATCTATAGAAACAAAAACGCCCGCGTGATGCGGGCGTTTTTGTTTGGCACTCAGGGCGACGCGTTGAACAATGTCCAGCCAGGCCCTAAGCTTTATTTCAAGTGATCGGAAATGAGTTTAGTCATTTCAAACATCGACACTTCTTTTTTGCCGCCAAAGACAGCTTTCAATTTTTCATCTGCAAGGATATTGCGCTTGTTTGCCGGATTTTGCAGATTGTGCTTCTTGATGTATTCCCAAACCTTCTTGGTAACTTCTGTGCGTGGCAGCGGTGTCGCGCCGACAACCGCAGCCAGGATGGCTGATGGTGTCAGTGGTTTCATGAATGCTGCATTCGGCTTGCGCGCTACAGTACCGGTTGCAGTCACTTTTTTAGGAGCTGCCTTTGGCGCCGATTTAGTCGGTGCTTTTGCTGGTGCTGCAGCTTTCTTTGCCGCTGGTTTTTTTGCTGCTGTGGCCATCTTTGAGCCTCCTTCAGGGATAGTGAAAAAATGCGTCAAGCACGCATCGCTAATAGTGTTGCGCTTTTCCTGGCGATGCAAGCGTTTTTTACGGGTTTGTGCGGGATTTGATACGGAAGCGGAGCCGCCGGCCACGCTGGGAGAAACGCCGGTTGGCGGGCTTATGCGGCCGGTTGGTGCTGATTTTCGCTATTCTTCGCAGCATTCAGGGGTGGTAACAAAGTCCGCAGCTGCCGGTTAGCGGCTTCACGGAGCCGGCCCGATTTTGCGAAAAGCCTTGCAAGTCAATGACTTGCAAGGCTTTCGAGGGCGAAATGAGCGTACTTCGACCGTACTGCGACCGTTATCGATACAGGGGCTATCGCATCCCAGGCATCATGCCTTTCATGCCGCGCATCATTTTCATCATGCCGCCGCCCTTGAGCTTTTTCATCATCGACTGCATTTGGTCGAATTGTGACAGCATGCGATTGACTTCCTGGACTTGCACCCCGGCACCGATGGCGATGCGGCGCTTGCGCGAAGCCTTGATCAACTCCGGTTTGGCCCGTTCCTGGGCGGTCATCGAATTGATGATGCCCTCCATCCGCCGCACTTGTTTTTCTGCCTGGTCCATATTGGCGCCGCCCGCCGCCTGCTGGAATTGCGCCGGCAATTTGTCCATCAGGTTCGACAAACCGCCCATTTTCTTCATCTGGCCGAGTTGCGCCTTGAAGTCGTTCAGGTCGAATTTGCCGCCGCCCTTGATTTTGTGCGCCAGATCCTTGGCTGCCGCGACATCGACGCCTTTCTGCGCTTCTTCGACCAGCGCCAGGATGTCGCCCATGCCGAGGATGCGGTTGGCCATGCGGGTTGGATCGAAAGCTTCCAGTCCATCCAGTTTTTCGGCAGTGCCGGCAAACTTGATCGGCTTGCCGGTGATGTGCCTTACCGACAGCGCGGCGCCGCCACGCGCGTCGCCGTCCAGTTTGGTCAGCACGATGCCGGTCAGCGGCAGCGCATCGTTGAACGCCTTGGCGGTGTTAATCGCATCCTGGCCGAGCATGGCGTCGACCACGAACAGCGTTTCGATCGGATTCACGGCAGCATGAATCGCGCTGATTTCCTTCATCATCGCTTCATCTATACCCAGCCGGCCGGCCGTGTCGATGATCAATACGTCGTGATAATGGCGTTTGGCGTAATCCAGCGCGGCCAGTGCGATATCGACTGGCTTGTCTGTCGTTGCGGTCGGGAAGAAGTCGGCGCCGACCTGTGCCGTTACGGTCTGCAGCTGGCCGATTGCGGCCGGGCGATAAACGTCGGCGGAGACAGTCAGTACTTTTTTCTTCTTTTGTTCGCGCAGATATTTGGCGAGTTTACCGACAGTGGTGGTTTTACCCGCACCTTGCAGACCCGCCATCAGGATGATCGCCGGCGGCTGAGTGGCGAAACTCAATTGCGACGCCTCGGGACCGAGATCGGCGCCCATCAGCGAGGCCAGCTCGCGCTGCACCACGCCGACCAGGGCCTGGCCTGGTGTCAGCGATGCAATCACTTCCTCGCCTAATGCTTTTTGCTTGACGTTGGCGATGAACTCGCGCACGGCAGGCAGGGCGACGTCGGCTTCCAGCAAGGCCAGACGTACTTCGCGCAGCATTTCAGCGGTGTTGGTTTCGGTAAGGCGCGCTTCGCCGCGCATGGTTTTTACTACTTTGGCGAGGCGTTGGGTAAGATTGTCGAGCATGGGTAACAGCGTTTCCAGAAGAGGTGCAACAAACCGGTACGAACCGGATTCGCGTAATGAATACGCCGATTCGCATTAAAAATGAATACGATGATGCTTGTAGCCAGACATTTTACCCGATGCCGGCCGAATTCTGCGTTGTTGCCAGTCCCGGGCCGAGGTTTCCTGGTGTTTGTTGATTATTCGTCAATTTCCGGCATAGCTGCTGAAAATCAGAGCACATATTGTTGTATCGGGATTGGTAGCAGTCATCGCGCCGTTGAGACGCCACATGTTGTAAACTTACACGATGCAAACATATCTTTTCGTTCTGGTGGCGCTGCTATATATAGGCTGCACCTTTTTGCCGTCGAGCCGACGCCAGACTATTTCCATCCTTGTTGCTTCTGCATGGCTGCTGCATGGCGCCGTGCTGTGGGCCGACGTCGTCGGGCCGCAAGAGTTGCGCGTCGGATTCTCGATGATGCTGTCGGCAACTTTATGGGTCTCGGTAGCCGCTTATTGGCTGGAAAATCGCAACTACACGTTGGACGGCCTGCGGGTCCTGGTGCTGCCGATGGCGGCGCTGGCAGCGATCCTGCCGGCGGTTTTCCCGGGAAACATGGTGCCTCTGGGCGGCAAGTCGCCGGTGTTCTTGTGGCATATCGTCATTTCCATCCTGGCCTATAGCACCCTGACTATTGCCGCATTCCATGCGGTATTGATGGTGCTGCAGGAATCGCGTTTGCACACTCGCCCGGGCGGAGCTAAAACCGGCTGGTTCGGTGTTGCGCTGGATCGCCTGCCGGCCCTGTTGACCATGGAAAAATTGTTGTTTCGCCTGATCGCTTTCGGTTTCTTCTTGTTAACGCTGACGGTGCTGTCGGGCGTGGTGTTTTCTGAAGAGTTGTTTAACCAGGCCTTCAAATGGGATCACAAGACCATTTTCACCATGCTGTCGTGGGCCTTGTTCGGCCTGTTGCTGGCGGGCCGCAAATGGCAGGGCTGGCGTGGCCGTACCGCGCTCAGTTTTACCCTGACCGGATTTGCCATTTTGTTACTGGCGTATGTAGGGAGCCGTTTCGTGCTTGAGGTTGTGTTGCATCGGGTATTGGTATGAAACTGATTATTTTAATTGTCATCGTGCTGGCGGTAATTGTCTGGCTACAGCGTCTCAAGAAAAATCTTGGCCGGCATCGTTCCGATCGTGCAGCTTCAGGCGGATCGGCTTTCCCCAACGCCGCCGAATCCGCTGCGGCCGAGTCCTCGCAGGTTGAAGCCATGGTTGCCTGCGCCCATTGCGGCATGCATTTCCCCGCATCGGAAGCGCTTGCCGATGCATCCGGCACGGTTTTCTGCAGTGCGGAGCACCGCCGCCTGCATTCGTCCTAGATCCTGTCCCGCTTTGAGCCGTGACGACTATTTCAGGCCTTGGGCCGAGGCCGGCGCGCTTGAGGCCATTGTGCCGCCGAATTCAACATGCTTCGTGAGACAGGACATATACGCATGACGAGTTCCAGCCACAGTTCCAACCTCATCCCGTTGAACGATAAGCCGGACACGTTCTGGCGCACGCTGCAAACCTTCAACGTGACGCGGATCGTGGTTGCGATGGTCATGCTGGCCTATCTCAGCACCCAGAGCAAAAGCGAAACCTGGTTCTCTCAGCTGTTTACGAATCCGCAAACTTGCAGCGTCTACCTGCTGTGCGCCGGCGTCTTCACGGCGATCACCGCCTATCACCATCGCCATTACATGGCGCAGATTGTATTGCCGATCACGGTGGACATGATCGCGGTGTCGATCTTGTATATAGGTGCTGGTGGCGCCAAGGGCGGTTTGGCGATCCTGTATCTGTTTCCTTTGGCCGGCGCCGCGATCCTGGCGCCGCTGCTGTTGGCGTTGTTGTTCGTTTCAATTGCGACCATCGTATTGCTCGGGGAAAGCGGTTACCAGATTCTGCAGTCGGCGCCGGACGCCTCCACCCTGCAAGCCGGCTTGTATGGCGGCGCCTTCTTTTTTGCCGTGCTGGTGATTAACCGCCTTGCCAACAAACTGATCAAGCAAGAGGAGCTGGCGACTCAGCGCGGCAGGGATTTGCGGGTGCAAATGGACATTAACCGCATTGCGATCAAGGACATGGGCGATGGTTTGCTGGTGGTCGACCCGGTTGGCACTTTGATCATGGCAAATCCGGCGGCAGAGCGCATGCTGGGTTTGTCACTCTCTGATGAAGACCAGCAGCACAAATTGAGCGATTATGCGGTGCTGGCGCCAATCACGGATGCCTTGTTTGCTTGGGAATCACATGTAAGCGACCTGCCGCGCACGGTTTCCCGGACAGTAGGAGAGGCGGTTTTCGTCACCATTAAACATACCGATGATCTTGGCCAAGGCCAGGAGGCGGCTGTCGGCTGGAGCGGGCGGCGCGAACTGGCGGCGCATTTGAAAGTGCGTTTTGCCGCCGTCAGGATGCGCGAACTGAGTGAGTATCGCGCAGTGATCTTTTTGCAGGATGTCAGCGAAATTGAAAACCAGGCGCAGCAACTGAAGCTAGCTGCCATGGGCCGCCTGACCGCCAGCATCGCGCATGAGGTGCGCAATCCGCTGGCATCGATTTCGTATGCCGCGACTTTGCTGGCGGAAGATGCCACCGAGTCGGCCGAGATGCGCCTGCTGACGATTATCGATGACAATGTGGCGCGCCTGAATCGCATGATTGAGGATATCCTGAAGCTGTCACGCAAGGCGCAGCGGCAGCTGGAGCCGATTCTGCTGGCACCCTTGTTGCACGATATCGTCAGGGATTTCAGGCAAACCCATGCAGTGGCGCCGGCTGCGATTGCCTTGCAGATCGATGCGGCAGATCGGCAGAGTGTCTGGTTTGACCCGCTGCATTTGCGTGAAGTAGTGACAAATCTGTTGTCGAACGCAGTACGTTACGCCAGTGCCCGGCCAGGCGCAATGCGCTTGCACGTCATGTCCAGCGTGGCGGAGCGCCTGGAATTGCATGTGCAGGACGATGGCGAACCGATTTCTCCGGCGGTCCGGGCGCACCTGTTCGAGCCGTTCTATACCACTTCCAGCAAAGGCACCGGATTAGGCTTGTTTTTAGCGCGCGAGTTGTGTTTGAATAACGGCGCGCTGCTCGATTATGAATACCGGCATGATGTACAAGGACAGAATTCCAGCCACGTAAGTGGTCGTTTTGTTATTGCGTTTGCTGCCCACGACCCGGTGTCCCTTGCCGATTAGACTTGACTGAAAAAGACGAATGCCATGACTTCACCCCGTATTCTGGTCGTTGATGACGAAGCGCACCTGCGCGAACTGCTGGAAATAGCATTGGTAAAAATGGGACTGGATGTTGATAGCGCAGAAAGCTTGACCGCAGCGCGCAGCCATTTGGCGCAAAATGACTATGCCTTGATCTTGACCGATATGCGCCTGCCCGACGGACTGGGGATCGAACTGGTGCGCGAAGTCACTACCGGCGAAAAGGTCATACCGATTGCCGTGATTACCGCCTACGGCAGTGCCGACAATGCCGTCATGGCGTTGAAGGCCGGCGCTTTCGATTATTTGTCGAAACCGGTGGCGCTCGATCAGCTGCGCTTGATGGTGCAATCGGCATTGCGTGTCGGTAAGCCGGTCGAAAACCAGCGCCCGGCAGCAGATGCCAAAATCCGCTCAAGCTCTGCGTTACGCCTGATCGGTCAATCTGCCGCCATGCAAGAGTTGCGCACGCAGATCGTCCGTCTGGCACGCAGCATGGCGCCGGTGGCGATTACCGGCGAATCCGGCAGCGGCAAGGAATTGGCGGCGCGGGATATTCATGCGCTCAGCCCGCGTGCCGACAAACCGTTCGTCGCCGTCAATTGCGGCGCAATTCCGGAAGCTTTGATGGAGGCCGAGTTCTTCGGCTACCGTAAAGGCGCATTTACCGGCGCTGCCGACGACCGCGACGGATTTTTTCAAGCTGCGAACGGCGGCACCCTGTTATTGGACGAGGTCGCCGACCTGCCGCTGGCGATGCAAGTCAAGCTGTTGCGCGCGATCCAGGAGCGCCGGGTGCGCAAGGTCGGGGCCACGGTGGAGGAGGCGGTGGACGTCCGTCTGGTCAGCGCCACCCATCAGAATCTGGCCGAGTGCGTCGAATCAGGTAGATTTCGCCAGGATTTGTACTATCGTTTGAATGTCATTGAGTTAAAACTGCCACCGCTGCGAGAGCGGCTGGATGACATCGGTCTGCTGGTCGCTGCGATCTTGGGACGCTTGTCGGCGTTTACCCCGCAGGCGGAGCAGGTGACGTTGGCGCCGGCGGCTTTGGCGGCGCTGCGTGCTTATGCATTTCCGGGAAACGTGCGCGAACTGGAGAATATCCTGGAGCGCGCGTTGGCGTTTGCCAACGACGGCGTGATAGAGGTGGCGGATCTGGGTTTGAAGGGGGGCAGCCAAGGGCGGCCCGCAGAAGCTGCAGAGATACGGGAACCTGGCGATCATCAGTACTACGAAGCCGGGATGGCTGGCAGTGCCACGGCGATGAGTCTGGAGCCGCTTGTGGCTGGCCTGGCCGGGGTGGCCGCTATTACAGCGCAATTCAACGGCGCCGAACTGCCGCCATCGCTGCCGGACTATCTAGACGATATCGAACGCGACGTGATCCGGCAAGCCCTGACGCGTACGCATTTCAATCGTACCAAGGCAGCCGATTTGCTGGGCATCAGCTTTCGCCAGCTGCGCTACCGGATGCAGCGCTTGTCGATTCATGAGCAGGATTAATGAACAGGATTAATGGGCAGGATCAAGACTAGAATTAAGGCCAGGTAACAATGACGGAGCAGCAGACATCGCTTTCCCCCTGTTTTTCAATCGGTGCAGACGGCTGGTGCCGTCCCGAGGAAGTGGTGCGCCAGTCGTCACCCAACTGTGATGTCCGGCCCGATGGTTGCGTAGCGGATTTGCTGGTAATTCATAACATCAGCCTGCCGCCGGGACAGTTTGGCGGCCATTATATTGCCGACCTGTTCGGCAATCGCCTGGATTATGACGCCCATCCTTATTTCGAGCAGTTGCGCCCGCTCAGGGTTTCGTCTCATTTCCTGATACTGCGCGACGGCGGAGTGGTCCAGTTCGTCTCTGCCAATGATCGTGCCTGGCATGCGGGCGTGTCGTGTTTCGAAGGCCGCGAGCGCTGCAATGATTTTTCAATCGGGATCGAGCTGGAAGGCACCGATTTCGAACAGTTTCCGGCATTGCAATATCGAGCGCTGGCTGCATTGACCTATGCCTTGCAGTTGCGTTACCCTCTCGCCGCAGTGACCGGGCATGAACATATCGCGCCCGGCAGAAAGACCGATCCAGGTCCGTTTTTTGACTGGACCCAATACCAGCAAGCCTTAGCCGGGCATATGCAGCAGGCCTCCGGCAAATTGCCTTTGCGCTTTCCTGCCATAGATAAAAAAGTCAATTGAATAGTCTCTTTTTGCATATAAAAAAGATCCCACTTTTGGATTGCATCGGCACGGTCTAGGTACTACAATTAGTAAAAATCAAATCCAGAAACCTATATGTAGTGTTTTTCGTATCTCGTCCGTGGCTTGTTTTGCATGGTCTGTCCACCGTGTGGTGTTTTGTTTTTGTACTCATATCAGTATGAATGCAGGTGTCGGGCAGGCTGCTCAGCGGCCTCTGGGTTTGTTGCAGGTCTATTGCAGTTTCTATTGCAGTTTCAATATTTAACAACGCTGTTTTTCTCTTTCTATCTGAATTCGGGCATCTGTCATGAACGCCCGCCGACAGGTAGTCGGTGCAGTAATGAGTGACGCAGCAATAGCAGTATCTGAACCATCAACGGTTCCAAGGTCTAATTAATAACAGCAGGCGTAATTGTTTCGCCTGTTTTCACAGTCTCGGGAGGCTCAGTGCAATCTACTCAAGAAATTTCCGTTAAATCATCAGCCGACGTCGCTGGTGTTCCGCCATCAACCGGTAGCGGCTCTCCCGTCAAGGTTTCCAGCAGTTTCGGCGATTACCGCATCATCCGCCGCAACGGCGCCGTGGTCGGCTTTGAACCATCCAAGATCTCGATCGCTGTCACCAAGGCATTCCTCGCAGTCAATGGCGGCCAGGGTGCTGCATCGGCACGGGTACGCGAACTGGTCGAGCAATTGACTTCCAACGTCGTCGCCGCATTGGTGCGCCGGCAGCCGAATGGCGGCACGTTCCATATTGAAGACATCCAGGACCAGGTTGAACTGTCCCTGATGCGCTCCGGCGAGCATGACGTGGCACGTGCCTACGTGCTGTATCGCGCCAAGCGCATGGAAGAGCGTTCGCAACAACAGAGCGGCGCCAAGGCAACCGTAGCCGGCACCGAATTGTTTGTGACCGAAGATGGCCAACGCCGCGTGTTGGACATGAACCAGGTGCGTGACCTGATTACCGCTGCCTGTATCGGTCTGGAAAAGCACGTCGACGCTGAAGCCATCCTGGCCGAGACCGTCAAGAACCTTTACGACGGCGTGCCGGTCGAAGAACTGCACAAATCGGCGATTCTGGCAGCCCGTGCGCTGATGGAAAAAGACCCTGCCTACAGCACGGTCACCGCGCGTCTGCTGATGCACACAATCCGCAAGGAAGTATTCGGCAAAGAAGTGGCGCAAGCTGATGCACCAGCGGAATATCTCGAATATTTCCCGAAATTTATCAAAAAGGGTATTGAATCCGATCTGCTGGATAGCAAGCTGGCGCAGTTCGACCTGAAAGCACTGGGCGAAGCATTGAAGCCGGAGCGCGACCTGCAATTCGGTTACCTCGGCCTGCAAACTTTGTACGACCGTTATTTCCTGCACGTCCGCGATATCCGCATCGAAATGCCGCAAGCGTTTTACATGCGGGTAGCGATGGGCCTGGCGCTGAATGAAGTCAACCGCGAAGCACGCGCAATCGAGTTTTACAACCTGTTGTCCAGCTTCGATTTCATGAGCTCGACACCGACCCTGTTCAATTCGGGCACACTGCGCTCGCAACTGTCGTCTTGCTATCTGACCACCGTTGCCGACGATCTCGACGGCATCTACGAAGCCATCAAGGAAAACGCCTTGCTGGCCAAATATGCCGGTGGCCTGGGTAACGACTGGACCCCGGTGCGTTCGCTGGGCGCCCATATCAAGGGCACCAACGGCAAATCGCAAGGCGTGGTGCCGTTCCTGAAAGTGGTCAACGACACTGCTGTGGCAGTCAACCAGGGCGGCAAACGCAAGGGCGCGGTATGTGCCTACCTGGAAACCTGGCACATGGATATCGAAGAATTCCTCGACCTGCGCAAGAACACCGGCGACGATCGCCGCCGCACCCACGACATGAACACAGCCAACTGGATTCCAGACCTGTTCATGAAGCGCGTCATGGAAAAGGGCGAGTGGACCCTGTTCTCGCCAAGCGATGCGCCGGACCTGCACGACAAGGTCGGCAAGGCCTTCGAGGAAGCCTACACCGGCTACGAAGCCAAGGCTGCCCGTGGCGAACTGCGCCTGTTCAAGAAGATCCAGGCGCTCGATTTGTGGCGCAAGATGCTGTCGATGCTGTTCGAAACCGGCCATCCATGGATTACCTTCAAGGATCCATGCAACATCCGTTCGCCGCAGCAGCACGTTGGCATGGTCCACAGCTCGAACCTGTGCACCGAGATCACGCTGAACACCAACGAATCCGAGATCGCCGTATGTAACCTGGGTTCGGTCAACCTGCCGGCGCACATGAAAGACGGCAAGCTGGACCACGCCAAATTGCAGAAAACCATCAATACTGCAATGCGCATGCTGGATAATGTGATCGATATTAACTATTATGCAGTGAAGAAGGCGCGTGATTCCAATCTGCGGCATCGTCCGGTTGGTCTCGGTATCATGGGTTTCCAGGATTGCCTGCACATGATGCGCGTACCTTATGCCTCGCAAGCAGCGGTTGAATTTGCCGACAATTCGATGGAAGCGGTTTGCTACCACGCTTATTGGGCTTCGACCGAACTGGCGGAAGAACGCGGCCGTTACAGCAGCTATCGCGGTTCCTTGTGGGATCGTGGCATCCTGCCGCAAGATTCCGTGAAACTGCTGGCTGAAGAGCGTGGCGGCTATCTCGAAGTCGACATGTCGGAAGCGCTGGACTGGACCGAGTTGCGTGCCCGCATCAAGGAATTCGGCATGCGCAACTCGAATTGCGTAGCGATTGCACCGACCGCCACCATCTCCAACATCATCGGCGTATCGGCTTGTATCGAACCGACTTACCAGAACCTGTACGTGAAATCGAATCTGTCCGGCGAATTCACTGAAATCAATGAATACCTGGTGCGCGACTTGAAAGCCCGTGGTTTGTGGGATGAAGTGATGATCTCCGACCTCAAGTACTTCGACGGCAGCCTGGCCAAGATCGATCGCATTCCGCAAGATCTGCGCGAGATTTACGCCACTGCATTTGAAGTTGAACCGTCCTGGCTGGTGGAAGCGGCGTCGCGTCGTCAGAAATGGATCGACCAGGCGCAATCGCTGAATATCTATATGGCAGGTGCATCGGGTAAAAAGCTCGACGAAACCTACAAGCTGGCATGGTTGCGCGGTCTCAAGACCACTTATTACCTGCGCACCATTGGCGCAACGCATACTGAAAAATCGACCTCCAAAACCGGCGCGTTGAATGCGGTTTCGGTAGATGGCGGCGCCAGCGGCGGTGCGGCAGCGACTTACGGTACAGGTACAGCTGCTGTTGCAGCTGCGCCACAAGAACTGGATGGGCCGGCGTGCACCATGCGTCCTGGCGATCCTGGGTTCGAAGAGTGCGAAGCTTGCCAGTAAAGCTGTTCAGGTAAAACGAAACAATTGCAAAGAAAGTAGGGTGGGCACAGGCGCCTACCCTACGAAAGATAAAGGAATAAAGCATGCTCTCCTGGGATGAAGAAAAAAGTTCGGCCCCCGCTCCTCGCACCTCGCCTATGCCGGCGCCAGCGGCATTTGCACCTTCAGCACGTCCGCAAATGTCCGATACTGCATTCGATCCGGCATTGATGGGGCAATCGGCGACAGCACCGGCAGTCGACGTGACGCACCGCGTCAATGCTGCGGACAAACGCATCATCAACGGCCATACCGACGTCAATCAACTGGTTCCATTCAAGTACAAATGGGCCTGGGACAAGTACCTGGCCGGCTGCGCCAACCACTGGATGCCGCAGGAAATCAACATGCAGCGCGATATCGAGCTGTGGAAGAACCCGAACGGATTGACGGATGATGAACGTCGCCTGGTCAAGCGCAACCTGGGATTTTTCGTTACCGCCGACTCGCTCGCCGCCAACAATATCGTGCTTGGCACGTATCGCCATATCACTGCGCCGGAATGCCGCCAGTATTTGCTGCGCCAGGCTTTCGAAGAAGCAATCCACACCCACGCCTATCAATACATCGTGGAATCGCTCGGTCTGGACGAGGCCGAAATCTTCAACGCCTATCACGAAGTCAAATCGATCCGCGATAAAGACGAGTTCCTGATCCCCTTCATCAATACGCTGACCGATCCTGAATTCAAGACCGGCACTACTGAAAACGATCAGAAATTGTTGCGCTCCCTGATCGTGTTCGCCTGCATCATGGAAGGACTTTTCTTCTACGTCGGCTTCACGCAGATCCTTGCGCTAGGCCGTCAAAACAAGATGATGGGTGCGGCGGAACAGTATCAATACATTCTGCGCGATGAGTCGATGCACTGTAATTTCGGGATCGATTTGATCAACACAATCAAGATGGAAAATCCGCATTTGTGGACGCCGGAATTCCGTGATGAGATTAAAGCGTTGTTTTTAAGCGCAGTAGAGTTGGAATATCGCTACGCAGAGGATACAATGCCGCGTGGAGTGCTCGGTTTGAATGCGCCAATGTTCAAAGGTTATTTGCGGTTCATCGCAAATCGCCGCGCGCAACAAATCGGACTGGACCCGATGTTCCCTCAGGAAGAAAATCCCTTCCCCTGGATGAGCGAGATGATCGATCTGAAAAAAGAACGCAACTTTTTTGAGACTCGTGTAATCGAATATCAAACCGGCGGTGCACTGAACTGGGAATAAAGGCTTCAGATCTCGGACAAGAATAACGAGGTGGATGGAAGAGGTTGCTGGAGACCTGCAGCGCTTAATACTATAAAAAAGTCTGCAAACTGAAAGGTGATTTCCAAACTTAATGAACAGCCAAAGACAGAAACGTACTTATCTGTTGTCGCCGCTTACCCCGATTCAATCGGGTTTGGCGGCGTTTTCTTTGGAAAAAACTAAACGTTTTTGTAACAGAATTCCGACGCCGGCCTAGCCGCTGGCGTTTTTTTGGCCAAGGATCGCAGCCGACAGATGGCGCGAAACTCGAAATTCGAGACTCTTCCCCGGTCCTGGAAACCGGGAAAAGACCTTAGCCGATTATGGCTGAAGTGCTGCATCAATGAGGGGATGGAGCAGTTCAGCTGGTGCCGAATTCATTAGCGCAAGCAGAGTTGATTGCGCCGATGAATAATCCGCCGTTCCCATCGCGATGGGTTCGTCGGGTTTCCAACTTGGAGCTTGATTTTTTCCATCACGTGAAGGAGAAACAAAATGGCAACAGCAACAAAGAAACCCGCAGCGAAGAAACCCGCTGTGAAGAAAGCAGCACCGGCCAAGAAGCCAGTAGCTAAAGCAGCAGCAAAACCGGCAGCTAAGAAACCAGCTGCCAAGAAAGCTGTAGCGGCTAAAAAGCCAGCAGCTAAAGCAGCAGCTAAACCTGCAGCTAAGAAGCCAGTTGCTAAGAAAGCTGTAGCGGCTAAGAAACCGGTAGCTAAGAAAGCAGCAGCTAAACCGGCAGCAGCCAAAAAGCCAGTAGCTAAGAAAGCTGTAGCAGCCAAAAAGCCAGTAGCTAAGAAAGCTGTAGCAGCCAAAAAGCCAGTGGCTAAGAAAGCTGTAGCCGCCAAAAAGCCGGTAGCTAAGAAAGCAGCAGCTAAACCTGCAGCTAAGCCAGCAGCCAAGAAGCCAGTTGCTAAGAAAGCTGTCGCGGCCAAAAAGCCGGTAGCTAAGAAAGCAGCGGCTAAACCTGCAGCTAAGGCAGCAGCTAAGCCAGCAGCGAAAAAGCCGGCAGCCAAAGCAGCAGCTAAACCAGCGGCAAAAAAGCCGGCAGTTAAGAAAGTCGCGGCTAAGCCAGCAGCAAAAAAGCCGGTAGCTAAGGCAGCAGCTAAACCTGCCGCCAAACCTGCAGCAGCTAAGCCAGCTGTTAAAAAAGCCGCAGCTAAACCTGCAGCCAAGAAACCAGTGGCAAAACCTGCAGCTGAGCCAGCAGTAAAGACAGTGCTCAACCCGGCAGCAGCTTGGCCGTTCCCAACTGGCACACGCCCGTAATTAGCGTTTGTCAGCTTACCTGATTGAATTCAGGTATCACCCGCTGTACAGCCTGGCGCTGTCCAGCGGGTTTTTATTTGCCCACCCCACTTTCTTTCTGTTTTTACCGTTGTCTATCGGTAAGCCGTGAAGAACCTTTTCATTCGCCCACATCTCTGAATTACATCTTGCGCCAGAATTCGGGTAAGTTACTGGTTTGTTGGCGGGATCGGCCACCATCGGCCGATGTGCGCAAGCCTGAGTCATTGCTTCATCTGGAAAGGAAAACACGTCGTGTTGCAGAATATTTTCACCTTGATTATCGAAACTATCGCCAGCGTCCTGGGCGGAGTCCTGTTGCTGCGATTCTGGATCCAGGCGGTCCGGGTGCGGCCGCCGCAACAGCTGGCGCAGTTCATCTTTACCCTGTCTGACTGGGCTGTGCGGCCAATGCGGCGCCTGTTGCCTGGGCTTGGCGGCTATGACTGGGCCAGCCTGATAGGCGCGGTGTTGGTGGCCGTCGTCTGCATCTTGCTGGAGCTTGGCGTCAGATCGGCATTGAGTGCCACATTGATTTTCAGCCTGTCGGCGCTGCTGTTTTTCCAATGGGTATTTTATGGGCTGATTGCGCTATTGATTATTGAAGCGATCTTCAGCTGGGTGAATCCGAACGCTCCCCTGGCGCCTTTCGTGCGAGCGCTGAATGAGCCGTTGTTGCGGCCTTTGCGCAGGATTATCCCGCTGATCGGCAATATCGATCTGTCGCCGCTGGCAGCGTTGATATTGTTGAGAGTGGTGCATCAGCTGGTGAATTATCTGATCATGTCGCTGACGTGAGTCGCAAATGAGCGTTGCAGGCGCAGCACCCGCACAGGGTGCCAGATTGCATGCATGGTGCTCCGATATTGCCGGCGGCGTCAGGCTGGCGCTGCAGGTAACGCCCAATGCCAGGAAAAGTCAGGTCATCGGCCCCCTGGAAGACGTGCTCAAAGTGCGTTTGCAGGCGCAACCCATAGAGGGCAAGGCAAATGAAGCGCTGATTCGCTATCTGGCAGAACTGCTGGATGTGCCGCGCAGCAGGATCGCGATCACCCACGGCCATACCAATAAGCGGAAAATTGTCGAGGTGCATGGCGCGTCATTGACGGCAGACGCTGTCATTCGCAGCTTGCTGGCTTTGGTTGCGTAAGCGAGGCACAAAGAAAAACGGCTTCCGACGATAGGTCGGAAGCCGCGAGCCTGGATCTGATGTCGATGCTGGTCAGGCGTCCATCTGGCTTTGCAGATAGTTCTGCAGCCCGACTTTGTCGATCAGGTCGAGCTGGGTTTCCAGCCAGTCGATATGTTCTTCGGTATCTTCGAGGATTTCCACGAAGAGTTCGCGCGATACATAATCACCGGCCTTTTCGCAAGCGGCGATACCTTCCTTGACGGTCTTTTGCGCGCCTTGCTCCAGCTTCAGGTCGCACTGCAGTATTTCCGGCGTCGATTCACCGATCATCAGCTTGTGCAATGCCTGCAGGTTCGGCAGGCCATTCAGCATCAGGATGCGGTCGATCAGCTTGTCGGCGTGTTTCATTTCGCCGATCGATTCTTCGTATTCCTTCTTGCCGAGCTTTTCCAGGCCCCAGTGCTTGTACATGCGGGCATGCAGGAAATACTGATTAATCGCCGTCAGTTCATTGGTCAACTGCGCGTTGAGCAGCGTGATGATTTGTTTTTCGCCTTGCATGGGAACCTCGCTATGTTAGGGATGCGGAGCGCGCAGCGATAAAATCGGGGAATTCTGGACTTTATGCTGGCTTCTCACGTGATCGGTATGCCGCTCAACCGACAATCAACCGGCAATCAACCGAAATCGCAGCCATGATAGCGCATGCCCCAGGCTTTTTCATCATCAGATAGCGCGAATCATTTTCATTGTGATTTGTGCATGCTTACTTGGCGTCGGGATCGGTAACGAAGCCGATTTTCCCGAGCCCGCCGGATTGGGCCGCTGCCATTACCTGAGCCACTTTTTCATATTGCACGGTACGCGCTGCGCGCAAATGCAGTTCAGGCTGCGGCTGCTTTTGAGCCGCAACGGCAATCCGCGAATTCAGTTCGTTACGATCGATTGCTTCTTCATTCCAGAACAGCTTGCCGTCGGCATCGATAGACAGATTGATGCTTTCCGGCTTGGTCTGGTCAGGCTGGTTGGTGGCGCGCGGTAAATCGATCTTGACCGCGTGATTCATCACCGGGATGGTCATGATGAAGATGATCAACAGTACCAGCATGACGTCGACCAGCGGCGTGGTGTTGATCTCCGGATTGAAATCGTCGTCCGAATCGGACAGGGAACCCATGCCCATCATGCACCTTTCACAGCGACCAGTCTGGCGCCATTGTTCGAACCGTGCGGATTGTCGGATTCGGTATTGCTGGAGCGGGAACCTGTAACAAACAGCGCATGCAGGTCAAAGCCGAATTTGTTCAGCTTGGCGATGATGGTTTTATTGCCGCGCACCAGCGCGTTATAGCCGAAGGTAGCCGGGATCGCCACGGCCAGGCCGAGCGCGGTCATGATCAGCGCTTCGCCGACCGGTCCGGCGACCTTGTCGATACTGGCCTGGCCGGAGGTGCCGATCGATACCAGCGCATGATAAATACCCCAGACCGTGCCAAACAAGCCGACAAACGGTGCGGTAGAGCCAACCGACGCCAGTACCGCCATGCCAGTCTGCAACTTGCCTGAGACTTCGTCTATCGCCTGGCGCAGTGACAAGGTGACCCAGTCGCTGACTGACAGCTGGTCGTGCAAATGTCCTTTGTGGGCGGCGTGATGGCGCATCGAGGAGACGCCGGCCTGAGCCACTTCGGCAAAGGGGTTTTCCGTGCCCAGCGTGGCAATTCCTTCCGGCAAGCTGGTGGTATCCCAGAACTGATGGCCTGCGGCATGCGCGGCACGTTGGAAACGCAGGATTTGCAAAGCCTTGGTCAGGATCACGTACCAGGATGCAATTGACATCGCCACCAGCAGCACGGCGACGCTTTTGATGACGAAATCGCCCTGGCCCCAGAGCGCTTCCAATCCGTATGGACTTACTTCCATGATGATTCCCCTTGTACTTTAGATGAACGGCTGTAGATGAACTGCTGTAGATGGACTGCGGCTGCTCTGGCGCAACGCCAGAAGCGCCATTGATTAATTGGATAACTGGAAATTGATAGGCACGATGGCAAATACCGGCATCGGCTTGCCGTCTTCCATGTATGGCTTGAATAAGGCCCGCATTACCGCCTGTCTGGCGGCGTCATCCAGACGGCTTGAACCGGAAGACTTTTGCACCTCGGCGCGCTCGGCGCGTCCCTTTTCGTTGATCAGAACGCGGATTATCGACTTGCCTTCTTCGCCCATGCGCTTGGAGACGGCCGGGTATCTCACATCAGGCGGCTGGATGTATTCGACCCCGGATGTGATGGTGCGCGGCTGCGCCGGTACTGCAGCAGGCGCAGCTGGTGCCGCAACTGCCGCCGGTTCTTCACGCTGCGGCGGTTGCGGAGCCGGTGCCGGCACTGAAATGGCGGCTTCCGACGGCGTGTTGTTGACTACCGCCGTGGGGCGCGGCGGGGTGATGTTTTTCTTTACTACGGCGACGGTCTTTGGTGCGGCCGGCGTAGGTGCGACCGGCTGCGGTTTGGGCGGTGTTGGTTCCGGCGCTTTTTCCGGCGTGATGAAGCTGGCGAAGATTTCCTTCGGCATGGCTTGTGCTGCCTGATGGATCAGGCCACTTTTCAAGGCCCAGAAAAAAGCCACGTGCAGCAGGAGGATGGCTCCCAATGGCCCGATACGTTTGATTCGTTTCCATGCAAGCGCAGGATAACTGATTGCTGCTGAAGACATGGTTGCGCTCATCCTGCGAACTTACGCAGCTTGTATGCTTTGTTGAAACACCATGGCTTGAACATGTCGCAGGGCGGCAGGCGCCTGGTTGTCGAGGCATTCGCGCAATACGCTTTTTGCACAGGAGCGACACTTCCCGCAGCAGGTGCCGATACCCAGGTTCTCGCGCAATTCAGACATGGAAGACATGCCTTCATCGACTGCCTGCCGAATTTTTCGATCCGATACGTTATTGCAAATACAAACAATCATTTTGCACCTTACTGCCATAGTTAAAGGCAGATTAAAAAGATAGAAATCAGCCGGCAAAGATGTTGATGCGGCGGTTATTAACACTTATTCGATACTGCGCGATACTGCGCGGTACTGCTCGATGCTGCTTCAGCACACCCTGTTTGCGGCCACAAATCTGCTGAACAGATTGTATTTTTCCGGCTGCGGCATGGTGTTCTCTACTACTGTTCCCCACTGCTCCGACAGCTGCAGGCAGGTTGCGCGTAATACCGGCGCCAGATTCGGCAAGTCTGCCAGCGCCTTCAAGTGGCGCTCAATCACCGACGCCAGCTTGACGCAACCGCTGGCTTCCTGGCGATGCGCGGTGTAATGCGACATCAGGTGTAACACTGCCGAAACCAGCAGCTCCGGCTGGGCCGGTGCGCCGTTTGGCTCTATCAAAGCCGGGTTGATTTTTTCCGATACCATCAAGCACTCCTATATCAGTATCTTGCTGGCTGGCGGCTACTGCGGGCGGGCTAGGGTTGGCTACGGTTAAATTAAATGCGCTAAATGCGGCCAAATAAAAACTACATTGCTTAAGCGGTCAGTATCAATTTGTTCAGTTGCGTCAGCCGCAGCTTATAAATCCGGCCGCCATGATCAATTTCCAGTTCGCGCATTTGCTTGAACAGATCCTGGCTCTTGATTCGCGTGACTGCTGATGCAACTGACTTCGTGATGCTGGACACAGGTGTTTTTTCAACTTGTGCTTCGCGTCGTATCGTCTGGCTCATTATAGTCCTTTCTGTAAATGCGAACAATTCGTATTTGTATTATTAGCCAGCTGGACGGGGAATGCAAGCGCTTTTGGTGCCGGGTGTTGGGTAATTGAGAGGCGATGCCGAATAGGCAATGTCTGGCGTTGCGTATCATGCGATGCCACGGGGAAATGTTTTTTGTGAGGGATGTCAGGTTTGGCTTCCCGAGGGAGGTGGACAGGGCGTCCGGCCAAACTGTTTGATGTAAAACCAGCGCAAAGAATGCGCTGGTTTTACGGAGGGATTACTGAGTGAGACGGTGCTGTAGCTCGTTGTTTTTTGGTTATTACTCGGCCTTTGGCTTGGCCGCTTCACGGCGGTTAAAGCCGGCCACCATATCAAAGCGGAACAGACGGCATTCCAATGCGCCATTGAAGAAAGGCGTCTTGCGCGCTTCTTTCAGGCGCAACAGCTTCGGCAAGGTCAGGTCGGCAGAGAACAGAAATATGCTCCAGCCGGCAAAACGCTGCTTCAGCGTGGTGCCGAATGCGCTGAAGAAAGCGGTCAACAAGTCGTCGCTGGTCAAGGTGCTATCGCCGCGCACGCCTATCCGCTCGCCATACGGGGGGTTAGTCAGCATGATGCCGTGCTCGGCATCGCTTGGCGGTTTGACTTCCTGTGCCTCGATCTGTTTGATCGGTACTTCAAACAGGATGCCGGCGTTGCGCAGATTGTTCGCTGCAATTTGCACCATGTCGCCAGAGATGTCGCTGCCGAAGATGGTCGGTGTGGCCGGCAATGGATTCGGCTTGAAGCTGCCTTTGATCGCCAGCCATTTTGCGCTTTCGAAATCGTTGAATTTTTCAAACGCGAAGTGACGGCGCGCACCAGCGGGAATGCCCGCCAGGATTTGGGCCGCTTCGATCAAAATCGTGCCTGAGCCGCACATAGGATCGAACAAGACCGTGCCCGGTTTCCAGCCGGAGGTACGCAACAGGCCGGCGGCGAGATTTTCGCGCAACGGTGCATCGCCGGTTTCGGCGCGCCAACCGCGCTTGAACAACGCTTCGCCGGACGTATCGAGGTACAGCGTGAAATTGTGGGCATCGAGAAAGCCGACGATACGCATGTCCGGCGTGCCGGTGTCGACAGATGGCCGTTCATTGCACAGGTCGCGGAAACGGTCGCAGATGCCATCCTTGATCTTGAGCGTGGTGAATTGCAGGCTGCGTAAAGGCGACTTCACGGCGGTGACATCGACCCGGATCGTGTGGCTGACCGGGAACCAGCTCTCCCACTCTTGCTCCAGCGTCATGTCGTAAATATCGTTTTCATTCTTATAGGCGCCATGCGTCAAGCGCAGCAACACGCGGCTGGCAATACGCGAGTGCAGGTTGATGCGCCAGGCATCGCTCAGCAAACCGGAGCAATGGACGCCGCCGGGCACCTGGGTGTGGACCTTGAGGGTGATGTCGGGGGCGCTGAACTGCGCTATTTCATTCAGCTCATCAGCCAATGCACCTTCCAGGCCGCGCGGGCAGGGGCAAAAATAGGAGTGTTTATCGGTAGATTTATGTGACATTGGGGGGACCTTTTATCCGTTGTACTACAGTTGCGATACTACAATTTTGCGTAGGGTGGGCGCCTGGTGTCCACGCGGTAGTTGCGCTGCACATCCGCGTGGGCATGATATGCCCACCCTACAAAATGCCTATCTGGCGAGCGCGCGTTCTACAAAATCCAGCCGGTCCTGGCCCCAGAACGGTTCGCCGTCGACTACGTACCAGGGCGAGCCAAAGATATTGGCGGAAATTGCATCCTCGGTAAAACGATCGAATTCGCTCTGGACGCTGGCGGTTTCGGCCGATTTCAGCAAGGTCTTGCCGTCATGGCCAAGCTCCGAGGCGATCGCGATCAAGGTGGCGCCATCGGCGATATTGCGCTGTTCGGCCCAGACTGCACGCATTATAGCGCCGGTCAATACCATGGCGGCTTCCGTGCCGTGCGCCAGTTGGGTCGCGATGATCAGTTTTGCGGCGTCGTCGCTCTGTACCGGGAAGAAAGTCGGGTGCAGGTTCAGCGGTACTTGCAGGTATTCGCTCCAGCGCCGCAGTTCTTCCAGCCGGTAAGCCTGGCGCTGAGGCGCGCGTTTGGCCAAGGGCAAGCCGCCGGAGGTGTTGAAAACCTTGGATAAGTCGCAGGGCTTTAATGCGATTTTTACGTCGTACTGTTTCGACAAAGCCTGCAGGCGTGTGTGCCCCAGGTAGGCGAAAGGCGAGTGTGGCGCAAAATAATATTCACAGAGCTTGCTCATGGCTAATCCTCGGACGGTATTAGAACGATTAGAACGGTTTGACTACCACCAGGATGACAATGGCCAGCAGCAGCAGGACCGGTACTTCATTGAACCACCGGAACCAGGTATGGCTGCGGGTATTCACCCCGTTTTCAAATTTTTTCAGCAAGCTGCCGCAGGCATGGTGATAGCCGATCACAAGAATCACCAAGAATAGTTTGGCATGCAGCCAGCCATTGCCCGGACCTTTGCCTATGCCGTAACCCAGCCACAGCCAGGCGCCGAATACAATCGCCGGCAGCGACAGGATCGACATGAAGCGATACAGCTTGCGCGCCATCAACAGCAATCTTTGGGTTGCCGCGGTATCTGTTTCTTGCGCCAGGTTGACCAGAATTCTTGGCAGATAAAACAGGCCGGCAAACCATGAGGCGATGAAGACAATATGCAGCGACTTGATCCAAAGCATGGGGGATTTCCTTTTTTTGATTGTTGCGATTGTTGCGACTATTGCGGGAAGGATGAGTTCGGTTGCATATAAGACAATGGTGCCGGCAAATCGGTTCTACGGATATTGGGCGATAGCGTAATCGAGCCAGAGTTTTTCGCTGTGAGAAAATACAGCGAAATCGCTCTGGCCCCGATGCAAAGAGTGAATCAATACAGCAGTAGCAGCACATTTTGGCATGCTACATGGTACGTGTTGCGCGTTACTCGCGTACTTCGCCGTGCCCGAACACCACATATTTCAGCGAGGTCAGGCCTTCCAGGCCGACCGGTCCGCGCGCATGCAATTTGTCGTTGGAGATGCCGATCTCAGCGCCCAGGCCGAATTCGAAACCGTCCGCAAAGCGGGTCGAGGCATTGATCATCACAGAGGCCGAATCGACTTCGCGCAAGAAGCGCATCGCCCGCGAATGGTTTTCGGTGACGATGCTGTCGGTATGCTGTGAAGAGTATGTGTTGATATGGGCGATCGCCTCATCCACATCGGCCACGATCTTGACGGACAGGATCGCCGCCAGATATTCGGTGCGCCAATCTTCTTCGGTAGCGGCGGCCAGGTGAGGATAGCCGGCCAGGATGGCGCGCGCTTCATCGTCGGCGCGCAGTTCGACTTCTTTACCCTGATACAGCTTGGCTAGCTGCGGCAGTACGTGTGGTGCAATCGCCCGCGCCACCAGCAAGGTTTCCATTGTGTTGCAAGTGCCATAACGATGGCATTTGGCATTGAAGGCAATCCTCACGGCTTTGTCGAGATCGACCTGGTCATCTATATAGACGTGGCAGATGCCGTCGAGATGCTTGATCATCGGCACCGTGGCTTCCTTGATCAGGCGCTCGATCAGGCCTTTGCCGCCGCGCGGCACGATGACGTCGACGTATTGCGGCATCGTGATCAGCGCGCCAACCGCAGCACGGTCGGTGGTGTCGACCACTTGCACCGCATCTTGCGGCAGGCCGGCGCCCGCCAAGCCTTCTTGCACCAGCCTGGCCAGCGCCTGGTTGCAATGATGGGCTTCGGAGCCGCCGCGCAAGATGGTGGCGTTACCGCTCTTGATGCACAGGCCGGCAGCGTCTACGGTGACATTCGGACGTGCTTCGTAAATGATGCCGATGACACCCAGCGGAACCCGCATCTGGCCCACCTGGATGCCGGTGGGACGGTATTTCATGTTCGAGATTTCGCCGATCGGATCGGGCAGGGCGACAATTTGCTCGAGCCCCGCGATCATGGTGGCGATGGCTTGCTCCGATAGCGTCAGGCGATCCAGCATCGCCGGCGCCAGGCCGTTGGCGCGTGCCGTTTCCAGATCGATCTGGTTAGCCGCGCGCAACAGGCCGGCATCGCGCCGGATGGCGGCGGCAATCAGGCTCAGTGCGCGGTTCTTGACGGCGCTGTCGGCACGCGCCATGGCGCGCGATGCGGCGCGTGCACGTTGTCCGACTTCGGTCATGTAGTGTTGGATGTTCATATGTTCTGTCAACTATCAAATATGTGCGACTTTTAAACCCAGTTGCAGCAAAGCGTCCCAGGCATCGCCGGAGAAGGCTTTGGCACGCAAGCCTTTGACCATCTTGTCGATTTGCGCCGCATCTTTCAATGCCGCTTCCAGCGTCGCCAGGCTCAGGCGCCGCAGTGCCGGCTCCATCAGTTTTTCGCGCGGTCCCCAGATGCGGTATTCCTTCAGCAGCGCGGCTATCGGGCGCCCCTGGCTGGCTGCCGATTTCAATTTCAACAAGGTGCGGATTTCTTCGGAGACCGCCCATAGCACCAGCGGCAGGGCTTCGCCTTCACCTTTCAAACCGCCCATCATACGCACCAGGCGCGCCGTATCGCCAACCAGCATCGCTTCATTGAGCTTGAAGACATCATAGCGCGCGACGTTGAGGACTGCATCGTGGCACTGCTCGAAACTCAGTTTGCCGGGAGGATGCAACAAAGCCAGTTTCTGGATTTCCTGATGCGCCGCCAGCAGATTGCCTTCGACCCGATCGGCGATGAAATCCAGCGATTGCCGGTCTGCGCTTTGTTGCTGGGCCGCCAGGCGAACCCCGATCCAGTTGGGCAAATGCGCCCGCTCCACCAGCGGAATATCGATATATACCGCACTCTGCTGCAGCGTGGCGACCCAGGCGGCTTTTTGCGTCGCCCAGTCCAGCTTGGGTAAGCTGATAATGGTGACGTTATCGGGGTTCAGCGTTGCAGTATAGTTTTGCAAAGCCTGGCCGCCATCCTTGCCCGGTTTACCGGTCGGAATGCGCAACTCGATCAGTTTTTTATCGCCGAACAGCGATTGCGACTGATTGGCAGCCAGCAACTCTCCCCATTTGAAGCTACGGTCGACCACCAGCACATCGCGCTCGCTGCAACCGTTGCTGCGCGCGCTTTTGCGTATCTTGTCGGATGCCTCCAGCGCCAGCAGATGCTCGTCGCTGGTGATCACGTACAAGGGCGCCAGGGTTTTCGCCAGATGGCCGTCGAGCGCGTCAAACCGCAATTGCATTTTTAGCCTTTAACCCCGTTATTTGACAGGAGCGGTAGCCGGAGCGGTAGCCGGTATTTCCGCAGCCGGCTCGGTTGACTGAGCCGGCTGGGTTGGCCGCGCTGTCTTGAGCGCTGCCAGGCGGCGCAGAACCTGTTGCACCATGTCGCTTCGCATGTCGCGGTACAGCAGCACTTCTTCCGCGCCCTTGGACAGTTCTTGCGACGAGTTATAGCTGATGTCGCGCTTCAATGTGATCAGCGTCGCCGGCAGCAATTCCTTCTTTTCTCCGTCAGTCACGCGGAAAGTCAGCCTGTAATACAGCATGTACTCGCTCGCACGGCCGGAACTGTTGGTGGTCAGGATGACTTTTTCCTGGGTTTCGCCAAGTACTTCCAGTATCGCGTCGGCGCCCTCGGCAGTTTTCAGCACTTGCGTATTGCCGCTGGCCAGAATATTGCGTTTCAACTCGATTCCCAACGGCGAGGCAGGGGCAAACGTCATGTACAGGGATTTGAATGGCAAGTTGGCCGAACTGCGCAAATGAAACCCGCAGGCACACAGCATCGCCGTCATGATCAGTATCAACGGCCAGCGCAGCCATGTGCCGGAATCCGCAGGCATTCTGAGAGGCATTCTATTCAACATTCGGACATTCCTTGTTTCAAGATTGAAGGCCGGACACATGCATCCGGCCATACTTTGGAAGTACTTACTACAACGCTAGGCGACGATATTGATCAGTTTCCCAGGCACCACGATGACTTTCTTCGGCGGCCCTTCGAGATATTTCTGAACATTATCGTTTGCCAGCGCTGCGGCCTCGATGCTGGCCTTGTCGGCATCCTTCGCAACGGTGATGCTGCCGCGCAGCTTGCCGTTCACCTGGATCATCATTTCAATTTCGCTCTGTTCCAGCGCTTTGTCGTCCACCTGCGGCCAGCTGGCGTCGAGGATATCGCCGTGCACTGCGGCGAAGCCGAGTTCCTGCCACAGCGTGTGGGTGATGTGCGGCGCCACCGGATTGAGTACGCGCAGGAATATCGACAAGCCTTCCGTCAATACCGCGTTGCTGGCCGGCGACTGGTCGAGTTTGGCGGCTTCCAGGGTGTTCAGCATTTTCATGCAGGCCGAGACCACAGTGTTGTACTGGATCCGCTTCAAGTCATGGTCGGCTTGCTGCAGGATCTTGTGCACTTCACGGCGCAAGGTTTTCTGGACATCGCTCAATCCGGAAAAATCCGCGGTGACGCCTGGTACAACGCTGCCTGCACGGGCGAAACTGAAGGCCCAGACCCGGCGCAAGAAGCGATTCGCGCCTTCCACTCCGGTACCGGACCATTCCAGGGTTTGTTCCGGTGGCGAGGCGAACATGGTGAACAGGCGCGCCGTGTCGGCGCCGTACTGGTCGATCTGGGCTTGCGGGTCGATGCCGTTGTTTTTCGACTTCGACATTTTTTCCGTGCCGCCGATTTCAACTGGTGCACCATCCGTTTTCAGGATGGCAGTCAACGGACGGCCCTTGTCGTCAAACGTCAGCTCGACATCTTCCGGGTTATGCCAGGTCTTCTTGCCGCTGGCGTCTTCGCGGAAATAGGTTTCGTTGAGCACCATGCCTTGCGTCAGCAGGTTGGTAAACGGCTCGTCGAACTTGACCAGGCCGAAGTCGCGCATGACCTTGGTCCAGAAACGGGCATACAGCAAATGCAGCACGGCGTGTTCGATGCCGCCGATGTACTGGTCCATCGGCATCCAGTAATCGTTGCGGGAATCGACCATGGCGTCGTTGCTCTTCGGCGAGCAATAGCGCATGTAATACCAGGACGAGTCGACGAACGTATCCATCGTGTCGGTTTCGCGCCGCGCCGGCTTGCCGCATTTCGGGCAATCGACGTGCAGGAATTTTTCGTTTTTGTTGAGCGGATTGCCGCTGCCGTCCGGCACGCAGTCTTCCGGCAAGATTACCGGTAAATCTTTTTCCGGCACAGGCACATCGCCGCAATCACCGCAGTGGATGATCGGGATCGGCGTGCCCCAATAACGCTGGCGCGAAATGCCCCAGTCGCGCAGGCGATAGGTGATTTTCTTTTCGCCGAGACCGTGCGCTGCCAGGTCGGCGGCAACCGCATCGACTGCTTGCTGGTAGTTGAGGCCGTCGTATTTGCCGGAATCGACGCAGACGCCGTTTTCCTTGTCGCCATACCACTCGTGCCAGCTTTCGTCGGAGTAGGTTTTACCTGGTACCGAGATGACCGGGCGAATCGGCAGCACGTATTTCTGGGCGAATGCGAAATCGCGCTCGTCGTGCGCCGGAACACCCATGACGGCGCCGTCGCCATAGGTAATCAAGACGTAATTGCCGACCCATACTTCGATTTGCTGGCCGGTCAGCGGATGCGAGACGTACAAGCCGGTAGGCATGCCTTTCTTTTCCATCGTTGCCATATCGGCTTCGATGACGCTGCCCTTTTTGCATTCGGCGATGAATTCAGCC
Organism: Collimonas antrihumi; assembly: GCF_018304965.1. Classification (GTDB taxonomy): domain Bacteria; phylum Pseudomonadota; class Gammaproteobacteria; order Burkholderiales; family Burkholderiaceae_D; genus Collimonas; species Collimonas antrihumi. The sequence continues at coordinate 54,992 of NZ_JAGQED010000015.1, forward strand.
AGTTCCGGATTGCTCTTTGCTGCGAAAGTGGCCAGTGCATGTTCCGGCGCCACGGCGCAGAAAGTCACGCCCTTGATGGTGTCGGCGCGAGTGGTGAATACCCACAGTTTGCCGCCCTGAATCAGTTGGCCGTTTTCTTCGATCTTGTGCGGGAAGGCGAACCGGACTCCGGTCGATTTACCGATCCAGTTGGCCTGCATCAGGCGTACGCGTTCCGGCCAGCCCGGCAATTTGGTTTCTACGTGTTCCAGCAACTCTTCGGCGTAGTCGGTGATCTTGGCGTAGTACATCGGGATTTCGCGCTTTTCGATCAGCGCGCCGGAGCGCCAGCCGCGGCCGTCAACCACTTGCTCGTTGGCCAGCACGGTCTGGTCGACCGGGTCCCAGTTTACGGTGCCGGTCTTCTTGTAGATGATGCCCTTCTCAAGCATCTTCAGGAACATCCACTGGTTCCACTTGTAGTATTCCGGCGTGCAGGCGGTCATTTCACGCGACCAGTCGATCGCCAGTCCCATCGCCTGCAACTGTTTCTTCATGTGGGCGATGTTGGCATAGGTCCATTGCGCTGGCGGCACGCCATTGGCCATGGCAGCGTTTTCCGCCGGCATGCCGAACGCATCCCATCCCATCGGCATCAATACGTTATAGCCATTCATCCGCAGGTAGCGGTACATCACATCATTGATGGTGTAGTTACGCACATGACCCATGTGCAGCTTGCCGGAAGGGTAGGGCAGCATCGAGCAGGCATAAAATTTCTTTTTGTCCTGGCCGTTCTTGTCCTTGGCATATTCGACGGCCTTGTAGGCGTCTATGGATTGCCAGTAGTCTTGCGCTGATTTTTCGACGTCGGTTGAGCTGTATTTTTCTTGCATGACGGGAGCTAAAAGGTGAATGTTATTCCGCATTGCAAAGAGAACAAGGCGTCAGGTCGTCAGCAGTGAGTCATATGGGACGAATCTGATAGCTTTGGTCGTTGCGAATCGGAATGGGAACTTGCTGAGCCAATACTCTTGGCATCCGAACCGGTGATTATACTGGTTCGGATGCCGCTTTAGCGTACGGTGCGCGTGGAGTCAGGCGATACTTGATGCCCGGCCGGAAAAACGGGCTGCTCAGGCGTCGTGGAATGTGCGGGAAAAGCCTGTCAGAGTGGCCTGGATGGCACGTTCTGTCAGATCAATGCGCTTGCGCGCTTCCGACCGCTTATGCGAGGGAATTTCTTGCAGGTTGGTAGTGGCAATGGCGTCGCACGACAGCTGATATTCACCGTCCGGTCGGCGGATGGCGCCAATTTCTTGCCAAAAATCATCATAATCGGCGAATACCTGGCCTGTGCGGATCTGATGGAACATGACGCGATTCTGATTTCCCACCAGGATCAGCTTCTTGCAGCCATAAGCACGGCCGATTTCCCTCACCAGCCGCAGCATCAGGCCTTTCGGCCGCAGACCGAACATGTCGCGGGTGGCATTGCGCACCCGTTCCTGGGAATCGCTGCCGCGCGGACCTTGCAGGCAACCTATGCCGATGCAAGGGGTCAGTTCGTTGCCATGGAAAGTGAAGGCGATCGAGAACAAGCGTTTTTGATCGCTGCACAGGTCGAGCGTCAGTTCACCCTCCCGGTCTAGCCTGTCAATTGCCGACAGCCGGAGTTCATAGGTAGTCCCCGACTTGCCGCTGAAGCTGCCCAGCAGCAGCGGAGCTTGCGTTGCGTGCAGGACCAGGGGTCCGAGACCTTGCCGGAAAACGAAGTCGTAGTGACTGACCAGGATATTCATGCGGTCCTGGCTGCGCAGGCGTAGCGACTGGTAGGGACGGTAGATTTTTTGCAACAACCTGGGCGTGGCTTGCGCCAGCCTGGCATGCATCGGCGTGGTATTCCAATAGGCCAGCCAGCGTTGCGTCTGTTGGTAATACAGCACCGTGCGGACGCTCAGTTTGAGCTGCTTGGCGAAATACGACAGGCCGCGCGGCGAATGCTTCAGGCACGTGTGCAGAGTAATCCGCGGCCGGCTGCTGCCGGTGCTGGAGTGGGGCACGGCTGGCCGCAGGTACAAAAGATGGGATATCTCCGACAGCAATGTCAGGTTTTGCAGGCGGCCGTTGAGAAGTCTGATGGCCTCATGGCTGATCAGTTTGCCGTACCTGGTGTTCATGGCCAGCATCATCGCCAGAGAGATCAGGCCGGCGCCGAAAAGATCTAGCGGATAGTGCATCCCAAGAAAGATCTTGGCCCAGCTTACGGCAACCGACAGTAATACAAGCAATACACCAACCCATTTGATCTTGATGGTTTTTGCCGTCCACAGCGTCAATCCTGTGGCGAGGATGATGGCAATCGTGACGTTAGGCGAAACACAGTGTGCGCTTTGGGCCTGGTACAGGTAATCGTTCCACGCGGTTGGCGCCAAGGCGCTCCAGAGTAGCGCAATGGCTTTGCTGGCCAATACCGCGGCAGCTGTCGTGACGATGGCTTTGAGAGAAAGGAGACGAGTGGTCCGGCTGCCGCTAATCCATAGGGCGGCAAGACTGGTCGGCACCAGATATACCCCCCATTCAGCGATCGCCAGCGCCAGCATGAACGGAATGCCGATAAACCCGGCAGGACCATTGAATGTCGACCACAACAGGTGATTGTAAGAGGACAGAGTCATGTGCTTGGGCGATTAAAAGGGGGATTGAAGCAGTGTGAAATCATGATCAAAATACAATCACTAGAGCCGATATTCGTTTGCTTACTTTGCGACATATAAAGATACAAATAAAAACAGGATGTTACATGCAAATTTGTGGGGGAATGTTATTTGATGAAATTATTAAATTGCCAAGTGGAAATATATGGTGCCGGGGCGATGCGCCGGACTGGCGGAGGGAGTCTGCGGGAGGATGGGGCAGATCGGGGGAAGGGACGAACCCGGTAAGGCCAGGCGGCCGCCGGGTTCGGAAAATTACTTTGGGGAGAGTAGTGTGTTGAGGGCCGGCCTCTGAATGCTACATGCAGTTTGCCGGTGGTCGCCGATACTCAGATATATTCAGATACTCAGATATTCAACGCAGACCCAACACGTCCTGCATGTCGTACAGGCCGCTGCTCTTGTCGCGCAAGAAACGCGCGGCGCGTAGGGCGCCTTGTGCGTAGGTAACGCGGCTAGAGGATTTGTGCGTGATCTCGACGCGTTCGCCGATGCCGGCAAACAGGACCGTATGGTCGCCGACGATATCGCCGCCGCGGATGGCGGCAAACCCGATCGAGGACGGATCGCGTTCCCCGGTGATGCCTTCGCGGGCATACACCGCGACGTCATCCAGCTTGCGCCCGAGTGCATCGGCGACGACCTCACCCATCATCAGCGCTGTGCCGGATGGCGCATCGACCTTATGACGATGATGGGCTTCGATGATTTCAATGTCGTAGCCGTGGGAAAAGCTCTTGGCCGCCATTTCCAGCAATTTCAGCGTGACATTGACGCCAACGCTCATGTTGGAGGCAAATACGATGGCGGTTTTTTTTGCCGCGGCGGCAATCGCCGCCTTGCCGGCTTCATCGAAACCGGTGGTGCCGATAATCATCTTGATGCCGTGGGCGGCACAGTAGTCCAGATGCTTCAGCGTGCCCTCCGGGCGCGTGAAGTCGATCAGGAAAGCTGCCTGCGCCAGGCCCTTGGCCAGATCCGATTCAATCAGGACGTTGGCCGGCTGGCCCAGGAATGCGGCGGCGTCGGTTCCCAATTCCGGCGTGTCCGGCATATCCAGCGCACCGGCAAGCTGCGCATCGTCGGCGTTTTGAATCGCCTCAACCAGCATGCGCCCCATGCGCCCCGATGCACCTGCAACGGCTATTTTCATCTGAGTCATTGTTTATTCGACGATCTGAACGATTGGTTAATTTTGATTACTTATAATTAGTTTTGCCTGGCGCCGGCGCGGCAGGCGCCGACGGTGCCAATTCGAGGTTCTTGAGGCTCCTCTTGGCTTCTGCTGCGCCGCCTGAGATCTTGTCCAGGTAGTCGTTTTCGGTAGGCAGGTTACCGCCATCGACACGTGCCAGCACGTTGCCGTTGAAGAAAACGCTGACGCGGCTGGTGGTGACTTCGCCATTGCCTTTTTGCAGGCGGAATACATAATCCCAGCGATCTTCATGGAACAGGTCGGTCACCAACGGCGTACCAAGTGCAAAACGCACTTGCTCGCGGGTCATGCCTTCTTTGACTTGTGCCAACATTTCTTTCGAAACAAAGTTTCCTTGCTGGATATCTATCCGATAAGGGGAAAAAATGCCCAGAAAGCGGCGATGCTTGATAGTTTGAACCCCGCTGGTGTCAGTAGCCGCGGTGTCCGCGGCGCCGCCGGGCTGGGCAGCGGGCTGCGCGGTGGACTGCGAGGTAGACTGCGAGGTAGACTGATCAATCAGCGGATTCTTTGAAGCGCAGCCGGCCAAAGCGGCCATGAAAACAACTGCAGCGGTCAAAGCGGAGGTACGGACAGGGGAGAGCAACATTCGCATAAGGATCTCAATTGATTGAGCAACTGTGCTAAAACGCTATATGATAAAGCAGATCATCCATTTGTGACCAAAACATGCCGAACAATCCATCCGAACTGAAAGCCAGCGGCCTCAAAGCCACCTTGCCACGCCTGAAAATCCTGGAAATTTTCCAGAACAGCGAGGTGCGTCACCTGAGCGCTGAAGACGTTTATAAAATTTTGCTGAACGACAATCTCGATGTCGGCCTGGCAACCGTGTATCGCGTACTGACGCAATTCGAGCAAGCCGGATTGTTGCAGCGCAACCACTTTGAAACCGGCAAGGCCGTGTTTGAACTCAACGAAGGCTCGCATCACGACCATCTGGTGTGCCTGGATTGTGGCCTGGTTGAAGAGTTTTACGACGAAGAAATTGAAAAACGTCAAAAAGTCGTTGCCAAGGAACATGGCTTTGAAATCGCCGATCATGCGCTGGCTTTGTACGGGCATTGCCGGAATTGCCGCAAGAAAAAAGGGGGACAGTAATTTAACGGTAGGGTGGGCACGCCTTTGTGCCCACGCGTGAATTTAACTCCACCAATTTCGGGATCACACGGGCCTGCACTCCGGTTATCGCGGTCACGCGTGGGCACAAAGGCGTGCCCACCCTACGAGCGTTTGCGAGGTTTGGGCGCCGGCTTTGCATTAGCCTTGCGCATAGCTGCCGCATAAGCAAGCCGCGCCCATGGCGTCATTGCAGCGGCGGCATCCATGGCGTCTTCAGGCGCCGACCAGTAACTTATTTCAATCGATCTCCCTCTGCTCTCGATGACGAAAGGCCTGCAACCGGCAGCCGCGAATTGCGGCCGGGTTTCCTCATCAGTCTTGAGAAACAGGGTGCCATCGGCAACCAGGCCGATCATCACACTATCGTAGTAAATGCCATAGCCGCCAAACATCCTGCGGGCGTTGACAGCGCCAAGCGGCGCCAGCAGCTCGCGGATATAGTCGATGATCGGATCGTCTCTGGACATGCTATCGGCAACTGTATTAGCAACAGCGTCAGCTGTGGCTCAACGCATTCGACAGCAATTTGGCGGTGATATTCACAATCGGAATCACCCGCTCATAGGCCATCCGGGTCGGGCCGATCACGCCCAGCGTGCCGACGATCTTGCCGTTGACTTCATACGGCGCGGTCACCACGCTCATTTCATCCATCGGCACCAGCTGCGATTCGCCGCCGATGAAAATCTGGACGCCGGTCGCCTTGCCGGAGATGTCGAGCAATTGCATCAAGTTGGTCTTTTGTTCGAACATGTCGAACAGTTTGCGCAAGGAATCCATATTGGACGAGAGATCGGTGACGCTGAGCAGGTTGCGCTCGCCCGAAATCACGACTTCGTCGCTATTGTCGGTCATGGCGTCGCTGCCGGCTTCCACCGCCGCCTGCATCAGCCAGGTCATGTCGTCGCGCAGCTTGCGCAACTCTCCTTGCAGGCGCATGCGGACGTCGTCCAGGCTGAGCCCGCCGTAATGCTGGTTGATGTAATTGGCGGCTTGCACCAGCTTGGCCGGGCTGTAGTCGACATCGGTCAGCAGCAGCCGGTTCTGGACGTCGCCGGTGGGGCTGACGATTACCAGCAGGATGCGTTTTTCCGAAAGCCGCAGGAATTCGATTTGCTGGAATATCGATTCGCGCCGTGGCGACAGCACTACCCCGGCAAAATGTGAGAGGGAAGACAATACCTGCGCCGCATTGGTAATGATCTTTTGTTGCGAATTTGGCTGCAGGCTTGCCTGCATTTTGGATTCCAGCGCGCTTTCGTCGATTGGTTCAACCGTCAGCAAGGTATCGACGAACATGCGGTAGCCGCGCGGTGTCGGCACCCGGCCGGCAGACGTGTGGGGACTGGCGACGAAGCCCATTTCTTCCAGATCCGCCATGATGTTGCGAATCGTCGCCGGCGACAGTTCCAGGCCGGAAATCTTGGACAGGGCACGCGAGCCAACCGGCTGGCCGTCGGCGATATACCTTTCGACCAGGGCTTTGAGCAGGGTTTGAGCGCGATTATCTAGTTGCATAGTGGTCTATTTTAGCGAGCGCCGCAGAAGTGTGGTGTTTTTCCAGCGGCTTATAAATGCACTTATACACTGTTTTTATCCGCTAATAGCAGTTTGTTCCAGCCATGCTTCCAGCTCGTGCAAGCTGGTGCAACTGGCTTGCGCGCTGACTCCGGCCGGTAATTCGCGGTCAAAGCGATTGATCCAGACCGCTTGCAAGCCGGCCTGCTGGGCGCCGACCACGTCCAGCAGGGGATCGTCGCCGGCATATACGGTTTCTTCCGGCGCCACATTCAAGGCTGCGCAAGCCGCATGGAAAATGCTCGGGTCGGGTTTGCCGCAGCCGAAGCTATGCGCTGCGATCGATGTCTGGAAATGCCGGGCCAGGCCGATTTTGTCAAGATCGGCGAAACCATTCGAGATCGTGCCCAGCAGCAGGTGTCGGCGTTGTTGCAGCCGGGCCAGTACCGGCTCGACGTCGTCGAATGGCGTCACGGCATGCCGCGCCTCGGAAAATACCGCCATCGCCGCATCCACTTTGCCGATGTCTTCGCCGACGCTGTCGAAGCTGGCGGTCAGCGCCGCGTGGCGCAACTTCCAAAGGTCGAATTTGAACACCGGGTTGCTAGCCACCAGATCCTGGCGTTGCTGACGCAGGCTTTCAATCGTGAATTGGCGGGTAACAGCAGGGGCATGCTCGCGCATCCAGTCGAACAGCAGTTGTTCGGCGCGTGCGATCACCGGCGCGATCGGCCACAGCGTATCGTCGAGATCGAACAGCACGGCCTTGATGGCAAGCGGTTTGCCGGGGCGGGATGGTGGGAAGATGGTTGAATTATTCATAATATTATTAGCAAACGCCATGTGCGTATCCTTCATTGCAAGCCTAAATTATGGTCTAATCGCCAGCATGCGGCCTATAAAATCATCTTCTCAACCCGGATCGTCCACCTCCATGCCGAAAACCATTGCTATAGTCGGCAAATATTTTGCGGTCGGCATTTCCGAATCGCTGACCGAAATCGTCGATTTTTTGCAAGATCGCGGTCATCACGTGGTGCTCGAAGCCGAGACTGCGCAGAATGTTGCGATGGCCGGCATTGCCGCCATGACCCCGGCCGAGATCGGCGAACAGGCTGACGCCGCGATTATCGTCGGCGGCGACGGCACCATGCTCGGGATTGCCCGCCAGCTGGCGCCGTATGATGTGCCTTTGATCGGCATCAACCAGGGGCGCCTCGGGTTTATCACCGATATTTCGCTGGAGCGGATGCTGCCGGTGCTGGGTGAAATGCTGGACGGGAATGTCGAATCGGAGCGCCGCAGCCTGTTGCAAGGGGCGGTCATGCGCGACGGCAAGCAAATCTTCAGCGCCCTGGCGTTCAACGATGTGGTGGTGTCGCGTGGCGCTGCTTCCGGCATGGCGGAACTGATGGTCGAGGTTGATGGCCGCTTCATGTACAACCAGCGTTCCGACGGCTTGATCGTGGCGACGCCGACCGGTTCCACCGCGTATGCCTTGTCGGCGGGCGGGCCTTTGTTGCATCCTTCGCTGGGCGGTATCGTGCTGGTGCCGATCGCGCCGCATGCGCTGTCGAACCGGCCTATCGTGATCCCGGACAGCAGTGAAATCGTAATTGAGATTGTGAACGGCCGCGACATGAGCGCCAATTTCGACATGCAATCGCTGGCCAGCCTGCAGCATGGCGACCGCATCCTGATACGGCGTTCCGAACACACCATCACCTTCCTGCACCCGGCCGGCTGGAGTTATTACGATACCTTGCGACAAAAGTTACACTGGAACGAATATCCGTCGGCGGAAGGGCAACTCAAGTAACGCATTTTTGTAAGTCGTTTGTGTGTCATTCGCAAGTCATTTTTCAACGCTATTTTTACATCTATCTTTAAGCCACTCCCACATTCCCATGTTGCGCACACTTTCCATACGCGATTTTGTCATCGTCGATGCCATCGAGCTTGAGTTCGCTGCCGGCTTTACCGTATTCACCGGCGAAACCGGCGCCGGCAAGTCTATTCTGATCGACGCCCTGGCTTTGGCGCTGGGTGGCCGCGGTGACGCCAGCGTGGTGCGCGAAGGCGCGGCCAAGGCCGATGTGACGGCGGAGTTCACGCTGGCCGGCGCGGCTGACGGAGCGGTTCCCGGAGATGTCAACAGCTGGCTGGAGCAAAACGAGTTCGCCAGTGAGGATGGCGTGATCCTGATGCGGCGCGTGATCGACAATGCCGGCCGCTCCAAAGCATTTATCAACGGCGTTGCGGCAACCGCATCGCAATTGCGCGAACTGGGCGAAATGCTGGTCGATATTCACGGCCAGCATGCGCACCAGTCGCTGTTGAAGAGCGAGGCGCAACGACTCTTGCTGGATGGTCAGGCCGGACTGCAGGATGATTTGCTGGCGCTTGCCGGCGCCTTCAAAAGCTGGCGTTCGCTGGCACGTCAACGCGAAGAGTTTGAGACCAATGCCAAGAATGTATTGCTGGAGCGCGAACGGCTGGAGTGGCAGGTTGGCGAGCTGGAAAAGCTGGCGGTCAAGCCTGGCGAATGGGATGAAATCACCAATGAGCACAGTCGCTTGTCGCATGCCGCCAGTTTGATCGAAGGCGCGCAGGAAGCGCTCAACGTGATTTCCGAAAACGATGCTAACGACACCCCGCCGATGCTGTCGCAGCTGTCTACATTGAATCAGAAAATCGGCAAGCTGGTCGATGTCGACAGCAGCCTCAAGCCGGTGCTGGAAGCGCTGGAGCCGGCTCGAATCCAGTTGCAGGAAGCGGTCTATGCGCTGAACGATTATTTGAGTCGGGTCGAGCTTGATCCGGCGCGTCTGCATCAGGTTGAAGACCGGATGGAGGCGATTCATTCGGCCGGTCGTAAATTCCGGCTGGCGCCGGATGAACTGCCGCAGGAACTGGAGACATTGTCGGCGCAACTGCGCCAACTGGCGGATGCCAGCGATCTCGACGCCATGCGGGCGCAAGAAGAAAAGCTGAAAGCCGCGTATCTGGCGCTGGCGCAAAAAATGTCGAAAGCGCGCGCCAAGGCGGCCCAGGCGCTGGGGTCGGCAGTCACCGCCGCGATGCAGGATTTAAGCATGAGCGGCGGCCGTTTCGCGATTGCTTTGAATCCCTGCGAAGCGGCCAGTTATGGCGTCGAGCAAGTCGAGTTCCTGGTTGCCGGCCATGCCGGCGTGGCGCCGCGGCCGTTGGCTAAAGTGGCTTCCGGCGGTGAACTGGCACGGATCGCGCTGGCAATTTCAGTGATTACCTCCAGCGCCACCGCGACCCCGACCCTGATATTCGATGAGGTCGACAGCGGCATCGGCGGCGGCGTGGCGGAAGTGGTCGGGCGTTTGTTGAAACGCCTGGGCCAGGATCGCCAGGTATTGTGCGTGACCCATTTGCCGCAGGTTGCCAGCCAGGCCAATCAGCATTTCCAGGTCAGCAAACAAAGCCTGGGCAACAAGACGGTGTCGGCGATTGACGGCCTCGATGCCAAGAACCGGATTGAAGAAATCGCCCGCATGCTGGGTGGCCTGGAGATCACCGCGACTACGCGCAAGCATGCGCGCGAATTATTGGCGCTCTAACTACTTGCACTCTAAATCAGCTCTTATTTTTCGGGTTTCCCCGCATGGCATTTCGTAAAGAACCTCCGTTCACGCATGGCAAGACCGGTAAAACCGCAGTGCTGCTGGTCAATCTGGGTACGCCGGATGCACCGACTACCAAAGCAGTGCGCTCTTATCTGAAGCAATTCCTGTCCGATCCCCGGGTAGTGGAAATTCCGGGGGCGATCTGGTGGTGGATTTTGCATTGCGTGATTCTGCCGTTCCGTTCCAGCAAGTCGGCCCAGAAATACGCCTCTATCTGGAGCAATGAAGGTTCACCGCTCAAAGTCCACACCGGCAAGCAGGCGATCTTGTTGCGCGGTTACCTGGGCCAGCGCGGGCATCAGGTGCAAGTGGCTTATGCCATGCGCTACGGCTCGCCGGCGATACCGGAAGTGCTGGACCAGTTGAAGGCAGACGGTTGCGACCGGATCCTGGTCTTGCCGGCATATCCGCAATATTCGGCCACCACCACGGCGTCGATTTATGACGCGGTATTTGCGCATTATGCGCAGGTGCGCAACGTTCCCGAATTACGTTTCATCAAGCATTATCACGATCACGAAGGGTATATCCAGGCGTTGAAAGAATCGGTGCTGGCTTACTGGGCCATGCACGGCACGCCCGACAAGCTGATCATGAGTTTTCATGGCGTGCCTAAGCGTACTTTATTGCTGGGCGACCCCTATCATTGCGAATGTCAAAAAACCGCGCGCTTGCTAGCGCAGGAGCTGGGCCTGGGGCCTGAACAATATCAACTGACTTTCCAGTCGCGCTTTGGCAAGGCGGAATGGCTGCAGCCATATACCGCGCCGACTTTGCAGAAACTGGCAAAACAAGGTATCGGCCGTGTCGATGTGATGTGTCCGGGTTTCACCAGCGATTGCCTGGAAACGCTGGAGGAAATCGCGATAGAGGCGAAACAGGATTTCCTCAAGGCGGGTGGCAAGGAATTTCATTTCATCGCTTGCCTGAACCAGGCGCCGGCATGGATTTCAGCCATGGCTAGTGTGGCAGAGGAGAATCTGATCGGCTGGCCTACGCATCTTACAGAGAGCGAACGGGAAGAGTCGAAACAACAGGCTGAAGCGTCGCGGCAGCAAGCTGTGCGTCTGGGCGCAAGCCAATAGCTTCTGGTTTGCTATAGAAATTTTGAGTGTATGTGCGCCGCTCCGGCAAGGCGCAATTATAATGAGCGCCCGGTGTCGGGTGCGCATGAACGATTGTTGCTCATCTTGCAATTGGCAAGTGCTGAATCAATTAGCTAAAGTCAATACAATGCGACCAGTTGCGAATAACTGATCCAGCTTGCTGCCAGCAAAATATAAACGACCAGAAATGCGGATATTAACGGTAGTTTCACGATATTCCCCTTTTTTTCGTTGCTACGGGTTAATTTTTCTCTTTGAGTCCACACCTTCAGCATAGTTCCAATGTCGCGTTGCAGCAAACCCTTGGCAGGTAAATTTTGTTTCAATTTGTTGCCGGGCGTTGATGCTGCCGCGATCCTTTATTCATTGGAATCGGGCCGAAGCTCAAGACAAAATCGGGTGCGCGTTTTTATCCCCTGATTTAACCCTTGAAAAAATAAGGGTATAGCCTCATTTGGCTTTCTATACTTAGTAAGTTATTGATTGTTGGAGATTTTTGAATGGAACACATGGAAAATCAGAACGACCAGGCGCAAACGGAAAAAAATCCTGTTGCCGAAGATGCAACGGTAATTCCTGAATCGGCGCTGGAAGTCCAGTTGTCGGAAGCGCAAGCCAAGATCGCCGAGATGCAAGATGCTTTCTTGCGCGCCAAGGCAGAAGCAGAAAACATTCGCCGCCGCGCTCAAGAAGATATTGCACGTGCACATAAATTTGCGATTGAGGGATTTGCCGAAGCGCTGGTGCCGGTCAAGGACAACCTCGAAATGGCGCTGAAGATTGAAACGCCGTCGCTTGAGTCGCTCAAGGAAGGCGTGGAAATGACGCTCAAGCAGCTGTCTTCAGCTTTCGAAAGAAATCGTTTGCTGGAAATCTCGCCGCAAGTTGGTGAAAAGCTCGATCCGATGAAACACCAGGCAATTTCAACCGTGCCGGCAGAGCAAGACGCCAATACCGTGGTGACTGTACTGCAAAAGGGATACACCATTGCCGACCGTCTGTTGCGGCCCGCACTGGTCGTGGTGGCCCAAGGAAAATAAAAAACATGTGCGCATTTTAGTGCTTGAAAGCGCTGCTTTGCTCCCTATATTCAGACCATCAAAAACATTAATCAGATTTCAGTAAAGGACATACACCATGGGTAAAATTATCGGCATTGATTTGGGGACCACCAATTCTTGCGTTTCGGTTATCGAAAACGGTCAACCGAAAGTGATCGAAAACTCGGAAGGCGCACGTACTACGCCTTCCATCATCGCTTATCAAGAAGATGGCGAAATCCTGGTTGGCGCTCCTGCCAAGCGCCAGGCTGTCACCAACCCGACCAATACGCTGTACGCAACCAAGCGTCTGATTGGCCGTAAGTTCGACGAAAAAGAAGTACAAAAAGACATCGCGCTGATGCCTTACAAGATCATCAAAGCCGACAACGGCGATGCATGGGTTGCCGTACGCGATCAAAAACTGGCGCCGCCGCAAATCGCCGCGGAAGTGCTGCGCAAGATGAAGAAGACAGCAGAAGACTACCTCGGCGAAGAAGTCACCGAAGCCGTGATCACCGTGCCGGCTTACTTTAACGACGCACAACGCCAGGCAACCAAGGACGCCGGCCGTATCGCTGGCCTGGACGTCAAGCGCATCATCAACGAGCCGACAGCGGCTGCGCTGGCATTCGGCCTGGACAAGGCAGAAAAAGGCGATCGCAAGATTGCCGTGTATGACCTGGGCGGCGGTACTTTCGACGTTTCGATCATTGAAATCGCCGATGTCGATGGCGAAAAGCAATTTGAAGTGCTGTCCACTAACGGCGACACGTTCCTCGGCGGCGAAGACTTCGACCAACGCATCATCGATTACATCCTGGACGAGTTCAAGAAGATCAACGGTATCGACCTCGGCAAGGACGCGATTGCGCTGCAACGCATCAAGGCATCGGCTGAGCGCGCCAAGATCGAATTGTCATCCTCGCAACAGACCGAAATCAACGAACCGTACATCGCCATGGCGAACGGCGCACCGATCCATCTGAACCTGAAGATGACCCGCGCCAAGCTGGAGTCGCTGGTGGAAGAGCTGATTGCCAAGACCATCGAGCCTTGCCGCATTGCGATCAAGGATGCCGGCGTCAAGGTTTCCGACATTCACGACATTATTCTGGTCGGCGGCATGACCCGTATGCCTAAGGTGCAGGAAAAAGTGAAGGAATTCTTCGGCAAGGATCCACGCAAGGACGTTAATCCGGATGAAGCGGTTGCTGTTGGCGCTGCGATCCAGGGTTCGGTCTTGTCGGGCGACCGCAAGGACTTGCTGCTGCTGGACGTGACACCGTTGTCCCTGGGTATTGAAACCATGGGCGGCGTGATGACCAAGATGATTCAAAAGAACACCACTATCCCGACCAAGTTCAGCCAGGTGTTCTCGACAGCCGACGACAACCAGCCGGCCGTCACCATCAAGGTTTTCCAAGGTGAGCGTGAGATGGCTGCCGGTAACAAGGGCCTGGGCGAATTCAATCTGGAAGGCATCCCGCCGGCAGCGCGCGGCACACCGCAGATCGAAGTCACCTTCGACATCGACGCCAACGGTATTTTGCACGTGGGCGCCAAGGACAAAGCAACCGGCAAGGAAAACAAGATCACGATCAAGGCTAATTCCGGCTTGACCGAAGAAGAAATCCAGAAGATGGTGCGCGACGCCGAGGCGAATGCCGAAGAAGACAAGCGCCTGAAGGGTTTGGCCGAAGCGCATAACCAAGGCGATGCATTGGTCCATTCGACCAAGAAATCCCTGACGGAATACGGCGACAAACTGGAAGCCGGCGAGAAGGCAAGCATCGAAGCTGCGATCAAGGAACTGGAAGAAGCATTGAAGGGCAGCGACAAGGCCGCCATCGATAACAAGACAGCCGCCCTGACCACTGCCGCGCAAAAGCTCGGTGAAAAGATGTATGCCGACATGCAGGCGCAGCAAGCTGCAGCAGGCGGCGCTGAAGCCGGCGCTGCCGGTGCAGAAGCCAAGCCGAAAGAGGACGACGTAGTTGACGCCGACTTCAAGGAAGTGAAAGACAAGTAAGATCTTCGTCAGCGCGGGTTTGCCAATATTCAATCTGCAATTTGAATCGGCAAACCAGTGCGAGGAATCGCCGGGCAGATGCTATCGCAGCACTGTTCGGCGTTTTCGCTTAGATATTGGGACTCCGAATTGTTCCCGCTGCATCTCGGCGACCCCGTCATTCCCGCGCACGCGGGAATCCATGGTCAGTAGCTTGGATCCTCGCGTGCGCGGGGATGACGGAGTTTTAGAAGCACCAGAAGGATATACAAGATGGCGAAGCGTGATTTTTACGAAATACTGGGTGTTGCAAAAAATGCTTCTGATGATGAAATCAAGAAGGCATATCGCAAACTCGCAATGAAACATCATCCGGACCGTAATCCGGATAGCAAAGGTGCGGAAGACAAATTCAAAGAGGCGAAAGAAGCCTACGAGATGCTGACCGATCCGCAAAAGCGCGAAGCCTATGATCGCTATGGTCATGCAGGCGTCGACCCTAACATGGGTGGCGGCGGTGGCGGTGGCGGCGGTTTCGCCGATGCATTTGGCGATATCTTCGGCGATATTTTCGGCGGCGGCGGTGGCCGCGGCGGTCGTGGCGCCGGCCCGCAGGTGTATCGCGGCGCCGATTTGCGCTACAACCTCGAAATCACGCTGGAGCAAGCGGCACACGGCTTCGACACCACTATCCGCGTGCCTAGCTGGGATGAGTGCGAACCCTGCCACGGCAGCGGCGCCAAGCCCGGCACGGAACCGATCACTTGCCCGACTTGCGGCGGCCACGGCCAGGTCAGGATGCAGCAAGGCTTTTTCAGCATCCAGCAGACTTGCCCGAAATGTCACGGCAACGGCAAGATCATTCCTGAGCCATGTACAGCCTGCGCCGGCGCCGGCCGTATCAAGCGCAACAAGACACTGGAAGTGAAGATCCCGGCCGGCATCGACGACGGCATGCGGATCCGCTCTTCCGGCAACGGCGAGCCAGGCATGAACGGCGGGCCGACCGGTGACCTGTATGTGGAAATCCACATCAAGCCGCACGCGGTATTCCAACGTGAAGGCGACGATCTCCATTGCGAAATGCCGATCTCGTTTGCCAAAGCTGCTTTGGGCGGTGAAATCGAAGTGCCGACATTGAACGGTAAAGCTTCCTTCACGATTCCTGACGGCACCCAGTCCGGCAAGACCTTCCGTCTGCGCAGCAAGGGTATCAAGGGCGTACGCTCGGGTTATGCCGGCGATCTATTCTGCCACGTCGTGGTGGAAACGCCGGTCAAGCTGAGCGACAGGCAGAAGGAATTGCTGCAGGAGTTCGAGCAACTGACCAGCGAAGGTGGCGCCAAACACAGCCCGCAGAGCAAATCCTGGAAAGACAAGGTAAAAGAGTTTTTCGAGTAAGTGCTCGCTCTGAACCTGATGAAAGCCGCCAACCGTGCAAGGTTGGCGGCTTTTTTTTTCATTTTGCTTTCTTTGCCTTGGTTGCGTTTGTTGCTTTAGCTGATGTTCCGGCGATGATTAACAAATTCCTTATTGCATAATTTTGTTCTGCTCTCTATTCTGTATAGTGCAATAATAAAACGATCGTTCTTTTATTTGCGATCAGCACACACCCACCATATACAAACCATAGGGGGAGACATGAAAGTAATTGCTCGTTTGAAGCGTGCAGGGGCTTGTGCCTGCGTATTGTCCGCGCTGGTGTTGGCACAGGGCGCATTTGCGCTGGATGTAGCCGGCGTCAAGATCGACGAAACAGCCAAAGTCGCTAACCAGGACTTGAAGCTCAACGGCGCCGGGATCCGCTATAAAGTCATCTTCAAGGTCTATACCGCCGCATTATATTTATCCGAGAAGAAAACCACCGTGCCGGACGTGCTGGCTGCGCCTGGGCCACGGCGTATCGAGCTGGTCATGTTGCGCGATGTCAGCAGCGAAGACTTCAGTCGCGCGTTCATGGCAGGCATCCAAAACAATGTGGATAAGGCGGACAAATCGAAGATCATCAATCAGTTGCTGAAATTTGGCGAACTGTTTGCTTCTATTCCAGAGCTGAAAAAGGGCGATGTTTTGACGACGGACTGGATTCCAGGGGTTGGCACGCAGATTCACTTCAACGGCAAGCCGGTGTCCGAGACCTTACCCGATCAGATTTTCTATAACTCTTTACTGAAAATCTGGCTGGGAGAAAGGCCGGCCGACAGCAAATTGAAACTCACTTTGTTAGGTCAGCCGGGATAGGTAAGGCTGAAGGGAATAGCGACTATCGGCCAAAAAGTGGATAAAAGCCGATGGGATTTGCCAACTTTCTATAAAATAAGGCCTAGGAGGTCGTGCATGCATTGTAAAAACAACATGCAGACGGAACTTTATTGAATAGAAAACATGACAGCAAACAACAAGCAATCCCTGACCCGAGAAGACCTTTTCCAGAGAAACCGCGAATGGGCAGCGGGAATGATCGCTCGCGATCCGGATTTTTTTAAAGTACTGGCGTCGCAGCAGGCGCCAGAGTATTTCTGGATCGGGTGTTCCGACAGCAGGGTGCCGGCAAATGAATTGTTGGGCTTGCTGCCGGGCGAGTTATTCGTTCACCGCAATATTGCCAACGTGGTCGCGCATAGCGATCTGAATTGTTTGTCGGTATTGCAGTTTGCGGTGGATGTACTGAAGGTAAAACACGTATTCGTGGTTGGTCATTACGGCTGCTCCGGCGTGCATGCGGCGCTGACCAAGCGCCGCGTGGGACTGGCCGACAACTGGCTGCGCCACGTCGAGGATGTGCAGCAAAAGCATGAGCGCTACCTCGGGGAAGCGTTGCCGGAAAGCCTGCGTCATGACCGTCTGTGCGAGCTCAATTCCATGGAGCAGGTCGCCAATATCTGCCGCACCACGATCGTCCAGGATGCCTGGGAGCGCGGCCAGCCCCTGACCATTCATAGCTGGGTGTATAGCGTGCGGGACGGCTTGTTACGGGATCTGGAAGTCACCGTCAGCTGCATGTCCGATCTGGACAAGGGCATGGCGGAAAGTCTGAAGCGCTACAAAGACTAAAATCTTTGCTACGATCATTAAACAAAAAAGACGACCAATTTACCGGTCGTCTTTTTTTATTCCACGTTACGGAGGAGGTCAGGCAGCCGTAGGGTGGGCACGAATGCCCACGCGTGACCGCGATAACCGGAGTTCAGGCCGCAATCAAACCACAATAGTCTGCGCCTCGCCCTCAGCACGCGCGCGAATCTCACCGATCCGGTTGACGGTTTCCCCGGCAGCTTGCAATTGCGCGATCGCAGCGTCGGCGTTTTCCTTGGCGACGATGACAGTCATGCCGATACCGCAGTTGAAGACCCGATGCATTTCGGCGTCGGCTACCTGGCCGTGCTGTTGCAGCCACGTGAACAGCGGTGGCATGGTCCAGCTGGTGCTGTCCAATACCGCAGTCAGGTTGTCTTGCAGCACGCGTGGAATGTTTTCCACCAGGCCGCCGCCGGTAATATGCACCATGCCCTTGACCTCCATGGATTCCATCAGCGCCAGCAACGGCTTGACGTAGATGCGGGTAGGCTCCATCAGCACGTCGGCCAGCTTGCGGCCGTGGAAATCGGCATCCAGGTCAGGCTTGGCAACTTCAATGATCTTGCGCACCAGTGAATAACCGTTGGAATGCGCGCCAGACGATGCCAGGCCCAGCACCACGTCGCCCGGTACGATCTTGGTGCCATCGATCAGTTTGGATTTTTCAACCGCACCGACCGCGAAGCCGGCCAGATCGTATTCGCCGTCCGGATACATGCTTGGCATTTCAGCGGTTTCGCCGCCGATCAAAGCGCAGCCTGCCAGCTCGCAACCTTTGGCGATGCCCTTGATGACGTCGGTGGCGCTCGGTACATCGAGTTTGCCGCAAGCGAAGTAATCGAGGAAAAACAAAGGCTCGGCGCCTTGCACCAGGATGTCGTTGACGCTCATTGCCACCAGGTCGATACCGACTGTGTCGTGGCGTTTCAGGTGGAATGCCAGCTTCAGCTTGGTGCCGACGCCGTCGGTGCCGGACACCAGTACCGGTTCCTTGAATTTCTTGCTGATCTCGAACAAGGCGCCAAAACCGCCGATGCCGCCCATCACGCCTTCACGCATGGTGCGTTTGGCGAAAGGCTTGATTGCCTCGACCAGGGCGTCGCCAGCGTCGATATCGACACCGGCATCACGATAAGAGAGAGGAACGTTGGAAACGTTTGAAGTGGAAGTCATGATGTGATTGGCGGCAGAGGCGGTAAAATAGGAGAAATTCGGCCACGCATCTGACAGGTAACACTAAATTCATTGCTGATTCAGCGTTGTCTATCAGATCAGATAACCGGCCAAAAACAGCCAAACAAGCCGTAAAACAGCGGGAAATACAGCTTTTCCCGGGGTTTTGTCTTGTTTTTTAGCTTATCAATCGCTTGGTTTCGGCCAGGTTATTGCGCGGTAAAAGCGGTATTTTATCAAACCGATCCATCAAACTTTCGATTCCATGCCATTTTCTTTTACCGACGAACAAAAACAAACGGCTTTGTGGCTAGGAATTGGGCTACTACTTGTGGCATTAATGGTCGCGTTGGGGCCGATCCTGACGCCTTTCATCGCCTCCGCCATCCTCGCCTACGCGCTTAATCCCGGGGTCGACTGGCTTTCACGCAGGCGCATCGGCAAATATCCCTTTCCGCGTGCGCTGGCGGTGCTGGTCGTGATACTGCTGCTGGTATTCGCGATTCTGGCTGTGATCCTGATCGTGATTCCGGTGTTGCGCAAGGAATTCCCCCTATTGCAAGACCAGATTCCGAACTTCCTCAACAAGCTGGATGGTTTCATCGGCCCGCATTTGCAGGATTTCGGCATCAATGTGCGCCTGGATGGCACCGGCATCAAAGAAATGCTGACCAAGCAACTGTCTACCAGCGGCGATGAAATCTGGACTTCGGTACTAGCCTCGGTCAAGGTTGGCGGCACCGCCGTACTGGGCTGGCTGGCGACAATCCTGCTGGTGCCGGTGGTACTGTTTTACCTGCTGCAGGACTGGCATTCGATCGTCGAGCGCGCGAGCCGGCTGGTGCCGCGCCGCTGGCAAGGCAAGACCGGCAACATGACGCAAGAGGTGGATAGCCTGCTGGCGCAGTATTTACGTGGCCAATTGCTGGTAATGTTGGTTCTGGCGATTTATTATTCGACCGGGCTGGCAATCGCCGGGTTTGATGTGGCGTTGCCGGTTGGCATTATTACCGGTTTGCTGGTATTCATCCCCTATGTCGGTTTCGGCCTGGGACTGGCGCTGGCGTTGATCGCCGCGATGCTGCAGTTCAGTGGCTGGCATGGATTGATTGCAGTTGCCATCGTGTATGGCATCGGCCAGGTACTCGAAAGTTTTATCCTGACGCCGCGTCTGGTAGGCGAGCGCATCGGCCTGCATCCGCTGGTCGTGATTTTTGCGTTGATGGCCTTTGGCCAGCTATTCGGCTTCGTCGGGATACTGCTGGCGCTGCCATGTTCAGCGATCATGTCGGTAGTGGTCAAACATGTCCGCGCGCACTACCTGAAAAGTAGTTTTTATAATACATAAGTAATCGTAATAGTGAAGAAACAAGAATGAGGCAGCTAACGCTGGACATTACTGCGGATGAGCCGCAGACCCTGGCCACTTTCGTGGTCGGGCAGAATCAAGAAGCCTTACAGTTCTTGCAGCGTCTGGTCGCGCCTTCGACAAAATCCCTCACCGCACCGGGCGACCGTTTTGTGTACCTTTGGGGCCAGGCCGGCGCCGGCAAAAGCCATGTGCTGCAGGCACTGGCCAGCAGCACCAAGGCACGCTTGATCCACGGCCCCAACGACGACGCCGAGGCGTTCAATTTCTCGCCGGATGTACCCGGCTACCTGATTGACGACTGCGATAAATTATCGGCGGACGACCAGATCGAAGCTTTTAACCTGTTCAACCAGATTCGCGAGCATGGCGGCTGGCTGGTCACCAGCGGCGAGCTGCCGCCGTCCGAGCTGAGCGTGCGCGAAGATCTGCGGACCCGCCTCGGCTGGGGCCTGATTTATCAGTTGCACGGTTTGAGCGATCAAGAAAAAATCGCCGCACTGACGCATGCGGCGCAAGCGCGCGGCCTGCATTTGTCGAGCGGCGTGTTACCCTATCTCATTACGCATTTCCGGCGCGATATGCGGTCTTTATCGGCCATGCTGGACGAGCTGGACCGCTATTCGCTGGAGACCCAGCGCCCCATAACGCTGCCTTTGCTACGCAGCTTGTTGCAACTCGAATCCGAAGATAAACAATCACCATGAACCTGGCTCTATTTGACCTTGACCATACGCTGCTGCCCGTCGACTCCGATTATGAATGGGGGCAGTTCCTGGTACGCATCGGCGCGGTAGATCCGAACGCCTTTGAAAAGAGCAACGCAGAGTGGTTTGCCCAGTACCAGGCCGGCACGCTGGATCCGGTCAAATACCTGGAGTTCGCGTTCGGCACGCTGGCGAAATTTCCGCGCAAGCAGCTCGATGCCTGGCATGCGCAATTCATGAAGCAAGTGATCGAGCCGCAAATTACCCCGGCGGCGCGCGCCTTGCTGCAAAAGCATCAGGATGCCGGCGACCTGGTGGCAATAGTAACGGCGACCAACAGCTTCGTGACCGAGCCGATCGCCAAGGCGCTGGGGGTCGATTTCCTGATCGCCTCGGACCCGGAAACCACCGGCGACGGCGAGATTACCGGCAAGCTGGCGGATACGCCGACTTACGGCCCCGGCAAAGTCACCCATACCCATGCCTGGCTGGCCACCATGGACATGACGCTGGCCAGCTTCCCGCGCAGTTATTTCTATAGCGATTCGCACAACGACCTGCCGTTGATGCTGCTGGTCACCGACCCTGTTGCCACCAACCCCAACGCCCTGTTGAAAGCGCATGCAAGTGCACACGGCTGGCCTATCCTGAATTTATTCGACGCGCAATGATCAAGAAGCTGATTCGCTCCATCCTTGGGAAAAAGAAAAAAGATCCCACCCAACCGTTGATACTCGGCCCGAAACAGCACGGCATCGATCCGAAACTGGTTTCCTCCAATGCGATCCGTGTCACCAAGACACTGCAGGATGCCGGCTACAAAGCCTTCATCGTCGGCGGTGCGGTACGCGATCTGTTGCTGGGTGTGAAACCGAAGGATTTCGACGTCGCCACCAACGCCACGCCGGAACAGGTCAAACGTTTGTTCCGGCGCGCGTTCATCATCGGCAAGCGGTTCCAGATCGTGCATGTGATGTTTGGTCAGGATCTGCTCGAAGTCACCACTTTCCGCGGCGCTTCATCCGACGGCTCGCCGAAAGACGAGCACGGCCGTGTCTTGCGCGACAATACTTTCGGCGAGCAGCACGAAGATGCGGTGCGGCGCGATTTCACGATCAACGCGATGTACTACGACCCGGCCACCGAGAGTGTGCTCGATTACCACGGCGGCATCGACGATATCCGCGCCAAGACCTTGCGCATCATCGGCGATCCGGAAGCCCGCTTCCGGGAAGACCCGGTGCGCATGCTGCGTATCGTGCGTTTCGCCGCCAAGCTGCAATTTACGATCGATCCGGCCACCCGGGCGCCGATACCGGTGATGGCGGCGCTGATCGATAACGTTCCGGCGGCGCGGGTATTCGATGAAATGCTGAAGCTGTTGATGAGCGGCCATGCGCTGGCTTGCCTGCAGCAATTGCGCAAGGAAGGCCTGCATCACGGTTTGCTGCCTTTACTCGATGTAGTGCTGGAGCAGCCGCTAGGCGAGAAATTCGTGACGCTGGCGCTAGCCAATACAGACATCCGCGTGCAACAAGGCAAGCCGGTTTCTCCCGGTTTCCTGTTCGCCTCCTTGCTGTGGCATCAGGTGCTGGAAAAGTGGACTGCCTATAAGGCGGCCGGTGAATTCCCGATCCCGGCGCTGCATCTGGCCGCCGACGATGTCCTGGAAGCGCAAACCGAGAAGCTGGCCTTGCAACGCAAGATCGCCTCTGACATGCGTGACATATGGGCCATGCAGCCGCGCTTTGAACGTCGGACCGGCAAGGCGCCCTACAAGCTGCTGGAACATCTGCGTTTGCGGGCCGGTTACGATTTCCTGTTGTTGCGCTGCGCCTCGGGCGAGATCGATAGCGAAATCGGCGAGTGGTGGACCGCTTTCATGGAGGGCGACGGCGCTGAACGTGAAGTGCTGCTGGCGCAAAAGCCGAAAGTGGCGGCTGAAGCTGCGCCGGCTAAAAAGCGTCCGCGCCGACGTGGCTCGCGCAGTGGCGCCAAGACCGCCGCTCCAGGCGGCCGCAGCAATGACGAGCAGGGCGGTCAATGACAGCGAGGGTTTCTGCTGCCTCGTCTGCTACGCCTTCTTCTACGGAACTGGTCACGGCGTACATTGGCATCGGCGCTAATCTGGGCGATGCCAGCGCCCAGGTCCAGCGCGCCATCCTGCAGCTGGGCAAGCTGCCCGACACCAGCCTGGACGCACAATCCAGTCTGTTTTGCACAGCGCCGCTGGACGCCGGCGGCGACGATTACATCAACGCCGTGGCGCGCGTCAAAACCAGCCTGAGTGCGCATGCCTTGCTGCAGGGATTGCAGCAGATTGAACAGGATTTCGGTCGCCAGCGCCCTTATCCGAATGCTCCGCGCACGCTGGATCTGGATCTGCTGCTCTATGGCCAGTCGACCATCGCGGACGCAGTGCTGACGGTACCGCACCCGCGCATGACACAACGTGCCTTCGTCCTGATTCCGCTATTGCAGCTGGATCCCTTCATCGTCATTCCCAAGCACGGTCCGGCACATCAGTTTGCCCCGCTGGTCGCGGATCAGGCCATCCGTAAAATATAAGAATCTGCATGGTCGCCTGCCGGATGCGTCAGCTTCTGGCACACTGTCCTATTGAGGCATGCAGGACTCCGCACTTGGATGTGAATTTAAACAGATGAATTTAGACAGATGAATTTAGATAGCTACAAGTACATCGTCGTAGAAGGCCCGATCGGGGTCGGCAAGACCACGCTGGTGAACAAGATCGCCATGCACCTGGGCGGCAAAGTATTGCTGGAGCAACCGCAAGCCAATCCTTTTCTGGAAAAATTCTACCGGGACGCCCCGCGTTATGCGCTGTCGACACAAATGTTCTTCCTGTTCCAGCGCCTCAACCAGCTGCGCGAATCGGCGCAGAATGACTTGTTCGACAGTCCCAGCCATCTGGTTGCCGATTTCATGTTGGCCAAGGATCCGATTTTCGCCAGCCTGACGCTGGCCGATGAAGAGCTCAAGCTGTACCAGCAAATGTACGAACATCTGCGGCCGCAGGTGGCGACGCCCGACCTGGTGATTTACCTGCAAGCCGAGCCGGAAACCTTGGGAGAGCGCATCAAAAAGCGTGGCATCGAGATGGAAGCCGCAATCTCGCAAGAATACCTGGCGCGCCTGTGCGAAAGCTATAGCCGCTTTTTCTATCACTACGACGATGCACCGCTGCTGATCGTCAACAACGAACATCTGGACCTGGCCGGCAACGAAGCCGATTTCAGCTTATTGCTGGCACGCATCGACGGCATGCGCGGCAAGCGTGAATTTTTCAATCGTGGAGAATGACAATGGCAGGATATATACAAGGCACCGACCCAGCTAGCGATCCGGCAGCGAAATCACATACCCGCAGCAAACCGATCACCATTCCAGCCCTGCAAGCCTTGCGCGAAAAGGGTGAAAAAATCACCATGCTGACTTGCTACGATGCCAGCTTTGCCGCCTTGATGGATCGCTGCGGCGTTGAAACCTTGCTGATCGGCGATTCGCTCGGCATGGTTTGCCAGGGCCACAACTCGACCTTGCCGGTAACCATACAAGACATCGTGTATCACACCGCCAGCGTGGCGCGCGGCAACCGTACCGCGCTGGTGCTGTCCGACCTGCCGTTCGGCACTTACGCTACACCGGAAAGTGCGTTCGAGAACGCGGTGCCGGTGATCCAGGCTGGCGCGCAAATGGTCAAGATCGAAGGCGGCGCCTGGCTGGCGCCCACCGTGTGTTTCCTCACTGAACGTGCGATTCCGGTCTGTTGCCATCTCGGCCTGACGCCGCAATCGGTGCATCAGATGGGGGGCTACAAGGTACAAGGCAAATCGACCGCGGCAGCCGAACAGTTGAAAGCCGACGCTCTGGCGTTACAGGAAGCGGGCGCCAGTTTGCTGGTGCTGGAGGCGATTCCGGCAGCGCTGGGCAAGGAAGTCAGCGATCTGTTGCGTATTCCGACCATCGGCATTGGCGCCGGCCCGGACTGCTCTGGCCAGGTACTGGTGATGCACGATCTGATGGGCGTTTTCCCCGGCCACAAAGCGCGCTTCGTGAAAAACTTCATGGAAGGCCAGACCAGCATCGATGCGGCCGTGCTGGCGTATGTCGGCGCGGTAAAGGACAAGTCGTTTCCGGCGCCTGAGCATTGCTTCTGAGTTTTTTATTCGTAGGGTGGGTACGCCTTTGTGCCCACTCTGCGTCCTTCCTATTTTTACCGTTGTTTATCGGTGATCCGCGAAGAACCGGAATTAATGCTGCTTGCCGTTGCTTCCCTGTGCCAGCGTTTGGAGCGGTGGCGGCGGGCTCTCGGTACTCAGTTCTTGTGGCGGCATTACCACCAGCGGTTCGCTGGGCGAACCTTTTGCCGACAGCACGTTGGAGGTGGTTTCCGGATTGGCGTTCCAGACTGGATCAGCAATGCCGTCGAACACGCTTTTGAGTTGCTTGCCCCAGTTTTCCCGAATCATCTGGAAGTATTGGTTCTTTTCACCGATCGTGACAAAGCGGGTGACTGCCAGCGTATCGTTTTCATACAGCAGCATATCCAGCGGCAAGCCCACCGAGACGTTGGAGCGCAGGGTGGAGTCCATCGAGATCAGCGCACATTTTGCCGCCTCGTCCAGCGATGAGGAGGGGGTAATGACGCGGTCAAGTATCGGCTTGCCGTATTTCGATTCGCCGATCTGGAAGTAGGTGTTTTCGTTGTGCGATTCGATGAAATTGCCGGCCGAATAAATCTGGAACAGGCGGCAACGCTCACCTTTGATCTGACCGCCGAAAATAATGCTGACGTTGAAATCGATACCGAATTTTTCCAGTGCCGCCGCTTCGCGGTCATGGACGGAGCGGATCGCCTCGCCGACAATTTGCGCGGCTTCGTACATCGAGTCGACGGTCCAGATGGTCTTGCCGGCGGCATTCACGCGCTCGCCGATGATTTCCTTGATCGACTGTGAAATAGACAGGTTGCCGGCAGTCATGAAAACCATCAGGCGTTCGCCCGGGTTTTCGAACACACTCATCTTGCGCGCGACGGCGACATGGTCGACTCCCGCATTGGTGCGCGAGTCGGAAAGAAAAACCAGGCCGGAATCGAGGCGCAGGGCTACGCAGTAAGTCATGATGTGTGAGAAAAATACAAAGTCGAGATTTTACAGTAAGCCAAATCCGTATCCTGGTCAGATTGCCACACTTCGTTACTCAGTTGTTAACTGTGTGGCAAATTTTCACGAATTAAAGCTGACGATTCATTGATCCGATGGCAATGCAGAAACATTGACTTGTACGGTCAACGTCTCTTCGCCGCCGCCGCGCCGTACTCCGCGTACCGGCGCAGCCGAATCGTAATCCCGTCCAATTGCTAACCTGCAATAGTTGTTGCTGGCGAAGCACGCATGGGTCACATCAATACTGATCCAGCCCGAAAAGTCATGTTCCTCAACCCATACGTCCACCCAGGCATGGCTTTCCGCATGGCTGGTGTTGCCAGGATCGATATAGCCGGATACGTAGCGCGCCGGAATGCCAGCCGTGTGGCAGCAGGCCAAGTACAAGTGTGCGTGATCCTGGCAGACACCTTGTCCCAAGGCCAGCGCATCGTCAGCGCTGGTAGTCACCGCAGTCGATCCGCTCTGGTAGGCCACGGCAGCACAGATCGCCTGCGCCAGGTCCAGCAGTTGCGTGTTGCCGGCGCCAGCCTGCAGGTGCCGGTGCGCAAAATCCATCACGGCTGCGGTGGGCTGCGTCAGTTGTGTCGGCACCGTAAATACCAATGGCGAAAATTCACCCGGTTGCGGCAGGCGCCCCAGATGCAAGGGAGCGATCGCCACCGTGCCTTCGGCAATGATGCGGACCTCGTGGTGCGGCCTGGTGATGGTCAGCGTATGGCTCAGATTGCCGAAAGCATCGGTGAAAGGATGGCGCGTGCCTGAACTGCGGATATTCCAGGCCAGGGTACGCTGCTGCACTTCCGCGCGCGGCGTCAGCCGCAGCTGCTGAATCGTGTAGGTCAGCGCTGCGGTGTAGTGGTAAACCGTTTCATGCCGGATGGTCAGTAGCATGTCGGGCATCAGGTATTGAGGGGCACCAGGAAATCGCGGCTGATGCGATTGCCGAGTTCGAAAATTCGCTCGAAGAACTGCGTCAGGTAATCATGCAGACCGGCGTCCAGAATCTCATCGAGACTGCTGAACTTGAGATCGGCATGCAGCTTTCCGGCGAAACGCTCGGTGTCGGCGGAAATGTCGTTGTGCACATGTTTCAGATTGCCCACCACTTGCGTCATGCAGGCCAGCAAGGAACGCGGCATGTCCGGCCGCAGAATCAGCAAATCCGCCACACGAGCCGGTGTGATCACATCGCGGTACACCTTGCGGTAGATTTCAAAGCCGGACACCGAACGCAGGATCGCCGCCCAATAGTAGAAATCGACCTGCGGTTCGGCGATCGCCTTTTTACGTTCCTCAGCGTGCCGCTGTTCAGTGCTTTGCCGCTGGCCGTTTTGGTGATTCTTTTTGTACGTGCCTTCTTTCGCGCCGTGGAATTTGACATCGATGATGCGCGCGGTATTGTCGGCGCGTTCCAGGAATGTGCCAAGGCGAATGAAGTGAAACGCTTCGTCTTTGAGCATGGTGCCGATGGTCACTCCGCGTGACAGATGTGAACGGTGTTTGACCCATTCGAAAAATTCACTCGGATTGCGCTCCAGCGCATCGGTTTGCAAGTAACCCTGCATCTTGATCCAGGTGGCGTTCTGGATTTCCCATGCTTCGGTAGTCAGCGCGCCACGCACCGCGCGGGCGTTCTCGCGTGCCTGTTTCAGGCAGGATGCGATCGAGGAGGAATTGCTCGGATCGCGCACCATGAAATCAATCACGTCTTTTTGCGTCAGCACGCTATATTTTTTGTCGAAAGCCTGCTGCAGTTCGGAAATGCCAAGGATCGCGCGCCAGCCTATTTCCGCATCTTCAACCGATTGCGGCAACAGCCCGGTTTGCACGTGCACATCCAGCATGCGTGCTGTGTTTTCTGCCCGCTCGGTGTAGCGGGACATCCAGAATAAATGATCGGCGGTGCGACTGAGCATGTTATTTCTCCAGAATCCAGGTGTCTTTGGTGCCGCCGCCTTGGGACGAATTAACCACCAGAGAACCTTCCTTGAGGGCGACGCGGGTCAGGCCGCCGCGCACCAGGGAGACATTTTTTCCAGACAGCACAAACGGCCGCAGGTCCAGGTGGCGTGGCGCGATGCCGGATTCGACATAGGTCGGGCAAGCCGATAAAGCCAGGGTCGGCTGGGAGATATAGCCATCCGGCTTGGCAATCACGCGCTGGCGGAAATCTTCGATTTCCTGCTTGGTGGAAGCCGGTCCGACCAGCATGCCGTAACCGCCGGCGCCATGCACTTCCTTGACGACCAGATCCTTCAGGTTATCCAGGGTGTACTGCAAATCGTCTTTTTTGCGGCACTGGTAAGTCGGGACATTGTTCAGGATCGGTTTCTCCGACAAATAAAACTGGATCATGTCCGGCACGAACGGATAGACCGATTTGTCATCGGCGACACCGGTGCCGATGGCATTCGCCAGCGTGACGTTACCGGCGCGATACACCGACAGCAGACCGGGCACGCCCAGCGACGAATCGGGACGGAAGGCGAGCGGATCGAGATAGTCGTCGTCGATCCGGCGATAAATCACGTCGACCCGTTTCGGGCCGCGCGTGGTGCGCATGTAGACCGCGTTATCGTTGACGAACAGATCCTGGCCTTCAACCAGTTCCACGCCCATTTGCTGCGCCAGGAACGCATGTTCGAAGTAGGCCGAGTTATACATCCCCGGTGTCATCACCACCACGGTCGGATCGGTAACGCCAACCGGCGCCACCGAACGCAGATTGTCCAGCAGCAGGTCAGGGTAGTGATCGACCGGGGCAATCTTGTGGCGCAAGAATAGTTCGGGGAACAGCCGCATCATCATCTTGCGGTTTTCCAGCATGTAGGACACGCCGGAAGGTACCCGCAGATTATCTTCCAGCACGTAAAACTCGCCCTGGCCGGCACGCACGATATCGACACCCGCAATATGCGCATAGATATCCGAGGCAACCGAGATGCCCTGCATTTCCGGGCGATACTGGGCGTTGCGGAAAATCTGTTCAGCGGGGATCACACCTGCCTTGACGATGTTCTGGCCATGATAGATATCGTGGATGAACATGTTGAGCGCCTTGACGCGTTGTATCAGGCCGGCTTCAAGCGTGGCCCACTCCTGCGCATGGATGATGCGCGGAATGATGTCGAAGGGGATCAGACGTTCGGTGCCGGCGTCGTTGCCATAGACGGCAAAGGTAATGCCGACGCGGCGGAAAATCAGGTCGGCCTCAGCGCGTTTGCGGGCGATGGTTTCAGCGGTCTGAGCGTTGAGCCAATTGGAAAACTCGTCGTAGTGCGGACGCACCGACGATTTGCCATCGGAGTACATTTCATCGAAAAAATTTGCCATGATCTTGCTTTGCTGTGGTTTGATCGGAAACTATCAAGTAGCTATCAAGAAGCGTGCCTGTTGCACGCTGCTGGCTGACGTTTAAGCTTTGGCCTGTGTAAAAAGATTATTCAAAAATTAACATGTTATGTTGTAATTTGAACAGGTTTTATTTTCAGCAATGCCGTGTCAGCACTTAGCAAATTTTGCGTAATCTGGGTGGCGTCCTCCATGTTGTTTTGACTGCAAAAACCTGGTGTTCAAATGCCGCGCAAGTAGCCTAAGTCGTCTGAACCCATGGCGTCGGCGCCGGGACGGCGCACGGTGCGGGCATGTCGATCGAAGTGAACGCCGCCGGGCTGACGATTTCAAGATACTCCATGTCTTTCGAGTAGTCGAATAAAAAATGCACTATGCCTGGGCGCTGGTGCACGCAATCGCCGGCCTTGACCAGCGTTTCCTTATCGCCGTACATGAAACGGGCCCAGCCTTTAAGCATGTAGACGATATGGAAATTGGCTTCATGCCGGTGCCAGCCAGTGCCTACTTCGGGCGCCATGTTGGCTTTCACCAGATGCGCCACCACCTGGCCGCCGGTGGCGGCGGCAATCCCGAGATCGCGATACAGGAAAAAATCGCGCAGGCCGCCGGATTCGAATTCGGTGTCGCCCTCGCGGACATGCGAGAACAAGGTGGTCGACGACTCGGCCGGGCTGGCAGATGTACTTGTGTTTGTATCCATCGCAGCTATCCTTTATCAAAACTCTACATCCAGTTCATTGATATCGTCCGGTTCCAGCTTGGCGGCCTCGATCCATTCCTGCATTTCCGGCATCGCAATAATGCGTTTGCAATAGGCGCTGCAGACGGAATCCAGTTTTACATCGTACGTCAAAAACCGGGTCGTCACCGGTGCATACATGGCATCGGCCATCGAGCGTTCGCCAAACAGGAACGGCCCGCCGTAGGTCGCCAGGCATTGCTTCCAGATAGTGGTGATGCGTTTAATGTCGGCTTCGGCGCGCGACCAAACCTTGAAGTCGGGGAAATGCGCTTTGATGTTCATCGGCAGCGCCGAACGCAAGGCGCTGAAGCCGGAGTGCATTTCGCCGCAGATCGAGCGGCAGTGGGCGCGCGCGGCGCGGTCCGCCGGCAGCAGCCCGGCCTTGGGCCGGATCTCGTGCAGATATTCACCGATAGCCAAGGTATCCCACACCACGATATTGCCGTGGTACAGGCAAGGCACCAGGATCGACGACGACAGCAGCAGGATTTCGGCACGTGCATCCGGATCTTCCGGCGAGATCAAGTTTTCCTCGAACTCAAGACCGGAAAATCTCGTCATCAGCCAGCCACGCAACGACCATGACGAATAATTTTTGCTGGTAATGCTCAATGTGGTCTTAGGCATGGCAATATTCTTCCGTATTGGATCGAAAGCATTTTTGATTGGCAAACCGTTTGACAACTACTGAGCAAAGGCCGTGCCAGAGAGTTGGGCATGGATATTGCAGACGTAGCATTTGCCGGCATTCCAATAACAGGGTAGTCCCATGACAGAAATTTACCAGGCGTATCAGGGCTATTCGGACCTCAGCGATCCGATGCGGGTGTGGGCCGGCATGGCCGCACCGGTGTTCGGCTACAAATGGCAAGGATGGCCCGACAGTCTGACGCTGCGCAAGCTGGCTGCAGCCTGCGAAGTGTTTTCTTGCACCCGGTTGACGCATCAACGCCCCGCGTTCGGGATAGATAGCGTGGCGGAAAATGGCTGCACAGTTTCGGTGCGCGAAGAGGTGGCCGACCAGACGCCGTTCTGCACTTTGTTGCATTTCCGGAGGGAAATAAATGCGACGCAGCAGCCACGCGTACTGGTGGTAGCGCCGATGTCGGGACATTTCGCCACACTTTTGCGCGGCACCGTGACCACGCTCCTGCGCGATCATGATGTGTACATTACCGACTGGCACAACGCGCGCGACGTGGCCTTGCGCGACGGCCGCTTCGGCTTCGACGAATATGTCGCGCATTTGATCCGTTTCATCGAAAAGATCGGCCCCGGCACACATCTGCTGGCGGTTTGCCAGCCAACTGTGGCGGCGCTGGCGGCGGTATCGCTGATGGCTGCCGAACGACATCCGGCGCAGCCGTCCAGCATGACCCTGATGGCTGGTCCCATCGACACCCGCATCAATCCGACGGCGGTCAATCACCTGGCGAAAAGCAAGCCGATCACCTGGTTCGAAGAAAACCTGGTCAGCACCGTTCCCGGCCGTTTCACCGGCAGCCAGCGCCAGGTCTATCCCGGGTTCCTGCAGCTGAATGCGTTCATGAGCATGAACCCGGAACGTCACCTCAAGGCCTTTCAAAACCTGTACAACTATCTGGTGGAAGGTGAAGACGATAAAGCCAATCTCATCAAGACTTTCTATGCCGAGTATTTCGCCATGTCGGATCTGGCGGCGGAGTTTTACCTGGAAACAGTACAAAGCGTGTTCCAGGATCACGCATTGCCACTTGGCGAAATGCAGGCATTAGGGCGTACCATCGAACCGGCAGCGATTCGCCGCACCGCGCTGTTTACCGTAGAGGGGGAGAAGGATGATATCTGCGCAGTAGGCCAGACCGTGGTGGCGCAGGATATGTGCAGCGGCATACGGCCGTACATGAAGGCGCATCATGTGCAAACCGGTGTCGGCCACTATGGCGTATTCAACGGCCTCCGCTGGGACAAGGAAATCTATCCGCGCCTACGCGAATTTATTTACAGCCACCAGTAGGGTGGGTACGCCTTTGTGCCCACGCGTGACCGTGATGGTCGGAGTACGGACCGACGCAGTGTCGAAATAGGCAAATACGTGGTGTGAATTCCGCGTGGGCACAAAGGCGTGCCCACCCTACGAAAAAATTATTGATTGTCGCAGAGGATATCCATGTCAATTCACGTAGCACTCAATCATCTCACCACCTATCGTTACGAACGTCCGATCAGCCTGGGACCCCAAATCATTCGTTTGCGGCCGGCGCCGCATTGCCGCACCCGCATCCTGAGTTATTCGCTGCGGATATTGCCGGAACCACATTTCATCAACTGGCAACAGGACCCGCAGGCCAACTATCTGGCGCGGCTGGTGTTTCCCGAAAAGGCCAGTGAATTCCGCATCGAGGTCGATCTGGTGGCCGAAATGTCGGTGCTCAATCCCTTCGATTTTTTTCTCGAGCCGTATGCCGAGAAAGTGCCGTTTTCCTACGCACCGGAATTGCAGAACGAACTGGAGCCGTATCGCAAGAAATTGCCGCTGACGCCGTTGCTGCAAAAATTTCTGGATCAGGTGCCGCGTGAACGAATCCGCACCGAGGATTTCCTGGTCAGCCTGAATCAGCAACTGGCGCAAATGATCAGCTATACCATCCGCATGGAACCGGGGGTGCAAACGCCGGAGCAGACTCTCGGCCTTGCTTCAGGTTCCTGCCGCGATTCGTCGTGGCTGCTGGTGCAGATACTGCGTTATCTGGGTTTGGCGGCGCGCTTCGTATCGGGTTACCTGATCCAGCTGACGGCTGACCAGAAATCGCTGGATGGTCCATCCGGACCGCAAACCGATTTCACCGACCTCCACGCCTGGTGCGAGGTGTACCTGCCCGGCGCCGGCTGGATCGGCCTGGATCCAACCTCCGGCTTGCTGGCCGGGGAAGGGCACATCCCGCTGTCGTGCACGCCGGAACCATCATCGGCGGCGCCGGTCAGCGGCATGGTCGAGCCATGCGAAGTGGAATTCGAACACGCCATGAGCGTACGTCGCATCTGGGAATCGCCGCGCGTCACCAAGCCGTATAGCGAGCAGCAATGGGAAGAGATTGAAGAGTTGGGTCACGCTATCGACGATGACCTGGATACGTTCGATGTCCGCCTGACGATGGGCGGCGAACCGACCTTCGTCGCGCGCGATCATCCGGATGGCGAGGAATGGAACACGGCCGCGATGGGGCCCACCAAGAAACCGCTGGCAGCAGAACTCTATCATCGGCTGCGGCAGCAATATGCTGCGCAAGGTTTGCCGCATTTCGGCCAGGGGAAATGGTATCCGGGCGAGCAGTTGCCACGCTGGTCGCTCAATTGTTACTGGCGGCGCGACGGCGAACCGATCTGGACCACGCCGGCATTGATTGCCGACGAAACCCAGGTGCAGGTGAAAGCCGGCGATGACAACGTCGCTGAACGCTTTCTACAAGGCGTTGCCGCGCGCCTGACGCTGGATCGCCAAAACGTGTTTGCCGCCTATGAGGATATCTACTACTACCTGTGGCGTGAGCGCCGTTTGGCGATCAATGTCGATCCGTCCGACGCGCGGCTGGATGACAAGCAGGAACGGGCCAGGCTGGCGCGGGTTTTTTCGCAAGGCTTGCGCAAAGTTGCCGGCTACGTACTGCCGCTGGCCCGCAGCAACGATGAACGCGAGTGGAAAAGCGGCAGCTGGTATTTGCGCGGCGAATTCTGCTATCTGCTGCCCGGTGATTCACCATTAGGCTACCGGCTGCCGCTCGATTCGCAGCCATGGGTCAAGACCGGCGATTACCCTTACGTGCATCAGCCCGATCCTACGCAGGCCTTCCAGCCGCTACCGATTGCACAGCAAATCCGGCATCACCTTGCGACACCGGCTTCTACCAACGGCAAGGGTAAAACGGCTGCGGCGGATGCGTCGAAATATAGTTCGGCGTTCGCCAGTGAAGCACCAGCGGCACCGGCGCCATTCGAGTCGGCCGATGATATCGCCCGCACTGCCTTGTGCGCGGAAGTACGGCAGGGCGTGCTGTATTTGTTCATGCCGCCGCTGGCCCGGCTGGAAGATTATCTGGAGCTGGTGGCAGCGATCGAAGCCACGGCGCAGGCTTTGAAGCAGCCGTTGTTGATGGAAGGCTATGAACCGCCCAACGATCCGCGCCTGGGTAAGTTCAGCGTCACTCCCGACCCCGGTGTGATTGAAGTAAATATCCAGCCCATGCATAGCTGGAGCGAGCTGGTTGCCAATACCAACTATCTGTACGATGTCGCTCGCGAGACCCGTTTGACTACCGAGAAATTCATGCTCGACGGTCATCACTCCGGCACCGGCGGCGGCAACCACCTGGTGTTGGGCGGCGCCACCACCAGCGATTCGCCATTCCTGCGGCGTCCGGATCTGTTGCGTAGCCTGATCAGCTATTGGCATAACCATCCGTCGTTGTCCTATCTGTTTTCCGGCATGTTCATCGGCTCCACTTCGCAAGCGCCGCGCGTTGACGAAGCGCGCAACGACGCCGTGGTCGAGCTGGAATTGGCGTTTACCGAAATGGACCGGCAAATCGCCGCCGGCAGCTGCGCGCCATGGCTGGTGGACCGGCTGCTGCGCAATCTGCTGATCGATGTAACCGGCAACACGCATCGCGCCGAGTTTTGTATCGACAAACTGTATTCGCCCGATAGCAGCACCGGTCGCCTTGGTTTACTGGAATTGCGCGCATTTGAAATGCCGCCGCATGCACGCATGAGCCTGACCCAGCAGTTGCTGCTGCGGGCGCTGGTAGCGCGTTTCTGGAAAACGCCGTACAAGCCGCCGCGCCTGGTGCGCTGGGGCACCGAGTTGCACGACCGTTTCCTGCTGCCGCACTTCATCTGGCAGGATTTCTGCGATGTGATGGACGACATGCAGCAGGCCGGTTATGCGCTCAAGCCGGAATGGTTTGCACCGCACTTCGAGTTTCGCTTTCCAAAAATCGGAGATTTTGCCGTCAACGGCATCGCCCTCGAACTGCGCACGGCGCTGGAACCCTGGCATGTGCTGGGCGAGGAAAGCCGTTCCGGCGGCAACGCCCGTTATGTCGATTCTTCGCTCGAGCGATTGCAGATGAAAGTCAACGGCATGGCGCCGGATCGCTATGTGCTGACCTGCAACGGCGTGCCCGTGCCTTTGCAACCGACAGGGCGCGTCGGCGAGTTTGTCAGCGGCGTGCGTTATCGCGCCTGGCAACCGCCGTCGGCCCTGCATCCGACCATCGGCATCGATTCGCCGTTGACCTTCGATCTGGTGGATACCTGGAACGGCCGTAGCCTGGGCGGTTGCCAATATCACGTGGTGCATCCGGGCGGGCGTAGCTACGAGACGTTCCCGGTTAATGCTTTCGAAGCGGAAAGCCGGCGTCTGGCGCGTTATTTCCGGCTCAATCACACCCCGGGGCAGATGCAGGTAACCAAGCCGATAGCATCCATCGAGTTCCCATTTACGTTAGACTTACGTCACTTCTGATCAACCTGCGTAGTCAAGGATTCTTCCAAGAAAAAGCGCCGTCATCCCCGCGAACGCGGGCGCCAATGACGGGGTCGCCAACGACGGGGCAGAGTGTTCTGAATCTTTGGCGCAGGTTGTTTAACCATTGCAAGTGACGCAAGCTATAAACCATGTACCGGCGTTTACTCGAAAGTTATCCAGCAGAGGCAGATCGTTACGACGAAATGCTTGAAGCCGGCGGTCGCCTGCGGCCGCATTGGCGTACGCTGATCGATCAGCTGGAAGGCCTGTCGCCAGAGATTCTGCGGCGCCGTGCGCGCGAGGTGCGCGAAGCGATTGCTGCAGAAGGCGTTACCTACAATGTGTACGCCGACCCGCAAGGCGCCAACCGCCCTTGGGAGCTGGATCTGTTGCCGCAGATCATCTCCGCCGATGAATGGCAGACCTTGTCCGCAGCGGTAACACAGCGCGCGCGTCTGCTCAACGCGGTGCTGGCCGATCTGTACGGCCCGCAAACTCTGCTTTCCGAAGGATTGCTGCCACCGGCATTGGTGTTCGGCCAGCATGGCTACCTTTGGCCCTGCCGCGGCATCGAACCGCCGGCAGGCATACATTTGCACCTGTATGCGATCGATCTGGCACGCTCGCCGGATGGCCACTGGTGGGTCATGTCGGATCGCACCCAAGGGCCCTCGGGCGCCGGTTATGCCTTGCAGAACCGGCAGATCATGGCGCGCGCATTGCCGGATACGGTGCGCGACATGCATGTCCAATCCCTGCTGAAATTTTTCCATACGTTGCACGACAGCCTGAACACGCTGGCGCCGGCCGGCGGTGAACCGCCGCTGGTGGTATTGCTGACGCCGGGGCCGTATAACGAAACCTATTCCGAGCATGCATTCCTGGCGCATACCCTGGGCTTTCCGCTGGTCGAAGGGGCCGACCTGATGGTGCGTGGCGATATGGTGTACCTGAAGACGCTGAGCGGCTTGCGACGGGTCCATGCGATCCTGCGGCGGCTGGATGACGATTATTGCGATCCACTCGAATTGCGCGCCGATTCAGCGCTCGGCATTCCGGGATTGGTGCAGGCGGCACGCCTTGGCAATGTGCTGATCGCCAATTCACTTGGAAGCGGCGTGCTCGAATCCGGCGCCTTGCACGGCTTCCTGCCAGCCATCTGCGAGCGCTTGCTGGGTCAGCCGCTGGCGCTGCCGGCGGTGGCATCGTGGTGGTGCGGTGAAAAGCCGGCGCTAGATTACACCCTGGCCAATCTGGAACAGCTGGTGATCATGCCGGCGTTTCCATCCATGCGCATGCAACCGGTCTATGGCCACAGCCTGAACGCGCAATCGCGCCAGCGCCTGGTCGACAGCTTGCTGGCCCAGCCGCATGCCTATGTGGCGCAGGAATGGGTGCGCTTGTCGCAGGCGCCGGTATTGTCGCGCAGCGGCGAATATCGTTTGATGAGCCGCGCGGTGAGCCTGCGGGTATTCGTGGTCGCCGCTGCCGATGGCAGCTATCATGTGATGCCGGGCGGCCTGACACGTGTCGCACCGCGTCAGCGCAAGGATGTGGTATCGATGCAGCAGGGCGGCGCCAGCAAAGATGTGTGGGTGCTGAGCCCGGTGCGACCGGAGGCGAGCGAAGCGGCCGCATCATTGGCAGCGCCGCTGGACGCTATCGATGGCCGGCAACGTGCATTGGATACGATATACAGCACCGTCGATATTTCATCGCATGCCGGCGAAAACCTGTTCTGGATGGGGCGCTACGCCGAGCGCTGCGACAACCTGGCGCATCTGCTCAGGGCGACTCTGCAACGCAGCACCGATCTGCAGGGTGAAGCGCGCGAGACTTTCTACCAGCTCTGTGAAATCTGCCGCGGCCTCGGGATTGCGCTGCCAAGCGCTACGCCTGCAGGACGGCCAACCGTCAACGCCATGCAACAAGGCCTGATTGCCGCCATAGTCGATCCCACCGCGAGCATCAGCATCGCCGCCAATCTGCGTCATTTGCATCATTGCGGTTACCAGGTGCGTGAGCACCTCTCGCTGGATAACTGGCAGGCGCTTAATCGCATGCCTGGCCTGACGGCGGACAGCAGTGGCCAGGTTGGCGTGACGCCTGCCGCTGCGCTGAGCATGCTGAACAACGTGATCCAGGCTTGCGTCGGCCTGGCCGGACACGCGCTGGACGATATGACGCGCGACGAAGGCTGGCATTTCCTGATGCTGGGCCGGCATATAGAACGCATGACCCATCTGGCGACCTTGTTCGGCCAGTTCCTGCGGCTGCCGGCGGAGCGCCAGAACCAGACCTTGCCGTGGTTGCTGGAGTCGGCCAACAGCGTGGTCACTTATCGCGTGCGCTATCGGCGTGCGCCGGAATGGCTGCCGGTATTGCATCTGCTGGTGTTCGACGTCAGCAATCCGCATGGCATCGCATTCCAATTCCATATGCTGGAGCGCTATCTGAGCGATATCGCGGAACAACTCGGCACCCTCAACATGGATACGCCGGCACATTTATCGGCGTTGCTGCGCGAATTTGAATTACAGGATTTAAGTCATGATTCCTTGTTTGTGGCAGATGCGCATGCGCGTCTGGTGCAACTGATGCGGGATGCGATTGCCGGTGCTTTTTCCCTGTCCGACGAATTGGCCCGGCATTTCTTTACGCCGCTGAACGCACCGGTGAGCCAGGGAGTGTCATGATGAGCGAGCACCCCTCTCACACTTATCACATCCGTCACGATACGCACTATGCGTATTCGCAAGCGGTGCGCTTGTCGCACCAGATGCTGCGCCTGACGCCGCGTTCGCTGCCATGGCAAACCTGCACTTCGCACGGCATCAGCATTACGCCCGAACCGCAAAACCTGCGATTGCTGCTGGACAGTTTCGGCAATCCGATGCAATCGTTTTCGCTAGAAAGCGATCATACCGATCTGCGCGCGCTGGCGGAATCCTGGGTGACGCTGACGCCGCGCCAATTGCCTTCGGTGACACCGTCTTGGGAACAAGCGCGCGCGGCACTCTCGTATCACGCCGGTCAGTTCTTATTGCCTGACGATCTGGAAGCCACGCGTTACTTGTTTGAATCGGCGCACGTGAGGATCAAGCGCGAACTTCTGGCCTACGCAGCAGAGTCGTTTACGCCCGGATTGCCGTTGCTGGCAGGAGTGGAAGCTTTGATGACGCGGATTTTCCAGGAATTCACGTTCGATCCGCTGGCGACCACGGTATCCACCCCGATCACAGAGGTGTTTGCCACCCGGCGCGGCGTCTGCCAGGATTTCGCGCACTTCATGCTGTCATGCTTGCGTACATTGGGTTTGGCGGCGCGCTATGTCAGCGGTTATCTGCTGACTGAACCGCCGCCGGGACAGCCGCGTTTGATCGGCGCCGACGCTTCGCATGCCTGGGTGTCGGTATATTGTCCGAGCTTCGATGGCCAGCCCAGCAGTTGGATAGATGCTGATCCGACCAACGGCATCTTTCCGGACACCGGCCACATCACGCTCGGCTGGGGCCGCGATTTTCTCGACGTTTCGCCCTTGCGCGGCGTGCTGATCGGCGGCGGCCAGCAAACCATGGATGTGGCGGTGACGGTATTGCCGGCACATGAGGCGCCGGGGTTTGGTTTTGCGGTTTGAGGCTGCAGGTTTTTCGGAGAGCATTGATTAATCAATACTTTGGAGATTTGATCAGCATGTCGTGGAGATGGCAATCACCTACGCTGATCTGGCCGGGATTCGATCAAAACACTATCCGCCGCCGTAAATAGCCGCTGCCTTCGCGGCGTTTATTGGTTTGCGGTGAGATGAACTTACTCCGTAAATCCGCTACATTGGCATCGGTTTGTAGCGGGAAAAGCTGCGCCAATTTTTGTTGCTGTACCGGGTCAAACTGCGTTTGCTGCTCGGCATTTTCCATCGCTTTGAATTGCTCAGCGCGATGGCCAGGCGCATTTTCTGCCTCTTGGCAAATATCGAGTTTTTCCTGCATCATGGCCGCCATGCCGGGGGCGTCCTTGATCGCATTTTGATAATTATTCCACACTTGCCGATCGTAAGGCGAGGTCGGTCCGCGCCCGCTCTTGCTGTACTGGCGCACCATATCCAATATCCTTTCGGCCTTTTCTTCATCGGCGCTATACCCCACCATCGAAAACCCCGCCAGCGAATCGTGCACCTGGTCACGCAATAACAGCATGTACGGCTCATCGAATGACGCCGGCGGCCGCTCAAACTGTTTGAATGCCCATAACTCATCTGTGCGTGGCGCTACCTTGTTTCTGTATAACTGCTGTTGCCACTGATTTGAATTGGCGATCTCTTCGTGTTCCAGCGGAAGGTCATAGTGACGGCCACCCTGCTGCGCAAAGTAGATACGCTTACGCAATATAGCCAGATCGCCTTTGAGCAAATCATTGTAGCTGCGGATATCTTCCTTCTCTTGTGGATTCTTGGCACGGGTATAGGGCGGGATGTGCGTGAAATCATGGAGCCATCTGCTGCGGAACAGGTAAAGCAAACGCATATGTTCGCGCACTATCTTGTCGTAATCGTTGCTCTGGAATTGTTCCTTGCCGTAATCCATGTAAGTATTCCAGGCTCGGCTGATTACCGGATCAATCTCGTAGTCTGCTCTCAAGTCGGACGGCATGACGCAATACGCCGCCAGCGGTACACCCGCAACAGTAGCAGCGTGATGCATGTGCAGTAGCGGAATCTGCGACAACATCAGACCCGTTTTCATGCCGCGCCCTTGATCGCCGGGGCCGTAACCGCCACCGACATCGCTATGCACACCGGGGTAAATATATTCGGATACGTTGTTACCCGTCACCCGGGTGACCGGAAAGTTACGGCGCTGCTCGTGCGCGGCAATGTAGTGCACGGTTTTTTTAACGCATTGGGGCAATGGCTTGAGCGTTTCCGCTGCCCAGCTAAAGTGGCCGTTGGCAAAGAACAGCGGTGTGCTTTCTGCTGCAGAATTCGCCAATCCAATCGATGCCACACTATCGAACAGACCTAAAAATGTAATCTCCGCCGGCATGCCGGCCAATTTCCCGTCTTTCAACATATCGGAAAACCAATAGCAGAAAGCCCGAGCTTCCACTGCGCCGCGTGAAAAGCCGAATACGTTTAGTGTGATTTTTGGGATATCCGGCCATCGTCTGGCTGCGCGCGCTTTACCCAGCTTGTCGTTTAATTCTTTGTTGAGTGCGTCAAACCAGGTGCGACGGTCGGGGCGCGGCTCATGGGCGTCGCGTAGTGGGTCGTTGGTTTCGACGTCTTGGGCGTATTGTTGGATTTTGGCGGGGATGTCGTTATCTTCAAACATTCTGGCGCCGTCGCTAAATGCTTGATGAATGGCGTTATAAACCTGAAGTAATCCAAATAAAATCCGCGCTTGCCCACCTTTGCCAAGGGCCTTGCCATCTGCGCTTTCGCGCCATTCTCGGTTCTCTGGAAAACGTGTGCCCAAACCCGGAACATAAATCCGGTAATGCCCAGTTGCTTTCAGGGTACCGGCGCGGTCAGCAGCTTTATGCGCTTTGAATAATTTGACGACATTGGTATGCGATTGCAACGGTTCATCACGAATCATATTATTGTTGGTGCCATCGAAGAACAAACCGATCTTGACGAATTTTTGGCACGGAGGTGCATTTTTTGCAGGCTGATCATCTATGCCTTGCACGTGGCGGCATTCTGCTGTGGACAGAAGCATTTCATTTTCAGCGTTATCGGAAATATGCGACGGTGCGGATTGAATTGGAATATTCATTTATTCTTCCTCTGGCGGTGCGGTAACACTATCTGGGGAAATGGGATGTTTGGAGCTTTCTGGAGCATAAATAGGCGAGGCAACTATTCGCACCTCATCATTTCCAAAAAAATGGACCGCGAGCGTTCCCGCCTTCTCATATCTTCTGATCGTGGTGGTTTTTTCTATCCAGTCGCGGCCATTGGGTTTCCAACGTACCTTGACTTTCATTCCTGGCTGCCATTGCTTCGGAAGTATGTAACCGGCGGCGACAATACCGCCACAATCTAGACCGCTTGCCATGCGTGAACTAAATGGCTCTTGCACATAGAAAGAATAGATATAGCCCACTCCCGGATGGGAAAAGCAACCTATCGATACAGGTACCATTGGAATATTTACTAGTTTTGAGGTTTTTTTTGCTGGGGCTTCTGTAGTAACTGCCGGTGATATTGCGCAAGCGGACAGCGCTAGCGTTGCGGAAAATAGCAGGAGATATTGGATGCGCATGGTTTTCCTTTGGTTTAATTTATGTGTACAAGAAAATCAGATCAGGCGCTTTCACTTGGAGGCATTCGGTAGTGGTCGGCAGCATTTCAGTTACTGTGTTATCGGAAATGCTTAGCGGTGCGGATTGAATTGGCAAATTCATTTAATCCACCTCTGGTGGCGCAACGGTAAGACTTTCAAGGATGGGATGTTTGGGACTTTCCGGATAAGGAAGCGATGAAACTATTCGGACTTCATCATTGATAAAAAAGTGCGCGAACAGATTTCCTGCCCTC
Organism: Collimonas antrihumi; assembly: GCF_018304965.1. Classification (GTDB taxonomy): domain Bacteria; phylum Pseudomonadota; class Gammaproteobacteria; order Burkholderiales; family Burkholderiaceae_D; genus Collimonas; species Collimonas antrihumi. The sequence goes on from NZ_JAGQED010000015.1 coordinate 97,022, forward strand.
TCATACCGTCTGATTGTCGTGGTTTTTTCTATCCAGTCGCGACCGTTAGGCTTCCAGCGTACCTTGACTTTCATTCCTGGCTGCCATTGCTTCGGAAGTATGTAACCGGCTGCGACAATGCCGCCGCAACTCAACCCTCCTGCCATTCGCGAACTAAAAGGTTCTTGCACATAAAATGCGTTGATGTAGGGCGCTCCATCATGACTGAGGCAGCCTATTGATACAGGCACCATTGGAATATTGAGCAGTTTGGAGGTTTTTTTTGCTGGCGCTTCTGTAGTAACTTGCGGCGGCGTTGCGCACGCAGTGAGCGCCAGAGCAGCTGCAAATAGTAGTAGATGCTGAATGCGCACGGCTTTCCTTTGACTAAGTTTTGCTGATCCAAAAATTTGGAATGAATTAGCTGGCACGTTGCAGTGCGACGTCGACACCATGCTCCTGTGCTGCATCCAGCAATGCCAATGCCTGATACCTATCTGGCATCATCAACGCATCCACTATTAAATTTCGCCGATCGGTATCCTTCTTGATGCCGCGCAGATCCATCTCTTTCAGTAAGCCGGCAATCATCGTGTAGAGAGTAGATGCTGTACGCCCCACAACAATTTGCGGAACTGTTTCGGCGAAATTGCACAAGATAAAATCCGCCTCGCTGCTATCGATCAAGCCGACGTATTGCCTGTCGGTGATGTCGATGGCGTTGTCTTCACCGATAACGGGCGGGGTATAGGCAGTTGCGTCGAGGCAAGTTCCGTCAATGGTGGTAAGCGTGCCTTTCCGGTTGATCAAATGCCACGCGGTGAAGCCGGAACAGAACGCGCTGCGCTGCGCGTCATTGAACATGTTCAGCATATTTTGGCTGCACATGGTATCGGCAAAGCGTACCAGCATGCATAAGCCGTCTGAGGTGGTGCGTATCTGTAGAAACGCGGCGAAGTGCCGTTGCAGTGCATCGATGGTCAGCGGGCTTTGCAAAATGCTGAACATCGGCTTGCCTTCGCTAGCAGCCAGCAACGGTGGCAAATTCTTCTGCGTCAAGTTCAATAGAAACGGCGAGCATTCTTCGTATCCGCTTAGCCTCGTATTGTCATACAGCGATACCACGCTGCTATCGCTTTGCTGGCTGTGTTTCCAAAGCCGGAGACCTACGTCGTCGTCAAATGCACCATCGACCAGCGCATACATATAGAGCTTGCCGTATTTTTCGACCAGTTCGCCGGCGGTAGTCAGGATCAGATCGTTTAACTCGGGATGGTGTGGGTCGACACCGAAATACATGGAGTTTCCCCTTAGGTTAAGTCGTTAAATGTTGGGGCAGTAGCGCCGACATTGCGCACGCTGAGTTGCCTGGACACTGAACTGCCAGCGTCGCCGACCAAGTGACTTAAGCTAAAGGAATTGGGTGTTTTTAGGATGAGCGGTCTGATTTTGCTAACGAATTTGTCGGAAATAGCGGTCATTTGGCACATCCTCATGGCGAGCGGGAGTGCTGACTATTGCATAGAGAATGACGAGATGCAAGAAAAACAATTGACAAATAAATATCAATTGTTGGTTAATGTTATTTATGATTTTTGGCTGACGACTATCGCTCAAGTATTTTAAGAAAGAGCGGATTTAAGGCGCCCGAATCTGATGCAGCAACGCAACCGCGCGCGAATCCGGCGGTGGCGTCAGCAAACTCACAACAATCAGCGTCAGCAAACTCGCCGGCACGCCAAAAACACCGGCAGCCATCGGCGCGATGTGGAACCATTGGCCGCTAACAGAACCGCCAAGCGCCGGATAGGTGTGCAGCATGTAATAGATGCAGGTGCTGAAGCCAACCACGATGGCGGCAATCGCCCCTTGCTGGTTGCCGCGTTTCCAGAATACACCCAGCGCCAGCACCGGGAACAAGGTCGAGGCCGCCAGTGAAAATGCCGCGCCTACCATCGACAGGATATCGCCCGGTTTCAAAGAGGCGGTATACGCCGCCAGCAACGCCACCACCAGCAGCAGCAATTTGGATACCGTGACGCGCTTGGCGTTGGAAGCATGCGGATCGATCATCTTGTAATAGACGTCGTGCGACAAGGCGTTGGAAATCGTCAGCAGCAAGCCGTCAGCGGTCGATAGCGCTGCTGCCAGTCCGCCCGCTGCGACCAGTCCGGAAATGTAATAGGGCAGGCCGGCGATTTCTGGCGTCGCCAACATGATCATGTCGCCGTCGAGGTTGATTTCCGACAGTTGCACAATACCGTCGTGGTTAAGATCGACAATACTGACGAGGGGGTTGCTCTTGTCGATATTGGCCCAGTAGGATACCCAATCCGGCAGGTGTGCATAGTCGGAGCCGACCAGCGAGGTGTAGATGGTGTATTTCACCAGCACCGCCAGCGCCGGCACCGTGAGATAGATCAGCACGATAAAAAACAGCGTCCAGAATACAGACTTGCGGGTTTCCTGCACTGACGGCGTGGTGTAGTAGCGCATCAGGATGTGCGGCAAGGAGGCCGTGCCCAGCATCAGGCAAAACACCAAAGCCAGGAAATTATTCCGTTTGATATCCGATACCTCCCGGGTGGCGCCGGGATATGGCGTTACCTGCGGCAGCGGCGGCTCGGCGCGCGCCAGGTTGGCGGCTTTGTCCTGCTGCCATTTGCGTTCGGCTTCCTCCGGCGTCTTCGGATAGTTGTTCAGGGCGCGATTGGCGGCACGGATCTCGATCAGGGAGCTGTTGTTGCGCTTGAGTAGCTCGAGATGATGCTGTGCCTCTATGCGTCCCTGTTCCCAGGATTTTGGCAAGTTATGCAGGCGTGTATCGAAGTCATCGGCATTGGCCTTGAATATCGCCCGCACTTCCATCTCTTTCGAATCGGTATCGAGTTTCTTTTCGATCGTATCGATCTGCGACAGCACCGAGCCGTAGGAAAATGGCGCTACCGGGTTGTGCGTATGTACCGCCGATAGCCAGACGACGGGAATCAGGTAGGCAAACAGGATGATGATGTACTGCGCCACCTGGGTCCAGGTAATCGCTCGCATGCCACCCAGGAAAGAGCAGACCAGGATACTGGCCAGGCCGAGGAAAATGCCGACCGAAAAGTCAACGCCGGTAAAGCGTGAGGTGATCAGGCCGACGCCGTAGATTTGCGCCACCACATAAATGAAGGAAATCACTACCGTGGCCGCCACCGCAACTATCCGTATGGGATTGCTGTTGGTGTGGCCACGGTAGCGCGCGGCGAGGAAATCGGGGATCGTGTATTGGCCGAATTTGCGCAGATACGGAGCGATCAGCAACGCCACCAGGCAATAGCCGCCGGTCCAACCGATGATGTAGGCCAGGCCGTCGAAGCCTTGTAGATACAGACCGCCGGCCAGGCTGATGAAAGTGGCGGCAGAGATCCAGTCGGCTGCGGTTGCCATGCCGTTGAATAGTCCCGGTACGCGTCGTCCGGCCACATAGTATTCGGAGACATCAGAAGTACGGCTGACGATGCCGATACCCGCATACAGGACGATGGTCGCAAACATGAACAGATAGCCGATCCAGGTGCGCGGCAAGCCTTCTTTTTCCAGGATCGCCAATACCACCAGCAAGAGGATGAAGCCGCCGGTATACCAGCCGTAATAGCGTACCAGCCGCCAGAAGAAAGATTTATCGTTCATTGCTGCTCGCGATCCGGCTGGCGTTGATCTGTTTTTTTCATTTGCCAGGTGTATATCGCGACGATCAGCAGGTAGATCAGCGCCAATCCCTGCGCCGCCATGTAAAACGACAGCGGCCAGCCGAACAGACTTATGCGCGACAGCTCACGTGCAAAGAAGATGACGGAGAAGGTCAGTACAAACCAGATCAGCAACAGCCCCAACGTCAGTCGTCTGGTGCTTTGCCAGTGACTGGCGGGTTGGCGCGGGCGGGTTTTAAGCATACGTATATCTGGTCTGTGGCTAGTGATTGTGGTTAGTGGAAATCGGTATTGGATTCTGAAACCGGATTTTCCAACAAGCGAAAGCTGACGCGGAACAGGCTGCCGGGCAATTCCGGGTCAGTGCTGCGCGGATTATAGGAAATCGTCACCTCGGCAGCATGTTGCTGCGCGATTTCGCGCACGATCGCCAGTCCCAGGCCGCTGCCGTTGCCGCCGCCGCTGCCGAGGATGCGGTAAAAGCGCTGGAACACATGGTCGCGCTCGGCCGGCGGAATGCCGGCACCGGTATCTTCGACCTCTAGTATCGCCAATCCTGCCGCAGAGTTTGCCACCCCGTCACCGCGCACGCGGACCGTAACGCGGCCCTCGACCGGCGTGTAGTGCAGGGCATTGTCGATCAGATTGCCAAGCAGTTCGCGCAACATGAGCGGGTTACACAAGACCGGCAACGCTTGATCGGCCTGTTCAAAGCCGAAATCGATACGCTGGGTGAACGAAGCCTGGACCCAGTCCTGCACCACCGCGCGCGCGAATTCCGATAAATCGGCCTGCACAAACGGCGCGCTCTCCTGCGACTGGTTTTCCGCCCGCGCCAGCGACAGCAATTGATTGACCAGCCGGGTCGCCGATTCCGAACTCTTTGCCAGTTGCTCTAGTGAGCGATGAATATCGTGGTGGCTGGTTTGCCGCAACGCCAGTTCGGACTGCATGCGCATGCCGGCCAGCGGCGTTTTCATCTGGTGCGCAGCGTCGGCAATGAAACGCTTCTGGGTTTGAATCGAGAGCGACAGGCGCGACAACATATCGTTGAGCGAACGTACCAGTGGCGAGATTTCTTCCGGCACCTGGCCTGAATCGATGGGACTCAGGTCGTCCGGGCGCCGGGCCCGGATCCGCTGCTGCAATTCGGATAATGGCGACAGGCCGCGCGACAAGGCAAACCAGATCAGCGCCAGTGCAATCGGCAGGATCAGGAATTGTGGCAGGATCACGCCCTTGATGATTTCGTTCGCCAGCCGGGCGCGCTTTTCCAGCGTTTCGCCCACTTGCACCAGCGCTAGCCGTGGCGGCTCCTTCTTGCCAGCGGCGACATTGGCATCGATCGCATTGCGCAGATCGACATAGGTGTAGGCGATCCGCACATCGGTGCCATGCACGGAGCTATCCCAAAACCTGACTGTGCCCGGGTGCAAGGGATCTTCTTCCGTCACCGGCAAATGCATGTCGCGGTCGCCGTCGACATATTCGCCATGCGGACCGGTGATCAGGTAATAGACATTATCGACATCGTCGGCACGCAGGAAATCGCGCGATGGATTGGTCAAACGGGTCACCACCTTGCCGTTGACTTCGCTGACCTGCTGCGACAATACCGTGACGCTATCGTCCAGCGCCTGGTCGAAGGGCTGGTTGGCGATCGACTTTGCGACGACATAGGTAATCGCGATGCTGATCGGCCATAGCAGCAACAGCGGCACCAGCATCCAGTCCAGGATTTCACCGAACAGCGAGCGCTGTACCCGTTCTTCGGTTGGTGCAGATGATGGAGTGGTCGGGCTTGGCTGCGCGGCCAGGGATTGAGTGTCGCGCATGGACAAGTATTAGCGGCGGCTGGACGAATCCACCGGGGACAGCGGCGCTGCGGAAATTGCGGAACTGATTTGCGGTTCGCTGATTTTTTCCAGGCAGTAGCCAAGACCGCGCACCGTGGCAATCCGCACACCGCCGATTTCGATTTTCTTGCGCAAACGATGGACATACACTTCGATGGCGTTATTGCTGACTTCTTCGCCCCATTCGCACAGGTGATCGACCAGTTGTTCCTTGGAGACCAGACGGCCAGTGCGCTGCAGCAATACTTCGAGCAAGCCGAGTTCACGCGCCGACAGGTCGAGCATCTGTTCGTTGATATAGGCGATCCGTCCGACCTGGTCGTAACTGAGCGGGCCGTGCTTGATGACAGTAGGGCCGCCGCCGGCGCCGCGCCGGGTCAATGCGCGTACCCGTGCTTCCAGTTCGGACAGTTCAAATGGCTTGGCCATGTAATCGTCGGCGCCCAGATCGAGCCCTTTTACCCGCTGTTCGAGTGAATCGGCGGCGGTCAGGATCAGTACCGGCAACCGCGAGTTACGGGCGCGCAGGCGGCGCAGCACTTCCAGGCCGGTCATTTTTGGCAGGCCCAGGTCGAGGATCAGTAAATCGAAATCCTGGGTCGACAAGGCCGAATCCGCTTCCATCCCGTTCATCACGCAGTCGGTGGCATAACCCGACTGGCGCAGCGAACGCGTCAGTCCATCGGCTAAAACACTGTCGTCTTCGGCAAGCAAAATGCGCATGATAGTGGTGTTTCCGTATACGGTGAGTGGAAGGTTCTAGTTGTAGTCTATGGCGTTTCATTCTTTGCGGCAAGGTCGGTTGCAAAATTAGCGCTTCTGTTTGGTATAATCATTGCCACCTAATCTGGCCTGGATCCGCTTTCCTACTTTGATGCGACGTTTACTGATTCTTTTGCTGATGTTTCTGCTGCCTATGCAAGTCTTTGCAGGCATGTCCGAATTTAAAGCAAACACTCAGGCAAACCTGGCGGCGACGCTGGCATACGCGGTTCAGCAAGATGATTACCAAGATGTTCAGCAGCATACGCCGGCCTGCAGCGCTGACAGCGATTGCAATTCACAGGATAGCGGTGTGGACGACATCGAGATGCATGTCGATCTTGGCGATGAAACGGTACCTGCTTTTCCCCTTATATTTGCCGCTGCGGCAATTGCTTCAACACCGGCGCTAAGTAACGACAAAGCGCGCCAACCTCCGTTCTTGCCTCCGGCCGGACCTCCGCCGAGAGCCTAAGCGCCTTTACGCCGCCATTGTTTAGCAGCTGGCGGCGGGTGCCTTCCTATCTGCCGGGCAAGCTCCCGGCGATTCCATCCATCCACGATGCTGATCGGCAGACTGATGCGCATCTTGCATCTGGTCTTAATTCCGGGTCGTTTAGCATCATGGGATGGCTGCGAAGTTTCAAAATTGAGCGGTGCGTATGACCACATATGCCCGTGATTGCATCAAATCTCAGGAGAAAGTATGAAGAAATTATTCGTGGCGCTGATCGTCGTAGCCATGACGTTGTCAGCTGGGATGTCGACCGTTGAAGCCAAGCGCATGGGCGGCGGCGGTTCATTCGGCAAAAAATCGCAAAGCATGAATCGCCAAGCTGCGCCGGCGCAGAATCAAGCCGCCAATGCCGCCAAGCCAGCCGCGGCGGCTGCTGCACCGGCCGCTGCTGCAGCCGCCAAACCTAGCATGTGGAAAGGCATGCTGGGCGGCGCTTTGCTGGGCTTGGGCCTGGGCGCGTTGCTGTCCAGCATGGGTCTGGGCGGTGCGATGGCCGGCATGATCAGCAACATGATCATGATCGCCTTGTTCGCGTTTGCCGCCATGTTCATTTACAAGCTGGTCCGCCGCAAGATGGGTAACGGTACCGCTGGCAACAACGGCATGCGGCCTGCGTTTGCTACCTCGGCGCCTTCCAGCTTCACGCCGGAAATCGCTTCGCGTATCGATCAGCCGATGCAACGTACGGCGTTTGACGCTGCGCCTGCAGCGGCGGCGATGGGTGCCGGGGCTGGTGCTGCCGGCGTTGGTGGCTGGGGTGTGCCTGCGGACTTTGATACTGTCGGTTTCTTGCGTCATTCCAAGACTTATTTCCTGCGTCTGCAAGCGGCGTGGGATAAGGCTGATAGCAACGATATCCGTGAATTCACCACGCCGGAGATGTTTGCCGAGTTGCGTATGCAGTTGCAAGAGCGTGGCGCATCGGATAACCATACCGATGTCGTGACGCTGGATGCTGAATTGCTGGGGATCGACACTGTCGATGGCGATTATCTGGCCAGCGTGAAGTTTACCGGCATGATCAAGGAAGACGACGCTTCTGCTGCTGCGCCGTTTGCCGAGATCTGGAACTTGTCCAAGCCAACCGCAGGTCAGGGCGGTTGGATATTGGCAGGGATCGAGCAAGTGGAACAAAACGCCTGAATCTAGCCTTTGGGTAGTTGTAGCTCAGTAAGATGTTTAAAAGCCGCCGGTGAGAAATTGCCGGCGGCTTTTTCTTTTGATTCGCACTACTAATGGCACAATACGGGGTTTTCAGGATATTGCTAAAGGAATGTTAATGAGTTTGCCAACGAGTTTGTCTGCAGGTTTGCCAACAACCGCCCCGGATTCCGCCGTGATTTTGACCGGCGATCGTCCGACCGGTCCTTTGCATCTGGGTCATTTTGTCGGCAGCTTGCGGAATCGGGTTGCTTATCAGCACACTTACCGGCAATTCATCATGCTGGCCGATGCCCAGGCGCTGACTGACAATATGGAGGACACCGACAAGGTGCACCGGAATGTGGTGGAAGTTGCGCTGGATTACCTGGCGGTTGGCATCGATCCGTCCTTGTCGACGATCCTGATTCAGTCGCAGATTCCTGAGCTGGCGGAGTTGACGTTCTATTATCTGAATCTGGTTACCGTGGCGCGGCTGGAGCGTAATCCTACGGTTAAGGAAGAAATCCGGTTGCGGGGGTTTGAGCGGGATATTCCGGCGGGCTTCCTGACTTATCCGGCTAGCCAGGCGGCTGATATCACGGCGTTCAAGGCGGCGCTGGTGCCGGTGGGTGAGGATCAGATTCCGATGATTGAGCAAACCAATGAGATTGTACGGCGGTTTAATCGTACTGTCGGGCGTGATGTGCTGGTTGAGGCTAAGGCTTTGGTGCCGGAGATTGGTCGTTTGCCAGGTATTGATGGCAAGGCCAAGATGAGTAAATCATTGGGTAATACGATTAACCTGGGCGCTACCGCGGATGAGATTCGGGCGGCTGTGAAGCAGGTGTATACCGATCCTTTGCATTTGCGGGTGCAGGATCCTGGGCATCTGGAGGGTAATGTGGCTTTCCTTTATCTGGATGCGTTTGATCTTGATAAGGATGGGTTGGCGGAGATGAAGGCGCATTATGTGCGCGGTGGTCTGGGCGACAGTTTGGTGAAGGCGCGTTTGGAAGCCTGTCTGCAGGACTTGCTGGCGCCGATTCGCGCTCGTCGCGAAGAGCTGGCCAAGGACAAAGGCCATGTCATGCAGATCCTCAAAGACGGCACAGCCAAGGCGCGTGAAGTAGCAGCCAAAACCGCCGACGAAGTCAAGGCAGCCCTAGGCCTAAGCTACTTCTAATGTAGTCATTTGGGGTCAGAGTTTTTTTACGACAGTCCTATCGTCGTAAATTACTCTGACCCCAATTGACGGACCACGGAGTACGTTTCGTGGCATGTGACAAGGGTTCGTCGCTAATTAAAACGCTAGCTACTCCGTGGGTACGTGCGCCGGGGGTAGCCCCATACGCGCTAACCAAACTTTCCTCCTCTGAATTGATCCTGCTGATAATGACGTTTCTTTCGCGAAGGTTCTCGCAGTAAATTGCGCATTTCTGTCCATTGCTCAAGGCAAGCAAACAACGACA
>NZ_JAGQED010000016.1 GCF_018304965.1 Collimonas antrihumi
TCAAGCCCATCACGTAACCAACCGATTGGGGACCGGGAAGATCGAAATCGATCAGGATCGGCTTTTGATGATGCGTAGCCACCTCCTTCAACCCGCCAATTTCCGTCGGCGTAAAACCAGCGGTCTCTCCTTGCAAATGGCGCCCAACGTCTTGCGCGCCTGGACAACGATGCCGTATGTGCAAATTGGGAAACTGTCCCGCCATGGCCTTTTTCCACCAATCCAGGCAGTATCTGGCGCGATCAGGTGTCTGATGGAACGCCGCGTAGTAATTGGCAAGATCCGGATTCTTTTTATCCGCGAAGGCCGTCACAACCCGCTGGAGCGCATCCCTGTTCGTATACCCCGGCAGGTTATTGGCCATCAACCCGAGACGCTTGCCTATGCCGGCCGGATACCAGACCAATAACCGGACAGTAATTCCTTTGGCCGCAACCCGGGACAACAGATCGCCGTAGGTCAATCCGCGCGGCCACTTGCCGCCCTGCCGCTCGCCAATCTCCATGCCAGGATCGAAACCCCAGCAAATCAGGTCAACGCTCTTTTGCGCAGCTTCAATGTCTTTGACGATCTTTGGAAATGCATTCGACCCACAGATGAAAAATTCCAGATGATTATCGGCCGAGATCGGGTGATCGCCAGCGACGTTGCTATTCTCCAGCAGCCATTGCTTGCTGACGTTGGCTTCGCGGGACAATTCATCAATATGAAAGGTCCCGGTACGTAATAATTTATTGATGTCTGGCGGCATAAGTCTGCTTTCCTCAAATGACTGACGGCAAATAGTGCTCTACTCAGGAGCTTGCTTTTTTCCGGACTTGCGATATCAACCCGCTCGTTTCGTCCCCCAAATCGCGGAGCCCTTGATTCGACAGTTGCTGTTGTTGTTCGCTGTTTTCTTCATTAACCGGCAAGGTGATTTGACTTCCCTCGCTCAGCTTCACATCGTAGTGGCTGCTCCGAATGTGATCTTTGACGACAACGCGTCCCCATACATCGGTTATCCCGCGCTCAATCAGCACCCCATCGCGATACAGTTCGTACGGTTCTGGCGTACTGTGCTGCAGTCCGGCCAGGGTATTCAGGTTAAACACCATTTGCTCCGGCCCTCGCACTGGATCCGGCAATGTCGGTGTGGACAAATTCGCCGGCCCGGTCAGGTTTTTGCTGGCCGAGTGGACCGCCCAGTTACCATTTGTTCCTGTCTCAACGCCCTTGGCCTGCCAACTGGTATAGCTACCGCCGCCATTAATCAACACCTCTTCCTTGGCGGTGATCGTGATGCGACTGGCAGTGTGCGTGATGTTCAGTTTCGCCAGCACGTTGATGCTGTCCTTCAGGGCCTTGATATCGATATCACCGGCGGCGGCGATCAATTTCATGCCTGCGTTGTAGCAAAACAACCGGATCCCGTTCTTGGCGCTGGCCATTAATCGCCGGCCGACCGAAAAACTCAAATGCTGACCGCTGGTCAGCGCAATATGTTCGCCGCTGGCCATGTGCGTCGATTGCGGCGTGCTTGTTTCGATGCCTGCCGGACTGGCAAGCACTAGATGTGGCTCTGCCAGCTCCGGGAAACCGGTTTCCCCGCTGCCGTCGCCCTTTCCTTTGATCGCATCGTTCTGCGCCTTGATTACCTTGACAACATCGTTCTGGTCGCCGTCCGGCTCCTGCGCCTGATTCTGTTGCGCCAGACTGGCGAGACTTTCATGCTGATCGCTCGCCTGCGTCAACCGTTGCACTGTCTCGTCCATGTCCAAGATAGGGTTCCGGGCCTTGTCGCGGGCTTCGGTGGAAATCAACATTCCTTTGCCCGAACGGATGCTACCGTGGCCATCTGAGCGCAATTCGAAGCCTTGACCGCGTTCGTCCTTGCGACCCTGGTTATCTTCGATACGGGTGATATATCCCAAACTCAATTGGCTATGCTGATGATCAGACTTAAGCTGGGCCTGAATCTTCGCTTCAGTATCGTCAAAGATCAGGTGATTACTGCGTCCACCCGCAGCATTACCTCCATCCGGCGTCGCCTCTCTGCTACGAATTCCTGACAAAGCCTGTTGACTGGGCAACTGCCACGGCGACAAATTATTCTGGTTATGCACGCTTGAGCTGCATACCGGCAAATCCGGATTACCGCTGACGAAGGCGATCAAAACCTCTTGACCCACGCGGGGTATGAAAACACTACCCAGCTGATTTCCCGCCCAAGGAGTGGCAACCCGCACCCAGCAAGAGCTGTTCTGGTTGCGTTTTCCGATGCGATCCCACGGGAACTGGATTTTGATGCGACCGTATTTATCGGTCCAAATATCGGGGTTGGCCTTGTCGCGGATACCGGTGTTGTCGTCGGTATTGTCCGGCCCCACCACCAAGGCATATTCCAGGCCAGCCATTTTAGGTACCGGTGTCACATATGCCGGGCGGTATTGCCCACCACGCAGCGGTTGAACCATGAAATCCACATCGACGCGGTAGTTTTGGCCAACGCCTGGAGTTTGCGTTTCCTGAGCAATTTCTTCTATCGCAAGAGTGGCCCCGAGAATCAAATAATCGACATTTGCCGCTTCTTGCGGGTACCCGATGAGAGTAAATATGTGACCGGTAACCATGCCACGCAACGCACCTTTGCCGTGGGCGCGATGGCCGTGACATCGTATTTCCTCCATTCTGATGCGCGCTAAAAACTGACCTTCTGTCTTGGCGTCGTTGCTATTGCCGGTGCCAGCGTTGGGTTGCGAGAAGTGGGCGGCAGCACTGCTGGCATGGTGCCATTCATAGATCTCGCCATCGTTTAAGGCTGTGGCTCTCGGGTCGCTAACGCTGCTGCGCAGATCTGCGCGTGGACTCGTATACTGATAATCGGTGGTGCTGTAGCTGCCGGAGGTCAGTTTCTGGACCGGTGAAAAAGTGTGGATGAACTCTTCATCGATCTTGCTCTGGGTGGAGTGAAAACGCACATTCTGATAGGCCGCGCTGGGATTGGCCCGGTACGCAGCCATGCTGTCGGAGATGACCATCCGATGTTTATTTTCGCTGTGTTCGAAGTGAAACGCTATGCCCCATGTCTGTAAAAGCCTGGAGATAAACGCATAATCCGTTTCGTTTATCTGCGTGATCGTATCTCTGGGTGGATAATCGTCTATGAGACGCTTTTCCAGCGGATAGCCGTAATCTTTCAACACCGTATCGATCACATCGATCACTGTCATGTTTTGAAATACCCGGCAATCGCTGATCCGGTTGGCCATATCGAGCCATGGCCGCAACGTCAGTTCAAAATAGACATGCCGGTTTTCCGAGCGCAACCGCTGGACGGCACTGACAATGCCGCTTATTTCCCTGTAACCGGCACCAATGTTACCCATCCCGGACAGGCCTGGTTGGCCGGCGACAAATCTGCCACTGCCTTCCAGTTGTATCGATACCGTGGCTTCTTTTCCAAGAAAATCTGCATCCGCCATCTCATTGGCCGGATGGAAAAACAATGCATCGGACTTGATCGTGACTTTGTATTCAAATAAGGAATCCAGACGCTCATGTCCGGCGATCCTGGTGGCGACAAAGGCTGGTGCGCCGCCCATTTCGGGTATTGCTGGCCCGTTGATTCCGAGAGTTCTGCTGTGGCTAAATTTGTCGGTTACTGTTGTCATTTTTTTCTCTCATACTTCAATGTTGAGCGTCTTTGCATCTAGTCTCATCCTTAGATGAGAATTGTCGTATTTACAACAAACCACATATTTCAAAACCTGGCACAGGGCATGCGCATCCGTTGCCTCATCAATACCGCACGTTTTGTCTGTTAACTGTCTGTTGCCATTGACTTCTCTTGTTTGGCAGACGACGCCATGTCGCACGAATGATGGAATGACGCCAGATATTTGCGCGCGCCCTTAAAACCACTTCTTTCAATAGTCGTGCATTGCCGACACCATGTCCCTTTTTTAACATTGGAGGCGGTAGCCTGCCATGAATGTCCGCGGTGACAGAGCCAGGTTAATTTATGAGCAACGCTGAGGAAATGCGTCGAGAGCAGTTCACCCCCGCGATCCTTTGCCAGTTGAGTAAGCCGAGCGAATTGCTCCTCTTTTGTGTATCGACCGACGCATGTCGGACACCAGGTCCCGTTGATTTTTATGCTACTGGGGTTCGCTTCCCAGAAATGCCCTTGCTCGCACGACCACAACAGCGGCGTCACAGCATTTACATAGATTGGCGATAAAAGTTGACCGCCACGTTCCTTTGCCAGCTTTGCGAGTAGCGCATGATGCTCCTCCGCCGGCATTAACCCGCGACATCTCGGACACCATTTCCCGTTCAGAATATTGCATGGCGTCGCTAACCAGGCCAGGCCTTCGGCGCACTGCCATTGCAGATGGGTCTGCACATTCACGTATGTTGACGACAGACACTGCCCACCGCGTTTCTCGGCCGCAGCTTGCATGTCTTCCATGGTATTACGCCTCGGTTGCGGGGCACAGATGAGACACCATGTGCCGCGTAACAAGTGCGAGATACCGCACTCCCACTCGTGACCGTGCTTGCAGCGCAGCCGACATTTCTGCAAGGTGCCGTCAAAGGTGGTGGCCATGCATACCCCACCGCGTAGCTTGGCGATAGCTCGAATCAAGCGCACCCCGTTTTTTTGCCGTTGCTCAACCGACGCTGTTCGAATCGGATACCTGGCACGCAAATCCGCGATGTTTTTGGCCAGTTCGGCTGGCAATTTTCGCGTTGACATGGTTTCCCCCTATTTTTCCCGTACACCCCAAAGCTCCAGCCGCAACCCGGGAAAATCCTCTGCGAGATGCATAGCTAACCCGCCGTGTTTAAGAATGTGTTCCCACATAGGTCCGATATTGCCAAGTTCGTAGTACACGAAGCCAGCATTGAACGGAATCTGCCGCGGCGGCACCGGCAATGCCGACAAGTTAATGCCAGGCAAGTGCGCACGAATCATTTCAGGTAAATGATCGGATGGTCCGATCTTGCTTTGTGCTGCGAATTGATTGACCAGCAGATCCGGCGGCATTTGCGCAGCGACCGCGAGCACGACGTTGCCGAAGCTTTGCAGCGTGGCAGGGTCGATCGACGCCTGATACATGCCGTGCGGACGTACTTCGAAATCGATTCGTTGTGCGCTGCGTACCAGCACCTCGTTCAACATCGCGTGCACATCGTCGGTCAGCTCCTTGAAGGTGACATATGGATTGATGTGCTGGTAAACCGGCCACTTCTTGGGACGGCGCGTGGCCGTACGAACGAAGGTGGATAATTCGCCACCGAAGCTACATAACAATGTGTAGAGGGTTTCCGGCGATGTTTCCTGCACCGTGAGCAAATGATTGAGCAAAGGCTCATAGCGATTCAGAATTTGCAGCAACAGATAGTCGGAGACTTCCGCAGCGTCTGACGCCTTGCCGTCGGCGCCGGTCAAACGCGATGCCAGGGTATTGCCACGCAGATATGTGAGGCCGCTGATTTTGGTGACCCAACTCGCCAGCAAAGGATTGGCGCCGATGCCGGTGACTGGCGGAATCAGATTGAAATCCAGTTCGGCGCTGCCGTCCGAATGCAAGGCGGTTACCTTGGAGATCGGCAGGCCTATCCAGGCATCGGTCAATTCTTTAGCCGGTAGCAAGCGCAGGCGCAGTTGCGCCAGTTGTACCACCTTGGGACCTTGTCCGATGGAGTTGGCATCGCGCAGCTCTGCGTCTATCGCGGCATAACGGGCCAGCGATCCCGCGCCGCCATCGTCGAAGGTGGTTTCCTCCGCATTCGGTGTACGAATCGGAACGGCCAGATAAATCAGCTGATCGATATGCTCGGGCAAAATCGTCAAAGGCGGTGGCGGCGGCGTCTGCGCCGGCATTTGAAACGGCGTGCCGTCAGTAAATACACCTGCGGCGCTGGCGACGACAAGCTTGCCAAGCGACAGCGAACCGATATCGATCGCATAACGATGAAACCCCCAATAAAACGGGGTCGACGACGCGGCACGCTGGTGCGCGTAATTTTCCAGATAGCGCTCCTGCTGTTGGAATAGTTGGGGCCTTAGAAATAAACCTTCGGTCCAGATGACTTTGTTGTGCCAGCTCATGGAATACGCGCTTTCTACTTGGTATCGGTGATATTGATGTCTTTGGTCCGCAGCTCTATGTCCAGCGTGGTCTTGAGCGAAGGCAGTAAGCTGCGATACCAGGCTGCCTCCGGTGCCTCAGGCAACTTGTATATCTCGCGCCAGGTTGCGTTGGGCAGGTCTCTATAGCCTGCCAGCACGCCAATCGCTGTGGTGTCGGCGTATGATTTTCGGCGGATAGCTTTGCTCTCTCCCGGCCTCAGGATGAATTCGTCCTTGAATAGCATGTCCGCCCCCAAGGTGGCTTTATCGGCATTTTGCAGAGAAAGAAAATCTGCTTGCCTGAAAATTTCATCCGATTTCAATTCATAAATACGGACCATGATGGGCGCGGCTTGACCGTGATCGTTTGGATTGACGGTCTCGGCGGCGTGAATCGTGATGCCGAGCTTGGTCGGTTCTTTGACGATTTGCGCGTGAGCGGTTGTTATCGCCGCGAATATCGCACACAACGATGCGGCAAGACGCCAGCGGCTGAAATGTGTTCGGAGAAATTTCATGGAGTTATCTGGTCATTGTCAAAACACGGCGAAACGGAAGCCTTCAAACAAATGTTTGAGGTTGAGCACGCATACATGCCTGCTCAACCCCGAACGAGGTACTACACGATTAACAATTACGCTTCTTTGTTAGCTTTGATGTCGTAACCGGCAGTTACTGCGCCGCCGCTGCCACCTTGCGCGTTTTGCACCATGTACTCTTGCTTTACTTTGGCGAATGACAGGGCCACCTGCTCGGTAACTCGTTCGTCGCCACTGCTGCCGGAAGGCTGCACCATCGTCACAATGACATCGCTCATGGTCAGCTTCAGATACTCCAACGGATTACCGCCAGCCTTGCGCACCACGAGAATCGCCGTGTCGATGTGCTTGCCGCTCAGGCAATATTTCATCAGGTTAGGGCTGGAACGATCAACGAAGTGTTCGAATTCAAGATCTTCCACCGTTGCTTTACCGGCGCCGCCGCCACTGCCGGAATGCATGTTGGCGTCTTGCCTTATTTTCCAACTCCAATTGTTTACTTCAATTTCGTTCTTGTGTTTGTCGTCACCTGATTCACCATCGATGCCTGCGATTTTTATAAAGATATCTTGTGCCATGAAAATTCCTTTTTATGATTAAAAGTACTGCCAGAAATGACATTGAAACCTGATGACTTCATGTTTCGATTGCCGGTTAAAAATCTTGGATTATTGAGCTTGCTTCTGTTTCATTTTTCCTGGTATGGCCAAGTGACGCCGTCCCACATGAACGGCTTGAATTTGCAGCGCGGGCAAAACAGAATGATTGACTCATCCTTGTCATCAAATCCAAGCGAGCCAGCTTGATATTGATCTACACTCCAATAGGCAAGACGCCCATCGCTAAACACGATTTCGCCGCCAGCAAAACAAGGTGACCAATTTAATTTGTAATGCGCGTCGTTGGCAGTAGTTGTTTTCGCCAGCTGAAAAAACCGCAGCACTTGTTTTTCGTTCACGCGGAAATTTTCACAACTGACCGTTGGATCAGTTTCTGCCAGCGCCTTTACTGCGTTTCTAGTGATCGTTATTTTTTCAATCTTTGGCAATTTGAATGGGCACAGCGACGGCTCATACTCCCCTCCTGTGGTACAACGCTCAGCGCTGAAGGCAGCACCTGCAACGCCCAGCAGAATAATGCCCATTAATAAACGTCTTACCATTTCGCTGTCCTTGCCTCTGTTTCGTGCTTTCTAGACACATCTGGATGTCTAAATATTTCGCGCATAGAAATTTTTAACGTCAATGTCAATTCAGATACGAGCCATGCTAAGGACGAATTTTGCTCATTAGAGATCGCTTCATAAACTTTCATTTTGTCGGGAATATTATTTCCCCGAGGAAGAGCTTCTCCAACTATCTCGATACCAACGCTATCTCGATTCGATGGAAATCTTTCCGGGACTTTTTTCTTAATTTCGCGCCTTCCCTCCGCTGTTGGATTGTGCGTCTGCAATAATTTTATTTCTGTAGGAGTGCAACGCTTCTCCAAAACACAACGCGCTTTTAACGGGCCAACATGGTATGTTTGTTTTTTTAACGATGCAGTCTGATAAATTGTTCCGTCTTTATCAATCAGAAAATGTGCGCCATTGGCAGCCGGATTTTTATAGCTATTGAAAGTTGATTGTGCGGTAGGTCCTCCTGTCTGGTGAACAATAATCCCGTGAATAGCGTGCATATCTCTTTGCTCAATGCCCCGACTCCGCGCACGTTTAATCCGCGGATTCAGCACCATACCTTCGCCATCAATCGACAACATGAATTGCCTCTTTCGAAATATTTTTGAAATCGGAGAGAAGCCATTTCGACTTCTCTCCGGGCATCTCTCTGTTATGCCGCTTGCTTGATCGACGGCAGTTTCGCGACCAACCGCAACGAAACAGTCAAACCTTCAAGCTGGAAGTGAGGGCGCAGGAAGAACTTCGCACTGTAGAAACCAGGATTTCCTTCGATCTCATCAACCACCACTTCAGCCGCCGCCAACGGGCGCTTGGCCTTGGTTTCCTGCGAAGAATTCGCCGGATCGGCATCGACGTAATGCATGATCCATTCGTTCAGCCAGCGCTGCATGTCTTCACGCTCTTTGAAGGCGCCGATCTTGTCCCGCACAATGCACTTCAGGTAGTGCGCAAAGCGTGAACTGGCGAACAGGTATGGCAGGCGCGCCGACAGGTTGGCGTTGGCTGTCGCATCGGCATCGTGGTATTCCTGCGGCTTTTGCATGGATTGCGCACCGATAAAAGTCGCGTGGTCGGTGTTCTTGCGGTGTACCAGCGGGATGTAGCCGGCGCGTGCGAGTTCGGCTTCACGACGATCCGAGATGGCGATTTCTGTCGGACATTTCATGTCGATTCCACCGTCGTCGGTAGGAAAGGTATGGCATGGCAAGCTTTCCACCGTGCCACCGGATTCGACTCCGCGAATCATCGTGCACCAGCCATAGTTCTTGAAACTGCGGTTGATGTTGACGGCCATCGCATATGCCGCATTGCTCCAGATGTACTTCTTGTGATCGGCGCCGTCGGTTTGCTCTTCAAAATTGAACTCGTCAACCGGATTGGTCTTTGCGCCATATGGCAGACGCGACAAAAACCGCGGCATGGCCAGGCCAATGTAGCGAGCGTCATCGGTATCGCGCAGCGAATTCCAGGCGGCATGTTCCAGATTCGACGTGATCTTGGCCAGATCGCGCGGGTTGGCCAATTCTTGCCATGATTCCATTTGCAGGCCGGATGGCGAGCCGCCAGCGATGAACGGCGCATGAGCGGCTGCTGAAATCTTGGCTATCGCGCTCAACAACTCTACATCCGGAGGCGTGTGGTCGAAATAGTAGTCGGCTACCAGGCAGCCATATGGTTCGCCACCGAGCTGACCGAATTCTTCTTCGTATACGCGCTTGAATACCGGGCTTTGATCCCATGCAATGCCTTTGTGGCGGCGCATGGTGCGACGCAATTCATCTTTGGAGATATCCATGACGCGGATTTTTAGTTGCTCATCCGTTTCAGTGTTGGTGACCAGATGGCTCAGCCCACGCCAGGCCGATTCCAATTGTTGGAATTCTTCCTTGTGCAGAATCAAATTGATTTGTTCTGACAGCTTGCGATCGATCTCGGCAATCACCGATTCAATCGCGGAATAGGCGTCGTCGCTGATAGTTTGGGTGTTGGACAGCGCTTGCTGCGCCAGGGTACGCACAGCGGATTCGACTGCGTCGCGTGCCTGATCGGTTTTTGGCTTGAACTCGCGGTCAAGCAATGCGGCGAATTCATCGGGAGTGGCGAATTGCGTAGCAGCTTGGCTGGAAGCCGAACCGGCAGCAGCCGTTTTTTGGAGGCTCATGATTTTCCTTCTCTATCAATTCGATTTTGTTGCAGTGTCGGCGCCATTCGGCTTGGGAGTTGCGGCCAATGCTTGCATCAAGGCGGGATCTTGCAACAACTGATTGACCAGGTTTTCCGCACCGGATTTGCCATCCATATAGGTTTGCAGATTCGACAGTTGCGTGCGCGCTTGCAGAAGCTGGTTCAGTGCATCGACCTTGCTGGCTACTGCCGCCGGCGAAAAATCATCCATGCTGTCGAAGGTGATATCGACCAGTAGATGCCCCTCTCCGGACAAGGTATTCGGAACCGAGAAGGCAGCGCGCGGAGCGATCGCTTTCATGCGTTCGTCGAAATTGTCGATATCGATCTCAAGGAATTTGCGGTCTGAGACAGGCGGCAGCGGCGCCACCGGATTGCCGGACAAATCGGCTAATACGCCCATGACAAATGGCAGCTCGATTTTCTTTTCGGCGCCGTAGATCTCAACATCGTATTCAATCTGTACGCGGGGCGCACGATTGCGGGCGATGAATTTTTGCGAATTATTGCTGCTGCTCATAAAAACTCCCTTTAAGTAAGGTGGACGGTGATGCGGAGGCGTGGAGATGTTTAGCCATAGCTGACGTGGTAGCTGAGTCCTTCCTTTGCGTGGCGAGGATTAAAGTCGAGATGGATCTGGGTAATGCTGCGGTTTTTGCTGCGGTTCTCTTCCAACGAAATTAGCCAGAGCCGTGACAGCTTTGGCAAAATGCGTTGTTCGATAAAGCCAACCAGCTGCCTTGCACCAGATTCTGAGGTACCGCATTGCGCGACAACATGCTCGACTACAGCGTCGCTGATCTGCAGCACGATGCCGTGTTGTATACGCATACGGTCAATCACTTTATCCAAATGCAGACGAGCGATGCGAACAAGAGATGTGTCATCCAGCGGCAGATACGGCACGACTGCCAGACGGCCAAGGAAGGCGGCAGGAAACACCTTGCGCAATTCCGGTTGCAGGACTTGTGCGAGCGTCTCGACAACGGGTACCGTTGCGGCGTCTTCGAACCATGTGGACATCAAATCCGAGCCAGTATTGCTGGTCAATAAAATAATGGTGTTCTTGAAATCTATATGGCGGCCCTCGCCGTCCTCCATCCAGCCTTTATCGAAGACCTGGTAGAACAGTTCGTGGACATCGGGATGGGCTTTTTCGATTTCGTCGAGTAGCACGACGCTATACGGGCGCCGGCGCACGGCCTCGGTCAGCACTCCCCCTTCGCCATAACCCACGTATCCGGGCGGCGCGCCTTTCAAGGTGGAGACGGTATGCGCTTCCTGGTATTCGCTCATGTTGACAGTGATCAGATTCTGTTCGCCGCCATATAACGTTTCGGCCAACGCCAGCGCCGTTTCGGTTTTACCTACGCCTGACGGGCCGACCAGCAGGAAAACGCCGACCGGCTTGTTGGGATCGATGAGGCGCGCCTTGGCGGTCAGAATGCGCTCACCCAATACCTCAAGCGCGTGCTGCTGACCGATTACCCGCTGTTCGAGCACGTGCGGCAAGTCCATTACCGCGCTGATCTCATCCTTCACCATGCGGCCGACTGGAATTCCGGTCCAGTCGGAGACGATGGCAGCGACCACGGCTTCACCGACTTGCGCTGTGATCAGCGGAGTTTCCTGCTGGATGGTTGTGAGTTTCTGTTCCAATTCACCTAGTTCGGCAAATTTGGCGAACAATGCGTTGCATTCCCGGTTGGCAGGCTCAACTTGCGCGGCAAGTAATGCGCTGCGCTTGTCGATGATCTGTCGCGCAAGTTGCAGTTCCTGCTTCCACTGCATTTCCTGCATCGCCAGCTCCTGTTCCAGGTTGATCATGCGCGCGTCAATCTCGGACAGGCGCTGCACATTGGCGTAACCAACGCTGGCCTCACGGGTAATCAATTGATGCTCGAGCTGCGCGGCCGCCAGGCTTTGGCGGAGAAACTCGACGCGCGCCGGCGGTGCATGCAATGACATCGCGACCCGCGCACAGGCGGTATCCAGCAGGCTGATCGCTTTATCCGGTAACTGGCGAGCTGGTATGTAGCGGTGAGACAAGGTGACGGCGGCACGTACTGCCTCATCCATGATCCAGACCTTGTGATGTTCCGTAAAAGTACCGACTAATCCACGCACCATGTCGATCGCGGCGACTTCCTCCGGCTCCATCACTTGCAATACCTGGAATCGACGCGTCAGCGCCGGGTCTTTTTCAATATGGCGCTTGTATTCGCTCCAGGTAGTGGCGCCAACGGTCCGTAGTGTGCCGCGCGCCAGTGCAGGTTTCAGCAGATTGGCGGCGTCGCCAGTGCCGGCCTGCCCGCCAGCGCCGATCAGGGTGTGGATCTCATCGATGAACAGAATGATCGGCGCCGGAGAGCGCGTAGCTTCTTCAAGCAAGCCCTTCAAGCGCGACTCGAATTCACCCTTCATGCTGGCTCCCGCCAACAGCGCGCCGACATCCAGGCTCAACAGACGTGCCTCACGCAATGCGGGTGGCACTTCCTGTCTGGCGATTGCCAGCGCCAACCCTTCGACGACTGCGGTCTTACCGACACCGGCCTCGCCTGTGAGCAAAGGATTGTTTTGTCGTCTGCGTAACAGGATATCGACCATGGTGCGAATTTCATGTTCGCGGCCGATCACAGGATCGATACCTCCGGCGCGGGCGTTTTCCGTCAGGTCCGTGCAGTATTGCGACAGCCGAGACTTATCCGATCCGAGGTTCGCCTTTGCGCTGCTAGCTTCACCTGGCATGGCCGCAGGCAGGCCAGAATCGGCGTACGACGACTCATGGCTTTCCGGAGACTCAAGCACAACCGCAGGTAAAAGCTCGGCAAGACCTTCTAATGGAATTTTGGCAAACGCGGGAGAAACGCTCAGCAGCACACGCCGCAAGTCGGGCGTTTCCAGTAGGGCCAGCAGCAGCCATGCGACGCGAATCCGATTGTCGCCGGCAACCAGGGTTGCCATCACCCAGGCGCGCTCGATGGCCGTCTCTATGTGATGGGAGAAATCATTAATGGAAGTCGCCCCTGCCGGAAGCGTTGCTAACGCTGTCGCTAAATCACGATCCAATGCAGCCGCATCAATTTGGAAGTAACGCAAGATGCGTTGCCAGTCACCATCGGGCAGTTGATGCAACTGGTTCAGCCAATGTACCAACTCGACGTGGGGATTGCCACGCAGCTTGCAAAATGCGGTCGCCGATTCGATTGCTTTAAACAGCGTGGTATCGAGTTTGCCAAAAAGGATTTGACGGGAAAAACTCATCGTGGGACTCCTGCTGTGGCGTTTTTTTTCTCATCACACTTGAATTGCCTTATTTGCAACAAGCCGATGGATAATTTCACAGTCAGAAAAAATTGTATGTAAGACAATTCCGAAACTGGGGGATCTGTATGCCAAACCTGTCACTATTGACAGGTCATGACGCGAGCGCCCTCGATTGCTCCCCAGCATTTGGAAAGCAAAATTCGAGTTTGTACTACGTGCCTGGATCTGGCTGAGATGTTGGAATAGCTGCGGCTTGGTCGATTATTGCAATCGACTCACAGCAATCACAGCTCTATGAGGAGGAAGAGAAAAGATGGATGAGACGGTTGTCGTCCCTACTACCGAACCAGGCATTAAATTGAAAAAGACACTTTGCCGACGAGCGGCAAAGTGTCTTGATGGTACTGCCTGCCTGGCGAATCAGGCCCTGCTATTGATATTCTCGTTTACGAAAGAAACCGTTACGCAAGTATCAGGTCGTGCTCTCGAGCGCTGACCGGGCAACCTCTTCATCCAACTCACCCTCCCACTTTGCAATCACCGATGTCGCAATACCGTTACCAATCACGTTAGTGGCGGTACGTCCCATGTCGAGGAACTGATCGATGCCGATGATCAGCAGGATGCCGGCTTCCGGCAGGTGGAACATCGGCAGGATGGCAGCAACCACCACCAGCGAGCCGCGCGGCACGCCAGCCATGCCCTTGCTGCTGACCATCAATACCAGCAACATGGTGAGTTGCTGCGCAAACGACATTTCGATGTTGTAAGCCTGCGCCACGAACAACGCGGCAAATGCCTGGTACATCATCGAGCCATCAAGATTGAATGAATAGCCGAGCGGCAGCACGAAGCCGGTGATCTTGTCATTCACGCCGAATTTTTCCAGCTGCTCCATCGTCTTCGGATAAGCCGCTTCGCTGCTGGCGGTGGAAAATGCCAGCATGATGGGCTCTTTCAACAAGCGCAACAAGGTGAAGATCGAGCCGCGCAAGAATATGTAGCCGATCGCAATCAGCAGCGCCCACAGCGTGGCCAGCCCGGCATAGAAACCACCCAGGAACTTGGCATAGGTTGTCAGCACGCCAAAACCCTGCACCGTAATGACAGCGGCGATGGAGGCAAACACGCCAAGCGGTGCAAAACGCATCACATAATCCGTGACCTTCAACATGACGTGCACCAGGCCGTCCATGGCCGCGGTAATTACTTTTGCCGACTCGCCTTTGACGGCAGCCAGGCCGAACCCGAAAAACAACGAGAACACCAGGATCTGCAAGATTTCATTTTTCGCCATGGCGTCGACGAAGCTGCTCGGGAAGACGTGGGAGACGAAGTCTTTCAGATTGAAGCCGCTGGTATTGAGCTTGGTGTCAGCACCTATGGCCGGCAACGGCAAGTTGAGCGCATGGCCAACCTGGAGCACGTTGACAAACAACATGCCCAGCGCCAAAGACAGCAAGGAAGCGATGACAAACCAGCCCAGGGCCCGGATGCCGATGCGGCCGACCGAACTGCTGTCCTTCATGCCGGCGATACCGGATACCAGCGTGCCGAACACCAATGGCGCGATGATCATCTTGATCAACCGCAAAAATACATCGGTGATGATGGAGAAGTAAGCGGCGATTTCCTTTGCCGCCGCTTCATCCGGTGCGAGATTGTGGCAAATGTATCCGACCACTATCCCCAGAACCATGCCGACCAGAATCCAAGTCGTTGCCTTAATTTTTCTCATTTGCGTATCCTGCCGTTATTAACCATACAACCATACAAAAATACAAAACCGTCGATCTAAAAATATTCTTAAGCCTGAGCACCTTGTGCAGTCCATGTTGCGCATTCCATGTTGTTTCATATCGACATGCGCCCATCAAAGTCAGCGGCACATACAGAAAGAAGAGTTTGCGAGCTACAACGTGAATTTTGCGGAAATGGCAATATTTGCGAGGCAAAATAAAAAGGCCCTCATGGTGGAGGGCCTTATGAAACCTGATGCCGGCTGCGATTCGAACTCGCCGTTCTCTGACCGCAAGTCCGCATCACAGCTCAAACTGGTGCGCATGTTACCTTACAAAACACCCCCCAATCAACATAAAAAGGGTTGCAAGCGCAGGCTCGCACGATGCCAGGGCATTCGCCGTTCATGCCATTTTCGCAATCCGATCTCGCACCCTTTGTTCCTCGCCAGGCTATCCCTGTCAATTTCGCACTACCACGTTGCATTTTGATTTTCGAGCATCAAAATCCCATACGAATCATTACCCTGATGTATATTTCCTGACGGAAATTCATAACAACGATTCACCAAGGAGATAGCGATGCGAAAACGTAGCACGTGTAGCGCCATTTTTTTGTCTTACCGCACTAGGCGCACCAGGATTCAGCGCAAGTGCATCAGCTGAATTACCGCCTATTAAAATCGGCGTCGTCGACCCCATTACCGGCCCGTCGGAAGACATGGGATTGAGCATGATCGGCGGCGCCCGGGTCTTCCTGGCCGACATCAACCAGGTCGGCGGCGTTCTCGGCCGCAAGATCGAACTGGTCGAGCGCGATGATCGTGCCAAACCGGACGTCGGCGCGGCCATGGCCAAGGAAATGATCGAGAAGGAACATGCCGTCGCCGTGGTTGGTTTCGGCAATACCGGCGTCGATCTATGGCGTCTTAACTGAACGGCATTACCACGTTGCCGTGGGATTTTTTTCATGGCTTTCTGGCTCACGATGCGGCTTTAATTTGTGACCACGAAGGCAGATTATATTTACTTGCCCTGACACGATAGTAGAGCGCCACGATCAGTCCGAAAAATACGCCGCCCAGGACCGATGCGAAAACGGCCTCAGCGCCAGACATTCCCTGATGCGACCAAACGAGAAGCCACATCCCCCAAACAACACCGAACGATGCTCCCATGAACGCGAAATTAAATCCAAAGCTCGCGAAATGCGGCGGTGGAATTGAAACGCCTGCCCGCCAGAGCATGCGATGAAAAAACGGTGCATAGCTGCTGCGCCAGATACCCGTAGTTTTCAAAATCCCCAGCGCGGCATTGACTTCAAGTGGGTAGGACAAGGAAGCACCTATCGAGTGAGTATGTAGATCATCCTGCAAAACAACCAGAGAAATACGCTGAAAATTTCGGCTGTGAATCCAATCCTGTCTATGGAAGACTATACACAAGCACGCGCCAATTATTTCAAGCCTTGTGAAAAATAATTGGCGATGACAGCGGCCCCGCTAGCGGCTGAGTTACCACGACGTATTCAACGCTACCGAATGACGTCGCCGTACTGTTGGCCTGTTATGGCATCATGTGACAATCGCTTTTTCCCGCGTCATCATAGTCATTAATGTCAACGTCTGTCAGGAAGGATTTCCATGGTCACCTGCTATTTGCGCTACATCATCGATCCATACAAACTCAGCGAATTTGAGCACTACGGCAAGATCTGGATTCCGCTGGTGGAGAAGTTCGGCGGACAGCACCATGGATACTTTCTCCCCTCAGAAGGAATCAATAACGTAGCACTCGCGATGTTCACGTTTCCATCGCTCGCGTCGTATGAAGAGTACAGGATAAAATCAATGCAGGACCCGGCTTGCCAGGCTGCATTCAAGTATGCCGAGGAAACGCGTTGCATCATCAGCTACGAGCGCAGCTTCTTCCGTCCCGTGTTCAAGTAAAACGCTCTCCATATAAAGCCTACAATTAACTTGCGTGGTTCCCGACGCGTTAAAAAGGGGCAATATGATGAACACAATCAATCTGACCTGCACAGTAGTCAGCGATCCCGATTCTTTCGTAGCGTTTCAATATTACGTAAAGGCCGGAGAGCTGTTTGACGCCCATGACTACGCAATGACCTATAGGCTGAATCGCGCCGACCTCGATGCCGACGACGTGCGCGCCACGCAGGATGCCGCTGCAAAGCTCAACGCCGGAGAATGCCTGATGGTTTCCCATTCGATTGCAACATGACCGTTAAATGCGACAGTTAAATGCAACAGTTGAATGCGCCAGACTTGGCTTGCATCGATTTCCTGCCGCTCCCTACCGTTTATTGACGGTAAGACTCTCGACGACTCTGTTGAATTTCTCTGTCAGGAAGTCGGCAATGCGGCTCTGCGTTGCTTCGAGATAGGGGATGTTGTGGTGGTCCGAGTCAGGGATGGTTTCGTCCTGCGGCGTATTGGCCAATTTCGCCACCAGCATGTCGGTATGCGAGGCTGGCACTACGTCATCGGACGCAGCACGAATGATAAACGTCGGCGCGGACAACAAAGGCGCATGCTTGACTGAATCGAAACGATGTTTGAGGACAAAGGCTGGCACGGACGGAAAGCGGCGTTTTGCCAGAGCCAACAGCGAGTCGTAGGGCGTAATCAACACCACCGCCGCGACCGGCCGGCGCGCCGCTACTTGCACCGCCACGCCTGAGCCAAGACTGCGCCCGACCACGGCGATTTGTCCAGTGTTGATATGGCGATGCTCGGCAAACCAGTCGAACAGCATCTCGGCGTCTTCTATCATTTTCAACTCACCGGGAATACCCTCGGAATCCCCATAGCCGCGATAGTTAATGGCAAGCACGGTCATATTGGGGAACATGCGCCACGCATCGCGCGCCACCCAGGAGACTTCCTCGGAGCGGCCGCCGAAATACACCACGGCTGGATGAGGACCGGGCACCCGCGGTGTCAATAACCATCCCGAGAGCCGGGTGCCGTCAGTGCTGCGCAACACGACAAGCCGAGACCTGTGCCCGATGCTTTGGGGATGCTCGACTTCCTTGGTGCGGACCGGTTTGAAAATCAGCTTGCGCTGGCTAACCGCGACTGCGGTGGTAAAAATCAACCACCCGAGGGCGACGATGCCGCCCATTCCGGTCATTTTTTTGTATTTGATGCGTTTCATAACGCTCGTGCGACTGCTCGGGCACCACCCTATGCGGCGCACAACCCCCTCGTTATTTATTCTAGTCCTTCAATTTGTTGTCGTCTCCATAATTTCATTGCTATGGATGCGATGAGTGAAATTAGCCACAATTTGTGTGGTTAATTTGTGCCATTCCCGTGAAATGCCAATGAGCAAGCTGGCAAATCGGTGATCATTCACTAGTGTCTGCCGTGTCTCGCATCGGGGCATACTGCCAACGCGATGTTACCACTGTGAAATTCCCATAGCGGCATATTGCCGCATCAATGCGTCGCAGAAATAGACGGACGCTTGCGATTATTCGCACATCATATTGCTGGATTTAAACTCGCCGACAACAGGAAGTTCGGCTTGAATATGGCGCAAACATATCCTATTGTGGCTTGGCGGTACAACGATTAAACATCGCAAATCTGCGAGAAAAACCAAAGTGACGTAATGACGTATGCCAACGGATGTATCGATGGTCCTTCACTTTTATTTTCGCTCATCACTCCGATAACTGGCTGGCACGGATCCGATGATGAACGGTGAATAATTCAGGCAGATCAGCATTCTTCCAGCCTCCAAAAAAATCTCTTTAACTGTCACGCAGTCGGCCAGTGGGCCAGCATGAATTGGCTTCCGGAAAATCACTTCCCTGCGCATTGAGGTATTGCGCTTCCTACTTGCAAGGAAGAATGCACTAACCTCTTCTCGCTGTCTGGCAGACGCCGTCTGAATGGCAATTCCAAAACGACTTCGGCCGATACCAGGCCATCATTCTTGAGGAACAAATGATCTTGATGAAGAAGGTATTCAATTCTCTCTTGATCCGGCGCCAAGAGAAACAAGCTCATGACGCACGTGATGAATTTTATATTTAACGAAAACGGAAAGGATGTTCATCATGAAAAACCTTGTTTTAATT
This sequence comes from Collimonas antrihumi, assembly GCF_018304965.1. Classification (GTDB taxonomy): domain Bacteria; phylum Pseudomonadota; class Gammaproteobacteria; order Burkholderiales; family Burkholderiaceae_D; genus Collimonas; species Collimonas antrihumi. The sequence goes on from NZ_JAGQED010000016.1 coordinate 19,145, forward strand.
TCGATTGCAAGCCTGTTCGCGCTGGCAGCATCGGCACAAACGGCGCCAGACAACCAGACTGTGAATGTCACCGGCCCGACGCTCCGGATTGACCTCCCCAGCCAGTACCATCGGATGCATCCGGATGAATTCTATGACTATATGCGGTCATACAGCCTTTCAAATGGCGCGACACTTTCCGTATTCAATAGAGGGAGGCAGATGTATGCGGAAGTGGGCGATCTGGGGAGGCATGAGATTGTCGCCACTGCACCAAATGTTTTCGTAGCCTTGGATCAGCAATTGAAAATGACAATCAATCTCCGTGGGGATACCGATGCGAGCGGTGAACTGATCATGATCGTTCCGCGCAGGCAACTTACAGACGGTAGCGTGGTCGGCGGGCAGCGATTGGTCGCATCGTTCCGCTAGGAATAATTACAGACAAGGGATTCACTGTAGACTGCGGCTGGATCGGATTCTAAAAAATTGTCTGGTTGACGTAACAGTGAATCCCGAATATTTCCTGCACCACAGATTGTAATTAAACCCATAAGGACAAATTATTTATGACTCCTGTGCTCCCCCGCTCCACAGCGCGTATCGCGCTGCGGCGTTTAACAATGTCGGATTTGGCAGATTTTCAAGCATATCGGCAATGCGAGGAGTTATCGCGATATCAGGGGTGGGTTCCCCAATCCGATTCGGAAGCCCGTGCATTTTTAAATGAAATGGGTTCTGCCGAACTATTTCAGCCGGGAATTTGGAGGCAGATCTTGATTGCCGATAGCAGTACCGAAAAATTGATTGGCGACATAGGAGTCTGCATATCTGTCGATGGACAATATGCTGATATTGGTTTCACGCTGTCCAATACCTATCATGGCAAAGGCTTGGCTAGCGAAGCCGTACGCGAAACAATTTCCAAGCTGTTTGAAGTAACTGACATTCAGCGCGTAATCGGCATCACTGATAGCAGAAATATCTCCTCCATTCAATTGCTTGAGCGAGTCGGAATGCAATTGACATCAACCGATAAAGCCATGTTTCGAGATCAGGAGTGCGACGAGCATACTTACATTATCGAGCGGCCGCTTTGATTAGTGAATCCGTGACGCCTCATTCGAACTGGATACGCTGGCAATAACCGGCACGGAAGGTATTTCCTTCCTGCCGTATTTTGCCAGATGGAGGCGACGGATGGCGACATTGACGGACTCGGAAATATAGCGCGACACCAGCGATGACACCAGCGCCGTCAATCCGAGGAACAGCAGCAACCAAGGCAATCTGGCGCCATAACTCAACTGCTCTTTGGTCAAGATTTAGCTACAGCATTAAGCCGTCATGGGACTACTGGCTTGCGCCCTTCGGCAATTCAAGTTGTTCTAGCGATATGCGCTTGTTTTCGTCCGATTGCCACACGACGTTACCATCCACGGCATATAGCCAGCATCGCGCCTTGGCCTGTGAGTGACACTCGGTGAGCGCCTTCTGCATAGCCATTGGATCATTGCTTAACCAACTCCAGCCACCATTTGGACTAATGGCGAATGCCTTGGGCGGCAGTGCCGACAAATAGACCATATATCTTGCGCGCGCTCGTGGGCCAACAAATGGAATAGCATCGGAGTCGTAAATATCTGCAAACGATGACGGTACAGGAACAAAGTTCGATTGCGGTGTAGAGCCTGATGAGCCAGAGGTGCTTATTCCCTTTTGAGGAGCCGGGGATGTTCCGGAATTCCCCGACGAAAACATTGCCCCCAACCTGTCAAGAATCACGGTCTCCCAATTGGGGGCGAACACATTCGTTACCATTGCCCTTTTTGATACCACTTCCACTTTCGTCTTGTCGCCGGTCCCTGTTGGCTCAATAAACATGGCAACGTTTTCGCCGTAGCTGAATGCCGTAATTCCCCGTCGCGCGAGGGCGTAACCTTCATTTCTGTTATCCCCGGCATAAGCAAGACCGACACTCTTGACTACCATTGGCAGGGAGCTCCAAATTGCATCCGGCTTCGCGTCGTACACCCGCGCAGTGCCGGTCCCTTTTGCAGATCTGGCATCTGACAAAGTAGTACATCCTGTCACAGCCAGCGATCCTAGAATGACGAACAGCAATGCAATTTTCCTCAAAGTTACTCCCCCTTTTTTATGAAATCACGTCAAGTCGGGAGAATTCTAATGCCTGGCGGCAAATCTTGGGGCGAAAAAGGTCGCTAGCAGTAATCATTGACGTCCCCCTCAATCAGGCAGCTCCAGAAAACAATTAGATGAGTGCCAAATGACAGGTAGCTAAATTGACCAGAAAACCTACAATGGAAATTGCCTTTATGGCAGCTGATCAAAATCTTTGGTGGAGATGTTATTAAAATTTCTAAGGAGAAATCATGCGGATGCTATTGAATATCAAACTCCCTAACGCCGAGTTCAACGCTGCTGTCATGGACGGCTCTGTCGGCAAGAAAATGGCCCAGATCATGGAGGAGATAAAACCGGAAGCGGCTTACTTCACCGAACAGAATGGACAGCGATCAGGCCTCTTGATCGTCGACATCGATGACCCGGCGAAAGTCCCTATGCTTGCCGAACCATGGTTTCTGACCTTTAATGCCAGCGTGGAATTAAGAATAGTCATGACGCCGGAGGATTTGAAAAGAGCCGGGCTGGAAGAGCTGGGCAGGAAATGGTCGACGTAGCGTTTGGAGGCAACCTTGATGCGGAATAGCGAATCGCGGAAAAGAAAAAGGCCCACATAAATGTGGGCCTTTTAAATATTGGTGCTGGCTGCAGGACTTGAACCCGCCACCCCCTGATTACAAGTCAGGTGCTCTACCAGATGAGCTAAGCCAGCTAAACTGCGAAGTCCGCAATTATACCTATTTAATTCGAGTTAGGGTAGGTCTTCCACCTTTTTTTGGTGGTTCCGGATCTTTTTCTGGATCCGTATCGGACAAGCCCTGTTTAGCATCGGCGGTTGACGATGGCACTGAGGTCAGAATCGGCGTAATCGTGGCAGTTTGCTCAGTGTCAGGCTCTTGCTCGGCGGTTACTTCGATATCCGATTCAGCAGCCGGAGCCGATGCTTCGAATGCCATGCCCTGGCCGTTTTCACGCGCATAAATCGCGATGACGTTTTCTACCGGCACAGAAATTTCACGCGACACACCGCCAAAACGTGCATTGAAATTAACGAAATCGTTGTCCATTTTCAAACCGCTGGTGGCTTCGAAACTGACGTTCAATACGATTTCGCCATTCTTCACGAATTGCATCGGCACCCGCGTGTGCGCATCTACCCTGGCCGCCAGATACGGGGTGTAGCCATTGTCGGTGCACCATTCATAAATGGCGCGCAACAAATACGGTTTGGTAGAGGTTTCTGACATGGGAAGCAATGGTGCAAAAGGTACAAAATTTAAGCATGGGCCGGTGCACACCGCCTAAGCTAAAGCGGAAGCACACCGGTTATCTACACGATCTTAACGACGCATGACCTTTTCGGACGGCGTCAGCGCTTCGATGTAAGCCGGGCGCGAGAATATACGCTCAGCATACTTCATCAGCGGCGCAGCCGTCTTCGACAGCTCGATACCGTAGTGATCCAGGCGCCACAGCAATGGCGCGATGGCTACGTCCAGCATCGAGAACTCGTCGCCCAGCATGTATTTGTTCTTGAGGAACAAAGGCGCCAGGGTAGTCAGGCGATCGCGGATTTCATTGCGTGCCTTTTCGTGGCTCTTTTCTGCTGCTTTGGCTTTCTCGTTCTCCAGTGTGTGCACGTGGATGAACAATTCTTTCTCAAAGTTGAACAGCATCAGCCGGGCACGGGCGCGCATCAGCGGATCGGCCGGCATCAGTTGCGGATGCGGGAAACGTTCGTCGATGTATTCGTTGATGATATTGGATTCGTACAGAATCAGGTCGCGCTCGACCAGGATCGGCACTTGACCATAAGGATTCATGGTCGAGATGTCTTCCGGCTTGTTGAACAAGTCGACATCGCGAATTTCGAAGTCCATGCCCTTCTCGAACAGAACGAGACGGCAGCGTTGTGAAAATGGGCAGGTTGTACCCGAATAGAGAACCATCATTTTTATAGTTCCTTAGAAACAAAAGGGTGAGACCCGATACGGCTCACCCCAAAACGCATACCCGCAAAATCGCGGGTATGAAAACTACTTGACGTCTTTCCAGTATGACGCGTTGAGACGCCATGCCAGAACGAAGAACATGCCGAGGAACAGCAGGACCCAGACGCCGAGGCGCTTGCGGGTATTCTGAGCAGGCTCGCCCATCCATGCAAGATAGGACACCAGATCGGCAACGGCAACATCGTATTCGACCTTGTTCATCTTGCCCGGCTTGACTTGCTCGAAACCGACAAACTTGTGTTCGGCCTTGCCCTCTTCGTGCGGATCTTTCACGTCTTCGTATTTGGCAGTACGAATCCCTTCAAGTTCCCACAATACGTGCGGCATGCCGACGTTAGGGAAGACCATGTTATTCCAGCCGCTTGGACGGCTGTCATCTTTGTAGAAAGTACGCAGATAAGTGTACAGCCAGTCCGGGCCGCTGCCGGCGCCGGATGCCTTGGCGCGGGCAATCACGGACAGGTCCGGAGGCGTTGCGCCGAACCATTCCTTGCCGTCTTTCGGCGCCATGGCGATGGTCATCAGGCCACCCACTTTATCAGTGGTGAACAGCAGGTTGCTCTTGATCTGCTCTTCGGTCAGGCCGATATCGCGCAAACGGTTGTAGCGCATGGCCGAAGCCGAGTGGCAGTTCAGGCAGTAGTTCACAAACAGCTTGGCGCCGCTTTGCAGCGCCGACAGGTTGTTGCCCTGCTCCGGCGCGGTATCCAGCGGGTAGCCGCCCTCTTCACTGGCAAAAGCAAGCGCAGGAAGCAGCACCAGTGTCGCCATCAATCTTTTTAGCAATGTCATGTCTCTTATCCTCTGGCTTAGTGCGAGTGCTTAGTGCGGATGATAAACAACACGGTCCGGCACCGGCTTGAATGTACCTGCGGCGCTCCACCATGGCATCAACAGGAAGAAGCCGAAGTAGATAAAGGTGCAGACCTTCGACACGTAGCCGCCGATTGCCGATGGCGGTTGCACGCCAAGGTAGCCGAGCACCACGAAGGTGATCGCAAACAGGATGTAGATATATTTGTGCCAGCTCGGACGATAGCGGATCGACTTGACCTTGGAGTGATCCAGCCAAGGCAAACCAGCCAGGATCATGACCGAGACGCCCATCAGCACGACGCCGAAGAACTTGGCGTCGAACACGAACATGGCGCCGATGATGGCCAGGCCGATGACAGTGGCAGCGACCTTGATCATGCCCCTCAGGCTGGACTTGAGCCACAGCAGCGCAACGAAGGCAGCGACGCCTGCTTGCAGGTAGACGATGAAGTCCGAAGTGACCGCGCGCAAGATCGAATAGTAAGGCGTGAAATACCAGACCGGTGCGATGTGCGGTGGCGTCTTCAGCGAATCAGCCGGGACGAAGTTGTTGTACTCGAGGAAGTAGCCGCCCATTTCAGGGCCGAAGAACACCACGGCGCTGAACACGATCAGGAACACGGCAACCGCCATCACGTCGTGCACCGAGTAGTAAGGGTGGAACGGCACGCCATCCAGCGGCACGCCTTTGGCATCCAGGTTGTCCTTGATTTCAATACCGTCAGGATTGTTGGAGCCGACTTCGTGCAGCGCGATGATGTGCGCGACCACCAGGCCGATCAGGACCAGCGGAATCGCGATCACGTGGAACGAGAAGAAGCGGTTCAGGGTAGCGTCGGAGACCACGTAGTCGCCGCGAATCCACAACGACAGGTCAGGGCCGATGAAAGGAATCGCACCGAACAGGTTGACGATAACCTGCGCGCCCCAATACGACATCTGGCCCCATGGCAGCAGATAGCCCATGAAAGCTTCGCCCATCAGGCACAGGAAAATGCCGACGCCGAACAGCCATACCAGTTCACGCGGTTTGCGGTACGAGCCATACAGCAGGCCGCGCACCATGTGCAGATAAACCACGATGAAGAAGGCCGAAGCGCCGGTCGAGTGCATGTAGCGCACCAGCCAGCCCCACGGCACATCGCGCATGATGTATTCGACCGAGGCAAACGCCAGGGCGGCATCAGGCTTGTAATGCATGACCAGGAAAATCCCGGTGACAATCTGTATCACCAGCACCAACAGCGCCAGCGAACCGAAGGCGTACCAGAAGTTGAAATTCTTCGGTGCGTAGTACTCGGACAGGTGGGCTTTCCAGGTGGATGTCAGCGGGAAACGCGCATCAACCCAGTTCAAGGCCTTGTCGGCGATAGGAGCATCGGCCGGCAGCTGTTTTTCGTGGAATGCCATGATTAAGCCTCACCTTTCTCGTCTTTACCAATGACGATCTTGGTATCGGACAGGTACATATAGCGGGGCACGTCGAGATTGTTTGGCGCCGGCTTGTTTTTGAAAACACGGCCTGCCAGGTCGAATGTCGAACCGTGGCAAGGGCAGAGGAAACCGCCTTGCCAGTCGTCCGGCAACGAAGCCTGCGCGCCCGGGGTGAATTTTGACGATGGCGAACAACCCAGGTGCGGGCAGATACCCACCAGCACCAAGGTTTCTTCGTGGCCTGCGCGGCCGCGGTTGTTCGCCTTGTTCTTGCAATAGTCAGGCAAGTCCATGGTGTAGGGCTTGAGTGACTCGGGGTCGGCAACTTCAGAGGCGGTATGTTCCAGCCCCTTCATTTGTTCCGGAGTGCGCTTCATGATCCAGACTGGCTTACCGCGCCATTCGAAGACTTGCATTTCGCCCGGCTTGATGCCGGAAATATCCACTTCTACTGGTGCTCCTGCGGCTTTTGCACGCTCGGACGGCTGGAAGGTGGACACAAAGGCCCCTGCCGTGGCTAAACCAGCCACGCCCCCCGCCGCACATGTAGCCACGAGCAAACCACGTCGACCGGAATCGACCTGCTTTTCGATACTCATACCAACCCCAATCAGTCAAAATACGAAACTTGCACGGAACTTCTAGCAACCCTAGATTATATCGAAGCTAATGCCTGTTTTAAAGGAAATACATGCAGTGATGCATAAAATCAACTAAATCCGTTGAAACTGCTGTTAAATCTGGCACAATTCCCTTAAGAGACGCGTTCTTGCACCGCAGCAAGTTTCAACAAGGACGAAAAATGACAAGATTTGACAAATTTGTCCTTTTAAACGGCTCGTGTTCGCAGTATCTTCCCATCTATCAACATTAATCTGGAGAATTAACACTATGAGCATGATGGAAGAATTCAAGACCTTTGCACTCAAAGGCAATGTAATGGACCTGGCGGTCGGTGTGATTATCGGCGGCGCATTCGGCAAAATTGTCGACTCTTTGGTGCAGGACATCATCATGCCGATAGTCGGCAAGATTTTTGGCGGCCTTGATTTTGCCAATTACTACTTCCCATTGAATAGCCAAGCCGCAGGACTGACGCTGGTAGAAGCGAAAAAGGCCGGCGCCGTGTTGGCATACGGTAATTTCATCACGATCGCGCTGAATTTTGTCATCCTGGCTTTCATCATTTTCCAGATGGTCCGCATGATCAACAAGTTGCGAGGCGCAGTACCACCGGCGCCGGCTGCCGATCCGGAAAACATCGTGCTGCTGCGCGAAATTCGCGACTCACTGAAGAAATAACATCAGCCTGTTGATTCCCCGAAAGCCCGCTCGCCATAGCGGGCTTTTTTGTAGGGTGGACATATCGTGCCCACCCTGCTGTTCTTGGGCGATACCCAGTTGAGAGTTGCACCACCAGTTCCCATGCGATAATCTGCGAAATAATCGGCTTGGTTCCACAACAACAAAATCCGCGCACGATGGAATATTGGCAGCGTCCAAGGTGCGCATAAAGGAAGTCAATTGCCCTCTACAGACTTGCAACCGGAACAACTGAAAATCTGGCTTGCTGCAGTCGTGCGTAAGGACGCCGTTGCCTTTCGCGCGCTCTACGACGCCACATCATCGAAACTGTTTGGCTTCGCCCTGCGTATACTAGTTAAGCGTGAATGGGCGGAAGAAGTCCTGCAGGAAAGTTTCGTCAATATCTGGAACAACGCCGACAGCTACCAGGCCAGCCTGGCGGCACCGATGACCTGGATGACCACTATCGTACGCAACAAGGCATTCGACTTTTTACGGCGCACGGACCGCACCGTCGAGATCGACGCAGACACATTTGACAAGGAAGTCATGAACGCAATGGAAAGCGCTGGTCCGACACCGTTGGAGGCGCTGCAACTTACCGATGATGCAAAGGCGCTGGCGACCTGCCTGGCCCGCCTGGAAGCCATGCATCGGCAAGCCATCGCCTTATCGTTTTATCACGATCTCTCCCATAGCGAAGTCGCGGCGCAGATGCAATTGCCGATCGGCACCGTGAAGACCTGGATCCGGCGCGGGCTGGAGCGCCTGAAAATTTGCCTCGGCAAGCTCGGGAGCGCCTGATGGATATCGAGCGCAACCCCGTTCTGGTAGATAAACTGGCGTCTGAATATGTGCTCGGTACGCTACGTGGCGGCGCGCGCCGTCGCTTTGAAAGCTTGCTGCGCCGTCACGCCGAGCTACGCCAAGCTGTGGCCGAATGGCAGGATCGCCTGCATCCGATGGCGCAACTGGCGCCGGCCGCACAACCGTCAGCTGCGGTCTGGCCGGCCATCGAAGCACAGCTCGGCTTGCATGCTAAACCGCAGCGCAAGCGCTCAATCTGGTTCGAGTTGCGCGAAGACCTGAGCTTCTGGCGCGGGCTAGGCCTGGTTTCGACTACCGCGGCCATCATATTGACCTCGCTGCTATTATCCAAACAAGAATTGTCGGTACCGGCAGCACCGGCTACCTCGTACATCGCCATGCTGAGCAACGATCAGGCGCAGCCGATTGCCGTGGTCACCGGCAATGCACCAGGCGGCCAGATGGTGGTCAAACTGGTGACGCCACAGGTGATTGCCGCAGACAAGAGCCTGGAGTTGTGGGCTGTGCCGAAAGACGGGCCACCACGCTCGTTAGGCTTGCTGGCGGCAGATGGCAGCGTCACCCTGGCGTTGCCGGCCAACGCTACGCCGCAAACGATACCGTTGCTGGCGGTGACACTGGAGCCGAAAGGCGGGTCGCCTAATCCTAACGGACCTACCGGCCCTATCGTATTCAAGGGCGCCTGGGTTCAGATATAGCGGTTTGTTTCGATAGAGAGAGGACGATGCGGCAGTCGCCCATCGTCTTCAGTGATCTTTCATCGCTCGCGGTTGCCGATGGTGATAATCCGCATCAGGAAGCGATACAGGAAAAAAGCCATGCCGTGCCAGGCACGTGCACGCCAGGACTGATTGTCGAATGCACTGGCCGCCATCGATGTGCCATCTGCGATCCCGCTTTCGATTTGTTGCCGCAGCGCGCGCGAAAAATCGGCGTCCCTGATCACCACATTTGCCTCCTGGTTCACCAACAGGCTCAAGCCGTCAAAATTGCTGGAGCCGACAGTGGCCCAGTCGTCATCGATCACCGCCACTTTTGCATGCAAGGCGGTTTTGCGGTATTCGACAATCTTGACACCGGCCTTCAGCAGCTTGGGATAATAAGAATGGCTGACCGCATCCTGCAAGCGGAATTGGCCAACCCCCAGCAGCAAGGTGACATCGACACCGCGCCGCGCAGCTTCTTCCAGCCCGCGCCGCAATTTCCGGCCCGGGGCAAAATACGGGCTGGTCAGCAAGGCGCTTTGCCGGGCATGGCCCAAGGCCTGCAAATAGGCGCGCTGAATAGTGCGGCGATTGCGCAGATTATCGCGCAGCACCAGCCCTGCCGCCGCCGGCCCATGCGCTGCGCCACCAGCGATGGCGCGGGTACGCTTGAATTGCTTGAGGCGCGCCAGCAGTTTCATCTCCCCCAGACGCATCCACTGAGCCTCCAGTTCGACATGAATCACGTTCACCAGCGGGCCGCTGATACTCACTGCAAAATCCCAGCGCGGCGCCGGCAAAGGCAAACGCTGGTCATCATCTGAAACCATATCGTCGATGATATTCAAGCCGCCGATAAAACTGATCTGCCGGTCCACCACGCACTGCTTGCGATGCATCCTGGCCACGCCACGCTGGAACCAGGGATTGAAGGCGCGATACATCACACCGCTTGCCAGGAACTCCTGATGCAGCGCCATGGAACGCTGGCGGCCGGTGCCCAGCCAATCCGTAATCACTCTCACCGCAACACCACGCCGTGCCGCGCGGGTTAGCGCTTGCTGCACCAGCAGCGCTGTCTCATCGGCAGCGAAGATATAAGTTTCGAGGTAGATTTCGACGCTGGCAGCCTCAATGGCGGCAATCAGCGCAGGAAAAAAGGCGGCGCCGTTGTGCAACAGCGTGATGTGGTTATCTGCGCTAAAGACTACCGCGCGCATGCAATATACAAAGGATGGAAAGGGAGAAAAGGGAGTGACGACATCCGGCCTGTCTTTCTGAAGTCATGGTTGAAGCTGGCAACGTCACAATTATCGCAGCTTGAGCGTCGCCACGATAGGCGCATGATCCGACAATTTTGCCCATTCCGCGCCATGCAGGACTTCAGCTGATTCTACCGTAAAGCCACGCAAATAAATCCGATCCAGGCGCAACCAGGGAAAGGCCGCCGGAAAAGTACGCGCCGGCTTCAATTTCGGCGTGCGCCCCACCAGTTGCTGTAAATAGGAACCGACACCTTGCATCAGGCTACCGGTGGCAATCCGCTCATCGAATATTTCGGCGACATCGAGCCGCGCTCTCAGCAATTCACTCAGGCGATTGCCCCAGTCATTGAAATCGCCGGCAATAATCAGCGGCGCGCCCGGTGGCGACGAGCTGCGCACCGCCTCGATCAAGGCTGCGGTCTGACGACGCCTGCCGCCGCCGAACAAACCCAGATGCACCACATAGCAATGGATATCCTGGACTTCGGTTTTCAGCACGCAATGCAAAATACCGCGCGCTTCATAAGCATGATCCGATACATCCTGGTTGCTTTGCGAGCCGATTTCAAAACGGCTCAACAAGGCATTTCCGTGATGACCATGATCGTACACGGCGTTCATGCCGTAGGCGGCGTGATGCGAATCGCCGGCGAGGAAATCATGCTGGGCCTGATCCGGCCAGTGCGCCGCATGGCGTGCCGCCATCAGATCATGCCGGCCCTGCACCTCCTGCAGGAAAAACACATCGGCCTCCATCTGCGCCAGTGCCTGCTTCAATGCATGCACGCGCGGCCGGCTGCCCAGCGAAGACACGCCTTTGTGGATGTTGTAGGTTGCGATGCGCAGTTTCATGGATCTCTTCGGTGATGCGAGCTACTTGCTGATCTGGCGCGGCAGTTGCAGGATCGCCTCAGCATTCGACGGTGAAAAACACGCGTCAGCCGCTGCGCGATACGGTAGCCATTTGTACTGCAAATGTTCGCGCGGCGCGAGGGTAACCGGGATGCCGTTCGGCACCAGTAAACCAAACACATGCTCAGTGTTTTTTGTCACTCCTGGCGCATAGCGATGGCGCCAGACCGGATAAATCTCGTACACGTTGGCAACACCCCAGTCGTGCAGATTCGACACTGGCACCGCGCTTGGTTCGGCCGCCACCACGATGCCGGTTTCTTCCTGCACTTCGCGCATTGCCGTCACGTCCAGAGCTTCCTCCGGAAAATCCTTGGAGCCGGTTACCGATTGCCAGTAATCCAGCTTATCGGCCCGCTCCATCAACAAGACCTGAAGATCTTCTGTATAAATAACAACCAAAACCGATTCGGGAATTTTATACATGCGCTTCTTTTAATATTGCGTGTAGGGTGGGCAAGATTTTTTGCCCACGCGTTACCGATGGCCGGTGCGAATGGGCGAATTCCGCGTGGGCAAAACAACTTGCCCACCCTACTCAATTCAGAAAGCTCCACTATAAACCGGTTTTGGCTATCCATAAAAAAAGCGCGGAAATCCGCGCTTTTCTTCATGCTTCTTTTACCTGAAAATTAAACCACCTTCGTTTCCGGCGCGCGCAAACGGATATGCAATTCTTTCAATTGCTTTTCGTCCACAGCCGATGGCGCATGCGTCAACAGACATTGCGCGCGCTGTGTTTTCGGGAAGGCGATGACGTCGCGAATCGATTCGGCGCCGCACATCATGGTCACGATACGATCCAAACCGAACGCCAGGCCGCCATGCGGTGGCGCGCCGTATTGCAAAGCGTCAAGCAGGAAGCCGAACTTGAGTTGCGCTTCTTCGGCATCGATCTTCAGGGCGCGGAACACCTTGCTCTGGACGTCGGCACGGTGGATACGGATTGAACCGCCGCCCAGTTCCCAGCCGTTCAAGACCATGTCGTAGGCCTTGGCGATGGCCTTGCCCGGATCGGTTTCGATGAAGTCTTCGTGGCCGTCTTTCGGCGAGGTGAACGGATGGTGCAAGGCGTTCCAGCGATCGCCGTCTTCATCGTATTCGAACATCGGGAAGTCGACCACCCACAATGGACGCCAGGTATCGTCGAACAAACCGACCTTCTTGCCGAATTCGCTGTGACCGATTTTCACGCGCAATGCACCGATGGCGTCGTTGACTACCTTGGCCTTGTCGGCGCCGAAGAAAATCAGGTCGCCATCTTCAGCACCGGTTTGTTCAAGAATTTGCGCCAGCGCTGCGTCATGCAGGTTCTTGACGATAGGCGATTGCAAACCGTCGCGGCCCTTGGCTTTTTCATTGACCTTGATGTACGCCAGGCCTTTGGCGCCGTAGATCGCCACGAACTGGGTGTAAGCATCGATCTCGGAACGCGGCATGGCGGCGCCGCCTGGCACACGCAGGCCAACCACACGACCGTTTTCCATATTCGCCGCACCGGCGAACACCTTGAAATCGACATCTTTCATCACCGCGGTCAGATCGGTGAAGGCAAGCTTGACGCGCATGTCCGGCTTGTCCGAACCATACAGTGCCATCGCTGTCGCGAAATCCATCACCGGGAACGGGTTAGGCAGGTCGATATCCAGCGCGTTCTTGAACACCAGGCGGATCATGCCTTCGAACATGTCGCGGATTTCCTGTTCCGACATGAAGGAAGTTTCGCAATCGATCTGGGTGAATTCAGGTTGACGGTCAGCGCGCAGATCTTCGTCGCGGAAGCATTTGACGATCTGGTAGTAACGGTCGAAGTTGGCCACCATCAGCAATTGCTTGAACAGTTGCGGCGACTGCGGCAGCGCAAAGAACTGGCCGGCGTTGACACGCGAAGGCACGAGGTAATCGCGGGCGCCTTCCGGGGTCGACTTGGTCAGCATCGGTGTTTCGATATCGATGAAGCCGTTAGCATCGAGGAACTTGCGCACTTCCATCGTCACCTTGTAACGCAGGCGCAGGTTGTTTTGCATTTGCGGACGGCGCAGATCCAGCACGCGGTGAGTCAGGCGAGTGGTTTCGGACAGGTTTTCGTCGTCCAGCTGGAACGGCGGCGTGACCGACGGGTTCAACACTTCCAGTTCATGCGCCAGCACTTCGATCTTGCCGGATTTCAGGTTGCTGTTGCCGGTGCCGTCAGGGCGCAAGCGCACCACGCCGGTGATACGCAGACAGAACTCGTTGCGCACTGCTTCCGCGTTCTTGAATACTTCGGCGCGGTCCGGATCGCACACCACCTGCACCAGGCCTTCGCGGTCGCGCAGGTCGATGAAGATGACGCCGCCATGATCGCGACGACGATGCACCCAGCCGCACAGGCTGACGGTTTGGCCGAGAAGTACCTCAGTGGTGAGGCCGCAGTATTGGGTTCGCATGGACATATTCAGTTTTTCGCAGTTCAGATGTTGTAGATATTAATTAAGTAATTATAAGTGCGTATAAGTGCGTATAAGCGCGGCTTAAAAACGCGGCTTAATTGCCAGCTGCCGGGCCACTGCGTGGCGGCGAGTCGATGACCAGCTTCCTGTCAGGCTGTTGCTCAGGCGCGACCACACCCATTGAAACAATGTACTTCAACGCTTCGTCCACGCTCATGTCGAGTTCGACGGTGTCTGCGCGCGGCAGCATCAGGAAGAATCCGGAAGTCGGATTCGGCGTAGTCGGCACGTACACACTGACATAATCGCCGACCAGATGGTTTTTTACATCGCCGCCCGGAATCCCGGTCAGGAACGCAATCGTCCACGATCCCTCGCGCGGGTATTGCACCAGCAAGGCTTTGCGGAAGGCATTGCCGGATGATGAAAACAAGGTATCCGACACTTGCTTGACGCTGGAATAGATCGAGCTGACCACCGGAATGCGCGTCAGCACCGCTTCCCACACCGACACGATCTGGCGGCCGATGAAATTGCGTGTCGCCAGGCCGGTCAGGAAAATCACCAGCAAGGTCAGGATCGTGCCGAGTCCGGGAATGTCATGCCCCAGCAATGCTTTCGGCCGCCATTGCGCCGGCAGCAGCAACAGCGACTGATCCATCGTGCCAATGATCAGATTCAGCACCCATAGCGTGATAGCCAGGGGGACTAAAACCAGTAGACCGGTGATGAAATATTTACGCATGGCTTTCTTTGTGGGACAACACGTACCAAATACGCGCGCCTGGTTTTCAACTTGCTGAAATGACTTGGGTGACCTTAAGTGACCTTAAGTGACCGTGAGTGATCTTATGTGACCTTACGCCGCGGCAGCTGGCGTGCTGCTTGCCGCTGCTGCTGCTGGCGTTGCGGCCGGTGCAGGCGCTACTGCAGCGGCCGGAGCGGCTGTTGCGGCAGGCGTACTGCCGGCCGCTGCCGGCTCGGCCGCGCTTACCGGCGGCACTGTCGCACCTGCGCCGCCACGGAAATCGGTCACGTACCAGCCGGTGCCCTTTAGCTGGAAACCAGCTGCAGTCACCTGCTTCTTGAACTCGGCTTTGCTACAGGTCGGGCAGACCGTCAGCGGCTCATCGGACATCTTTTGCAGTACATCTTTGGCAAAACCACAGGCTTCGCAGCGATACGCATAAATCGGCATGGTGAAACTCCGCAAATATCTTACAAAACCCTGAATTATAAAGGTTTTTTCCGATATATACGGGCTTAGTGCGGCCTGAGCCAATGGCTTGTGGCGTCGACGCCATGAATTGGCGTCGGCGTTGTTAATTCAACATTACATAAAACCGTGCGCCGGCGAACTAGCGCGCGCGGATCTCAGTCCAGATACGGTTGATGGCACGCCGTTGCTTGCTGTTCAGGTCCTTCAGCATCTCCAGCTTGGCGAAACCCGCCTTGTCCGGGAAAATCGCCGGATTGTTGGCGATTTCAGGCTTGATGTACTTGGCGGCATCGGCATTCGGATTGCCGGAACCGATCAGATTACTGAGCTCGGCGGCATTCTTGCCATCCAGCATGAAATTGATGAACTTGAGTGCCAGGTCTGGCCGCGGCGCCGCTTTGTGAATCACCATGCTATCCAGCGCCAGCACTGCGCCTTCTTTGGGCATGGCGTGACGGATATGGAATTTGCGGCCGGCTTTTTGGGCATCGACATCGGCCTGGAAGATGTCATTCGAATAACCGTGCGCCAGCCAGATATTACCAACTGTTAATTCTTTGATATAACTGCTGCCGTTGAACGCTGCCCAGTAAGGTTTAGCCTTGAGGATCACATCCTTGGCTTGTTGCCAGTGTTGCTCGTCGGTATCGTTGGCGGAATAACCGAGGTATTTGAGCGCGGCCGCCATCAGTTCATTGGCGGAATCCAGCACCGTTACCTTGCCTTTGATCTTGACCAGGATCTTGGGATCGAAAATCGCCGCCCAGCTATCGACCGGAATCCCCAGTTCCTTCATCTTTTGATCGTTGTAACCCATCAGGGTTACCGTATAGGCATAGGGTACCGAGTACTTGTTGCCCTTGTCGAAATCGGTGTTCAGATAGGATGGATTGACGTTTTTCAGATTCGGCAGCTGGCTCTTGTCGAGTGGCAGCAAAGCTTGTTGCTTGATCAATGCATCCAGCGCATTGCCGGTCGGCACGATGATGTCGTAGCCCTTGGCACCGGCGGCCAGCTTGGCCAGCATCTCTTCGTTGTCGCCATAATAAGTCTGCACCACCTTGCATTTGCAGAAGGCCTCGAAACGCTGCACGGTTTCCGGCGCAATGTAATTGTTCCAGTTATACAAGCGTAATTCATCGGCAGCCTGGGCCGAGATGCTGGCAAACAAGAGAGTCGCGACGGTGAGCAGTTTTTTCATGGCAATCCTGATAGGCGGACGAAATTACGAGGAACGGATGGCGTTTGGCGCCAGCTTGGAAGCGATGATTATAAGCAGCAGGGTCAGCCCCATCAATAAGGTAGAGACTGCATTTACTTCCGGCGTGACGGCAATCTTGATCATCGAATAGATCTGCAGCGGCAAGGTGGAAGCGTTGGCGCCGGCGGTAAAGAAGGTAATCACGAAATCGTCGATCGACAAAGTGAACGCCATCAAGGCCCCCGCCACAACGCCCGGCATGATCAACGGCAACGTAACCAGGCGGAACGCCTGCATCGGAGTGGCACCGCAATCGCGCGCCGCTTCGGTCAGGCTTTCATCCATGCCAGACAGGCGCGAGCGCACCACAATCGCCACAAAGCCTATGCAAAATGCGATATGCGCCAGGGCGATCGAGACCAGTCCCAAGGTGATATTAAGCATCACGAAGAAAATCAGCAGCGACACGCCGACCAGGATTTCCGGAATCGCGATCGGCGTCAGCACCAGCAAGGGCAGCAATTTCAGCTTGTAGCGATGCATCGCAAAACCGGCCATGGTGCCCAGCAATGTAGATGCGGCGCTGGCGACCAGCGCGATCATCAGGGAATTGCCGGCGGCTTTCAGCATCTCGTCGTTGTGAAACAGCTTGCGATACCAATCCAGCGTGAAGCCGACCCACTCGGCATTGAGTTGCGAGTCGTTGAAGGAGTACACCACCACGATGATCAACGGCACGTACAGGAAAGCGTACACAGCCAGCGCTACCAGCCACAAGCCCAGCGGACGTCGGATTACTTTAGTCATGCAGTTCTCCTCGGCTTTGCCACCAGCACCGCAACGCCGGCGGCGATCAGGGCCGCCACCGTGAGGACGATGGACAGCACGCTGCCGAACGGCCAGTCGCGGGTTTCCAGGAATTGCTGTTTGATTACATTACCGATCATGTCGCTGCCGGTACCGCCCAGGATGTCAGACACCGCAAAAATCCCCAGCGCGGGAATGAAGACCAGCGCCGCACCGGCGTAAACGCCTGGCAAGGATAACGGAAAAGTGATGCGCCAGAAACGCTGCCAGGCCGATGCACCGAGATCCTGCGCGGCGTCGACCAGGGCCGGATCGTGCTTTTCCAGGTTGGCGTACAGGGGCAAGACCATGAATGGCAGATGCACATAGACCAGGCCGACGATCACCGCAAACCCGGTAAACAACAAGCGCACCGGTTCGATTCCGACTAGCCCCAGCACATAGTTGACGGACTGGGTCAGGCCGGACTGCGGGCCGAGGATGATCATCCAGGCATAGACGCGGATCAGGAAGTTGCTCCAGAACGGCAGGATCACCAGCAGGATCAGCAAGTCGCGGTATTTCTTGGGACTGCGCGCAATCAGCAACGCCAGCGGATAGGCCATCAGCAGGCAGCAGAAGGTGGTGATCATTGCGTACATGAGCGACTTCAGGAAGATCGCCGTGTAGATGAAATCGGAAGTGAAGCGTTGGAAATTTTCCAGTGTCAGGTTCAGCTTGCCGGCCTCGTCGAAGACCGGCGCCAGGCCGCCGTAGTCGCCGGCATAACGGATCGAGGCGAACACCATGATCAGGCTCGGGATCGCGAAGAACAGCAACAGGTAGAACAGCGGCGGCCCGCTAATCAGCCAGCGCCCCATGCGGCCGCGTTTCGCTGCTGCGTTGGACAGCTTCTTTGCCGCCTCGTTGGCAGCCGTATTGGCAACCTTACTCATACAAGAAATGCCCTGCGTCGAATTGCCAGGCGATATCCACCGTATCGCCGACTTCAAAGAATTTGGCGCGGCCAGCCGCCGAATTCGCCAGCAAGGCCTCGATGGTGGCGCCGCCCTCGGTCTGTACGATGTAGACCGTGACGTCGCCCAGATACAACAACTCTTTAACGAAACCCTTGAAGTGGTTTTCGGCGTTGCCGGTGCTGATCTCGGCGCTGATGTGGACTTTCTCCGGACGCAAAGCCAAGGTGCCTTTACGGCCGACTGCGGCATCCGGCGGTACCGCGCTCTTGACCAGGCCGAGGCCGGGTACGTCCAGCTTCATGGAAGCGCCATCAATGCTGGCGATCGCGCCGTCCAGCAAATTGCAGGTGCCGATGAAGTCGGCCACAAAACGGGTGCGCGGATAACTGTAGATGCGCGAAGGCTCATCCAGCTGCTCGACATTACCACGGTTCATGACCGCGATCCGGTGCGACAGCGCCAGCGCTTCGCCTTGATCGTGAGTGACGTAGACGAAAGTGATGTCGACTTCTTTTTGCAAATTGATCAACTCGATCTGCATCTGCTCACGCAATTTGGCGTCCAGCGCTGACAGCGGCTCATCCAGCAGCAGCAGCTTGGGGCGCGACACCAGGGCGCGGGCGACCGCAACCCGTTGCCGTTGACCGCCTGACAATTCGTGCGGGAAGCGCGCGGCGAAACCGGTCAGACGCACGTCTTCCAGCGCCTCTTCGACACGGGTGCGGATCTGGTCGGCCGGCACTTTGGCCATTTTCAGAGGGAATGCGATATTGGCCGCGACCGTCATGTGCGGAAACAGCGCATAGTTCTGGAATACGGTACACACTGGCCGATGCTCCGGCGGGCTGCCCACCAGATCGACGCCATCCAGCAGGATCTGGCCGGAATCCGGCAGGTCGAAACCGGCAATCATGCGTAGCAAGGTGGTTTTACCGCAGCCGGAAGGGCCTAGCAAAGTAAAGAATTCGCCGGCTTCAATCGACAGGCTGATATTGTCGACTGCGGCAAAGTCGCCAAAACGACGACTGACATTACGGATTTCGAGCAGCGCCATATGTCTTCAGGTCCAGAGGGGGCAAAAAACCGCCAATTGTAGCAAGGCGTCCGTCATTTATGTGAAAAAAGCCAGCTGACTCTGGCTTGTGCCCGCCCTACGTACGTCGCCGCCACTCCATCCAGCGTTCTTTCCCGACAAACACGGCGATGGAATCGGTCACTTCGCGCTCATCGACCAGTTCGAAATCAACATGCAATAAACGTTCCAGTTCGGTACGGCTGATGCCGAACGGCGGGCCTTTTGGGTTGTCGTCGAAAAAGAAGAAACCGGCCAGGGTGCCGCCTGCAGGCAACAACTCGGCCCAACGGCTGACGATGGCGGCGCGTTTAGCCGGTGGCAAGGCGCACAGGAAAGCACGTTCGTAGATCAGTCCCAGCAGCTGGGGCGGTTGATAGGTAAAGAAGTCGGCCTGCAACACACGTTCAGACCATTTGCCTAGCACCGTACGCGCTGCGCTTACGGCAGCGTCGGAAAAATCAATGGCGATCACCTCCCAACCAGCCTCCGACAGCAACGCGACTTCATAGCCGCTGCCGCAACCGGGGATCAGGGTGGCTACAGGTTTGCTGCGGGTCAGGTATTGCTGCAGCGCCTGCGGCACCCCGCCGTTATCCCAGGGAGTGAAATCCTGCTCGAAACGCTCGCTCCAGAAATCCGGATGGGAGGGATCGCGATGGGCAAACTTGGGAATAGCACCCGGCTTAGAGTCGGGCGCTGAGTCGGATTTTGTCATGCTTACCACCACATCATGTGTCCGAAGCGGAAATACAACAGCGTCAACAGCACGCCGGCCGCCAGGCCACCGCCGGCATACACCAGCACGCCAAGCAGGTGATTAGTCTGTCGCTGTTCTGCAATCAGCCGCCACATCAATTCATTATTTTGCTCAGTCTTTGGCTCCACCACCTGCGTCAGCGCCTGATGCGCCAGGCGCGGCAGTTGCGGCAACAGCTTGCTGTAGCGCGGCATTTCGATCTTCAGCTGCTGGATCAGGCCACGCCAGCCCATTTGCTCGCTCATCCAGCGCTCCAGATGCGGCTTGGCGGTTTTCCACAGATCGAGCTCGGGATCAAGCTGGCGACCCAACCCCTCGACGTTGAGCAAGGTTTTTTGCAGCAGCACGAGCTGCGGCTGCACTTCGACATTAAAACGGCGTGAAGTCTGGAACAGGCGCAACAGCACCTGGCCGAAGGAGATGTCTTTCAGCGGCCGGTCGAAAATCGGTTCGCAACAAGCGCGTACCGCCGATTCCAGTTCGTCGACCCGGGTTTCCTTGGGCGCCCAGCCTGATTCGATATGGGCTTCCGCCACGCGTTTGTAATCGCGTTGGAAAAACGCCAGGAAATTCTGCGACAGATAATCTTTATCGAAATCGTTGAGCGTGCCGACGATGCCGAAATCAAGTGCGATGTAACGGCCAAAGGTAGCCGGTGCGACCGACACCAGGATATTCCCGGGATGCATGTCGGCATGGAAAAAACCGTCGCGAAATACTTGTGTAAAGAAAATCTCGACGCCATCGCGCGACAACTGGCCGAGGTCGACGCCGGCATCGCGCAGGCGATCCAGTTGCGAAATCGGGATGCCGTGCATGCGCTCCATCACGATCACCGACGATGAGCAATAGTCCCAATACATTTCCGGCACCACCAATAAATGGGAGTCGGCAAAGTTGCGGCGCAGCTGGCTGCCGTTGGCGGCCTCGCGCATCAGGTCCAGCTCGTCATGCAGGTATTTATCGAATTCGCCGACTACCTCGCGCGCCTTCAGGCGGCGGCCGTCGGCCCACAATTTCTCGACCAGGCCGGCGGCGATATGCATCAGCGCCACGTCTTCATCGATCGACTTCTTCATGCCGGGCCGCAGCACCTTGACTGCTACTTCCTTGCCGTTTTTCAGTGTCGCAAAGTGCACCTGCGCGATCGAAGCCGAGGCCACCGGCTCACGTTCGAAGCTCGCGAACAAATCGTCCGGATGCGCCTTCAATGATTTTTCGATCTGCGCAATCGCCAGATCCGAGCTGAACGGCGGCACCCGGTCTTGCAGACGCGACAGCTCGTCGACCATATCGCCGGGCAGCAGGTCGCGCCGGGTCGACAGCACTTGTCCGAATTTAACGAAAATCGGCCCCAGCTCTTCCAGGGCCTTGCGCAAACGTTCACCGCGCGGCGCCGAAATGTCGCGCCAGAAAATCAATGTATCGATCAGCTTGGAGATACGCGGCGTATCGAAGCCCGACATCGCGATATCGTCCAGGCCATAACGCACGGCAACACGGGCAATTTTTAACAGTCGCAGAAATTTCAGAATCATGGGGCCTTCAATTTATTGATGCGTTTGGCGAGCCGTTCCAGATCGTCGCGCAACCTGGTGACATCATTCGTAAAATCGGATACCGCCTGTGGCCGCACCAGCATCGGTTGTTCTTCCAGCAAATATTCGGCGACGTTTTCCGCTAGCTTCTTGTGGGTCGCCAAGGCGCCGGCAATCAGCGCATTGCCGCCCGCCACGATACGCACGGCAGCGATATCGCCGACCAGTTTGCTCAGATCGTGTTCGGCATCCCAGCGTAAACCCTGGCTGACTTGCGAAATGGCGTTGGCAAAATCGGCATCGCCATCGATCTTCACGTAGGAAAAAGCGCGCTCGCGGTTCTGCGCAATCAGCGGCAGATCGGCCAGGTTGACGCGAATCGTGACGTTCACGGCCGCGTCCGGCGGCGGCGCTTGCAGCAGTCCGTCGGCGCTGACCTGCCAACTCAGTTTGACCGCGCCGCCGTCGAAACAGGCGACTTTATCCGCGTGCGACGCCAGGATGCGCTGCGCCCATGGTTCTTGCGCCAGTAAATGATTGATGGCGGCGGTGATCGGCGTGAAATTGATTGGAGGAGTCATGGTCAGAAAGCAAAACCGCCCGTGACTATTCACGGGCGGTCCCAAGTTTATCAGTTTGTCAGGCCTAAAGCCCGCTTACAACCTTAGCATTTATGCACTCTTAGGCATTGATCTGCTGAATCCCTGCCAAAACCCAGCCGCCCTGTCCCGATTGCGGCTTGGACAGGTTCCAGACCTCGGTGAACGGTTCCGCCGATGCTTCCGGCACTTCCTTGATCAGGCCGGTGAATTTGACACTGGCCAGATAGTCGCTGCCGACGGTTTCTATGCCCATCAACTCGCCATCCAGCTGCACCACATCGGTATTGTTAGGCGATGCGCCGCGCTCTTGCAATTGCAGACGCAGTTCGCCGAACATTTCCGGCGTGGTGAATTCGCGGATATCGTTGATATCCGCCTTATCCCAGGCGGCTTGCAGACGAATGAAATAAGTCTTGGCGCTACGTACGAAGCCCGGCACATCGAAATCCGCAGGGATGCCCCAAGGCGCACTGTGACCGGCCGCAACTGAATCCGCCTGCAGTGCAGAAGGCTGGAACGAAGGGCCGGAATTGATGCGCGAGCCGATTTCAGGCGTAAAGCCGGAAGAGTTGCTGTCGAAACTGGCGGCAGGCGAATTGGTGCCGGGAATTGAGCTGGAATTCGCGCCAGAATAAGCGGCAGGCGCCGGCGTATTGCCAGCCTTTCGCATTACCAGTCGCACAACAAAAATTACCGCGACTGCGAGCAAAGCTATCATCAGGAAAGAACCGAATGCGCCGCCCATGCCGAAGTGCGACATCAACGCTCCCAGGCCAAGGCCCAGCAAAGCGCCACCCAGGATACCTTTCCAAGGGCTGGCCGGTTTAGGCGGGATCGATTGCGGGGTAGCAGCAGGTGCTGCCGGCTTGGCCTGGTTGGCGTTGCCGAAATTCTGCGTCGGCTGGCTTGGCGCCTGGCGGGAAATCCCGGACGACTGTTTGCCGAACGAACCGCCGCCACCCAGGCGACGCGCATCGGCATTCGATATTGTCAACGACAAGGTGCTTGCGACCATCAGCAGCACCAGCAAAAATCTCTTCATGCGAGCTCCTACAGTTTTATGCCGGTATGCAAGGCCGCCACGCCGGCAGTTAAATTGAAATACTCAACCCGCGCCAGACCGGCATCCGTCATCATCTGCTTCAGGGTGTCCTGATCGGGATGCATTCGGATCGACTCAGCCAGGTAACGGTAGCTTTCAGAATCATTGGCAATTTTCTTGCCCAGCCACGGTAATACGGAAAACGAGTAAACGTCGTAAGGTTTTTTCAGCGGTTCCCAGACTTTCGAAAACTCCAACACCAGCAACTTGCCGCCCGGCTTCAATACGCGCCGCATTTCTGCCAGCGCCGCATCCTTGTGCGTCATGTTGCGCAAACCGAATGCCACCGATACCCGGTCGAAATAATTGTCCGGAAACGGCAATTTCTCCGCATCACAGAGTAAGGTGGGGGTGGAAAGGCCAGTATTCAAGAGGCGGTCGCGACCCACGCGTAGCATGGACTCGTTGATATCTGTCAGCCAGACTTCGCCGGCAGGTCCCGCGCGCTTGGCGAAAGCCTTGGCCAGATCGCCGGTGCCGCCGGCAATATCCAGCACTTTGAAGCCCGGGCGGATCGCCGCCTGGGCAATGGTGAAAATTTTCCAGACACGATGCAGACCAGCCGACATCAAATCGTTCATGACATCGTATTTGGGAGCGACCGAGTGGAAAACTTCGGCAACTTTGTGGACTTTATCGTCCTCGGAGACGGTTTTATAACCGAAATGCGTGGTGTTGGTCATGGTGGCAAGCTTATTTGGCAGACTTACATTATACAAGTCCCGCCAAGGGTTGCCTGGCTTGCCGAATAATCTATAGGAAGTTTGTCACCGGCATGAACCGGTGATGCATGACATAAAAACAATCAAGCCTTGTCAGCCTTACCCGCAGCGTTGGCCAGCTTGCTCAACATCTGGTCCAGCAACCATGGCTTGCGGTCCTGGTCTTCTGCCAGTTCCTTGCGCCGGATAGCGTCGCGCACTACCAGCGAACCGATGTAACGCAACGGCTCCGGCGGGAACTGACCGCGCGGGCCGGCTGCCAGCGGGCTGCGGCTCCACGCATTATCAACACCCAGCACCAGCGACGACAATAATTGCCCGCCCATGTAGCTGGGGCCGACGCCGTTGCCGGAATAACCAAAGCCATAAAACACATTCGGCATGTCATTCAACCGTCCGAAGAACGGGAAGCCGGTTACCGAGCGATCTGACGGGCCGTTCCAGCTGGCGGTGATCGGCACGCCGGCCAGTGCCGGGAAGAAATCATGCAAGCTGCGTTTGAGCAGCTGCTCATAAGGCGAGCGCTGATCGAATACCGGCAGGATGCGGCCACGCCAGGCGAAGGTGTTGCCGCCTTTGCCCAGCATCAGGCGGCCGTCTTCGGTAGTACGGTAATAAAACACGAATGTGCGCGAATCCAATACCGATACGCCGTCCGTCAGACCGATGCTCTGTAATAGCTCAGGACATTTTTCAGTAATCACCATATCGCTGGAGACCACTGCCAGGGTGCGTTCGAATTGCGGGAAGCGGCTGGCCATCCAGGCGTTGATGGCCAATACCATCTTGCCGACCTGCAGGCTGCCGGCCGGCGTTTGCAGCGTGACCGTGGCGCCAGGCGTGAACGACAGCATCGGCGTTCTTTCGTAAATCCGTATCCCCATTTCCAACGCAACCCGGCGCAAGCCACGCACCAGTTTGCCAGGATGCACCGTCGCAGCCATCGGCGAGAACACGCCGGCAAGATTGCGTGTCGAACCGGAACGACGCTGTACTTCGGCGTCTGGCAGCGAATGGTAGGAACTGATGCCTTGCCGCTGCAACTCTTCCAGCACCGGGTCCAGCACGCCCAGTTGCGCCTTGGTGGTGGAGGTATACAAAGTGCCGTCCTGACGGAATTCAGCGTCGATCTTGTGTTCACGGCAAAAATTGCCGATGTGATCGACTACCGCTTCCGAGGCTTTGACCAGGCGCACGGCCTCGGCTTCGCCGAACAAACGGCGCAGAGTAAAAAATTTTGTGGCCCAGGTCAGCAGGCAGCCTCCGTTGCGGCCACTGGCGCCGGCGCCGCACAGATCGCTTTCGATGATGGCAATGTCCAGCGCCGGGTTTTGCTGCTTGAGCTGGATCGCAGTCCACAAACCGGTAAAGCCGCCGCCGACAATGCCGACGTCCGCCTTTTGTTGACCTTGCAGCGCCGGGGCCAACTCACCGTCGGCGAATAGTGCATCTTCCAACCAGAATGGGCGCATGGGTTTTCGATCCTAGGTGAGTAATGATTGGACGGTAACTAAGCGGTAACTAAGCAGTGACTAAAGCACAGGTAGACATCAATTTTGAGAAATGCCGCAAATCGGGAGTCGCCATTCCTTCCACCTTGGCCTGGTCGTCCCACAACCTCAGGCTGACTGCATCCGCGGCATAAGGCCGGGCGATGAATTTCGCGGCATCGATGGCGGAAAAAACGCCGCCCTGCAATTCCAGGCTACGCTTCGAATCCTCGGACAGACGCCCCCAATAAGCGCTGTCCGTGGCGCACAGATAACGCTTGGCGTCGACGTGCAAACGAATCGGCTCGAGTACCGCAGGGCTGAACAAACCACGCAGATACGGTATCGCGAAATATTGATGGGTATCGTCGACGCCACGCGCGGATGGCGTCTCGCCTTGCGGATTCAGCAGGTGTCCGAGATCGTGCAGCAACGCAGCGCAGACCAGCTCCGGCTCAGCGCCGGCCTGCTCTGCCAGGGTGGCCGATTGCAGCGCGTGCTGCAACTGGTTGACCGGCTCACCGCTATATATCTCGTGGCCGCCACGGTCGAACAGTTCGCAAATTTGCGGGATAGTCAGCATCGCATCCTCGAATCCGGTTTTCAGAGTACTGGAAATCTATTGCGCGTACTTATTGTGCGTGATTCATCGCCAGGAAAAACACATCAAAATTGCGCAACCTGTGATCAGCCGGAATGGCGCTCAATTTGCGGTTGAACATCAGCGGTACCTTTTGTTCGGAAATGCCGCCATGCGAACGCAAGGGCAGTTTCAATTCGGACAGATCGTGGCGGCTGGCAGAAGTGCCGATCACCGTCAGCCGTTCGCTGACAATCACCAGGTCGCCGATGCGATCCTCCGGCAACTCAAAGCGGGCAGCCGCTTCAGCGCGCGTCAACACGACTTCGACGCCGGGAATCGCACTGATCTGCCGTGAAACGCTGGCCAGATCCGCGCCCTCATTCAGATACACGGTGGCGTAAGAACCCAATGCGCCGTGATGCACGACATACGGATCGGTAATCGGCAAAATGACACGGGTTTTGCCATTGCCGGCCTTGGCGTCCAGCACGTCCTGCAGATAAATCACGTTGGGTGTGCCGGCGCTGTCGGTCTTGGCGTTCATGCCATGATCGGCGGTCAGGCCGATGACCGCGCCGAGTGCGTCGAGCTGGGTCAGATAATGATCCATCATGGCGTAAAAGGCATTGGCGCCCGGTGTGCCGGGGGCGAATTTATGCTGGATGTAATCGGTGGTCGAGAGATACATGATGTCCGGGCGCTGTGTTTCCAGCAGCTTGACGCCGGCCGCAAACACGAACTCCGACAATTCGGCGCTATACACCGACGGCAGCGGCATGCCGACCAGTTCCAGCAAATTCGCTACGCCGTTCTGCTCCAGCGTTGCCTGATCGGCCTTCTCTGCCGAGAAGCAAATACCACCGCGCATCTTGTGGCCGAGCAAACCGCGCAATTTATCCTTGGCAGTGATCACGGCGACCTTGGCTCCCGCATTGGAGAATGCCTCGAATATGGTGCCGGCGCGCAGGTATTTGGCGTCATTCATCATGACTTCCTGATTCGCTTCGCGATCCAGGAAATAATTGCCGCAGATGCCGTGCACTGAAGGTGGCGCCCCGGTGACGATCGACAAATTGTTCGGATTGGTAAAGCTGGGCACTACGCAATCACCGGTAAGCACGGTTCCTTGCGCCACCATTTTTTTAAGAAACGGTGTGACGCCAGCCTGAATCGCCTGATTGATATATTCCTGTTCACAGCCGTCGACGCAAACCACTACCAGTGGCCGCTGCATCGATTGATAGCTACGACCGTTAACGTTAAGCGTCTTGGTATCGGACATGGTTCACTTTCGCTGCGAGTCGATGAGTTACGGCCAGTTAGCTGGCTGCTGGTACAGCGCTGTCAATGCCGACGGCTTGCGCTTGTGCCTTATGCATGCGGTTACGGCCGGCGACTGCGTGTTCGCGCATGATGTCGCCTGCAGCTTGCGAGTCGCCGCTGGCGATGGCGTCGACGATCTTGTGATGCTCAGTGGTTGAAGTCGGCAGGCTGCCCTTTTGCGCCAGCGCCGAGCGGCGGAACAAATTGAGTTCGTTGACCAGGCGCCGATAGGTATGCAACAGCTTCTTGTTGACGGTGAACTGCACCAGCGAATCATGAAAGCTCAGATTCAACTTCAGGTAACCATCGACGTCGCCCAGCGCCACCATGCCATCCATGCGATCAAGCAGCGTGCGCAACTCCTGCACCTGGCCCGGCTTGATGGTCGCTGCCAGCTTGCGGCCGATCAACTCATCCAATGCGGCCCGCACTTCATAGATTTCATCGGCTTCTTCGACCGAGATCTGGCGCACGAAGACGCCGCAGTTCTTTTCCTGCTGGACCAGCCCCGCCTCTTCCAGCGCCCGGAACGCCTCGCGCACCGGACCACGTGAAACCCCCAGCATTTCCGCCAGCGAGACTTCATTGAGCTTGTCGCCGGCAACCAGATCGCCCGCCAGGATCATGCGCTCCAGCTCTTTCTGCACTAGCGAAGGCAGCGAGTTTTTCTGGACCAGGGCGATGGTGTTCATGGTGCGGTTAGTGGTCATGGCGGATCTTTTTTCGAGTTGGTGATTGCACTTTAATTTAACAGCGTGTAGATTGTCAACAAAATACATGAAACATCATGTAATAAAAAACAACCTGAAAAAAAACAAAAACCAAGAAAAACAAGGCGCAAAAAAGCAGTCCCCGCAACAGAATGACCAGGTTTCAATATTGGCAGCATCACGGTAGACGATTTGCTCAACATCTGAGGAGATGGCAATGAAACAGCATTTTGCACGAATCCTGCGCGCAAGCGCAGCAGCCGGAGTTGTAACAGTCCTGCTAGGCGCCGGCCTTGCCCTGACGGCAGCCAGCAGCCATGCCCAGTCTAAAACCTCGCTGCTGGTATATACCGCGCTGGAAACCGACGCCATGAAGCAATACAAGGACGGTTTCGAAAAGGCCAATCCGAATGTCGAAATCCGCTGGGTGCGCGACTCGACTGGCGTCGTCACTGCCAAATTGCTGGCCGAAAAGAACAATCCGCAAGCCGATGTAGTGGTCGGCCTGGCCGCCACCAGCCTGGCGCTGCTGGGCCAGGAAGGCATGCTGCTGCCGTATGAACCAAGCGGCATGAAACAGCTCAATCCGGCCTACGTAGATAGCGCCCGGCCGCCAAACTGGGTCGGCATGGACGTATGGGGCGCGACCATTTGCTTCAATACGGTCGAAGCCAAGAAACTGAACCTGCCCAAACCAACCAGCTGGCAAGATTTGACCAAGCCGATCTACAAAGGCCAGATCGTCATGCCGCATCCGGCTTCCAGCGGCACCGGTTACCTGGATGTCACCGCCTGGCTGCAAATGTTCGGCGAAGCCAACGGCTGGAAGTACATGGATGCGCTGCATCAGAACATCGCCCAATATACTCACTCAGGCTCCAAACCCTGCACCATGGCCGGCACCGGCGAATTTCCTATCGGCATTTCATTTGAGTTCCGCGGCCATCAGGTAAAACGCAGCGGTGCTCCGATCGATTTGATTTTCCCGAAAGAAGGCCTAGGCTGGGATGTAGAAGCCAGCGGCATCATGAAGGGCACCAAAAACCTGGACGCAGCGAAGAAACTGGTCGACTGGATGAGCAGCAAGGACGCCAACCAGGTCAGCGCCAACTGGTGGGCCATTGTCGCCTATCCTGGCATTGCCAAAAAAGTCGAAGGCATCCCGGATAATTACGAAAAACTGCTGATCGCGCCGAACGATTTCAACTGGTCGGCCAAGAATCGCGAGCGTATCCTGGCTGAATGGGGCACGCGTTACAACTCCAAGGCGGAAAAGAAGTAACGCCTCGCCATTCGTGACTACCCAGGAGCGCAGCATCATGTCTCAGCAAAATCCTTGTCTGGCGTCCAAACCGTATTTGGCGCTGGAAAACATCTCGAAATCGTTCGGCAGCTTTCATGCGTTGCGCGATATCAACCTGACTGTTGCGGAAGGCGAGTTCGTCTGTTTCCTGGGGCCGTCCGGTTGTGGCAAAACCACCTTGCTGCGCATCATTGCCGGCCTCGAAAGCCAAGACCAGGGACGCATCGTCCAGGGCGGCAAAGACATATCCTGGCTAGCACCTATCAAGCGCGACTACGGCATCGTGTTCCAATCCTATGCGCTATTTCCCAACCTGACCATCGCCGACAACGTCGCCTACGGCCTGGTCAACCGGCGCCAAAGCCGCAGCGCCACCGCGGAACGGGTGCAGGAATTGCTGACGCTAGCGGGCTTGCCCACCAGCGGCAAGAAATTCCCCGGGCAATTGTCTGGTGGCCAGCAACAGCGGATTGCGCTGGTGCGGGCGTTGGCGACCTCTCCAGGTTTGCTGTTGCTGGACGAGCCGCTATCGGCACTGGACGCGCTGGAGCGAGTCCGGCTGCGCAGTGAAATCCGCCAGCTGCAGCAACGCCTGGGCGTTACCACCATCATGGTGACCCACGATCAGGAAGAAGCCTTGACCATGGCCGACCGCATCGTGGTCATGAATCACGGTGCCATCGAACAATGCGGCAGCCCGCAGGACATCTACCTGCAACCGGGCTCACCCTTCGTTGCTTCTTTCGTCGGCAAGGTGAATATCCTGCGTGGCATTTCGCTTGGCGATGGCCATTTCCGCATCGGCAAGCTGGATTTCAACTGCGAATCGCGCGTCGATCACATTCCAGCGGGCCAGCCGGTCAAAGTGTATTTGCGGCCGGAAGATTTTGTCGCCCGCAGCGTCGAACAGCGTACCCACAATCACGCCATGGCGGAAGTGAAGAAAATAGAGTTCCTGGGTGCATTCAGCTATCTGACGGTGGTGCTGGACGGCATGGAACAGCAACCGGTGGTGGCGTCGATGTCGCTCAATCTGCTGAAGGAACTGGATCTGGTCATCGGTAGCAAACTGCGGTATGGGCTGCTGCCGGAGCGCATCCGCGTATACCCGGATCACCAGCCAACGCAAACGCTAGCTCAAACGGCGGCAGCATGAACAGGCCGGCCAGCGCGCTCAAACTGACACCGCTTACTGCCAGCGGTGGCAAAACCGTTGGCGGCCGCCAGCAAAGCCACTGGCATGAACGGATTGCACATGGTCTGCTATTACTGGTATGCGCGGGATTGGCGATATTCCTGCTGATGCCGGTGCTGATGATCCTGATCCAAAGCGTGCAAGACAAGGACGGTGCTTTTGTCGGGCTGCGCCAGTTCAGCGATTACATGTCGACTCCGGCATTGCGGCAATCGGTATTGAATACATTGTTCATTGCGATATCGGTGACGCTGCTGGTGATCCCGGCAGCCTTCACTTTCGCCTATGCGCTGACGCGCAGCATGATGCCGTTCAAACGTCTTTTCCGCACCTTGTCGCTGATCCCGATCCTGGCGCCGTCGCTGCTGGCCGCCATTTCGTTTGTGCAGTGGTTCGGCACCCAGGGTGCGCTCAAGGGGTTACTGGGCGGCGCTTCGATCTACGGCCCGATCGGTATCATCATCAGCGAGTGCTACGCCGTGTTTCCGCATGCCTTGATGATCTTGATTACCGCGCTCTCGCTGGCTGACGGCCGCTTGTATGAAGTGGCGGAATCGCTCGGCACCAGCCGCCTGCGCAAGTTCTGGACCATCACCCTGCCGGGGGCCAAGTACGGCCTGATTAGTGCAATGCTGGTGGTATTCACTTTCACCGTCAACGATTTCGGCGTACCGAAAGTCATCGGCGGCGATTTCAATGTATTGGCCATCGATGTGTATCAACTGGTCATCGGCCAGCAGAATTTCAACAAAGGCGCGGTAGTCAGCTTGCTGCTGCTATTGCCGGCGCTGATGGCGTTTGCTATCGACTTCACCATCCGGCGCAAGCTGCAGTCCCAGCTGTCGGCGCGCGCCGTACCGTTTGTGGCCAAGCGCCACCGTCTGTTCGATGCCTTGATGTTTGGCTACTGCGGTCTGGTCTGCTTCCTGTTGCTGTCGGTATTGGGCATGGCGGTGTACACCTCTTTCATCAAGCTGTGGCCCTACAACCTGACGTTGGTGTGGGACCACTATTATTTCGGCCTGATCCAGGATGGCATCCTGGAATCGTATTTCAATAGCTTGCGGCTGGCTGGCTATGTGGTTGTCAGCGGCATAGTGTTGATTTTCGGCAGCGCCTACCTGGTCGAAAAGACGCGCGGCATGAATGCGGCGCGGCCGGTGTTCCGCCTGTTGGCCATGCTGCCTATGGGTGTGCCGGGGCTGGTGCTGGGACTGGGTTACATCATGTTCTTCAATCATCCCGACAATCCTTTGAACTTCCTGTATCGCAGCATGGCGATCCTGGTGTTGTCGACGGTGGTGCATTACTTTACGTCCAGCTACCTGACTGCTGTCACTGCCTTGAAGGCGATCGACAACGAGTTTGAAGCGGTATCGGCGTCGCTCAAGGTACCTTTCTATAAAACTTTTCTACGGGTGACGGTACCGGTTTGCCTGCCGGCGATCCTGGATATCGGCCGCTACCTGTTCATCAATGCCATGACCACTATTTCGGCAGTGGTGTTTCTGTACTCTCCCGACACCACGCTGGCGTCGGTGGCGCTGCTGAATCTGGAAGCCGAGGGCAAGATCGGCCCGGCGGCGGCGATGGGAACGCTGATCGTGCTGACTTCCGCCATCGTCTGCCTGTTGTACGCATTGACCACACGCGTGCTGCTAAGGAAAGCGCAAAGCTGGCGCCAGGTCTGATCACGCGACCTCTTACATCTGTTCAATATTTGACTAACACTCGCACCAAACCAAAGGAAATATCATGAGCCTGCAAAGCCGCGACCCGATTCTTCTGACCCCAGGACCATTGACCACATCGCTCGCCACCAAGAGCGCGATGCTGCAGGATTGGGGTTCATGGGATGCTTCATTCAACGCCATCACCGGCAAGGTGCGCCAGCAATTGCTGGACATCGCCAACGCGCATGAAACGCACGTGTGCGTGCCGATGCAGGGCAGCGGCACGTTTTCTATCGAAGCCGCGATCAATACGCTGCTGCCGCGCAACGGCCACATGCTGGTGCTGATCAACGGCGCCTACGGCAAGCGCATGGCAAAAATCGTCGAGATGATGGGGCGCCAGGTGACGGTATTCGAAACCGCCGAGGACGTGCCGACCACCGCCGCCGATGTCGAGCGCGTGCTGGGTAACGACCGCAGCATCACGCATGTCGGCGTGATTCACTGCGAAACCAGCACCGGCATCCTGAATCCCTTGCAGGAAATCGCCGAGGTGGTGGCGCAGCACAAGAAGAGCCTGATCATTGATGCCATGAGTTCCTTTGGCGCGCTGGAAATCGACGCGGCGAAAATCAGTTTCGATGCGTTGATCGCGGCTAGCGGCAAGTGCATCGAAGGTCCGCCAGGCATGGGTTTCGTGATTGCGCGCAAGAGCGTATTGGAAAAATGCGCCGGCAATTCCCGGTCGCTATCACTGGATCTGTACGATCAATGGGTCTACATGGAAAAAACGACGCAATGGCGCTTCACGCCGCCGACGCATATCGTGGTTGCATTTCATCAGGCATTGAATCAGTTTTTTGCTGAAGGCGGCCGGCCGGCAAGGCTGGCGCGCTATACCAAGAACTACGACACCTTGATGGCAGGCATGCGCGAGTTGGGATTGATCCAGTTTTTACCGGCAAAAATCCAGGCGCCGATCATCGTCACCATGCATGCGCCGAATAGCGCTAATTACGATTTCAAGAATTTTTATAACCGGGTGCGCGATAAAGGCTTCATTCTCTATCCGGGCAAGCTGACCCAGGCTGAGACTTTTCGCGTGGGTTGTATCGGCGCGATTGGCGCGGATGAAATGCGGCAGGCAGTGCATGCGATCGGCGATGCACTGAGCGAGATGGGAATTAAAACGAGGAACGCAAGTAACTCTTAGGTGGAGTGAATTCCGCGTGGGCATACATGCCCACCCTACGACTCCGCGTCGTTCAGGTGGTCGCGCATTCTTGCACAGGTAACATCGGATGAGCCTAAGTATGCTTATTTACGCACACCGATGATTAAAGTAGCGGCACTTAGCAATAATAGCGCTGCCAATAAATATAAGGCCCCGTCCATACTGCCAGTGTGCGTCTTGATTTGCCCGATGACCCATGGGCTGATAATGCCACTGGTAATCCCAATACTGCTGATTAAGCCAATACCACCGGCAGCAGAAGCACCTGATAAATAGCTGGCAGGAATAGTCCAGAAAATCGGCAAGGCGGCAAAAATCAACACAGAGGTGAGCGATAACAACGCCAGCATAATGAACAAACTTGGCAGGTGCAAAGTTAGCAACAGCAGTGCAAATGCGCCACCGATGGTGCAAACAGCAAAATGCCGACGACGTTCATTTTTGCGATCGGAATGACGCGCAATCAAAATCACACCCACCGCACCAATGGCGTTGGGGATGACGGAATACAAACTCACATGCAAAATGTCCTGCACACCGAATTCTCGTATCATCAAGGGCAACCAAAAATTGAGTGTGAGTGTGGCGCACGTCAGCGCAAAATAAATAAACGCAAACATATACACGCGAGGATTGCGTAAAGCATCGCCAAAAGAGTGACTAGCCTGTGATGCCTGTCCTTTTTGTTCCGCTTGCAGGTCGCTTGATAATTGCTGTTTTTCTTCCCTGGACAACCATTTGGCATCGTTAGGTTTGTCATCTAAATAGAAATACGCGATCACGGCCAAGATGGGAGCCGGGATACCCTCTAATACAAACATCCATTGCCAACCATGGATACCCCATACGCCTTCCATATCGCGAATGATCCAGCCAGATACCATGCCACCCAATACACCAGCGATAGCGACACCGGCAAAGAAAACGGACAGAATCGCCGCCCGGCGTGATACGGGATACCAGTAAGTAAGGTAAAGCACGATCCCAGGAAAAAATCCAGCTTCAAAAACACCGAGTAAAAAGCGTAAAGTATAGAAATGCGCAGGTGTGGAAACGAACATCATGGCAATCGAGACGACACCCCAGAGCAGCATGATGCGTGTAAAGGTTTTGCGCGCACCATATTTTGCCAACAGCAGATTACTTGGCACTTCGCAGAGCACGTAACCAATATAAAACACTGCAATTCCCAGACCGTACATCGCATCGCTAAAACCAAGATCGGCTTTCATTTGCAATTGCGCAAAGCCGATGTTGATACGATCAAGAAAAGAAACCACGTAGCAAATAAAGAGAAACGGGATGATACGCCACGTTACTTTGGAATACAGATTGTCGCGTTGCCGAGCGTCGCTGGCAGTCATGGTAGTTAGCACGGTTGTCTCCTGATGCTGTGTAAAGCCGACGCCGATGCTTGCACTCTGATGGCGCTTATGGACAAGGACGTTGCAAAATAAATGGTGATGTCGCTGCCCTCACTTAAGCAGCGAGCGTCTCCATCTTCTGATCTTGATTTGCGATTGGCATGGGTAGTTCGATATCCGTGCGCGCCAATGCCATCGCTTCGCGCAAGACATTGATATCGCCAATGTGATTTGCCAATAGCAGGATTAGCTCTGCATTGAGCATCTGGCTCTGTGCATTGCTTAAGTCACGATGAGTATCGATCAGCATTTCATAAAAATCATCTGGACGCCCCAGATTTGGTTGGATATTGAGGTGCACTTTATCTCCCGGACACTTGGCTTTATATGATGAAAATACATATACGGTTTAATGCATTACGTGCTGTTTATCAGCCAATCCCAGTGCCTTTTGCAACGCTGTTTTGATTGCTGCCACATTCAATTCGCGCCAGCGTCCGCATACATGTTGATCTGGGCGTACCAGGTAAAAACTACCTGGACGTGCGGCGTAACGTTGTTTGGCTAAACCTTCGTAATCTTCAATTATGATGAGCTGATCCGACTGCGTTAACAAGGCGTGTGCAGCTTGTCCCACGGCAGCTAGATTTTCTCTGTTGACGATCACGATCAATTTGAGTGCTTGGATGCTGGCAGTGTTGAGTCGCAGATTGCTTATTTGTTGCACCAGGTGTTGGGCATCGTCGCAAAAGAATAGGCCGGTAAATTTCTGACCGATGGCCGACAACAGCCAGCTGTCTTTTCCCGCGATTTTGATTGGGACATCAGCGCAGACCGCACCGGGCACCATATTGCCTGACCACGTCGCATCCACATCAGGGCTATTTAAGTGCGATGTTTTTAATACGGCCGGTACAGACAGGCGGCCGCTATTGACCAATTGTCGTGCAAAGGGGTGATGTTGCGCCAATTTTAAAACTGCGTCGCGAAACAGATGGCTGACATCTGATTTCGGGGTAATGAAATCGGTCGAGCGAGTGGAATTGAGAATGTTTTCATCCGCAGCGTACTCACGTTCGCTAGCATAGCTATCGAGTAGGCTATCCGGCGCGTTTCCTTGTAATACCAACGCTAATTTCCAGGCCAGGTTCTCTGCATCTTGCACGCCGCTATTTGCGCCGCGTGCACCAAACGGGGAAACGCCATGTGCCGCATCGCCGATGAACAATACCGCGCCATGGCGAAAACTGTCCATGCGCAGACAGGAAAAGGTGTACACGCTGACCCATTCCAACGTAAATTCTGCTTCTTTGCCGAGTAACGCCCGTACCCGTGGGATGACGCGTTCTGGTTGCTTTTCCAACTCAGGATCGGCGTCCCATCCTAATTGAAAATCAATGCGCCAGACATTATCTGGTTGGCTGTGCAGTAAAACCGACTGATTTCGATGAAATGGCGGATCAAACCAAAACCAGCGTTCCGCCGGAAAATCGGCTTTCATTTTGACGTCAGCAATTAAAAAGCGATCTTTGAATGTGCGGCCTTTGCTGTCCAGGCACATCAACTTACGCACCGCACTGCGCGACCCATCGGCCGCGACGATATAGCGGCCATGCAGATCATAGGCGCCAT
Source organism: Collimonas antrihumi (assembly GCF_018304965.1). GTDB lineage: Bacteria > Pseudomonadota > Gammaproteobacteria > Burkholderiales > Burkholderiaceae_D > Collimonas > Collimonas antrihumi. Next base: position 55,466 of record NZ_JAGQED010000016.1, read on the forward strand.
CCGGAGTTTCTATGGTCAACGTGACACCTTGATCAGTGCCATGTCGGGTCAATCCTGTAACGCGATTTTTCCAGCGAATTTCCAGATTCGGTAATTGCTGGGCACGCTCTAACAACATGCCCTCAACATAATATTGTTGCAGGTTGATGAAGGCGGGGCGCCGATGCCCGGTTTCCGGCAGAAGATCAAATTGATAAACTTGTTGATCCTGTAAAAATACTCGGCCGACATTCCATCGTACGCCTTTTTCTACCATCGGTTCGGCGCAGCCAAGACGATCGAAAATATCCAAAGTCCGTTTGGCAAAGCAAATAGCCCGCGAGCCGTTAGAGAGACGATTGTCATCATCCACCACCACCACAGGTATGCCGCGTTGGGCGATGTCAATCGCGGCGCTCAGACCAGATGGCCCCGCGCCGACGATGATGACGGGATGTCGTGTTTTCTTATCAGCGGCTTGCTCTTGTTCCGTGCAAGGTTGATAGGCGAAGGTGCGTTGTTGATAGTCCGCGTGGTGTGACTGATCAATGGATTTGCTCATATTTGTCTCCCCTATAGAGGTTTATTTATTTTTTTCTTAGAGCCTGCTTGAGTAGTAAGTAAGAAAGCGAAATCAATTTTATAAAATGCCACCACGCAGAATTTGTGTCGTCTAGGCGGGAGAGAGAATCCATCTTTCGCGCAACATGGATTCCCGCGTTCGCGGGAATGACAGGAATCTTTACAAATTAATTAAGCTGCATTACTTAACAGGAAGGCTTCTGCGTGGGCACAAAGGCGTGGCTACCCCACTTTGAGTACGTGAAACGTGATTGTTGGCGATGCATTAGTTCTGTAAAGCGGCCCACATTTCTTTATCGCGCTCAGCCGTCCAGATGCGTGGGTGTTTAATACCGCTGGCTTCGTCATAGGCGCGCGATACATCAAATGGCAAACAATGTTCGTAAATGAAGACCTGGCCAAATTTTGGATCCATCGCTTTACGGGTATGTGCCATGGCTTCTTTTAAGCCGAATTTTTGCGCGACCGCTTCTTTTCCTTGTTGTAGCAAGGTGGTGACGAAGTCACGAGTGTAATTCAGACCTTCTTCCACTTGCTGTGGCGTGACTAAAGCAGGGCCGCGACCTGGCACTAATTTCTCTGCCTTGAGTGCACGCAATGCTTCCAATGTCAGCGGCCATTCCGTCAATTGCGCGTCACCGCAATAGCAAGCAGCATCGTATTCGACCAGATCACCGGAGAAGAGGATTTTTTGCGAAGGAATCCAGGCAACCGTATCGCCTTTGGTATGGCCTGCGCCCAGATGCATGATATTGACTTCCAGCTTGCCCAAAAACAGGGTGATTTCTTTGTCAAAAACCAGTGTTGGCCACGTTAATCCTGGTACGGATTCAACGCCGGCAAACAAGCGGGGGAAGCGCTCGATTTCCGATTTCATGTCAGCTTCGCCACGCTCGACAATCATCTCGTAAGTACCGCGGCTGGCGATGACTTGTTCTGCGCCTTCTTTGGCATAGGCCGATGCGCCCAATACACGCACGGCGTGATAGTGAGACAGCACGACATATTTGATCGGCTTGTCGGTGATCTTACGAATTTCTTTAATTAAATCGTCAGCCATCAAAGGGGTGGCTGTGGTGTCAATAATCATCACAGCATCGTCGCCAATAATGACACCAGAATTGGGATCACCTTCGGCCGTGTAGGCATAGGCGTTATCGCTCAGCTTTGTGAAGCTGATTTTTTTCACTTCCAAGTCCGCTTGCGAAGCAAATGCTTTCGTGTTGTTGGTCATGTTGGTCCCCGTTCAGTTGTTGTAGTTAAGCAATGACATTGATTGCTGCTGCGATTGTGTCGAGTAGATTCTAGGAGCATCACTTTGCATTTGTCAATAACAAATGCATTTGCCTATATATAACCATCAAAGGGTAAGTAAGATTGCTCTTAATACCAGTCAATGTTGACAGTTTAAAAAGACCAGATCTCCAAACATGATGAATGATGAGCATCTCGCGCGAGATACTTTCTCATCCGAGTTCGCCCATAACGCGATATTTCATCAATGTCACATTACTGTGACGACAACTAGGAGTTCAGCATGGCTTGGTTTCCTTCTTTAGATGCACTTGGTGGCACCAGTGGTAAGCGCCCACGTGCAGCAGGACCACTTACACTTGCTCAGTTAAAAGCCGGTACGTCACGTTTGATTGAAAGTTTCCCCTATGATTACGGTCGGATTTTGGCGGCCTCTGATACGACGAATGGCTGGCTCAGGGAGCCGTTTAGCAACGATGAAAAAACCAATAAAGTCATCATCGTCGGCTGTGGCATGTCTGGCTTGATGGCTGCGCGGGAGCTGCTACGCGCCGGACTTTCGGTGGATATGTATGACCGTAACAAGCTGAAAGAACAAACTGGAGATTGGATGCACTATCGTCACGGCCGTGCGAACACCGACATCCGCGATTTTGGTCTCAAGGGACAATCAGTTTGCGAATTAGGTGGAATGCGTTTTCCGGTCAAAGCCAAGGCGACTTGGCATATGTTTGCCGAGGCTTTCAGGGATGATCAGGTCTTTATGCCTTTCCCTAACCCTGGCATCGTTCCTACCATCGTGTGCGAGGATGGGCAAACTTATCTGTGGCATGCGGGGAGTGCATCACACCCCGATTTGCCGCCGCAATTTGGCAGGATTGCCGGTCATGTTGCTGAAGCTATGAATACGCTGAGTGATGGACAGACCACGTCCATAGAGGTGCAAGGATTGTTGGTTTTACCCGATTTGAATCCCGCTCAGGAAAAGCGACTCTACGATTATTGGGGCTTCATGGTCAGCAATTTTGACAACATGACCTTTGGTGCATGGATACATGAATATGTTGCCAAACCAAATAATTGGTCGCCAGACGATTTAGCGCGTTTCTTCAATTTGGGTTTTGGCACAGGTGGCATGGGGAGTTTATTCCCAGTCAGTTTTCTTGAGATGCTACGCATCTGGATTTGGGATTATGCCGATGAATATGCGTTACCCGCCGGTTATGGCTTGGGCAGTGTCGCCAACATTATTATGGAAAAATTGAATTCGGAATTTGGTGCTGCCGGAAAAGGTACGCTACGTATTTTTGAAGAACATGAAGTACAAGAAATCGGCATGTTTTCAGCAGCAGATGAGACCCTGGCCAAATCTGGTGTATTAGTACGCGATCTCAACATTACGGCAGCCCCAAATCTACAGCCGCAATATGCCGATTTTTTGATTGTCGCAGTACCGCATACTGCAGCCATTGCCTTGATGTCTTTAACCGCAGATCATAGTTATCCACGCAATACCACGCGAGTTATTCAAAACATAGAAGGCAAACCGTGTCAGTTCTATAGTTACTTCGACAAACCAAGCACATCGCCTGCTTTTAATACTTTTATCCGTCCACAAAAAAATGGTATTGCACGGTTGAATATGGTCAATGCCAGTAAATCGTTTTGTACATTTGAGACAGCACCATGGAACGTGACGACACCAGAAATAGCATGGCATCGGATTGAAGGTTTGCCGGTGCAATGCGTATTAAGTGAGGGTTGGTCCCGTGCCAGTTATTTCTTGCCAGCGAACCCGGAAGATATTAATTCGCCGTGCGCCGCTTTACTTTCATATACCTGGAATCTCGATTCCAATAAAGTACAAGCCGTATCAGGCGCGGCGAAGGCGCGTGAAAATCCCGGTACCGATGGGCATGCAGAGCCTGCCCCATGGCTCGCAAACTCAAACCAATGGTGGCGTGCTTATCGTACTGCTGCATCAGTACTGCCATATGCTTTTATCAATAGGGACGGTGGTAACGTTACCCGCTTTTTTATCGATAGCGGCAGTACGACCAATAACGATGTCACAGGCATGGATTGGCAAGATAATCCAAGTACTGCCGGGGGATTCAAACTCGATGCCGCGGGTGATTTTCAAATGGTGAACACGTGGGCGTATGCCTATTTATTAACGGAAGAAAACGGCTTTGCCAGCGAATCAACACGCTGGAAAACTTATCAACGCATCCATTTTGCATCAGATAGCGCCAGTAATTATGGTGGTTGGTGCGAGGGGGCTTTTATGGCAGGCGCTAATGCCGCTATCGGGGTGCTGGCTACCATCAACAGGATCAAGTTAAAAGATGAACCAGCCGAAATTTTGGAAGGTAATCCTTTCGCTGACATTAACCAGCTTATCCCTTTAAAGCAATATCCTATAGTTAGAGAAAGTGGGAAAAAGGTTGCTTAAGCCTTGCTGTAGGCAGCATTAAAGCGCTCGGAGGTCGAGTTAACTTGACCTCCGTCTTTAAATCATTAACAATTTCCCATCTCCAACTATGCATGTCTTCACTTGCCTAAGCTCCCCTCATCGCCTCTCGTTCCATCCGTAGCCAAGCCCCAGCGCGGGGTGCAAAGCGTTGAGGTGTCGGGAAAAATATTGCAAACCTTGAGCCGTGCGCGCCAACCCTGCCATCTTGCGGAATTAGCCAATGCGGTCCAAATGACTAGCGCACAGGTGTTTACCTATATGGTGACGTTGTGTAAGTTGGCATTGGTGAAACGCACGCAATTTGGTGCTTATGAGCCTGGGCCGTTAGCACTACGTTTGGGGTTGCGGCATTTGCAGCAACAATTGCCTTATCGTGTAGCACTCTCGCATGTACAGGCATTGGCTGCAGAAATTGGACACAGCGTCGCCGTTTGCATCATGGGTCCACAAGGCCCGACCATCGTGCGTTATGAAAACAGCGGTTTGCCTTTGCACGTTAACTTGCATGTGGGGACAGTTATGTCCTTATCGCAGACATCTACAGGGCGCGTGTTTTCTGCTTATCTACCGGCACAAATCGTGCGGCAATTGATGCAGCAACAAGCCGTATCTGCCCAGAATATATGGCAGCAGTTTTATCAATCACCTGCACCACATGCAGATGCATTACAGCACGATGCGGATGCGATTAGAGCGCGTGGCATGGCGCGCGGGATTAATTATCCCAGCCCCGGCATTAGCAGTTTATGTATTCCCGTTTTTGATGCTGAACGGCAGCTCTGTTTAGCGCTGACGGTGGTCGGTTCATCCAAAACAATGGACACGCATTGGCATGGCAGCATCGCCAAAGCCTTACGCACAACAGCAAAGGCGATTGAGGAGGCATTGTCTCAACCACTTATACAAGCCCCGCAAGTTGAAGAGCTGAAAGCCATTGCAGCAACTGAAAATACAAAAATCAATACTGATAAACAGCAGCGCGGGATTCAATCGTTAGAAATTACAGGACAACTACTGCAGGTGATCAGCTCCGCGATGATGCCGTTATCTTTGCGTACGCTGTCAGCGAATGCACAGATGAGTTCGGCAAAAGCATTCCCGCATTTGGTTAGTTTATGCAAAATCGGATTATTAGAGCGACATGCGCAATCGGGAGATTTTAGTCCGGGTGCTTTGAGTCTGGAACTCGGACTGAATGCCCTGCAAAGATTGGCGCCTGTCAGGGAAGCCGAACAAGAAACCAATCAACTGGTAGAGAGCACAGGATTGACTGTCGCATTGGCGATCATTGGACCGATGGGCCCAACGATCATTCATCTGGAAGATGCACCAAAACCAATGCATATCAGCATACGCATCGGTACGGTGATGTCGATGATGCATACGACTATCGGCCGTGTATTTAGCGCCTACTTGCCAGCACCTGTATTGGAAAGATTATTACATCAAAATACTTTGCGTTTTGCAGACGAGACAAGCTCGACGGTGATTTCAAAAAAAATGGCGGATACTTTGCGCAAAATACGTATCAGCGGGATTGATAGCGCGATCGACAAGCCCGTTCCTGGAATACACGCTTTGGCCGCGCCGGTGTTCGATTACACAGGTAACATCAGCCTTGTGTTAGCGGTAATGGGACCGGCCGATAGTTTTGATGTTTCTCATGATGGGGCGATAGCGCAAACCTTGAAAGAGTCGACCACTGCATTGTCGTATCGCCTGGGATACATGGCATAAATAAGGCCGTAATCAATTTCACAAGAAACGCATCACCACAATTGGCATTCTCCCCGCAAAGGTGAGAAGTCGACTTCGCTTTTGCTCAGTCAGGCACAACCATGACCGCCGGCGGTCTTGCTTGTCATCGGCAAATCCCGTCCGCTTTCGCGCGTATGGCCAGCCGCTTCCAAGCGCTGCAGGTAATCTTCCCACATCGCTTCCTGATCCCGCCCCAGCTTATACAGATAGGCCCAGGTATAAATGCCGCTGACGTGCCCATCCGAAAAGGTCGGCTTGACGGCGTAATTGCCGACCGGATCAAGCGCCGCCATTTCGACATTGCGCTTACCGGTTTGCAGTACCTCTTGCCCCGGACCGTGGCCGCTTACTTCCGCCGATGGCGAATAAACGCGCATCAATTCAAACGGCAGCGAAAATACCGCACCATCGTCGAAGGCGACTTCCAGCGTGCACGACTGCTTGTGCACTGTGAATGACACCGGTATAGGCGCAGGAGCTGATTGTTTGGAGCCGGTCATTGGATTGTCTGGGGAATATAAAAAAGATTAAAACTGCTCGGATATCGCCGAGCGCAACGCGCCCAGCAATGCCTGCCGCTGCACAAGGCTGGCCGGCAACGGCTGCCGCTGGGCTTGGGCCCAAACCGGGCTGGGAAAATGGGCGTCGTCCAGATAACGTGGAATCACATGCCAATGCAGATGCGGAGTCATGTTGCCGAGGCAAGCCAGGTTGATTTTTTCCGGCTGCATGATATTTCGCACGGCGGTTTCAACTATCCACACCGCATCCATGAATGCAGCGCGATCGGCCGCCGACAAATCCGTCATTTCCTTGACGTGCCGGTGCCAGATGACCCGGCAGAATCCCGGATACAAGGCATCATCGACCAGCACCACGCGGAATTTTTCGGCGCGGTGGAGAATTTCTCCACCGTCACCGCTGCACAGTTCGCAATCAACCGAATGCGTTGTCATGGCTACACCAGGATCCGCTCGATGCCGCCGTTGTTGGCGCGTGCCACATAATCCGGCAACCAGTTCTCGCCCAGCAGGTGACGCGCCATCTCCACCACGATGTAATCGGCGGTAGTGCCGGAATCGTCGTTGTAGCGCGACAAGCCCTGCAGGCAAGACGGGCAGGACGTGAGGATCTTGACGTCGCCGCCAAAACCATCGGCGCGCAGTTTATCCGCGCCCTTGTTCATCTCTTCTTCCTTGCGGAAACGGACCTGGGTCGAGACATCCGGACGGCTCACGCCGAAGGTGCCGGACTCGCCGCAGCAACGCTCGTTCTTCTCGATCTTGGCGCCGTTGTCGGTGGTGATCAAGGCATTCACCGTTTTCATCGGATCCTGCAATTTCATCGGGCTGTGGCAAGGATCGTGGTACATGTAACGCGTACCGCTGACGCCTTCCAGCTTGAGATTTTTCTCCAGCAGGTATTCGTGGATATCGATAATCCGGCAGCCCGGGAAGATCTTGTCGAACTGATAGCCTTGCAACTGATCGTAGCAAGTACCGCAAGATACGATGACGGTCTTGATATCGAGATAGTTCAGGGTATTCGCCATGCGATGGAACAGCACGCGATTGTCGGTGATGATCTTTTCAGCCTTGTCGTAATCGCCGGAGCCGCGTTGCGGATAACCGCAGCACAGATAACCCGGCGGCAGCACGGTTTGCACGCCGACCTCCCACAACATGGCCTGGGTCGCCAATCCCACTTGCGAGAACAAGCGTTCGGAACCGCAGCCGGGGAAGTAAAACACCGCTTCGGTATCGGCTGTGGTGCTCTTCGGATCACGGATGATCGGCACGATCTTGTCGTCTTCGATATCCAGCAAGGCGCGCGCCGTCTTCTTCGGCAGATTGCCTGGCATCTTCTTGTTGATGAAGTGGATCACCTGCTCTTTGATCGGCGCCTTGCCGACCGTGGCCGGCGGCTTCTTGGTCTGCTTCTTGGCGAATTTCTTCAGTATGTCGTGACCGAGACGTTGTGCCTTGAAGCCCCAGTCAGTCATGACTTTACGGGTCATGTTGATGGTGGCCGGATCAGTTGCATTCAGGAAGAACATGGCGGCCGTAGTGCCAGGATTGAACGATTTCTTGTTCATCTTGCGCAGCAGGTTGCGCATGTTCATCGAGACGTCGCCGAAATCGATATCGACCGGGCATGGCGTCACGCATTTGTGGCAGACGGTGCAATGATCGGCCACATCTTCGAACTCTTCCCAATGCTTGATCGAGATGCCGCGCCGCGTTTGCTCTTCATACAGGAACGCTTCCACCAGCAGCGAAGTGGCCAGGATCTTGTTGCGCGGCGAATACAGCAGATTGGCGCGCGGCACGTGAGTGGCGCACACCGGTTTGCATTTGCCGCAACGCAGGCAATCCTTGACGCTGTTGGCGATGGCGCCGATATCGCTTTGTTGCATGATCAGCGATTCGTGTCCCATCAGGCCGAACGACGGCGTATAGGCATTGCTCAGGTCAGCCTCGAAACCAGGCAGGTTCAACAGCTTGCCCTTGTTGAAGCGGCCTTCCGGATCGACCCGCAATTTGTAGCTGCGGAAATCCTTGATCTCATCTTCAGTCAGGAATTCCAGCTTGGTGATGCCGATCCCGTGTTCGCCCGAAATCACGCCGTCCAGCGAACGCGCCAGCGTCATGATGCGAGCTACGGCGGCATGCGCATCCTGCAGCATTTCGTAGTGATCGGAATTGACCGGCAAGTTGGTGTGCACGTTGCCGTCGCCGGCGTGCATGTGCAAGGCGACGAACACGCGGCCACGCAGGACACGCTTGTGAATTGCGTTGCACTCATCAAGAATCAGCTTGAACGAGGCGCCGTTGAAAATCTGCCGCAACAAAGCGCGCACTTCCTGTTTCCAGGATACCCGCACAGTGCGGTCCTGCACCACGTCGAACACGGTGGCGGCAGGTTGCTGCAACAGGCGTTCGTCAAATGTCGTGCTGAGTTTTTCCAGCCCCAATGCGGCCAGTTCTTCTTTCGCGTCCTTGAGCGGCGTATCCAGATTCGCCAGCAGATAAGTCCAGCGCGCCTGCACATCGGCTAACAGTTGTTCAGCCTGATGCACGCGGTCTTCCAGGATTTCCGCCGCCGGAATGTCGTCGCCATCAACATCGTCGCCCTTGCCCAAAGGCAGATTTCCATTGAGCAGGAAATCGCGCAGCTCGCCCAGCAATTGCAGCTTGTTCTTGGCCGACAATTCGATGTTGATACGTTCGATACCGTCGGTGTACTCGCCCATGCGATTGAGCGGAATCACCACGTCTTCATTGATCTTGAAGGCGTTGGTATGTTTGGCGATGGCGGCCGTGCGGGCACGGTCCAGCCAGAATTTCTTGCGCGCTTCCGGGCTGACCGCGACGAAACCTTCACCGACCCGGTTGTTCGCCATGCGCACCACTTCCGATGCAGCTTGCGCTACGGCGTTTTCGTCATCGCCGACGATATCGCCGAACAAGGCCATCTTCGGCAGCACGCCGCGTTTCGACTTGGTGGTGTAACCCACCGCGCGCAGATAACGCTCATCCAGATGCTCCAGGCCGGCCAGGATCGCCCCGCCCTTTTTGGTTTCGGCATCGAGGAAATCCTTGATCTCGACGATCGATGGAATCGCATCGCGCGCCTGGCCGAAAAATTCCAGGCAAACGGTGCGCGTGTGCTTCGGCATCTTGTGCAGAATCCAGCGCCCGGAGGTAATCAAACCGTCGCAACCTTCTTTTTGAATCCCTGGCAAACCCGCCAGGAATTTGTCGGTCACGTCTTTGCCCAGGCCTTCCTTGCGGAATACGCGGCCGGCGATTTCCAGGATTTCCGTCTTGAACGGCTTTTCGCTCGGGCGGCCCTTTTCAGCCGGGTGACGCCACTCGAGTTGGAAGCGCGCTAGCGGCGTGTCGTGGATCTTGCCGAGGTTGTGGTCGAGACGGGTTACGTCGAGCCAATCGCCGTTCGGGTCGACCATGCGCCAGCTGGCCAGGTTGTCGAGCGCGGTGCCCCACAACACTGCTTTCTTGCCGCCGGCATTCATCGCGATATTGCCGCCGACGCAGGATGCTTCAGCCGAAGTCGGATCGACCGCAAAGACGAAGCCGGCTTTTTCAGCAGCGTCGGAGACCCGCTTGGTAACCACGCCGGCGCCAGAATAAATCGTCGCGTATTCTTTATCCAAGCCTGGCAGCACAGCCATTTCGACTGCGCCCAGTTGCTCCAGCTTTTCCGTGTTGATGACTGCCGACAAAGGCGTCAGCGGAATCGCGCCGCCGGTGTAGCCGGTGCCGCCGCCGCGCGGGATGATGGTCAGGCCAAGTTCGATACAGCCCTTGACCAGGCCGGCCATTTCATCTTCGCTATCGGGCGTCAGCACCACGAATGGATATTCGACGCGCCAGTCGGTGGCGTCGGTCACATGCGATACGCGCGACAGGCCGTCGAACTTGATGTTGTCCTTGGCGGTGTAGCGACCCAGGATTTTATTGGTGCGCTTGCGCAAATCGTAGGTCTGGCGGAATTCGTCAGCGAAAGCGGCAATCGCCTTGCGTGCGGCAGCCAGCAACGCTTCAACGTTCTCGCTGCGCCGTTTCGCTTCTTCATCGCTGGCGGCATCACGCGCTGCGCCACCCTCGTTCTCCTGATCGGTGACGATACGGCGCTTGTCGACTTCGCTGAGACGATGATGCAACGCGTCAATCAGGGCCTGACGGCGCTTCGGATTGTCCAGCATGTCATCTTGCAAATACGGATTGCGCCGCACCACCCAGATGTCGCCCAGGACTTCGTACAGCATCCTGGCGGAACGGCCGGTCTGACGCTTGCTGCGCAGTTCGTCGAGCAGTCGCCAAGACGCTTCGCCTAGTAGCCGGATCACAATTTCGCGATCGGAAAACGAGGTGTAGTTGTAGGGAATTTCGCGCAAACGCGTAGGGGTGGCGCCGTGTGGCGCGTCTGACAATAATGCCTGGATTTTTACTGGGGCGTTCATTGGTCTAGGAAAGTTGACTACTTTGACTACTGCTGCTGGACCAGTATTTTAGCTTATCGCGCTACTTCGCGACGGCAACATACCAATTTGTGCAGTGCAAGAGACTGATCATGCCCGGATAGGCAAACCCAATGAAATCAATAAAAACAATCAATTTTTAATTATTAATAGTTTTTATCTACAATTGATCTATGCCCACTTCTTTCAGGAGCTCTCATGTTTAGCCAAATCATTAGCGAAATCCTGGAAAGCATTTCCCTCACATTGGCCGACTATGGTCAGTGCAAAGGCTGATTTCTCTGACTCAAGGAGCGATGTCATGACACCCGTCTCGTTATCAAAAAGAAACCCTTATTTCGGCATTTCCTACCTGCTGCGTGAGCGCGCATGGCCATTGCGTATGCTGCCATATGTCATATTACTGCTGATTACACCGGCGATGTTTTGGGCGGGCCTGTCGGCGATTTGATGCCAAAAAGCAACTAGCAGTTTACGGTTCGCCGTTCACGCCAGCCAGCTTGCAACTTGCCGCCAAAAGCCGTCCGGCACATGCATCAGCAGCCAGACCACCAATATGTAGCGGACGAATTTGCCGATCGCCATGTACATGACGGAAGGCCAGAACGGCAATTTGAGCCAGCCGCCCAAAGTGCAGATAGGATCGCCGATGCCCGGCATCCAGGCTAGCAGCATGGTTTTTGCGCCATAACGCTGCAGCCAGCCAAACCATTTGCTGTCGCGCTCGCGAGCGAAGGCTTGCTTGGCGCCGTAGCCCATCCAGTAATCGACCATACCGCCCAGCGTATTACCCGCCGTTGCGACGAAAATCACCGGCCAGAATAGCGCGCCGTTGGATTTGATCACCGCAAACACTGCCGGCTCCGAGCCCAGTGGCAGCAAGGTGGCGGCGACAAAACTGATGATAAAGACGGAAGTTAAACCGACCGTTGGCACGGCAAGTGTCTTGAGCAACCATAAAACGGCGGATTCGATCATAGGGACAATTCAGAGAGACGGCTGATGTGGCGCGTGCGATGCATAGATCGACATATTCGACAAATCCAACATATATATCGACATGCATATCGACATACGTTGTTGTTGATAATCTTTATTACGCTGCAGCCGACAAAACCTGGTGACGATTAAAAGCCGTCCATTATAATGATCCGCTGTTCCTTCCGGCCTGATCCTGTTGCCGACCACGCTTCTGCCTGATTTCCAACCATGCCGCCAGCGCGCTCGACAGCCACAATTTGACAACAACATGACCACAGACTATTTGCAGAAAATCCTCACCGCCCGCGTCTACGATGTCGCGGTCGAATCCCCACTTGAATTTGCGCCGACCCTGTCGCAACGCATTGGCAACCCGATTTATTTCAAGCGTGAAGATGTGCAAAGCGTGTTCAGTTTCAAGTTGCGCGGCGCCTACAACAAGATGGCCAGCCTGACCCCGGCCCAGCTCAAGCGCGGCGTGATTTGCGCTTCCGCAGGCAACCATGCGCAAGGGCTGGCGCTGTCGGCGGCCAAGCTCGGCTGCCGCGCCGTGATCGTGATGCCGACCACCACGCCGCAGGTCAAGGTCGATGCGGTCCGGGCGCGCGGCGGCGAAGTCGTGCTGTTCGGTGACTCTTATACCGATGCCTACAACCATGCGCTGACGCTGGAAAAGAAACTCAAGCTGACGTTCGTGCATCCGTTCGACGATCCGCATGTGATCGCCGGCCAGGGCACCATCGGCATGGAAATCCTGCGCCAGCATGCCGGGCCTATCCATGCGATTTTCGTGCCGATCGGCGGCGGTGGCCTGATTGCCGGTGTCGCCGCCTATGTCAAAGCGGTACGGCCCGAGATCAAGATCATCGGCGTGCAAACTACCGATTCCGACGCCATGGCGCGCAGCCTGAAGGCCGGCCGCCGCGTCACGCTGCCGGATGTCGGCCTGTTTGCCGATGGCACCGCAGTCAAGCTGGTGGGCGAAGAAACTTTCCGCCTGGCGCGCATGTATGTGGATGAAGTGATCCTGGTCGATACGGATGCGGTTTGCACCGCCATCAAAGATGTTTTCCAGGATACGCGCAGCATTCTGGAGCCATCCGGAGCGCTGGCGGTGGCTGGCGCCAAAGCCTATGTCGAACGCGCCAAAGGTACCCGCAAGCCGATCAAGGACCAGACCCTGATCACCATTGCGTCCGGCGCCAACATGAATTTCGACCGTTTGCGTTTCGTCGCCGAAATGGCCGATATCGGCCAGTTGCGCGAAGCCGTGTATGCCGTCACCATTCCCGAAGAGCACGGCAGCTTCCGCCGTTTCTGCGAACAGGTCGGGCCGCGCAATGTGACCGAGTTCAACTATCGCATCAGCGATGAAAAAATCGCCCACGTGTTTGTCGGCGTCCAGACTTCGAGCGGTGAAGAAGCCAGCCTGATCGCCAAGAATTTCGAGAAGCACGGTTTCAGCACGCTCGACCTGACCCATGACGAGCTGGCCAAGGTCCATGTGCGGCATCTGGTGGGCGGCAAAAGCCCGTTGGCTAACAACGAATTGCTGTACCGCTTTGAATTCCCGGAGCGTCCGGGTGCGCTGATGCGCTTTTTGAATTCGATGGCGCCGGACTGGAATATCAGCCTGTTCCACTATCGCAGCCAGGGCGGCGACGTCGGCCGCATCCTGGTCGGACTGCAAGTGCCGAAAAAGGAAATGAAAGCTTTCCGCGGATTCCTGGCTGGCCTGGGCTACCGCTATTGGGATGAAAGCAGCAATCCGGTCTATAAATTGTTTCTTGGCTAAAGTTATCAACGTCGTCGACTTCGCTTGCGGTGACTGCCGCCGCAAGCAGGTTCCACCCTGGAATCGGCCTCGAAACACACTTTGATACATCGCATTTAAGGAGTGACATCAGGCCCGTGGTGCTTTTCTGGCAAAATACTGCTTTATCAAGCATAAGCAAAAGCCATGACCACCTCGAATACGCCCGACGCTTCGCCGCTGGGCAAACCCGCCGCCTACCAGACACAATACCAGCCATCGCTACTGTTTCCGATTGCTCGCCTGGGCAAGCGGGAAGAAATCGGCATTAGCGGCACGCTGCCGTTTTTCGGCGTCGATATCTGGAATGCCTACGAGGTATCCTGGCTCAATTTGCGCGGCAAGCCGCAGGTTGCCATCGCCACTTTCACGGTGCCGGCGGATTCACCTAACATCGTCGAATCGAAATCATTCAAGCTGTACCTGAATTCCTTCAACCAGACCAAGCTGGCCGATACCGATGCGTTGTTGCAGCTATTGCGCACAGACCTGTCGGCCGGTTTCGGCGCGCCGGCACATGTCAGCCTGACAACTGCAGATGCCTTCTCCGGACTCAAGCTGCAAGAGCCGCAGGGCTTGTTGCTGGACCGGCTGGATATCGAAGTAAGCGAGTACCAGCCGAATCCGTCGCTATTGAAAAGCGATCCGAACCAGGTTGTTGTAGAAGAAACTTTCATATCCCATTTGCTGAAATCGAATTGCCTGGTCACCGGACAGCCGGACTGGGGCAGCGTGCAGATCCATTATGTCGGCGCCGCCATCGATCAGGAGAGCTTGCTCAAGTACCTGATCAGCTTCCGCGACCATAACGAATTCCACGAACAATGCGTCGAACGCATATTTATGGACCTGATGCGCAACTGTTCGCCTCAAAAGTTGTCTGTATACGCGCGCTATACCCGGCGCGGTGGTCTCGATATCAATCCATGGCGCAGCAATTTCTCCACTTCGCAGCCACCGTTGAATTGGCGCCAGGCAAGGCAATAATTAACAGTTCGCCACAAATCGTGGCAAAAAGACAGCATTTAAATAGCTGAATGACAATTTTTTGGTCAGGAATATTGACGCTCAAAGGATCGGCGTCTACCTTACGACCTCGCTGCAAAGGATTTTTTTCCATATGACAATTTTTTCTCGTTTTACCGCTCTCAAACGCACCGCTTTGCTCTCCTGCATGGCCGCACTTGTCGCCGTAGGCACTCCGGCCCAGGCTCAGGAAACCCCGGACACCACCGGCTGGTTCAGCAAAACTCTCTCACAGACCAAAAACCGGCTCGACAATATTGTCGAAAACGGCGACATGGAAGTGTATCTGTCAGGTTACGCCTATCATGGCCGTCACACCTATACACAAGAGCGCATCGAGGAATTGAATGAAAAGGCCTGGGGCCTGGGTGGCGGGCGCACCATCCGCAATGAATACGGCAATGATGAATCCCTGTACCTGCTTGCGATCCGCGATTCCCATTACAAGCCGCAGGTCATGGCTGGTTATGCCTATGAATGGATCTGGAATGTGCCCAAGACACCGGTCGAAGTCGGCGCCGGCTATACCGCCATGTTGATGAGCCGGCAGGATTATTTCGGCGGCTTTCCGTTTCCGATTGCCTTGCCAGTCGTGTCGCTGGGCGTCAAAGGCGCCAAGTTGATGGGATCCTATGTGCCCCGCCTGTCGCAGAATAAGGGTAATGGCGACGTCTGGCTGATATTTGCGCGCTTTGAAGTTAAGTAAAAACTCAGGTCATCGAGCTAAGACGATGACCTCAAGTTGATGTTGTTGATTGGAATCAAGTCTATAATCCTAGATGGGCGCCATTGATGAGGCTCAGAGGTTCTGAGGCGCATCAATGGACGCCATAGCAAGGGACGCAAAAGCAGAACCTAATAGCACCGTAGCCTGAGTTATGCTGACTTGGGCCAAAATCGGGGGAGACGTTGCAATAACAGCTACAATTGCATTGTTGCGATCAGTAGCCCCAGGGATTGGCCTGTTTTCGATATGCTGCGGCAGTTTTAGTGGTGGCTTGAATGGTTACTTGAATGCCGACCTGAACACTGACTTAGACACAACCACCAGTATTGTGCCGCATACCAATTTGTATTATGACTAATCTTGCAAAAATCCTGCCCGCACAAAATGTGGCGCTGGATCTGGAAGTCTCCAGTAAAAAACGCGCCTTCGAACAAGCCGGTTTACTCTTCGAAAACAATTGCGGGATTGCCCGCTCTACCGTCTCCGACAACTTGTTTGCGCGTGAACGTCTAGGTTCTACCGGCCTTGGCCATGGCGTCGCCGTGCCGCACGGCCGCGTCAAGGGATTGAAAGCGCCGCTGGCCGCCTTTGTGCGCCTGGCCGAACCGATTCCCTTCGAATCACCGGACGGCGAACCGGTCAGCCTGCTGGTGTTTTTGCTGATTCCGGACAACGTCACCCAGCAACATCTGGAAATCCTCTCGGAAATCGCCGAAATGTTTTCCAGCGATGCCTTCCGCACCATTCTGGCCAGCGATCCCGATCCGGCCTCGGTGCACGCCCATATCGTCGCCTGGCAGCCCATGGGCACCGAAAATGCGACATAATTTGGCGTAAGAACCTGTTGGTTCCAAGACAGCGCAAATCGTGCAATCGTGCAATTGTGCTTGGATCGCCCGCGGGCGATCCTGCTTTGCCACCTAACCAAGTCAGACGCCAACCATGCCCGTTTCCACGCCCTTATCGATTCAGCAGCTGTATGACGAAAACCGCGAATCGTTGCAGTTAGGCTGGTTTGCCGGTTTCCCCGGCGGCGAACGCCTGATTTCCGGCGATGCTGCCTCGGCAGCCGACCAGGTCGGCCATCTGAACCTGATCCATCCGGGCCGGATCCAGGTCTTCGGCCACCAGGAAACCGAATACTATCAACGCCTCTCGGCCGCCTCGCGAGTCCATCAGACCGCTGAGCTGGTGGCCGGCGCACCACCCGCCTTCATCATCGCGCAAGGATTGGCGACGCCGCCGAACATTCTTGAAATCTGCGACGAAAAGAATATCCCGCTGTTTTCGACGCCGCTGCCGGCAGCGCAGGTAATCGATTACCTGCGGGTATACCTGTCGAAAAAGCTGGCGCAACGGATCACCATGCATGGCGTGTTCATGGACGTGCTGGGAGTTGGCGTGCTGATTACCGGCGAATCCGGCCTCGGCAAAAGCGAACTGGGGCTGGAACTGATCTCGCGCAGCCACGGCCTGGTGGCCGACGATGCAGTAGAGTTTTCCCGCATTGCGCCGAACATGATCGAGGGACGCTGCCCGCACCTGCTGCAAAATCTGCTGGAAGTACGCGGCCTGGGCCTGCTCGACATCAAGACCATCTTCGGCGAAACCGCGGTACGCCGGAAAATGCGCCTCAAGCTGATCGTGCATCTGGTGCGGCGCGCCACCCTGGAAGAAAATTACGAGCGCTTGCCGCTCGATGCGCACACCCAGGAAGTACTGGGGCTGCCGATCCGCAAAGTCATTATCCCGGTCGCCGCCGGCCGCAATATCGCGGTGCTGCTGGAAGCCGCTGTGCGCAATACCATCCTGCAATTGCGCGGCATCGATACGCTCAAGGATTTCATCGCCCGCCAGCGTATTGCGATGGATAGCGACAGCGATCTTTAAGCTGTCGCGCGGGCACGATGTGCCCCCCTACGTTCTCGATCGGCGTACTTACGGTATCGCGTACTTACGGTATCGCGTACTTACGGTATCATTACGCAATGCGCATAATCCTAATCACCGGCATCTCCGGCTCCGGCAAATCAGTCGCTCTTCGCGTGCTTGAAGACGCCGGTTATTTTTGCGTCGACAATCTGCCGCCGACCTTGCTGCGGGATCTGGTCGTGACGCGCCAGCATGAGGGCGCGCAAATGCTGGCGGTGGCTACCGACGCTCGCAGCGCCGACTCGCTCACCGGCCTGGCGTCGGACATCCAGCAATTGAAAGCGGAAGGACACGACGTTAAAGTGTTCTTCCTGACAGCCCAGACCGAATCCCTGATCGCCCGCTTTTCCGAAACCCGCCGCAGCCATCCGTTATCGCACCGCCTGCTGCCGGGTCAGAATCCGGCCGACCGCCTGACGTTGACCGAATGCATTTTGAATGAACGCGAGATGCTGGTCGAGATCGAGGGCATCGGCCATACGATAGATACCTCCGACGTCAGCGCCAACCGGCTGCGCAGCTGGATCAAGGAACTGGTCGATACCGAACCGGCGCCGCTGACCTTGCTGTTCGAATCGTTTGCATTCAAGCGAGGGGTGCCGCTCGATGCCGACCTGGTGTTCGACGTGCGCATGCTGCCGAATCCTCATTACGACGCCAAGCTGCGTCCACTGACCGGGCGCGATCAGCCCGTCATCGCTTTCCTGGAAGACTTGCCGAAGGTAACCGACCTGCTCGGCGACATCCGCAACTTTGTCGAGAAGTGGCTGCCGGCGTTCAAGGACGACAATCGCAGCTACCTGACGGTGGCGATCGGTTGCACCGGCGGCCAGCATCGCTCGGTGTATATGGTTGAGCAACTGGCGCAATATTTCCAGGTTTCCGAACGTGTGGTGCGACGCCACCGCGAACTGGGCTAGACGAACCGGCTTCCTGGTCCGTGGTTCCGCTCACATTCTTCTTTTATCATGCCTGAAAATAATCACTGGACTCCGCTGTTCCCGCTCAATACCGTACTGTTTCCCGGCGGCGTGCTGCCGCTCAAGGTATTTGAAACCCGTTACCTCGACATGTTGCGCGAATGCATGCGAACCGGGCAGCCATTCGGCGTGGTGCTGATCAAATCAGGGCAAGAGGTTGGCAAGGCGGCTGAACCTGAAAGCGTAGGCTGCCTGACCAGGATTACCGAGTGGGACATGCAGGATCTGGGCGTGATGATGTTGCGCACCGAAGGCAGCCAGCGGTTCCGGATTGTGCAGCAACGGGTGTTGCCCGACCAGCGCCTGGAAGCACAGATAACGCTGATCGAAGCCGACCAGGTAACGCGTCCCGATGAAATGCATCTGCAATGCGCCAGCACTTTGAAGCTGGTGATTGATGACATCGACAAGAAAGGCCGCGCCACGCACGGCGCAAATTTCGCCAGCCCGTTTGCACTGCCGCTGCAATTCGACAATGCGGGCTGGGTCGCCAACCGCTGGTGCGAAATCCTGCCGATTCCTTTGAAAGCGCGCCAGAAACTGCTGGAACTGACGGACGGCCGCGAGCGGCTTGGCATAGTCCATCAGTATCTTCTGCAGCACAACATCATCTAGGCTTCCAGCTCAAGCGAACAAATCGGCTTCGCGAAAGACTTCCAGCAACAATTTCTTGACCGGGGCCGGCAGCGGCGCGTCTGCCAGCTTTTCAGCCGGATACCAAACGTAGTTGGCCTGGGCGACACCTTTCAGTCGTCGCTCAAGCGCAATCTGGAACGGCGATATCTGCAGTTTGAAATGCGTAAAGACATGGGTGAACGGTTGTAGCGGTTCGCATGATGCTACTGCGCCGAACGCTGCGGTGGCGCGACTTAACGTTGCCTCCAAATCCGCTCCTGGCGCAATTTCCGGCAGCGACAGCAAGCCGCCCCAGATACCGCTGTCGGGTCGCTGCTCCAGCAAAACCTGATGCTGATCGACGATCACCAGCATGCCGGTATGTTTTTCAGGAATGGCTTTTTTCGGTTTGGGCACCGGTAGTTGCCCAACCCGGTCGGTAGCCAGCGCGACGCAGCGCTGCGCCAGCGGACAAGTCGCACAGGATGGTTTGCTGCGCGTGCAAAGCGTCGCCCCCAGGTCCATCAAGCCCTGGGTATACGACTCCACACCTTGTTCTGGCAGCAAAGCCACGGCACGCCGCCACATCGCATCTTCAATCGGCTTGGCGCCAGGATAACCATCGATGCCGAACACTCTGGCGAACACGCGTTTGACGTTGCCATCCAAAATCGCGGCCTGCACACCATAAGAAAATGCCGCAATGGCAGCAGCTGTCGAACGACCGATGCCTGGCAGATCTTGCAGCAGTTCAGGATCACGCGGAAATATCCCGCCATGTTCGGCCACCACACGTTGCGCGCAGCGATGCAGATTGCGCGCTCGCGTGTAATAACCCAGGCCGCTCCAATGGGCCATTACCGCCTCGCTTGGCGCTGCAGCCAGGGATTGCACATCCGGGAAGCTTGAAAGGAAACGCTGGTAGTACGGAATCACCGCGGCCACCTGCGTTTGCTGCAGCATGATTTCCGACAGCCAGACGCGATAGGCGTCACGCGTTTGCTGCCACGGCAATGCATGGCGACCGTGTTGCTTCTGCCAGAGAATCACTGCAGCGGAAAAAGATGGATCTGCAAATGTCTGCGCATCTGCTGAGTCGATACTGCTGATACTGCTATTGGTAACTACACGTTTCATCTATACCGCAACTTTCATTGGCGCCAGTTCACTCCCCAGCGCATTCCTCAAATCATTCTCCAACGCCATCAAGGTATTCCTTTGTGCAGTCAGTTCATTCTGCAGCATTTCCACCGACTGGATTTTTTCTTCCAGGCTGTCGATCGCCACATGCACCCGTTCAATCGAATCGGTGCGCTGCTTGAGCTGCGACTTGTGGGCGCGGATCTGTTCCTCCAGCGGTGCCATCACCACCTTGAGCCATGCATCGACGTCGCGGTTGGCCTGCAAGAAGCTCTGCTTCACGCGCGAGGCGATTGAATCGAAGAATTTCTGCATCAACACCACCTGGCTGGTTTTCACCAAGGTGACAGTACCGAACTGGCGATGATAAGCGGTTTCGATCACTTTGATTTCATTGCGATACTTATCCAGCGAGAACGGCATCGGCGTCGACAGGGCCAGCCCGTGTTCGGTCGAGAACTTGCGGTACATGATGGTCATCATTTCCGAAATTTCATCCGTCTTCTGACCCGACAGCATCAGGTTTTCCTGTGCCTTGTCAAAAAACTCTTTCACCGCGTGGCGGAAGCCGGCGGTGAACATGCTGCCTTCCATGGTCTCCCGCGTTTTACGGATTTCCTCTTTCAGCAAGCCCATGCCCAGCGTCGAAAACACGCCTGCCGACAAACGCGCAAACACCATGCGCGTGCCCTGCAATTTCAGCAGGCTTTCGTCGAATTCCTTTTTCTCGATATCGATACGCTTCATCATGTGGCTGATGATGGAAGTATTCTTGCCACGCAAGCTCTTCAATTCCAGCAACTGCTCAACCACGCTGCGGATATGCGCCGACATCAAGGCTTGCTTGGTGACAGTCAGATCATGGATATCACCAATCAATTGAGACCGGATGATGTCGCGCTTGGCCGGGATCAACTCGCGCGACAAAGCATTTTCCAAGGCTGGCAAACGGCTTTTCTTCAGCAGATCCGGCTCGCCGTTGATCTTGCCGACCAAGCCCTTTTGCGCCGATACCGGATACACCTGCGTCTCCGCCAAACCCAACGTATGCGCCACGCTCGATACCTGCCGGCTGATTTGCTGCTCTACCTCGAACGGCGAGCGCAACTCGTCCCACATGCTGTCAATCTTGTTCAACACCACCATGCGGCCGGCGCCGCTGCCGATATGATGGCGCCAGACGTCGATATCGCTTTTGGTGACGCCGGTATCTGCCGCCAGGATGAACAATACTGCGTGGGCGTTGGGAATCAGGTTGAGCGTCAGTTCCGGTTCGGTGCCGATCGCGTTCAAACCCGGCGTATCGATAATCACCAAGCCCTCTTTCAGCAAGGGATGCGGGAAATTGACGATGGCATGGCGCCATTGGGAAATTTCGACGCGCCCCCGCGCATCGATGGCCAGCGCGGCATCCGGGTCGGCCTCGTCGTACAGCCCGTAGAGCTTGGCCTCTTCCACCGGCACCCATTTGGTCAGGCTGACTTGCTTGAATGCTTCCAGCATGCCGTCGGTGGATGAAATATCCAGCGGCAATACGGTCCAGACATGATGCGCGCCCTTGTAGTCGCTGGTCGATTGCGACTCTGCCCGGGTTTCTATCGGCAACAAGCGGATGCAGGACGGGAAAGAAGCGTCATACAGCAACTCGGTCGGACACATGGTGGTGCGACCGGCCGCCGACGGCAAAATGCGTTGGCCGTAATCGGCAAAAAAGATCGCATTGATCAGTTCCGATTTGCCACGCGAAAATTCCGCAACGAAGGCGATCGATAATTTATCGTCGGTCAGGCGCGCCAAGGCCCGGCTGATGCGCTGCTCGCTGGCGACATCCGACAGCTTCGAGGCGCTCGCCCAAGTCTGATAACGTCGCAAGGCGCTCGCCACGCCGGTGCGCCACTCGCTGTATTCCTGGAATTTTTGGACTAGATTGCTCACTATCTCTCTCGCCTATCTTCTCTGATTTTCTTTAATATGCATTTCCGACATGCATTTCAGACACGCATTTCACACATATTCATTTCTGACATTTTTTGCAATAAAACGTCGAACGCTGCCCTTGTTTAATCTGCGTAATCAAGGTTCCGCAATTTCTACACGGCAACCCAGCACGATCATAGACGAAATAGCTCTGTTGGAAGTAGCCAGATTGACCATCGGCACCAATAAAATCACGTAAAGTGCTGCCGCCCTTGTCAATTGCCGCCGCTAAAATTATCCGAATGGCATCAACCAGCCGTTCGTAGCGTGCCAGGCTGATGCGATGCGCTGGCGTTTTCGGATTGATGCCGGCGCGGAACAGACTCTCGGAAGCGTATATATTGCCGACCCCGACCACAATGTCGCCGGCCAGCAGCACCTGCTTGATCGGCGCGCTGCGGTTACGCGTCTTTTGATAAAGAATCTGCGCGGAGAAAATATCTTCCAGCGGTTCAAGCCCCAATCCTGCCAGCAGCACGTGCTGCTCCACCGGACCGTCGGTATCGGCGTGCCAGAGTACCGCGCCGAAACGGCGCGGATCGGTCAGCCGCAGCAGCTGCCGGCCAACCACCAGATCGAAATGGTCATGCTTTTGCGGCTCAACGCCAAGCTCCAGGATACGTAGATGCCCGGACATCCCCAGATGGATAATCACGGTGCCGTGATCGAAGCGCAGCAATAGATACTTACCGCGGCGGCCAGTGCTGCGTATCTTGTGGCCGATCAGCAGTTCCGGCAAATCGAGCGGAAACGGCCAACGCAGGCCGCGATGGCGAAAGGTAACGGCAGTCACCGCACGACCGTCGAGATGCGGCGCAACGCCGCGTCGCGTCACTTCAACTTCGGGTAATTCGGGCATGGTTCAGATACGTTCTCGCATGGAAAATTCTTAAATGGCATGGCTAACTCAACTGCAACTCAACTGCAACTCAACTTCCATTCAACCACTTTTTATGTACTTTTTGAAACAAATCCGCAGGCTGCGGCTGCGCATTGCTCTCTGGTTGGGCGTAAAATCAAGATTACCTCTGAAAACCGGTTTTCAGGAAATGACTAAGGACCTGAATGTAATCTTTATTTTTGATTTTCTACATCAGGTCTCTACAAATGCATGCCAAGCCAGGATATTCCCTTGAAAAAAACCCTTGCCATTGTAACGCTCTCCACCTTGCTGTCGGCTTGCGCCGGTGTAACGCCGGGCAACGATGCTACAAATCCTGACGCTGCTACTGGTACTGGTGCCGTTATCACTTCTTCCCCCGCAGTTGCTCCCACGGCCAGTCCCGAGCAGATCACGAGCCGCAAGCTAACGCCCAGAGTGATGCCGGTCAAGCCACCGGAAGAACATCTGCCGGCGGTAGCGTTGACCAAGGAACTCCTGTTCAAGGTACTCAGTTCTGAAATTGCTTTTCAGCGCGGCAACTGGCAATCCGCCTATGTGACACTGCTGGGAGCGGCCCAGCAAACACGCGACCCGCGCCTGGCCCGGCGCGCCGCCGAAATGGCGCTCAGCGCCAAACAAGCCAACGAAGCGCTGGTCGCCATCCGCCTGTGGCGTGAGCTGGCCCCCGATTCGGACGAGGCAACCCAGTATTATCTCGGCTTCATCATGCTAAGCAACAATCTGGCAGAGGCCAGGCCAATTCTTGAAAAGCGCCTGCAAAACGCACCGCCGCAAGCACGTGGCGTGATGATGCTGCAGATCCAGCGTTTGCTGGCGCGGGCGCAAGACAAGGCCGCTGCATTTACCTTGCTGGAACAACTGGTCACGCCCTACACCGCGACGTCGGAAGCGCATCTGGCGCTGGCGCAGCAAGCCTTTGGCACGGGAAATAGCATCCGCGCCCAAGAGGAAGCGAGAATTGCACTGAATCTCAAGCCCGATTCTGAATTGGCGATCCTGACCAGCGCGCAAGTCGCGCCGGACAGTAAAGATGTCGAACCCATCCTGACCGATTTCCTCAAGAGATATCCGGGTTCGCGTGAAGTGCGGGTAGCTTATGCGCGTACCCTGATCGACCAGAAGAAGTATGAACAAGCGCGCAGTCAATTTGAAATCCTGCTCAAAAGCGACAAGCAGGATGTGACCACCCTGCTGGCGCTCGGCCTGTTAAATGCGCAGATCGGCGACACCAAGGCTGCTGAACGCTACCTGACCAGTTACGTCGACCAGTTGAGCCAGCATCCGAACGAAGCGCGCGACAGCACCCAGGCCTTGCTGATCCTGGCACAGATTGCCGCCGATCGGAACGACACCGATACCGCGCTGAAATGGCTGGCGCAAGTCGAGCCGGGCGATGCCTACCTGGACGCCCAGTTGCGGCGCGCCCAGCTGCTGTCCAAACGCGGCGACCTGAACGGCGCGCGCCGGGTGCTGGCCGAGATCGACACCAATGGCGAACATGAAAAGGCCCAGGTAACTCAGGTCGAGGCACAATTGCTGCGAGAATCCAAACGTCCGCAAGAAGCGTTCAAAGTCCTGGAGACTGCGCTCAAGACGCAGCCTGATAATCCCGACCTGCTGTACGACTACGCCATGGCGGCCGAAAAGCTGAACAACCTGAGCGCCATGGAAACCGCGCTGCGCAAACTGATCGCGCTGGCGCCGGAGAACCAGCAAGCGTATAACGCGCTCGGCTACTCGCTGGCAGAGCGCAATATCCGCTTGCCGGAAGCGCTGGCGCTGATTCAGAAAGCGCTGGCGCTGGCGCCGCAAGACCCCTTCATTGTCGACAGCATGGGCTGGGTGCAATACCGCATGGGCAATCTGAACGAAGCCGAGTCACGGCTGCGTAGCGCTTACGGCTTGCTGCCCGATCCGGAAATCGGCGTGCACCTGGGTGAAGTCCTGTGGGTTAAGGGCCAAAAAACCGACGCGCAAAAATTGTGGCGTGAAGTGCGCCAGAAAGATCCGCAAAACGACGCGCTGAAAAACACACTGACACGGCTGGGTGCCAGCTTATGATGCAAATCCCGGGCAAGACCATATGGCTGATGCGAGCGCCACTCGGACGCAGCGGCCTGGCAGCGGTTACCTTGGCCGCCGTTGTGCTTAGCGGCTGCAGCACTTTGTCGCCCTCATCCACACCGACCGGCGCAACTACAACAACCACCGCCACCACCGCCGCCGCCGCCGCGCGACAATATCATCAAGCCATCGACGTCAGCGGCCGCCTCTCGATACGTTACCAGCAAAACGGCAAAGACCAGGCGATGCACGGCAGCTTTACCTGGTCGCAAGACAAGCAGGAAACCGTGATCACCCTGCTGTCGCCGCTGGGACAGACCCTGGCCACCATCAATATTGCGGCTGACCAGGCAACACTCAAGCAAAGCGGACAGCCCGTGCGCAGCGCCAGCGATGTCGATGCGCTGACGGTGCAGGCGCTGGGCTGGCCGTTGCCGATTGCCGGCCTGCGCGACTGGCTACAGGGCTTTGGCCAGAGCGCCGCCGGCCAGCGTTTCACAGCAATCCCGCCAGCTGCCGCCGACAGTTTCAGCGTCAAGACCGCCGACAACTGGCTAATCCAATATACCAACTGGCAAGACCTGGGCAGCGGCGCCGAAAGCTATCCGAAGCGGATAGACTTGGCGCGCAATGCCACGCAAGCCGGCGACGTCGCGATCCGCATCGTCATCGACAGCCGCCAGCCACACTAAATACACTGATATCACTGAGTTTGTAATGACACGCACGCTGAACAACTGCCCGGCGCCGGCCAAGCTGAATCTGTTTTTACACGTCACCGGACGCCGCCCGGATGGCTATCATCTGCTGCAAACCGTATTCCAGCTGGTCGATTTCAACGATCTTTTGCATTTCGAAGTGCGCGCCGACGAACAGATCCGCCGCACCACCGCGGTTGCGGGCGTGCCGGAAGAAAACGACCTGATCGTCCGCGCCGCCAGATTGCTGCAAAACGCGATTCGTGAAAAAGCCGGCGAGGCAGGAACTCCCCTTGCAGCATTAGGCGCAAACATCCGCATCGAAAAAAATCTCCCTATGGGCGGCGGACTGGGCGGCGGCTCTTCCGACGCCGCCACCGCGCTGATGGCGCTGAACCATCTCTGGGAAGGCGGCCTGTCGCGTGAAGAATTAATGGTTTTGGGTCTGCAACTGGGCGCCGACGTGCCGTTTTTCCTGTTCGGACGGAATGCATTTGCCGAAGGAATAGGAGAAACCTTACAAATGCTTGACACTCCTGCCCAGTGGTTCGTTATAATTCAGCCCGGCGTAACAATTCCGACTGCATTAATTTTTTCAAGTTCGGAATTGACAAGGTGTACGAAACCCGTCAAAATGACGGACTTTTCGATAGGTACTAAAAAGCTTTTCGGAAAAAACGATTTGGAACCTGTGGCTACCAAGCAGTTCCCGGAAGTTGCCGATGCCATCAAATGGCTCAGTAATTACGGAGATGCCAGAATGACCGGATCCGGCGCCTGTGTCTTTTGTGGCTTTACGCAAGAAAACGAGGCTGAGGAAGTACTGAAACTGGTACCGCGTCACTGGAAAGCATGGAAAACCAAGGCGATGCAGGAACATCCGCTCGCGGGGTTGCTGAAGTAGTAAAGAAGTACAGAATTCGGTTTAGCATCAGATTCAAGCGCAGTGTTGAATAAACACGGCGCGGATTTATGGTAGACAACAAGTTGCGTAGGGGAATCGCCAAGCTGGTTAAGGCACTGGATTTTGATTCCAGCATTCGAAGGTTCGAATCCTTCTTCCCCTGCCATTAAATACGGACAATAATGTCCAGCAGGAAATTTGGTCTTACAGCGGCAGCTACATTACGCCGGGTCACGCAAGACCACATCAGAAATACAAAACTGCACACAGCGAACACATAAGCCGCCAACGCAAGACTGCACCAGTCTGGCATTGTCGGCTTTTCAACTTTTTAACGACAGTATCCAGGGATATCCATGGCAAACGAAAACCTGATGGTTTTTACCGGCAACGCAAACCCGGAACTAGCTATTGGAGTTGCCAAGCAACTCGGTATCCCGCTAGGCAAAGCCAACGTTACTAAATTCTCCGACGGCGAAGTAATGGTCGAGATTAACGAGAACGTACGTGGCAAAGACGTATTCGTGCTGCAATCGACGTGCGCGCCGACCAATGACAACCTGATGGAAATCATGTTGATGGTCGATGCCTTGAAGCGTGCCTCGGCCGGCCGGATTACCGCTGCGATTCCTTATTATGGCTACGCACGGCAAGACCGCCGCCCACGCTCGGCGCGGGTTGCCATCTCCGCCAAGGTTGTCGCCAACATGTTGCAAGAAGCCGGTGTCGAACGTGTCTTGATCATGGATCTGCACGCTGACCAGATTCAAGGCTTCTTCGACATTCCGGTCGACAATATTTACGCATCGCCGATTTTGCTGGGCGACCTGGTTAGCAAGAATTACGACGACCTGCTGGTCGTATCGCCGGACGTCGGCGGCGTGGTTCGCGCCCGTGCACTGGCAAAACGCCTGAATTGCGACCTGGCGATCATCGACAAGCGCCGGCCGAAGGCGAATGTGTCTGAAGTCATGAACATCATCGGTGAAGTCGAAGGCCGTAACTGCGTGATCATGGATGACATGGTCGATACCGCCGGCACCCTGACCAAGGCAGCCGAAGTATTGAAAGAGCGCGGCGCCAAGAAAGTAGTGGCTTACTGTACACATCCGGTGTTGTCCGGCCCGGCCCTTGAGCGCATCGTCAACTCGCCGCTGGATGAGCTGGTAGTTGTCGATACTATCCCGCTGTCGGCAGAAGCCAAGGCGTGCGGCAAGATCCGCCAGTTGTCATGTGCGGAGTTGCTGGCTGAAACGTTCAAGCGCATTACCAAGGGCGATTCGGTCATGTCGCTGTTTGCTGAGTAATTATTTAGCATACTGAATTCGTATTCCCTGTTGGGTCTGCCGCAAGGCGGACCTGGCAGGCTAACAAAACCCTCTGGTCGCGGAGGGTTTTTACCGCCGGACTTCTATCCGGCACACAATGGAGCTTCAAAATGAAAGTAATCGCATTTGTACGCAAAGAGCAGGGGACCGGAGCGAGCCGCCGCCTGCGCAATGCTGGCCAAACCCCAGGTATCGTTTATGGTGGTTCCGAAGCGCCGGTAAATATCTCGCTGGACCACAATGCGCTGTACCACGCGTTGAAAAAAGAAACTTTCCACTCCTCGATCCTCGACCTCGAAATCGACGGTTCGGTACAGAAAGTTCTGCTGCGCGACTTCCAAGTCCACGCATACAAACAACTGGTATTGCACGCTGACTTCCAGCGCGTTGATGCAAAACAAACAATTCACGTTAAAGTGCCTCTGCACTTCATCAATGCAGACGTAGCTCCTGCGGTGAAATTGTCTGGCGCCATCATCAGCCACGTTATCGCTGACCTGGACATCACTTGCTTGCCTGCCGACCTGCCAGAATTCGTCGAAGTCGACCTGACCAACATCGAAGTCGGTCACTCGATCCACTTGGCTGATCTGAAATTGCCTAAGGGCGTGACAGCGGTTTCGCAAGAAAACCTGACTATCGCTACTGCATCGATCCCAGCCGGCAAGGTTGAAGCTGAAGCGCCTGCCGCTGCAGCTGCACCAGCTGCTGAAGCTCCTGCTGCTGACAAGAAGTAATAGCATTCGTATTTGTCAGAGCCAGAGTGGTTTTCTGGTCGAAAAACCCGCCTTCGTGGCGGGTTTTTTATTGTTGCAAAGCTGATTAAGATAAATCGCCGGGCCGGGATTGGACGCTAGCGCGCAATATCCGCGATAATCAGCCAGGTCAAAACCGGCAAGCTCAAAAGCAGCCAGGTCGAAATCGGCAAAACCCAAAAAAGTACAAAGCAAACCTATGTCCATTCGTCTCATCGTCGGCCTCGGTAATCCCGGCCCGGAATACGAGCAAACGCGCCACAATGCCGGCTTCTGGCTGGTCGATAATCTGGCCAACGAGCTCGGCCGCAAACTGGCCAGGGAAGCGCGCTTCAACGCCTTCGTCGCCAAGACCAGCATCGCCGGCCAGGAAGTCTGGCTGCTGGAACCGCAGACTTACATGAATCGCTCCGGTCAATCGGTCGGTGCACTGGCGCGTTTCTACAAGATCGCGGCGGAAGAAATCCTGGTAGTGCATGATGAGCTGGATCTGCCTCCAGGCAGCGCCAAACTGAAAAAAGGCGGCTCTTCGGGCGGACATAATGGTTTAAAAGACATCACTGCCGCCCTTGGCACCCAGGATTACTGGCGCCTGCGGCTGGGTATCGGTCATCCACGCACGTTGAACCTGCAGCAGGTAGTTGCCGATTTTGTACTGCATCGCCCGCGCAAGGATGAACAACCGCTGATCGAAGATGCGATCAGCGACAGCCTGAAAATCATCCCGCAGCTGTGCGAAGGTAAATTCGAGGCTGCGACCATGCAGTTGCATACCGCTAAATAGCCACTAAATAAGTCACTAAAATGCGTCGCTAAAACCCGCCAATACGATTGCCGCCGCTGCATCCGGTAAAATAGCGGGTTAGCTCCAATAATTCACTCTATTTAAAGTCCATATCATGAGTCTCAAATGCGGCATCGTCGGCCTCCCCAACGTCGGCAAATCCACCCTCTTCAATGCCCTGACTAAAGCAGGCATTCCGGCAGAAAACTATCCTTTCTGCACCATCGAGCCGAACGTCGGCATGGTAGAGGTGCCTGATCCGCGCCTGAAGGCGCTGGCCGAGATCGTCAAGCCGGAGCGCATCCTGCCGGCGACCGTGGAATTTGTCGATATCGCCGGCCTGGTGGCTGGCGCCTCCAAGGGTGAAGGCCTGGGCAACCAGTTCCTCGCCCACATCCGCGAAACCGACGCCATCGTCAACGTCGTACGCTGCTTTGAGGACGACAACGTGATCCACGTAGCCGGCAAAATCAATCCGCTGGACGATATCGACGTGATCCAGACCGAGCTGGCGCTGGCCGACATGGGCACGGTTGAAAAAGCCATCCATCGCGAAAACAAGAAAGCCCGCTCCGGCGACAAGGATGCCGCCAAACTGGTCGCCCTGCTGGAACGCCTGATGCCGGAACTGGATCAAGCCAAGCCGATACGTGCCTGCGGTCTCGACGCCGAAGAAATGGCCCTGATCAAGCCGCTGTGCCTGATCACCGCCAAGCCGGCCATGTATGTCGCCAATGTTTCCGACCACGGCTTCACCAACAATCCCCTGCTGGATCAGTTGACTGCCTACGCGGCTTCGCAAAATGCGCCTATCGTCGCCATCTGCGCCGCCATCGAATCGGAAATCGCCGATCTGGACGACGCTGACAAGCACGAATTTCTGGCCGACATGGGCATGGAAGAACCTGGCCTGGACCGCCTGATCCGCGCCGCCTTCAAGCTGCTCGGCCTGCAAACCTACTTTACCGCTGGCGTCAAGGAAGTACGGGCATGGACTATCCATGTCGGCGACACCGGACCGCAGGCAGCAGGCGTGATCCACACCGACTTCGAACGCGGCTTCATCCGCGCCCAAACCATCGCCTATGACGATTTCATCAGCCACAAGGGTGAACAAGGCGCCAAGGAAGCCGGCAAGATGCGTGCTGAAGGCAAGGAATATGTGGTCAAGGACGGCGACGTTTTGAATTTCCTGTTTAACGTCTAATACTTTCTCGCCAACGTTTGAAATAACAATAGCCGCTCCATATTTGCCTTAGGCACAGTCTGAATTTGTGTCGATTGATAAGACAATGGAGCGGAAAATATACCTATGGGACTCATATAGATACCAGGCGTGTATCATAGGTAATAGCTCTCAGGCTATGACATTTGGTAGACGGGAATCAGATCGCGCAGTCGCAATTGAATATCACAAAGCAGGGGGAAGACTGATGAGCGGACCGCAACGAACGGATATTTGTCTCTACTGCGCCGGGAAAAAGGGATGATTCCAGCGTGGACTATGTCGGGAATTTTACCGCCAATTCGTCCCGGCGAATTGGGCCACGGCGCAGATCGATCCCCTTATCCGGCGCCACTCTGTGAAGTAATTGAGCAATTTGCCTCGTCCCCCAAGCGTATCGCAATTCTTCAGGGATTTCTCAATTACCGTGCGGCACTCCACAAGCTTGGGCTCGTTTCCGGATTCCAGTGGCTGGATGGAAGCTTTATGGAAAATGTCGAAACACAAGAATTGCGTTCGCCGAATGACATGGATGTCGTCACTTATTTTCACCTTCCAGTTGGCGAAACTCAGATTACCTTGCTTACCAAAGCAGGTAATCTATTAAGCAACAACCATGTTAAGGCCACATATTCAGTCGATGCCTATCCGCATATTCTAGGTGAACCGACTAGCGCAGTGCAAATTCGCCAGATCAGTTACTGGTACAGCATGTGGTCGCATAGGCGCGATGGCACTTGGAAGGGGTTCGTACAGGTTGATCTCGACCCACAAGAAGATGTCGATGCGGGACAAGTTTTAAGTGTGATGCGCGCAGGGGGAACAACGCCATGAGCCACGAACATCTCGCGCTCTCCTCCGAAATCAAGGAATTGGAATCTATTCTAGCTTCAATCCCACAGGAGAATGTGATTGAAAGACTGGCATTTGAGGAGCGACTGGCCTCCGCCCGAACTATTTTCAATAGTCTGTCCAATGATCTGCAGAGAAAAAAAGCAAACTTGACCTTTCGCGGCCATCCTGTTTTTGGCAGTCACGGTATTGCAGCAGATTTCGGCACCAAAGCTGCTGGAGCCTTTGCGGATGCCTTTGCCGCAGTAGTCGCGGGTTTGAACGAAAGCCTCGGATATATGGGCCCCATTCCAGATAAAGAAAAGAATCAGCTTCTCATCACTGGAACTGCAATCGGCTCGTTCGGATTTGAATTCGAATTACCCAGCCAGCAGGACGATCTATTTCCAGAGCCCTGCAAGATGGAATTGGCCCTAGAAAAGATGCAAGAGCTACTACGCGTGTCCGCTGAGGGGTCGGATGACGAAGTCACTGAATTGGTCGAAGCAATTCACCCTAGAGCAGTGAAGAAAGTTGTAGAGTTTTTGGGATATTTGGCTCAACAGCAGGCTTGGTGTGGTCTAGAGTTCAAGGATCAATTTTTCCGCTATCAAGGTATCGAACAACTGCAGATTTCTGTCGAACGACTACAAGAAGATAACATTCATGAACGAGATGAGGAATACACCGGCGAGTTTCAGGGCATACTTCCGAACAGCCGAACCTTCGAGTTCAAGCTTACCGATCAAAGAGGGATTTTGAAGGGCAACGTCGATATCGCCATTGAAGACCCGGACCTTCTTAACCGCGAGTGGCTCCACAAACCCGTGAACTTGAAGCTGCATGTTATCCAAGTAGGTAAAGGACGGCCACGCTTCACCTTGCCAGAGATGTCGGCAGTCCGCTTACGTGGCACGTAACTGGAACTAAAGAAGACTGCCGGGATCCGCTGGCTGTTCGACGTCGGTCTGCGGTAAGAGCAATGAAAGGGAGCCACACAAGTCTATGTATGTCCTGCACGGCACCAAGAAATTGCTGGATCGTATAAAGGAGCCAATCACTACCTCGGTATTGGCACCGACAACCGCACTTGGCAACTGGTATGCCACGGCATTGTTCTGGAAGCCACAACTCGTGTTGTTCGTCAACGAACGAACGCTCTTGCCCGTGCTGATGCCCTTGGCATCCGCTACCACCACAGCAAAACGATTCCCTTCTCAGTTGGCTACCGTGCTGACAGCTCATGGCGTCGATTCGGCATTTATCGGGCGCGAGGTAGCGGCAATGGCAGAAGTCGGTTTCGCCAAAACAGCCAACCGTAGCGTAGTCGGGATAATGAACGAATTTTCATTTCTGGCGGAAACTTGCAGAGAATATCCCGAATCATCCGATTTAATAATATTGTCGATGCGGCTTGCAGATACGCCGTGCAGCCCGATCAAGTACAACTGCCCGGCGAGGCTCCTAAAGGATGTCGTGGAATATCAGGTTGTTTGAGTTGGTAAATACACAAATGCAACAGACCGGCCACAGCATTCCCGCATCAGTTATTCGCCGATGTTTCGTGCCGGTGACAAACCTTTATTGATTGAGTGGGGAGAAAGGTTATGACGCAACAAGAACTTGACAAGGCCAAGGACAAAGACCTGGCTGGTTCATTAATAGCGATGCGGCGCGCAGTGCGGATGGCGAGAACTGGCTGTACGTACGAACTGCAATCGTAGTAACAAAGAATCAGCAACTCGTTCGAGTGACGGCAGATGAGTGGCGCAAAGAAGGTGTTCGTTAATTTCCGAGAACGCCAGCCGCGTCGAATTTGGTGAATGCCAGCTAGGCAGCCACCCGACTCAAAAATAGCAAGGTCCGACCCTCTCCCCGCAAATCGCGGAATGAGCGCCGGGCTTTTCTGTATCAAACATCGATGAACAAAGCCAGGTACGACGCACTCAAACGAATTGTGGCCCGCGACATCCGCATGTTGCCCTCTCACCACATCTGTTCCAGGAGGAGCCATGAACGCCAAATTGCTTATCCCGACAATTGTTGCGACTACGCTTTGCGCTGCCTGCTCATTACCACCCAGACTCGATCTTCTGGGCGATCCCGCGGTAGTAACCGCCGCCACGCGCACCATTGTTATCGCTCCAGATACAAGCTACGTAAATGTAACCGGCGGTGAAATCATTAAATTCGTCGTGGGCGACAAATCATTTGCCTGGAATTTTGACGGCGCCGACTATATTGATAAATTCGATCTGAATCAGACTGCGCCACCGGGCATTCTTGACCACAGGGTCACAGCCTATGTCGCCGCTAATCCTCTCTATGCCGGCGGCGGTGACGGCGGTCGCCATGGAGGGCATGGCGGACATGGAGATCATGGCGGCGGTCACGGGGGTGACTTTACGAGCGGTAGCGGTGGCCATGGCGGCGGGAGCGGCGGTGGTCATAAATAGCCAAACCAAAACAACAACCCGGTAATTCACCCTGAAAACGCAATGAAAACAATAAAAAGCACAGCTACATCGTAAATTGTAACTGTACTCCAAAAGCATCGCATCGACTGTACATGCTGCTATCAGCGGGTGCCAATTACACTCCCACGGACTCTGCGCGATTTGCGCGTGATGCTCCGGGGAACAAAATTGAGCGACCAGAAAATCCAGCAATACAACCACCCTGCCGGCGGCTGGGGTGCCTTGAAATATGTAGCTTTGCACCTGTTGAAAGAGAAAGTGCCGGGCGGTGGCGTGCGTACCCTGCTGGCGCAGAATCAGCCGGACGGCTTCGACTGTCCCGGCTGCGCCTGGCCGGATCGCGATCATGCATCGACCTTTGAATTCTGCGAAAACGGCGCCAAGGCGGTGGCGGCGGAAGCGACCTCCAAGCGTGTCACGGCAGATTTTTTTGCGCAAAACAGCGTCAGCGCATTGCTACAGCAATCGGACTACGAACTGGAAGAACACGGCCGCCTGACCGAACCAATGGCGTACGACGCCGCCAGCGACAAATACCAGCCGATCTCCTGGCAAGACGCATTCAACCTGATGAGCGATCACCTGAACACGCTGGACGATCCGAACCAGGCATCGTTCTACACTTCCGGCCGCACCAGCAACGAAGCCGCATTTCTATATCAACTATTTGTGCGCGAATACGGCACCAACAACTTTCCCGATTGCTCCAACATGTGCCACGAGCCGACCAGCGTCGGCTTGCCGGAGACCGTAGGTGTCGGCAAGGGTACTGTAACGCTGGACGATTTCGACCTGGCCGATACCTTCCTGATCTTCGGCCAGAATCCCGCCACCAACCATCCGCGCATGATGGGCGAGTTGCGCGAATGCGCCAAGCGCGGCGCCGCCATCGTCTCCATCAATCCATTGCGCGAGCGCGGCCTGGAGCGCTTCGCCAGCCCGCAACATCCATCCGACATGCTGTCGCGCTCCGGCACCAGCATCAGCAACATGTTTATCCGCCCTACCCTGTGCGGTGACCTGGCGCTGGTCAAGGGCGTCATCAAGCGGGTACTGGAACTGGACGATCTGGCGCAGCAAGACCAGACCGAACGCGTAATCGACGTCGGCTTCATCACCGAACACACAGCCTACTTTGAAGAGTTCGCGGCCGACATCCGGGCCGAAAGCTGGGACGACATCGTCACTGAATCGGGTGTCAGCCGGGACGACATCGAACGACTGACGCAAGTGTACGTGCGTGGCAAAAACGTCATCGCTACCTGGGGCATGGGCTTGACCCAGCACAAGCACGGCGTCGCGACGATCCAGATGGTCTCCAACCTGATGCTATTGCGCGGCAATATCGGCCGCCCCGGCGCTGGCTTGTGCCCGGTCCGCGGTCACTCTAACGTGCAAGGCGACCGCACCGTCGGCATCGACGAAAAACCGACTGCCGCTTTCCTCGATCGCATCGAGCAGGTATACGGCTTCAAGCCGCCGCGTGAGCATGGTCTCGACGTGGTCGGTACGATTGAAGCGATGTTGCAAGGACTGGTCAAGGTATTCATCGGACTCGGCGGCAACTTCGCCATGGCAACGCCAGACACACCGCGCACCTGGCAGGCGTTGCAGTCTTGCGCACTGACCGTCCACATCACCACCAAACTGAATCGCAGCCATCTGATCCACGGCAAGGACGCCTTGATCCTGCCGACCATGGGGCGTACCGAAATCGACCTGCAGGAGAGCGGGCCGCAAGGCGTGACCGTCGAGGACTCGATGAGCATGGTGCACATTTCCTACGGCATCAACAAGCCCGTTGCCAAAACCTGTCTGTCGGAAATCGACATTGTCGCGCGCCTGGCGCACGCCACGCTGAAACAGAGCCGCACGCGCTGGCTGGACTATGTCAATGACTACGCCCTGATCCGCGACGACATCGAAAAGGTGTACGACGCCTTCAAGGATTACAACCTGCGCATAAAGCAGCCAGGCGGCTTCCACCTTGGCGTGGCGTCGCGTGAGCGGGTCTGGAAAACTACCAGCGGCCGGGCCCGGTTCATCGTGCATGCGATTCCCAAGGACACGCCGATTCACCAGGCGCGCCGCAAATACGGTCCCGAACTGATGGTACTGATGACCACCCGTTCGCATGATCAGTACAACACCACCATCTATGGACTGGACGACCGTTATCGCGGCGTATTTGGACAACGGCGCGTTGTATTTGCCAATCTGCTCGATATCCAGATGCTGGGTTTTGCGCCGGGCGACTGGGTCGATCTGATCGGTGTCTGGGACGACGGCATCGAGCGCCGCGCCGACCGTTTCCTGTTGGTGGAATACGATATTCCGCGCGGCTGCATCAGTGGCTACTATCCGGAAACCAATCCGCTGGTGCCGCTCAACAGCTTCGCCGACCAGGCGCGTACGCCGACATCGAAATCGATCCCGGTGCTGATGCGCCGCTCCATGCAGATGGCGGCGTGATCCGACGATGAACCGGGATGATCAGATTGACGATGCAGTGCTGGCGATCTTGTCCGCACTGCATGCCGCTGCTATCGACGAGCGCGGCCACAACCAACGCAACCAATGCGCCGAACCAGGAATGTCGCTGGCAAAACTCAACAAGCGGGTCGAGCAACGCATGAGTACGTTGCGACGTAATCTTAGCGCCCTGGAAGATGCTGAAATTGTCAGCGTCGCTCTCAACGAAGACGGCGCCGGCCGCGCTTCACTGACCGAATTCGGGATGGCGATTTTCGATGCACTGGATGA
This sequence comes from Collimonas antrihumi, assembly GCF_018304965.1. Taxonomy (GTDB): domain Bacteria; phylum Pseudomonadota; class Gammaproteobacteria; order Burkholderiales; family Burkholderiaceae_D; genus Collimonas; species Collimonas antrihumi. Next base: position 92,444 of record NZ_JAGQED010000016.1, read on the forward strand.
GCGTCAGGCTGCCGAGACGGCGTGATCTACTCCAGCATGGCAGCCAGTATTTCGCCGAGGCGGCGTATAGCCTGTTCGATTTGCGGCGTCCAGCTGTAGCTGTAATTCATGCGAATGAAGCTACGATAGGCGTCTGAAGTGGAAAACAAGCGACCCGGCGCAATCGTGATGCCTTCCGCCAGTGCTTGCCGATACAAGGCCATGGAGTCGATCGCCGCCGGCAATTCTATCCACAGCACATACCCCCCGGTTGGCCGCGTAATGCGCGTACCCACGGGAAAAAAGCGCCCGACGAAAGCGCTCATGATGTCGCAGCGCTGCTGCAAGGTGCGCCGCACCCGGCGCAGATGGCGGTCGTAGCCGCCAGCCGTCAGGTAAGCGGCGATAGCCCGTTGCGGCAAAGTCGAGGTGCTGAGCGTGTTGAGGAATTTCAGCTTTTCCACCTGCTCCCGATAACGCCCCGGCAAGGTCCAGCCGATGCGGTAAGCGGAAGTCAGGCTCTTGGAAAACGATGAGCAATACAGCACGATGCCGCGCTTGTCGTAAGCCTTCAGGACGCTCGGATGCGCCGTGCCGAAATACAGCTCGTTGCAGACGCCGTTTTCGATAATCGGCATGTTGTAGCGTGAGCCCAGTTCGACCAGCTGGCGCTTGTTTTCTTCCGGCATTTCAAAACCCAGCGGATTCTGGAAATTCGGCATTACCATGCAGGCCGCAATCGGCTGGCTCTGCATGACTTTTTTCAGCGCTGCGATATCCATCCCCACGCGCGGATCGGTCGGTATTTCGATGGCACGCATGCCAAGCCGCTCGATCGCATGCAGCATCGCGTAGAAGGTCGGCGACTCCACCGCGATCGTATCGCCCGCTTTCGCCACCGCCTGCAAACACAGGTTGATGGCTTCGGTGGCGCCCACCGTGATCACCACATCGCCGGGATCGACGCTGAGGCCGGTTTCCAGATGACGCCGGACGATCTGCCGGATCAAGTCCGGATGGCCGGGCGGCAAATCGTCCAGCACGCCCAGCGGGCCGCCGCTGCGCAGGATGGCGCCGTTGTATTGGCTGATGCGCCGGGCCGGGAACAGGGTCGGATCGGGATACGGCGAACCGAGCGGGATGGCGTCGTTCTGATGAATCGATTTAAGGGTCGCCAATACATGGCGGCTGACGTCTACTTCGGCTGATACCGGCAGTGGTTGCGATCTGTGAGGTTCAGCCGGCGTAGCCTGGGCCGATGGTGACATCTGCAATGACGCCGCCGCAGCATCACGGCCGAACTGGGCTCGCACAAAATAGCCCGACTGCGGATGGCTTTCAATCACTCCGAGGCTTTCCAGCAATTCATACGCGCGCACCACGGTTGTGATGCTCAAACCGTGCTGCTGGCTGGCCTGACGCACCGAACTGACGCGATCGCCGGGCCGCAATACGCCGCTGTGCACGGAAGCGGTCACCTGTTCGGCCAGGCGTTGGTACAGCGGTTGGCGGCGGGAGGTTTTCAAGCTGAGCGCGGTCTGGGGACTATGGTTGCGCCATTATATGTGCATCGGATTCTGCGTGGGCCTGGGTGAGATGAATCGCCATTCCTCATGTAGTTGATGTATGTAAGATCTATTTGTGTACGAAATTCATTTCGTAAACGGACGGGTCTACAGTTTGTGTCATTAGTAATTGCTTATAGGCAGGCGGAGTATCATCAAGCCAATCGCGTTTCGTGAGCTGCCATCCACTTCCAGGATGGTAATCCAGAATTTCAACCATTCCGGTCCAACGCTTGAATCGAGGGTTATACATGATTACAAGGTGCTCACGATGATTGGATGGTTCATATGCTTGAACATTAAACCGACTGTCAGCAATCCACCATTCGAGATTAAACCAAACTATATCGTTAAGGAATGTCTGAATAAGTCCCAAACAAACCGATATTAATAAAAGCTACTTTTTTAAACCAAAAAAATGCGACTTCAAGACTACGAATATCAGATTAAGTCGGGCGGTTCATCGCCCGACTTAGCGCATCCGAGTGCGATTTCTCGCACGCTGGACGTACTACGCCCCTTGAAGTCGCATCAGTTTTTTGCGCACCATGAACAAGTTAGCCAGCGCACAGGTGACAAAGAATCGATTCGCATTCTTGACCATGCCGCGATAGCGCACCTTGGCAAAGCCGAAGACGCGTTTGATGATGTAAAAGGGATGCTCCACCTTGGCACGCACACTCGATTTGCGCTTATTCGTCATGCGTTCCTCTTCAGTGAGCTCGTGAGAACGTGTGCCGCGACGGTTGGTAAAATCGCGCGCATTTGGCGCCACCTTGCTAATGGCCTCCTTTTGACCGATGTACGCCGAATCGCCCCA
>NZ_JAGQED010000017.1 GCF_018304965.1 Collimonas antrihumi
AAGTCGTTATGCTGAACATGTTGCAGGTTTGGTTTTTAAGTTGGCAAACAGGGGTATACCCCCTTAGACCAATACCTGCAACCCTTCCCAACATTGTCAATCAAATTATTCCGGACAGCAGTGCGCGAACGCGGGGATCCAAATTACCGAGTGAAACAATGAAAATGGATTCCCGCGTTCGCGGGAACGACGCATGAGGGAGATATCTCTGGCGTCTTAACTGAACGGCATTGGCGGCAGGCCGCGCTTTTTTGCATTATTGCAGAATCGTAATCTCGACTCTTCAATCCCTCAATCCTTCTTCTCACCCCAGATTGCCGGGTACACAACACCTGCAATGACTGCGCCAATCAGCGGCGCCACCCAGAACAGCCACAGTTGCTGCAATGCCCAACCGCCGACAAACAGTGCCTGGCTGGTGCTGCGCGCCGGATTCACCGAAGTATTCGTCACCGGGATGCTGATCAAGTGAATCAAGGTCAGGCACAGGCCAATTGCGATCGGCGCAAAACCCGCCGGCGCGCGCTTGTCTGTGGCGCCCAGAATCACGATCAGGAACATGAAGGTCATTACCACTTCAGAGATCAAGGCCGCAGTCATCGAAAACTGGCCGGGTGAATGTTCGCCATAGCCGTTTGCCGCGAAGCCGCCGATATCCGCGCCCGGCTTGCCGGTAGCGATCAGATATAAAATGCCTGCTGCAATGATGCCACCCACCACCTGCGCAACCCAATACGGCAAGATCTCGCTTTTCGGGAAACGGCCCGCGGTAGCGAGTCCGAGCGTTACTGCCGGATTCAGGTGGCAACCGGAAATATGGCCAATGGCAAATGCCATCGTCAGTACTGTCAAACCGAAAGCCAGCGCGACACCATGGAAGCCGATGCCGAGCCCCGGAAATCCCGCTGCCAGCACGGCGCTGCCGCAACCACCAAGAACCAGCCAAAATGTACCAAGAGCTTCCGCCCCCAGACGTTTAGAAAGATGCATATTCGACTCCTGAAGAAATACTACCGTGTGATGTACCTTAATGAGCGACAGGCCTTGGATCTTTGCCCTGTCGCATGCGGCCACAAGCATATTTGCTGATTCATCGACAAACAAGAAAAAAATAATTATTTAACAATCTTTTTCATTTGCAACCCATCTTCATCCATTCTTGACAGACTAGCCCGACAGTTGACTATCCGGCATGGCGTAAATAATACCATCGAGAAATACTCTATGGCGATATGACGATGTAGCTGCCATTTAGTCAACTGAGACTCTGCTGACTACTTAGTTGATTACTCAGTTAAGTACTCAGTTGACTAATTTCCGGCGGATTTCTTTTCGGACTGTCAAGACTGGCGGAATTATCTGGATTGCGTATCATCCAACGCTTGATTTTCATTCTTAAGAATCCTCATGCTGCCTTCGATCGAACAACGTCTCGCCCTTGAACTTGCCGCCAAACCGGCGCAAGTCGCCGCTGCCGTCGCCCTTCTGGACGAAGGCGCCACCGTGCCCTTTATCGCTCGCTACCGCAAGGAAGCCACCGGCGGCCTGGACGATATCCAATTGCGCTTGCTGGAAGAGCGCCTGCGTTACCTGCGCGAGTTGGAAGTGCGCCGCGGCGCGATCCTGGCGTCGATTGAGGAACAAGGCAAAATGACCCCGGCACTACTGCAGGCAATCTCCCTGGCCGAAGACAAGACCCGGCTCGAAGATTTGTACCTGCCGTACAAACTCAAACGCCGCACCAAGGCGCAAATCGCCGCCGAAGCCGGTTTGACCGAATTGGCAGATGCGCTGCTGGCCAATCCCGATCTGAATCCGGAGCAAGAGGCCGACAAATACCTGAAGCCAGCGTTCAGCACCGACAACGGCGACAATCCTGGCGTCGCCGACGCCAAGGCCGCACTCGACGGCGCCCGTCAAATCCTGATGGAGCGGTTTTCGGAAGATGCCACGCTGTTGCAGGCGTTGCGCGAATATCTGACAGAACACGGTGTGGTCGAATCGAAAGTGGTGGAAGGCAAGCAGGATGCAGGCGAAAAATTCGCCGACTACTTCGATTACTCCGAAACCATCGGCACCATTCCATCGCACCGGGCGCTGGCGCTGTTCCGCGGCCGCCGCGAAGAAATCCTGAATGTCGTGCTGCGTCTCGATACCGAAGAAGAAAAACCGAAATGGGATGCGCCGCACAATCCGTGCGAAGGACGCATCGCCGCCCGTTTCGGCATCAGCAACAAGAATCGCAGCGCCGACAAATGGTTGAGCGACACGGTTCGCTGGAGCTGGCGCGTCAAGGTTTTCATGCATCTGGAAACCGAGCTGATGACGAAGCTGCGCGAAAAAGCCGAAGTCGAGGCGATCAACGTCTTTGCGCTCAACCTGAAAGCATTGCTGCTGGCAGCGCCAGCCGGACCGCGCGCCACCATGGGGCTCGACCCTGGCCTGCGCACCGGCGTCAAGGTGGCGGTGATCGACGCCACCGGCAAGGTGGTAGACACCACAGCAATCTATCCGCATCAACCGCGCAATGACTGGGACGGCTCGCTGCATACGCTGGCGCAGCTGGCGGAAAAGCACAAGGTATCGCTGATTTCGATCGGCAACGGCACCGCTTCGCGCGAGACCGACAAACTGGCGCAAGATCTGATCAAGCTGCGGCCGGAATTGAAATTGACCAAGATCGTGGTGTCGGAAGCTGGCGCTTCGGTCTACTCGGCCTCCGAGTTCGCCTCGCGCGAATTGCCGGACATGGATGTCTCGCTGCGCGGTGCGGTATCGATCGCGCGCCGCCTGCAGGATCCGCTGGCGGAACTGGTCAAGATCGATCCGAAATCGATCGGCGTCGGCCAGTATCAGCATGACGTCGGCCAGACTCAGCTGGCGCGCTCGCTGGATGCGGTGGTGGAGGATTGCGTGAATGCGGTCGGGGTGGACGTCAACACCGCATCAGCGCCACTGCTGGCGCGCGTTTCCGGGCTGAACGCCAGCGTCGCCCAGAGTATCGTCACTTATCGCGACATGAAGGGCATGTTCGGCTCGCGTGCAGCGCTGCGCGATGTGCCGCGGCTGGGCGATAAAACTTTCGAACAGGCGGCCGGATTCTTGCGCATCATGAATAGCGACAATCCTTTGGACGGCTCGGCTGTCCATCCGGAATCCTACCCGCTGGTGGAAAAAATCCTGGCTGACATCAAGAAAGACGTCAAGGGTGTGATCGGCGACAGCAAATTGCTGACGTCGCTCAACCCGGCCAAATATGCCGATGACAAATTCGGTGTGCCGACCATCGCCGACATTCTCAAGGAACTGGAAAAACCGGGCCGCGATCCGCGTCCGGAATTCACCACGGCTACCTTCAAGGATGGCGTCGAAGAAATTCGCGATCTGCGGCCTGACATGATTTTGGAAGGCGTAGTCACCAATGTGGCGGCGTTTGGCGCATTTGTCGATATCGGCGTGCATCAGGACGGCCTGGTGCATATTTCCGCACTCTCCAATACCTTCGTCAAGGATCCGCACAGCGTCGTCAAAGCCGGCCAGGTGGTGAAAGTCAAAGTGCTGGAAGTCGACGAAAAGCGCAAACGTATCGCGCTGACCATGCGTTTGACCGATAACGCGCCGGTTGCCGGCGCCAAACCAGAGCAACGCGCAGACCGCAACGACGCCAAGCGCATGTCGCAGCAACGTCAAGCAGCGCCGGCGCCGGCAAATGGCGCCATGGCGGCGGCCTTTGCGAAGTTGAAGGGATAGCAACACCTTTGCTCCGTCCTGCGCCAAAGCAGGGCGGAGCCGCTATATGACGCCGATTAACGCCGATTACCGCCGATTAACGCCGGTACAAAATCGGACAATAGCCAATTTAGTATCGATGGGCCTTAATCACGGCTGTCATCGTATAATCACGGCACAATCGATTTCCAACAGGTTTTATTTTGTCAGCCGCTCCCAACACTTCATCCTCACAATTCATGATGTCCCCGATCGCGGCCGATATGGAAGCGGTCAACGCGGTGATTCGCCGGCAGTTGCATTCCGAAGTGCCGCTGGTGAACCAGATCGCCGAATACATCATCAGCGCCGGCGGTAAACGCCTGCGCCCGGTACTGGTCTTGCTGATGGCCCGGGCTTACGGCTATGGCGGCGACAAGCACCACGAATTGGCAGCGGTGATCGAGTTTATCCACACCGCCACCTTGTTGCACGACGATGTCGTCGACGAATCGTCCTTACGGCGCGGACGCCAGACCGCCAATGCGCTGTTCGGCAATGCCGCCTCGGTGCTGGTCGGTGATTTCCTGTACTCACGCGCCTTTCAGATGATGGTAGCGGTCGACAATGCACGCGTGATGCAGATCGTCGCGGACGCTACCAACGTCATTGCAGAAGGCGAAGTGCTGCAATTGCTGAACATGCACAATCCGGACGTTTCCGAAGAAAATTACCTTCAGGTAATTCGCTCCAAGACCGCCAAGTTGTTTGAAGCGGCGGCTCAGCTCGGTGTCTTGATTGCCGGCGCCGGCGACGATGTGATTGAAGCTGCAGGCGAATACGGCCGCTCGCTTGGCACCGCGTTCCAGCTGATCGACGATGTCCTGGATTATTCCGGCAACGCCGGCGATATCGGCAAGAATGTCGGCGACGACTTGCGCGAAGGCAAGCCAACCCTCCCTCTGATCTACCTGATGGAAAATGGTACTCCCGAGCAACGGGCGCTGGTACGCACTTGCATCGAGAATGGCGATGAGCAGCATTTCAATGAAATCCTGGCAGCCATTACCAGTTCAGGCGCCTTGGACTACACGCGGCGCGAAGCCGAGAAAGCCGCGCAGCGGGCAGCGGCAGCGATCTCAGGGTTGCCAAATAGTCAGTTCAAGGATTCTTTGCTACAATTATCTGCGTTCGCCGTGAATCGGAATCACTGAGAATTCAGCAAGGGGACTGTCGCATCAGCGCAAAGCGAATCGACAGCCCAAAAACCTGCTCAAGTCATTGAGCAGCTAGACGGGGTGTAGCTTAGCCTGGTAGAGCGCTACGTTCGGGACGTAGAGGCCGGAGGTTCGAATCCTCTCACCCCGACCAGTCGACACGTTGGCTGGTTAACCTTTTTTAACCTTTTTAACCTTTCATCTTACGGTGACCCTTTGGATGCCGTGCCCATATGGGTGCAGATTCTTGCACTAGTTGTACTCATCTTCCTGTCGGCTTTTTTTGCAATGGCGGAAACCGCTCTGGTGGCCGCCAACAAGCATCGCCTGCGCCATCTGGCCAAGCGCGGCAGCAAGGCAGCCACTACCACGCTGTGGCTGCTCGAACGCACCGATAAACTGCTGTCGCTGATCCTGATCGTCAATACCCTGGTCAACGCCTTGGCCACGGCGCTGGTGACGGCGATTGCCATTACGGCATTCGGCAATCACCAGAAAGTGATCACGGTCGCCACTGCGGCGGTTGCCTTCCTGCTGATCGTATTTGCCGAAATTACACCGAAAGTGATAGGCGCGACCTATCCCGAACGCATTGCCTTGCCAACCAGCTTCGTACTCAAGCCATTGATGGCGCTGGCCAAGCCGCTGATCTGGTTCGTCAATCTGTTCGTATCGGCGATCCTGAAAATCCTGCATATCAAAACTGGCAAAAACGCGCAGGAACAACGCGTATCTCCGGAAGAATTGCGCTCCATCGTGCTGGAAGGCGGCAATTTCATGCCGCAAAAACACAAGAGCATTTTGCTGAATTTGTTCGACCTGGAAAAAATCTCGGTGGAAGATGTCATGACGCCGAGGGCGCAAGTTGAAGCACTGAATTTGTCCGCCTCTGTGGAGGACATCAAACATCAGCTGACCACCTGCTATCACAACAAATTGCCGGTATATGAAGGTGAAATCAACCAGATCGTCGGTATTTTGCATGTGCGCAAGGCAATGGCATTATTGAATCAGGAAGAAGAACTGACGGTCGAACACTTTCGGCAGCTGCTCACCACGCCTTACTTCGTACCGGAAGACACGGACGTTTTCACGCAACTGCAATATTTTCAGGAAAACCATGAACGCCTGGGCATCATCGTCGACGAATATGGCGAGGTGCAGGGACTGGTGACCCTGGAAGACATCATTGAAGAAATGATTGGCGAATTCACCACCTCCAAGCCGGGAGCGGCGCGTGCCGACAGTTTTTCCTGGAATCCGCAAGGGCAATGCCTGCTCGAGGGTGCAACTACCCTGCGTGATATCAACAAACGCCTCGGTTTGAGTTTCCCGCTGGATGGTCCCAAGACCTTGAACGGCTTGTTACTGGAATGGCTACAGGATATTCCCGACAATAACGTCAGCCTGAAAATTGCCGGATGCATCATAGAAATCGTACAAGTGCAAAACCAGGCGATCAAGGTTGCTAAATTGATGCGGCCGAATAAACTACAAGAACACTAAAAAACACTGCCCAACGGCAACTTTTACGACACATTTCTCCACAAATCCTTTACAAGTGAGTTTCCCGTAGGGCATCATTGGTCGGTTCGAATGGTTCGGCACATCTTTTGGTATTGACCCCTCTATGGCAGCAGTATTTCCCAACACAAGTTCCACCAGTCCGATGTCCGGACTTGCTCGTGCATTGCTGCAAGCCGGACGTCTTTCGGCGCCACAGATCGAGTCCCTGCACAAGAAGTCGAGCGACAGCCAAACGCCGTTTATCGCCGCCTTGCTGGAAAGCGGCCACCTGGATGCGCGTTCGCTCGCGCTGTTTTGCGCCGAGACCTTTGGCTATCCGCAGTTAGACCTGAGCGTGCTCAATTTAAGCACGCTGCCGGAAAAAGCCATCGACGCCAAACTGATGGAAAGCCACACGGTGCTGGCGCTGGCGAAGCGCGGCAACAAGATCTATGTCGCGCTGTCCGACCCGACCAATGTCCAGGCGCTGGACCAGATCAAGTTTCAAACCGAACTGACGGTTGAACCTATCATCGTCGAGCATCCGATCCTGCTCAAGCTGATTCAGAAACTGGCCAAATCAGCCGAGCAAAGCCTGAGCGAGATGGTCGGCGACGAGCAGGAAATCAATTTCGTCGAAGAAGATGCGGCAGCTGTGGCAGACGCCGCAGCCACCGATATTGACGATGCGCCGGTAGTCCGCTTCTTGCAAAAGATCCTGACCGACGCCATCAACCAAGGTGCATCCGACTTGCACTTCGAGCCGTTTGAAAAATTCTACCGGATTCGTTTCCGGGTCGATGGCGTATTGCGCGACATGGCGCAACCGCCACTGTCTATCAAGGAAAAACTGGCTTCCCGCATCAAGGTGATCTCCAAGCTGGATATCTCCGAAAAGCGAGTGCCGCAAGACGGCCGCATGCGCCTGGTCGTTTCCAAAACCCGCGCGATCGATTTCCGTGTCAGCACCCTGCCAACCTTGTTTGGCGAAAAAATCGTGATGCGTATCCTGGATCCGAGCCAAGCCCAGATGGGGATTGATGCGCTGGGTTACGATCCGGATCAAAAAGCCATATTGATGGATGCCATCCAGCGCCCGTACGGAATGGTGCTGGTGACCGGTCCGACCGGTTCCGGTAAAACCGTATCGCTGTATACCTGCCTGAACATCCTGAACCAGCCTGGCATCAATATCTCCACCGCTGAAGATCCTGCCGAAATCAATTTGCCCGGGGTCAACCAGGTCAACATCAACGACCGCGCCGGCCTGACTTTTCCGGTGGCGTTGAAAGCATTCCTGCGGCAGGATCCCGACATCATCATGGTCGGTGAAATCCGCGACCTGGAAACTGCGGACATTTCGATCAAGGCGGCGCAAACCGGCCATATGGTGTTTTCCACGCTGCATACCAACGATGCGCCGTCTACCCTGACACGCTTGATGAATATGGGCGTGCCTGCTTTCAATATCGCCTCATCGGTGATCCTGATCACCGCACAACGGCTGGCGCGTCGCCTGTGCAGCTGCAAACAGCCGATTACGATCCAGGAAGAAGTCTTGCTTGAGGCTGGCTACACCGAAGACGACCTCGACGGCACCTGGATGCCTTACAAGGCGGTCGGTTGCGAACGCTGCAACGGCACCGGCTACAAGGGACGGGTCGGCATCTATCAGATCATGCCGATTACAGAAGAAATAGAACGCATTATCCTGGCGCACGGCACGGCGCTGGAGATCGAAGCACAGGCGAAACGCGAGGGTGTGAAGACCTTGCGGTTGTCGGGATTAGTAAAAGTTAAACAAGGGCTGACCAGCCTCGAAGAAGTGCTTGGCTGCACGAATATCTAATTAGGGGAATAGTTCATGGCAACTGCAGCACGCAGCGTCGCAAGCTCACGTCAGGTCAAGGAATGGGTATTTCTTTGGGAGGGCAAAGATAAAAAGGGCAAGGTTGTGCGCGGCGAATTGCGCGCAGGCAGCGAAACTGTGGTCAACGTCACCATGCGGCGCCAGGGAATTCTGGTCACCAAAATTAAAAAGAAGACCTTCCGTAGCGGGAAGAAAATTTCCGACAAGGATATTTCCCTCTTTACGCGCCAACTGGCCACCATGATGAAGGCTGGCGTGCCGCTGCTGCAGTCTTTCGATATCGTCGCCAAGGGCCATGCCAATCCGTCAGTATCGAAACTGGTGAATGATATCCGTGGCGACGTTGAAACCGGTACCAGCCTGAGCCAGGCATTCCGCAAGTTTCCACTGTATTTCGACCCGCTTTTCTGCAATCTGGTCGGCGCCGGCGAGCAAGCCGGTATCCTTGAAGATCTGCTGGAACGGCTGGCAATCTACAAAGAAAAAACCCTTGCCATCAAAAGCAAGATCAAATCCGCCATGTTCTACCCGGTCTCTATTCTGGCCGTAGCCTTTATCGTCACCGCAGTCATCATGATCTGGGTAGTGCCGGCATTCAAGCAGGTATTCTCCAGTTTCGGCGCCGACTTGCCTGGGCCGACCCTGTTCGTGATGGCAATCTCGGATTTCATGGTGTCTAACTGGTACATCATCTTCCCTACCATATTTGCCGGCTTGTACCTATTCTTCCAATCCTGGAGACGCTCACTTAAGATGCAGCGCTTCATGGATCGCCTGTTGCTAAAAGCACCGATTTTCGGCGAGGTGATACGCAAAGCCACGATTGCACGCTGGACCCGCACTCTGGCAACCATGTTTGCCGCCGGCGTGCCATTGGTCGAGTCGCTCGATTCTGTTGGTGGCGCATCCGGCAATGCAGTTTATCTGGACGCAACCAAGAAAATCCAGAGCGAAGTCAGCACCGGAACCAGTTTGACGGCTGCAATGGAAAACGCCAATGTGTTCCCGAACATGGTGACGCAGATGGTATCGATCGGCGAAGAGTCCGGCTCACTGGATAACATGTTGGGTAAAGTCGCTGATTTCTATGAGGCCGAAGTGGACGATGCAGTCGCGTCCTTGTCCAGCTTGATGGAACCGTTGATCATGGTAATTCTTGGTGTACTGATAGGTGGCCTGGTGATTGCCATGTACCTGCCAATTTTCAAACTGGGTTCGGTGGTCTGATGCAAGATGGTATTTTTTTCCTGGCGGCGGGAAGCCTGCTTCCCACCGCACTGGCAGCTGTTTTTGGTTTGTTGATCGGCAGTTTCCTGAATGTAGTGATTCATAGATTGCCGATCATGATGCAGCGTGAATCGGACAATTATGTCGCCCACGAAAGCGGCAAACCGCTGCCGCATACCGAGCGCTACAACCTGGTGGTGCCGCGTTCGGCCTGTCCGCAATGCAAACGCCAGATCGGCGCGCTGGAGAATGTGCCGGTCCTGAGTTACCTGGCGTTACGCGGTAAATGCGCTGGTTGCAAAACGCCCATCTCGATCCGTTATCCGCTGGTCGAAGCGTTGACTGGCGGCCTGTCAGCGCTGCTGATCTGGCACTTCGGCAGCGGCTGGATTGGCTTGGCGACCCTGGTGTTCGTCTATCTGCTGATCGCGATGACATTTATCGATGCCGATACGCAGTTGCTGCCCGACGACCTGACTCTGCCTTTGTTATGGATCGGCCTGCTGCTTAACCTGTCCGGCCTGTTCGTGCCGCTGCAAGACGCCGTGATTGGCGCCGCGGCCGGCTATCTGAGCCTGTGGGCGATTTACTGGGCATTCAAACTGCTGACCGGCAAAGAGGGCATGGGTTACGGCGACTTCAAGCTGTTGGCCGCGCTTGGCGCCTGGCTGGGCTGGAAAATGCTCCCCATCATTATCCTGTTTTCATCATTGGTGGGTGCTGCAGTCGGCATTGCGCTAATCGTGTTTACCCGCCACGGACGCGACAAACCGATCCCGTTCGGCCCTTATCTGGCCGCCGCCGGCTTGCTCGCCCTGCTCTATGGCCGAACAATTCTGGAAACTTATTTCGGTTTTGCTACCTAACATCGTATGAACCAGCACGATGCGGCGAATGACGACAAGCTAGCGCCAACTACGCACAGATTCACCGTCGGTCTGACCGGCGGTATCGGCAGCGGTAAAACCACCGTTGCCAACATGTTTGCCGAACGCGGCGCAGCCGTCATCGACACCGATGTTATCGCCCATCAGCTGACCGCGGCGAATGGCATCGCCATCGCGCCGATTATTGCCGAGTTCGGCAGCGCCTTCATCGACGCCAGTGGCGCCATGGACAGAGCCAAGATGCGCGCCCATGTATTTTCAGATGCTTCGGCAAAACAGCGCCTGGAATCGATTTTGCACCCGTTGATCCGAGCCGAAACCGCACGCGCGGCGGAACACGCTGAAGGCTTGTATGTGATTTTCGTCGTGCCGCTATTGATTGAGTCCGGCAACTGGACGCAACGGGTAAAGCGCATACTGGTCGTGGATTGCGACGAACAGGTTCAATTACACCGCGTGATGCAGCGCAATGCGCTGAACCAGTCGCAAGTACAAGCCATCATGGCGACACAAGCCACCAGACAGCAACGCCTGCAGGCTGCCGACGATGTGATTGTCAATAATAGCGAGCCGGCAGCGCTATTGCCGCAAGTGACCCGATTACATGCACTATATGAAGCAATGGGTAGATCGATATAATGGTATAAAGCTTTGTATTGAGGCTGTGCATTAAAACGTTATGTATCGGACGAATGCGGACGAATGCATCAGGCGAAAATCGAGCGAAAAACCTCTCGCTCAATGCTGAAAATGGATGGGCATTTGTAATTTCTGTTCGCATCGTTCAGAATCATGTCTTATCCGGCTCAAATTCTTAAGGGATGTCACTTTGATCGTCTACGAATATCCTTTCAACGAGCGCATTCGCACCCTGTTGCGGCTGGAAGACCTGCACGAAAGATTTGGGTTTTTCGTACAACAGGAAAGTCCGTTACAGCACCACGTCGCGCTCTCCACCATTTTCGAAATGCTGGAGGTCGCCGGACGCGCCGATCTGAAATCGGATTTGCTGCAAGAACTGGAACGGCAAAAACAAACCCTGCTCGGCTTTAAATCCAACCCGAACGTCGCCTCCGATATGCTGGACGCCATCTTGCAAGAGATAGACAGAGTCAGCACCGCGCTCATGGCGACCCAAGGGAAAACCGGCCAGCATATACGCGAAAACGAATGGCTGATGAGCATTCGCGGCCGCACCATCATTCCCGGCGGCGCCTGTGAATTCGACTTGCCTTCGTATTACGCCTGGCAGCAACATCCGGCGGAACGACGATTTACCGACATTATTGGCTGGTTTGGGCCGTTGGCCCCCTTGTTCGACGCTATCAGCATCGTGTTACGATTACTGCGGGAAACCGGAAGTTCGGTAAAGATAGATGCACAAAACGGCAGTTATCAGCAAATGCTGCAAGGGAAGTCTTATCAGATGCTGCGCCTGATCATCGATGAGCAGCTCGCCGCCATCCCTGAAATATCCGCCAACAAATACATGTTGTGGGTGCGCTTTACCAGGCAAGGCGGCGATCTGAAGCCCAAGGCGTACGAGGGCGATGTGCCGTTTGAGCTGACTCTTTGTAATTTTTAAATGTATTTCGATTGTTTTCGAATGTTTTTTGATTGATTTGTATGACTACTACCGTTGATTGCCCGACTTGCGGCATAAAAGTTGAATGGACTACAGCTAACCGGTTCCGGCCGTTTTGCTCGGAACGCTGCAAACAGATCGACCTGGGTGCCTGGGCGGAAGAGAAATACGCGATCCCTGCAGTTAATCCACCGGATGAGATTGATGATGATGGCAAGCTACCGCAGTAATTGCCGGCATTGTCAGTATTACCAATAGATCAACCGTTGGCGCCCTCGCGGCGCAATTCGTCCAGCCATTCAATCAATGGAATCGCCGCCGGCAACAGGGGCTCCACGCCTACACTGCCTTGCCAGGAAAAAGCCTGCCCTTCCAGGCTTTGCGGCTCACCGCGCCATTCACGACTAATGTAGAAATGCAGCCGCACCCGCGCATGCGGATAGTGATGCTCAATCCCGCACCACGGCTCGGCAGAGGCGATTTCAATCCCCAGCTCTTCCATCAGCTCACGCTTGAGCGCAGCGAAAATCGACTCGCCCGACTCTACCTTCCCTCCCGGGAACTCCCAATACCCCGCCATCGGCTTACCTTCCGGCCGCTGGCCAAGCAATACATCGCCGTTAGGCTTCATCAGAATGCCCACAGCCACATTTACCGGCATCCGTTCGGGGGAAATCAGCGCGCTCAAGATTGCTTACTCACGATTGCTGCCGCCGGCCGGCGTAATCGCGGGCAAATTGCCATGCAACCCGGCCCGAGCGCGAGGCCCGTTGCAAGGCCCAGCGCAAAGCGTCGCCACGGGCTTCCGCGATCTGCTCCGCAGTGCAGCCGAAATGGCCTAGCCAATGGCCGACGATATCCAGGTAATCGTCTTGCTTGAATGGGTAAAACGATACCCACAGCCCGAAACGTTCTGAAAGTGAAATTTTTTCTTCGACGGTTTCACCCGGATGCAGGTCGCCGTCCTCGGTGGTTTTATAAGTGGCGTTGTCGGACATCCGTTCCGGCAACAAATGGCGGCGGTTGGATGTTGCATAAATCAACACATTGTCCGACTGTGCAGCGATGCTGCCGTCGAGCGCCACTTTGAGCGCCTTGTAACCGCTCTCACCCTCTTCAAACGAAAGGTCGTCGCAAAAAATGATGAACCGCTCAGGACGCTCGGCCACCAGATCGACAATATCCGGCAATGCCGCCAAATCGTCCTTATCTACTTCGATCAGGCGCAAACCCTGGGGCGCATACTGGTTCAGGCAAGCTTTGATCAAGGACGACTTGCCAGTGCCGCGGGCACCGGTCAACAACACATTATTGGCCGGCCTGCCATCGACGAACTGGCGGGTATTCTGGTCGATCTGCTGCTTCTGTATTTCGATATTGTGCAGGTCCGACAGTGCAATATCCGAGATATGGCCAACCGCCTGCAGGTAGCCGCCGGCCGATCCGCCGCGATGACGCCAGCGAAAGGCGGTTGCGGCCTGCCAATCGGGAGCCGCCTTGGCTTGTGGCAGGATGGATTCAAGGCGACCTAGCAGGGCTTCGGCGCGGAGCAGGAATTGATCTAATTGAGTCATGGCTGAGGAAGGTCGATAGCGTTGATAGCAGATGGAATGATTGCCTCATTCTGACGCAAAGCAAAACGATGCTGGATGAATATTATTTGTCGGAACAGATTTGACGCCCTGGCCGAAAGCCGGCCAAGGTATCAGGGGTTCTTCGACAAGCTACCGCCTCAAGAACGATAGTCAGCGTTAATCGACACATAGTCATGCGATAAATCACAAGTCCAGATGGTCGCCGCCGCATCGCCACGCGCCAGTTGCACCCGTACCGTAATTTCGCTTTGCTTCATTACGCGCTGACCGTCAGCTTCCTGGTATTCGGGATTGCGGCCGCCATTTTTGGCAACCAGCACGTCATCCAGATACATATCCAGTTTACTGACATCCAGATCATCGACACCGGCATAGCCGATCGCCGCCAAAATCCGTCCGAGATTCGGATCGGAGGCGAAGAATGCTGTCTTGACCAGCGGTGAGTGGGCGATCGAATAGGCGATCTTGCGGCATTCGGCAACATCCCGCCCTTGCTCCACGGTGACCGTGATGAACTTGGTGGCGCCCTCGCCATCCCGAATGATCATTTGCGCCAGATGCTGCGAAATATCGGTGACAGCGGCTGCCAGCTCCGCATATTCCGGACTGTCGACGCTATTGACTTCCAGTTCGCCGGCACCGGTGGCGATCAGCATGAACGAGTCGTTGGTCGAGGTATCGCCGTCGATAGTAATGCAATTGAACGAGCGGTCGGCAGCTTGCCGTACCATCTGCTCCAGAACCGGTTGCGCCACTTTTGCGTCGATAGCGAGGAAACCGAGCATGGTTGCCATATTCGGCTTGATCATGCCCGCACCCTTGCTGATGCCCGACAGCGTCACCGTTTTGCCGGCGATCGTCAGGCGGCGCGAAGCGGCCTTCGGCTGGGTATCGGTGGTCATGATGGACTCGGCGGCATTAAACCAGTTATCGCTCTTCAGGTTGCGGATAGCTTGCGGCAAACCGGCAGTAACGCGCTCCACCGGCAGCGGCTCCAGGATCACCCCGGTCGAGAACGGCAATATCTGCGCCGCATGACAGTCCAGCAATTCCGCCAATGCGTCGCAAGTGGCATTGGCTGCGGCCAGGCCGGCCTCACCGGTGCCAGCGTTGGCGTTGCCGGTATTGATCAGCAACGCACGGATCGGCTCGCCGGAAATCTCGGCAGCTGCCAAATGCGCCTTGCTCACTTGCACCGGTGCGGCGCAAAACCGATTTTGCGTGAACACCCCGGCCACCGTCGCCGTCGGCGCCAGTTTCATTACCAGCAAGTCCTTGCGATTCGCTTTACGCACGCCGGCCTCGGCGTGACCAAGTTCGATGCCGGCTACAGGCAGCAAGTCGGCGGCGACAGGAATAGGGGAATTGACGGCCATGAGAATCCTTAATAAATAAGATTGCGAAACGGAACGTAGGGTGGGCACATTGTGCCCACGCGTTAAGCTAATACGGCGATAACCGGAGTATACGATGACACCGGCGTTCCCGCGTGGGCACAATGTGCCCACCCTACAAAAACTGTTAAATTTGAAAGCATAAGCAAAAGGGCGGGTTTCCCCGCCCTGCTTTAGCTATTGCTTGTTACCTGCTGCCGATCACTCCCGATTACATCAGTTGACCATGGCATTGCTTGTATTTCTTGCCACTACCGCAAGGACAAGGGTCGTTACGGCCGACTTTCGGTACCGCATTGCCCTGCTGGTGCGACTCTTCGCTATGCGCGGTTGGTGCCAGCAATGCTTCCGGCGCTGCATTTGGATCGAAATCAGCGTGTTGATAATGCACATTTTCAACGTGGGATTGCGCCAGCTCTTCTTCTACCGCCGCAATTTCTTCACGGTTTTCGATGCGCACTGTCATCACCACCTTGACCACTTCATTCTTGATCAGATCCAGCATCTGGCCGAACAATTCAAACGCCTCGCGCTTGTATTCCTGCTTCGGATTCTTTTGTGCGTAACCGCGCAGATGAATCCCCTGGCGCAGATGGTCCAGCGCTGCCAGATGTTCGCGCCAATGGCTGTCGACGCTTTGCAGCATGACGCTGCGCTCGAAACCGGCGAACGATTCCTTGCCGACGATTTCAGTCTTCGCGTCATAGGTAGTATTAGCCGCCGTCAGCACACGCTCCAGCAGTTCCTCGTCGGTCAGGTTCGGCTCCGATTTCAGCATCTCACCGAGCGGCACTTCCAGATGCAGGTCGTTGGCCAGGGCCGTTTCCAACGCGGGAATATTCCACTGCTCTTCGAGCGACTCTTCCGGCACATAGGTGCGGAAAGTATCATCCAGCACGCCTTCTCGCAATGATGCGACGGTTTCGGAAACGCCTTGCGATTCCAACAGCTCATTACGCTGTTGATAGATCACTTTGCGCTGATCGTTGGCGACATCGTCATATTCCAGCAGCTGCTTACGGATATCGAAGTTACGCGCCTCTACCTTGCGCTGCGCCGATTCAATCGAGCGCGATACGATACCAGCCTCGATCGGCTCGCCTTCCGGCATTTTCAGACGATCCATGATCGCGCGCACACGATCGCCGGCGAAGATGCGCAGCAAAGCGTCATCCAGCGACAGATAGAAACGCGAAGAGCCTGGATCACCCTGGCGCGCGGCACGGCCACGCAACTGGTTATCCACCCGGCGCGATTCGTGACGCTCGGTACCGATGATATGCAAACCGCCCGAATTGACCACATGGTCGTGCAGCGATTGCCATTCATCGCGCAACTTGTCGGAGCGCAGTTGTTTTTCAGTTTCGCTGAGCGCCGCGTCTGCTTCGATGAACTGGATTTGCTTCTCGACATTTCCGCCCAACACGATGTCGGTACCGCGACCCGCCATGTTGGTAGCGATAGTGATCGCTTGCGGACGGCCCGCCTGTGCAATGATTTCCGCTTCACGCGCATGCTGCTTGGCGTTCAGCACATTGTGCGGCAGCTTGGCCTTAGCCAGAATCCCCGCCAGCAATTCCGAGTTTTCGATCGAGGTCGTACCCACCAGCACCGGCTGCCCACGCTCGTAGCAATCCTGAATATCCTTCAGCATCGCATTATATTTTTCCTGCGCAGTCTTGTAGACCTGATCCTGCCGGTCCTTACGCTGATTCGGCCGGTTTTGCGGAATCACCACGGTTTCCAGACCGTAGATTTCCTGGAATTCGTACGCTTCGGTATCGGCGGTACCGGTCATGCCGGCCAGCTTGCCATACATGCGGAAGTAATTCTGGAACGTAATCGAGGCCAGAGTCTGGTTCTCGTTCTGGATCTTGACGCCTTCCTTGGCTTCAACCGCCTGGTGCAAGCCGTCCGACCAGCGACGGCCAGTCATCATGCGGCCGGTGAATTCATCGACAATGACGATTTCGCCATTTTGCACCACGTAGTGCTGGTCCTTGAAGTACAGGGAGTGGGCGCGCAGTGCGGCGTACAGGTGATGGATCAGGCTGATGTTGGCGGCGTCGTACAACGATGCGCCTTCTGCCAGCAAGCCCATGTTGGTGAGGATCTGCTCAGCCTTTTCGTGGCCGGCTTCCGTCAGCAGGACCTGATGGGCTTTTTCATCCTTGGTGTAATCGCCGGGCACTTCAATCTTGCCCTTGCCGTCCGGCGTTTCTTCGCCGATTTGCTGGATCAGCATTGGCGGCACTTCATTGATCTTGTAATACAGATCGGTATGATTTTCAGCCTGGCCGGAAATGATCAGCGGGGTACGCGCTTCGTCGATCAGGATCGAGTCGACTTCATCGACGATAGCGAAATTCAGGGCGCGCTGCACGCGGTCGGCGGCGTCGTACACCATGTTGTCGCGCAGATAGTCGAAACCGAATTCGTTGTTGGTGCCATAGGTGATATCAGCAGAGTAAGCAACTTGCTTGGCATCGTGCTCAACCGACGACAGGTTGACGCCGGTAGTCAGGCCGAGCCAGCCATACAGGCGCCCCATCCATTCCGCATCGCGCTGCGCCAGGTAATCATTGACGGTCACCACGTGCACACCCTTGCCGGTCAGTGCATTCAGGTACGCTGGCAAGGTCGCCATCAGCGTCTTGCCTTCGCCGGTACCCATTTCGGCAATTTTTCCGTAATGCAATACCATGCCGCCGATCAGCTGGACATCGAAGTGACGCATTTTCAAGACCCGCTTACCGGCTTCGCGGCAAACCGCAAATGCTTCCGGCAACAAAGCGTCGAGCTTTTCACCGCCGGCAATGCGCTGCTTCAGCTCCGGCGTTTTAGCCTGCAGCTCAGCATCGGACAGTTTTTCGAATGCCGGTTCAAGCGCATTAATTTGTCGGACGACTTTTTTATATTGTTTGAGCAGGCGCTGGTTGCGGCTACCGAAAATCTGGGTCAGTAATGACATGCTTGGATTCTAAAAAAAGCGCCGGCGGCATTCCGTGGCATCTTGTGAATGGACACGAAACCGGGCTGTGGCTAAATAAATAATCGGAGAATTTTATCATGCAGTCCCCGACACATTGGGGTTATGCACCAGGAAACAATAGCAAGTTGCGCAAATTGTGCCGTATTGGCTGTCGCATTGACACTCGCATTGACCTTATTCCTGGCAATACTGCTTGCATTACAACAACATCCTTACTTTCCTGCCAATATTGCCGCCTTCGCCAGATCGGTGCCGGCATTCAAGAACTTGCGCGGATCCTGCGCCACGCCTTTGATTCTTACCTCGAAATGCAAATGTGGCCCGGTGGAGCGTCCGGTAGTGCCGATATCGGCAATATGCTGGCCGCGCTGCACAATGTCGCCCACTTTAACGAACAGCCTCGACGCGTGCGCATAGCGGGTAATGATGTCGTTACCGTGATCGATATCGAGCATGTTGCCGTATTGCGGATGATACTCGGCAGCAATCACCACCCCCCCGGCAGCAGCAACAATAGCGGTGCCGACCGATGCTGGAAAATCCAGCCCTTCATGAAATGCGCTACGGCCGGTAAACGGATCGAGCCGCCAGCCGAAGCTCGATGAATTGTAGTTGACGTTAACCGGCTGGTTGGTTGGCAGCAGCTTGGATTTGATGCGGTCGCTCATCAGCACGGTTTCAACCACATTCAGATAATCGGCGCGATAACCGACATCGCGCGACATGGCGTCCAGCGCTTGCTGGAACTCGCTCATGCTCATGTCGTGAGAGCGCCTGTCGTACAGGCTGCTGGATTCGGCGCCACCGCGTCCGGGCGCCTCCTTGAAATTGAATTCTTCCGGCTTGACGCCTGCCAGGCCCTGAACCCGCTCGCCCAGCGCATCCAGGCGCATCAGCTGCGCCTGCATTTCACCGAGCTTGATCGCCATCGCCGCCAGATTTTCTTTCAGGTATTTATCTTTATCCTGCAATCCGGCAGCAGAGCTGCTGGCTGCCTTGCCGACAAACGGCAGACCGACCGCGTAGCGGGCCGTGAGGAAATACAGCAATCCGGTCGCCAGCAATACCGCCAGTAGAAAGGCCGCGATCATCAAGCTGATATGCCTGGCGCCTAAAGTGATGGATTTTGCGCGATTAAAACGCGGGTGCAACAGAATTACCTGCATTGCAACTCCGGTGACGCCATAAATAGGTCACAGGTGTGATAAGGTTTCACCATCATGCGTAGACTCTCACCTTCTTCTTACCGGCCAGCGACAACGGGTTCCAGGCCTCAGACTCAAAAAGCCGCTACCGATTTTTTACGGGGAAATGACAAGATGGCGGCATTGCTACCCGCTGTCACACGCATGGCGGCATTGCAAAAGCAAATTGCCGCCGAATTGCCTGCCATGTTCAGTACCTGCGAAGTATTGCAATGCGAAGCCGGGCAACTGGTACTGTCAGCGCCCAACGCAGCCCTTGCAAGCAAATTGAAGCAGCAACTGCCACGCTTGCAAAACCAATTGCTAGCAGGAAATTGGCAGATTAATGCAATCCGAATCAAAGTGCAAGTAAGCCAAAACCTAACGAAAGCGCCTGCAGTCAAGCAAGCCCTGCTTTCATCCAAAGCGGTTTCGGCATTCTCTTCGTTGATGGAAGAACTGGAACCATCAGCTGCAAATGAAGCACTGAAAAATGCTATCGCAGCGATGGTCAGACGCTATAGCGACAAAAAATAAATCATCAAGCCGCTATAGGCAAAGAAAAACGTCATCTTGCAAAAATGACATTATACACAAACACTTGGCAAAAAATCAATTCAGAGCCCACTCTTGCCCGACCTGGCGTTGGTAGGCACCCGGCGCCTCGGTCAATTCATCGAAGCTGACCACCTCATACGCATCCGGCTGAGCCAATAAAGCGCGCAACAACTGGTTATTCAATCCGTGGCCGGACTTGTGGGCGGTGTAACTGGCCAGCAGCGGATGACCGATCAGGTACAAATCGCCGATAGCATCCAGGATCTTGTGGCGGACGAACTCGTTTTCATAGCGCAAGCCGTCGCTGTTGAGAATCCGGTATTCATCCATCACGATCGCATTTTCCAGCGAGCCGCCGCGCGCCAGTCCCAGGCCGCGCATGGTTTCGACATCTTGCATGAAGCCGAAAGTACGCGCGCGCGCGATTTCCTTCACATACGATTGGACGCTGAAATCGACCTCGGCGGTCTGGCCGGTGCCATCCACCGCCGGGTGATTGAATTCGATAAAAAACTTGAGCTTGAAACCATTGCAAGGATCCAGCCGCGCCCATTTTTCGCGCGCGCCCTGGCCTTCGCGGACTTCAACCGTTTTTTTGATGCGGACAAATTTCTTGGCCGCGTTCTGCTCTTCCAGCCCGGCCTGCTGCAGCAAGAACACGAACGATGACGCCGAGCCGTCCATGATGGGAATTTCTTCGGCAGTGACATCGACATACAGATTATCAATGCCAAGCCCCGAGCAGGCAGACATCAAATGCTCGATGGTCGATACCCGCACCCCGTCCTTGACCAGCACCGAGGCCATTCGCGTATCACCGACTTCAGTGGCTTTCGCCGGGAAGTCGACGGCCGGGTCGATATCGACACGACGGAAAATGATCCCGGTGTCCACGGCGGCCGGACGCAGGGTCAGCTCGACCTTGGTGCCTGAGTGGACGCCAATGCCTGTCGTCTTGACAATTTTCTTGATGGTGCGTTGTTTCAACATGGTGACATTATAAATCTGGCTGATAATTATTTTGTAACGATGTGTAGCCACTGTGGGGTAAAAAACACGGCTTCATGTTTCTGCTTGCACAATTAAAAAGCGACGCTAGCCTTCGGACTAGCGCCGCCTTGTCTACAGCTTTGAATGCAGGTTAAGCCAGTTGCGCCAGCAGGGTTTCTGCATTGGACACTTCGAACTTGCCGCCTTGCTCAACGTTCAGCTGCGTGACCACGCCATCATCGATCAGCGCCGAGAAACGCTGCGAGCGCACGCCCATGCCGAACTTGCCGAAATCGGCGTCCAGGCCCAGCGCCTTGACGAAATCGGCATTGCCGTCAGCCAGCAAACGCACGATGCCGGTGGCTTTCTGATCACGGCCCCAGGCGCCCATCACGAACGCATCATTGACTGAAATCGCCCAGATTTCATCAACGCCCTTGGCCTTGAATTCCGCTGCGTGCTGGATATAGCCCGGCAGGTGCTTGGCGGAACAAGTCGGCGTGAAAGCGCCAGGTACCGCGAACAAGGCGATTTTCTTGCCTTTGACCAGATCGCTGACATTGAACGTATTGGGTCCAAGTGCGCAACCTTCGGTTTCGGTTTCGATGAATTCTGCTAATTTGCCTTCTGGCAGGCGATCGCCGGTCTTGATAGTCATGATTTATTCCTTGTCTAGGTAATGGAGCCTCTAAAAATGTGCAGCGCAACCTCGCGATATCTCAAAGAACTCCTGATGTGTCATTCCCGCGAACGCGGGAATCCATCTTAGCTGCAACGTTATGCAGTAACTTGGATCCCCGCGTTCGCGAGGATGACGAAGTTTTTTTGGAGCTTACCTCAAGCCACGCGACAAATTTTGAGAAATCCGGAATAGTGTTAATGGGCACTACAAAAGAAAACGCCGCGCCTGTCGACGCGGCGTGGAAACCGCAGTATGCCTTGTTCCGCAAATTCATGCAGAACCCGGAGGCTGATAGCAGGTATACGATCCCACCGTCAGCGCCGGTCAAAACAACCCGACCTTAATCGACCTTAGTCAGCCTGCTTGCGCAGGAAAGCCGGAATGTCGTAAGTTTCCATACCGTTCTTTTCCAAAGCCCGCACCGTATCGGAGGCCGACTCACGGCGCCATACCGCCGGCGCCTTCATGCCTTCGAACGAAGAGCTGCCATGCCCCACCGAAGCCTGGCCGTGCATCATCGGCTCGTTGTGGGTACCGGTACGCATCATTGGCGTCTGCACCAATTGCACCGACTTGCGCGCGCGGCCGAGACCGGTTGCCACCACGGTGACGCGGATATCGTCGCCCATGGTTTCATCGTAGGCAATCCCTTGGGCAATCGATGCATCCGGCGCCGCAAAAGCACGCACGGTTGCCATCACTTCCTTGATCTCCTTACCCTTCAGGCTGCGGCTGGCAGTAACGTTGACCAACACCCCGCGGGCGCCGGACAAATCGATGCCATCCAACAGCGGCGAAGCAACTGCCTGTTCCGCAGCCAGACGCGCGCGATCTACACCGTGCGCGGTAGCAGTACCCATCATCGCCTTGCCTTGTTCGCCCATGATGGTCTTGACGTCATTGAAGTCGACGTTGATATGACCAGGCACGTTGATGATTTCGGCGATCCCGGCAACTGCATTGTTGAGTACGTCGTCGGCGTGTTGCAGCCACTCCATCATGCTGTCGTCTTCATAAATCTCTTCGAGCTTTTCGTTGAGAATGATGATCAGCGAATCGACATGCTGGGACAATGCTTCCAGACCTTCATCGGCGATGTCCATGCACTTCTGGCCTTCGTAGGAGAATGGCTTCGACACCACCGCCACCGTCAGCGCGCCTTGTTCCTTGGCGATCTGCGCCACCACCGGTGCGGCACCGGTGCCGGTGCCGCCGCCCATGCCTGCGGCGATGAACACCATGTGCGCCCCGCGCAGCGCATCTTCGATGCGGCTACGCGATTCCTCGGCCAGCTGACGGCCAACCGACGGCTTCATACCGGCACCCAGGCCGGTCTCGCCGATCTGGATCACGTTATGCGCCTTCGATTGCTTGAGCGCCTGTGCATCAGTGTTAGCGGCAATGAACTCCACGCCGGACACACCCTTGTTGATCATATGTTGGACCGCATTACCGCCAGCGCCACCGACGCCGACGACTTTAATCACCGTGCCCAATGTTGCATTGTCAAGCATATCGATTTCCATGATATTTCCTCATAAAGATGCAGCATTCAGTCAATAGGCATCACGCTGTGTGAGACCTAGCAACTGACAACTGCGTGTTGCACAAACAACGTTAAAAACAAATCTCGTATTGAAAACGTATTAAAAGCCGAATTAAAACCGCATTAAAAATTACCCAGGAACCATTCCTTCATACGCTGCCAGATCGCCTTCGCCGAACCTTCCTGACGTGTCACGATGTAACCACGCAGGTATTGCTTTTTCGCTTCCAGCAACAAACCCAGCACAGTCGAATAGCGCGGGCTGCGCACCACGTCAGCCAACTGGCCGTGATACTCCGGCGTGCCCAGGCGCGCAGGCTTGAGGAAAATATCTTCCGCCAGCTCGATCATGCCGGGCATCATCGCCGAGCCGCCGGTCAACACCACACCGCTCGACAACACCTCTTCATATCCCGACTCGCGCACTACCTGGTGCACCAGCGCAAACAACTCCTCGACACGCGGTTCGATCACTGCCGCCAAAGCCTGGCGCGACAAGGTGCGTGGATTACGATCGCCCAGGCCAGGCACTTCCAGCGTTTCACCCGGGTCGGCCAGGATCTGTTTGGCCACGCCGTAACGCAGCTTGATTTCTTCCGCTTCATTGGTCGGCGTACGCAGCGCCATTGCGATGTCGTTGGTAATCTGGTCGCCGGCAATCGGGATCACCGCGGTATGCCGGATCGCGCCTTCAGTGAACACTGCAACGTCGGTAGTACCGCCACCGATATCAACCAGCACCACACCCAGCTCTTTCTCGTCGGATGTCAATACGGCGTCTGCCGATGCCAGCGGCTGCAAGGTCAGGTCCGACACTTCCAGTCCACAGCGCCGGATGCATTTGACGATGTTCTGTACCGCCGATACCGCACCGGTGACGATGTGCACTTTCACTTCCAGTCGGATGCCGCTCATGCCGATTGGTTCACGCACATCTTCCTGGCTATCGACAATAAATTCCTGCGGCACGGTATGCAGCAGTTGCTGGTCGGTAGGAATATTGACGGCCTTGGCCGTTTCTATAACGCGCGAGACATCGGCTGCGCTGACTTCCTTATCCTTGATCGCCACCATGCCGCTGGAATTGAAGCTGCGGATATGGCTGCCTGCGATCCCGGTGTAGACATTGCGGATCTTGCAGTCGGCCATCAGCTCAGCTTCTTCCAGCGCGCGCTGGATAGATTCGACGGTGGCTTCGATATTCACCACCACGCCTTTTTTCAACCCCTTGGATTCAGCCTGGCCCAGGCCGATGACTTCATGGCGCCCGTCGGACAATACCTCGGCAACCACGGCCACCACTTTGGAGGTACCGATGTCGAGACCGACGATCAAATTTTTTGCGTCTTTTGTCATAGTGTTTCGCTTATTTTTTCTTGCTTCCCAATCCGCTCGACAAGCCGCTCGCCTTCAGCGCCAAGCCATTCGGATACCGCATATCCACACTTTCAATCCGGTTCTGCAAACGCGACAGCAATTGCGGATAAATCTGCACCAGTCGTGCCACACGGTCTTTCAGCGTGTTCTTGTTCTGCTCTCGCCCCAACTCTACCGTCATGCCGTTGTCCAGCTTCACGGTCCATGCATAACGCGTCGATAAATCCACTTCGACCGGACTCAGCTTCAGCGGCGCAAACCATGCCCGAAAATCCGCCAGGCGCGCCGTTACATCCCTCTCGCTGCCTTTCGGACCCGACATGCGCAACAGCTCGCCGTCCTCTTCCGCTTCGTCCAGATTGGCGGTAAACAAATCGCCATATACCGACAGCAAACGGCCGTCATCGTCCCAGGTCGCCAGCGGCTGATGCTCTTCAATCGTCACGATCAGCGTGTTCGGCCACTCCCGCTGTACCGCCGCCTTGCGTACCCATGGCACCGATTCAAATGCAGTGCGCACCGTATCCAGGTTGGCGGTAAAAAAATTACCCCTGATGCGAGGCAGTGCGCTGGCCCTGACAATCAATGGATTGACGCGCCGCAGTTCACTCTGCGCGGCAGGTTCAATCCGAATCGTCTTCAGCGTAAACATCGGACGCTGCGCCAGCCACCAGACGCCAGACGCCAGCAATGCGAGCGCAGCCAGTCCCAGCAAGGTGCCGGAGATCGCGTTCAGCATTTTGATGTCTTGCCACATGGTTATCGACTTTATCGCTTGGATCGTTAGTTAATTTTTAAAATTGTTTCTTGCAATATTCATGCTTTCTTTTCCAAACCGGGATCAATCCGGCTTCCAGTCTTTAGACGGCTTCAATTCGAGCGAGGCCGACTTCAGTATTTCGACGCACAGATCTTCGTAACTGACACCGTCCGCCTTGGCCGCCATCGGCACCAGCGAATGGCCGGTCATGCCTGGCGAGGTATTTATCTCCAGCAGGAACGGCTCGTTATCCGATGAACGCAACATGAAATCGACTCGCGCCCAGCCCTCGCATCCAAGGGCGTTGAACGCCTGCACCGCCAGCGACTGTATGCGCTGTGTCAGTGCATCATCCAGCGGCGCCGGGCACAAATACTTGGTGTCGTCGGTAAAATATTTATGCTGATAATCGTAGTTACCTTCCGGTGCGCGAATCTCGACGATCGGCAAGGCGCGGGCGTTACGGCCGGCGCCCAGCACCGGCACCGTCAACTCGCGCCCGGTGATGAACTCTTCAGCCAGCACCGCCTCATCATATTTGGCGCACAGGGCAAAACCCTCGTTCATGTCGGAATACCCCGCGACCTTGCTGATGCCGATGGTCGATCCTTCATGCGGCGCTTTCAGCATCAGCGGCAAACCCAGCAAATCCGGCACCTGGCGCAACTCTTCCCGCGTCGCGCTGTGAGCATCCAGGACAATGAAACGCGGCGTCGGCAATGCCATGCTGTGCCAGACACGCTTGGTCATCACTTTGTCCATCGCAATCGCAGACGCCATCACGCCCGGACCGGTGTACGGAATGCCTAGCTGCTCCAGTGCGCCTTGCAGCGTGCCGTCTTCGCCGTAGCGGCCGTGCAAGGCGATGAACACGCGATCGAATTTTTCCGCCGCCAGTTCTGCCAGGCTACGCTCGCCCGGATCAAACGGATGGGCGTCGACACCTTGGCTTTTCAATGCCTGCAACACGCCGGCTCCAGACATAAGGGAAACTTCGCGCTCGGCCGAACGCCCGCCGAACAGCACGCCGACTTTTCCGAATTGATGACCTGTCATTTTTTTGCTCATGTCTATACTCTTGCCTATTGCTCTACCAGTTGCGCCAACTTGCCAGGTACTCCGCTAATCGAGCCGGCCCCCATCGTCATCACCACATCGCCGTCGCGGGCTATGTTCAGGATCGAAGCCGGCATATCGTTGATGTCTTCCACAAACACCAGTTCGGCCATGCCCGCAACCCGCAAGGCGTGCGCCAAAGCGCGGCCGTCGGCCGCCACGATCGGCGCTTCGCCGGCGGCGTACACTTCCGCCAGCACCAGCACGTCAACCGTCGACAGCACTTTTACAAAATCTTCAAACAGATCGCGGGTACGGGTGTAACGATGCGGCTGGAATACCAGCACCAGGCGGCGTCCCGGATAGGCCCCGCGCGCTGCCGAAATCGTCGCTGCGGTTTCCACCGGGTGATGACCGTAATCGTCAACCAGCGCAAACTCACCATTTGGCTTGCCGGCGGCATCCTGCAGTTTGATCTCGCCGTAGCGCGTGAAGCGCCGGCCAACGCCGTTAAATTCTGTCAACGCCTGCTGAATCGCGGTATCCGCAACACCGAGCTCACGCGCAATCGCAATCGCTGCACAGGCGTTCTGGACATTGTGCATGCCAGGCTGGTTGAGGCTGATCGGCATCGGCGCAAAACCTTTTTGAATCACCGTGAATTGCATGTGACCGGCCACTGCCTTGGCATCGATCGCGCGCACATCGGCATCTTCATGGAAACCGTAGGTAGTAATCAGCTTGGAAATCTGCGGCATGATTTCACGCACATTGGCATCATCCATGCACAACACCGCCACGCCATAAAACGGCAGGCGCTGGGTGAATTCGACAAAGGCCTGCTTCAGTTTGTTGAAATCGTGATCATAGGTATCCATATGATCTGCGTCGATATTGGTGATGACCTCAATCACCGGCGACAGATTCAGGAACGAAGCGTCCGATTCATCGGCTTCGGCTACGATAAAGTCGCCGGAACCCAGTTTAGCGTTGGCGCCAGCGCTGGTGAGGCGGCCGCCGATCACAAAAGTCGGATCCAGGCCGCCTTGCGCCAGCACACTCGCCACCAGGCTGGTGGTGGTGGTCTTGCCGTGCGTGCCGGCAATCGCGATGCCGCGCTTGAGGCGCATCAACTCTGCCAGCATGACTGCGCGCGGCACGATAGGAATATGCTTTTCACGCGCGGCAACCACTTCCGGGTTATCCGCTTGCACCGCAGTCGACGTGACGATCGCATGCGCCTGATCGATATTCGCGGCTGCATGTCCCTTGCTGATTTTGGCGCCCAAGCTTACCAATCGCCGAGTAGCCGCATTGCTGCCGAGATCGGAGCCAGAGATCGTGTAGCCGAGATTCAACAGCACCTCTGCGATGCCACTCATGCCGCTGCCGCCGATACCTACAAAATGGATATTCTTAACTTTATGTTTCATGATCGTTACTCACTGCGCACCTGCCAATTCTTCAAGAACCTGCGCGATCGCCTGGTTGGCATCGCGCCGGCCGTTTTCATATGCTGCCTGCGCCATCGTCTGGCAGTCCTGACGCGAGATCCGCGTCAACAACGCGGCCAGGCGCTCTTTGCTTAAATCGGTTTGCGGTAAATGAATCGCCGCTTTCTGTGTCGCCATCCAGCGCGCATTGTCGCGCTGGTGCGAAGTAGTCGATGCCACCAGCGGTACCAGTACGCTGGCGACGCCTGCTGCGGTCAGTTCCGAGACGGTAATCGCCCCGGCTCGGCAAATCACCAGATCGGCATCGGCGTAGCGGCGCGGCATGTCGTCGATAAACGCCACCACCTCCGCTGTTACGCCAGCTGCTGCATAGGCGCTGCGCAGGGCATCGATATGCTGCTTGCCGGATTGATGCGTGATGCTTGGCCGCAAATCGGCCGGTATCAAAGCCAAGGCCGCCGGCAAACAATCATTGAGCGCCTTGGCGCCCAGGCTGCCGCCCACCACCAGTAAACGCAGCGGGCCGATGCGGCCGCTGTAGCGTTCTGCCGGCAACGGCAACGCCAGGATTTCCTTGCGTACCGGATTGCCGGTGACCAGCGCTTTGCTTGCTGCCCGCCCGAAATCTGCCGGAAAGCCGAACAACACGCGTTGCGCCAGCGGCGTCAAGGTCTTGTTCGATAACAGCAGAGCTGCATCGGCATTCACCAGCGCCAACGGCACGCCGCGCAGACGCGCCATTGCGCCGCCCGGCACTGTTACATAACCGCCCATGCCCAACACCACATCGGCCTGGCGCCGGCCCAGGATGCGGAAGCAAGCCGGGAAACTCAACAGCATGCGCCAGGCGCCGCGCAACGTATGCGCCAGACCTTTGCCGCGCAAGCCGGAGAAAGTAATCTTGTCCATCTCGATGCCATGCTGCGGCACCAGATCGCACTCCATGCCGTGCGTGGTTCCAAGCCAGCTCACCTGCCAGCCGCGCGCGCGCATGGTGTCGGCAATCGCCAGGCCCGGGAATATATGCCCGCCGGTTCCTGCCGCCATGATTAATAGACGTTTTGCAGTGGAACTCATGCGCGGCCTCCGCGCATCAGAACCCGATTCTCGTAATCGATACGCAGCAAGATCGCCAAACCGATGCAATTGATCAGCACTCCAGAACCACCGTAGCTCATCAACGGCAAGGTCAAACCCTTGGTCGGCAGCAAACCCAGATTGACGCCCATGTTGATGAACGTCTGCACCCCGATCCAGATGCCGATACCTTTAGCAGTCAGGCCGGCAAAAGTCTGATCCATGGCGATCGCCTGACGGCCGATTTCAAACGCGCGCTTGATGATCCAGTAAAACAACATGACCACCACCAGCACGCCGGCAAATCCCAGCTCTTCGCCGATCACTGCCAGCAAGAAGTCGGTATGGGCTTCCGGCAGATAGTGCAGTTTTTCGACGCTGGCGCCGAGGCCAACGCCAAACAACTCGCCACGGCCAAATGCAATCAGCGAATGCGACAACTGGTAAGCCTTGCCCAGGGCGTTTTCTTCCGCCCATGGATTCAGGTAAGCAAAGATCCGCTCGCGCCGCCACGGCGACAGCCAGATCACCAAAGTGAACATGCCTGTCAGCATGGCGCCGATGCCGCCGAACCAGATACCGTTGATCCCGCCCAAAAACAAAATTCCCATGGCAATACAAACGATGACGCCGAGCGCGCCCAGATCCGGTTCCAGCATCAGCAGCAAGCCGACCAGCCCGACCGCAGCCGTCATCGGCAAAAATCCTTTGGTCAGCTTGTGCATCACTTCCTGCTTGCGCACCGTGTAGTTAGCCGCGTACAAGACGATGAACAGTTTCATCAATTCCGACGGTTGCAAATTGAAGACCCGGAACGACAGCCAGCGCTTGGCGCCATTGACGCCGCGTCCCAATCCCGGCACCAGCACCATCGCCAGCAAGATCAGGGTAATCACGAACAGATACGGCGCCCAACGCTGCCAGGTGGCAATCGGAATACGGAATGTCACCAATCCCGCCACCAGCGAAATGCAAATAAAGATAGCTTGCCGTATCAGGAAATGGGCATTCGTGTAATTCGCATACTTGGGCGAATCCGGCAGCGCGATCGAGGCCGAATACACCATCACCAGTCCGAACAGCATCAGCATTACGACCACCCATACCAACGGTTGGTCGTACTCCATCATTTTCGAACGCTGAACGCCAGGCTTCTGGCTGTCGAGCGTGCGCGGCCGCGAAGGTGCATTGCTCACTGAGCTGGCCGCAGGCTTGGCTGAAAATGATGGAAAGGCGAATTTCATAGACCGACCTCACCGCGCGACAGAGCCAGCTCACGTACCGCATCGATGAATACCTGCGCCCGATGAGCGTAATTGCGGAACATGTCGAGACTGGCGCAGGCCGGCGACAGCAACACGGCATCGCCTGGATGTGCCAGCTCGGCGGCGCGCGTTACGGCTTCTTCCAGCGTGGCGCAGGCAACGATGTCGAGACCTGCCGCATGGTTTTCCACCGCGGCGCGAATTGCAGGTGCATCGCGGCCGATCAACAGCAGTGCGCGGCCATACGCGGCCAATGGCGCGGCGAGCGGAGCGAAGTCCTGTCCTTTGCCATCGCCGCCGGCGATCAGCAGCAAGCGACTCGCATTCCCGTCGCCATCGGAACCACGTCCCAATCCGTTCAATGCCGCAACCGTAGCGCCGACATTGGTGCCTTTGCTGTCGTCGTAATATTCAACGCCGCCAATCGTCGTCACCAGTTCGACCCGATGCGGCTCGCCGTGATACTCGCGCAAACCGTGCAGCAGCGGCGCAAATGGCAAGTCAATCGCGCGGCACAATGCCAATGCGGCCAGGGCGTTGGCCGCATTGTGACGACCACGAATCCGCAACGCGTCAGCCGGCATCAAACGTTTGACCGAAACTGGCAGTAAGGCAAGTTGTTCTTTCTTGCTGCGCCGCTTCTCCACGCGTTCTTCTTCGTCGCCCGGCACCGCTACCGACAGCCATTGCATGGCGTTATCGCTGACCAGGCCAAAACAATCGCCGTCAAGCGGCTCGTCAAAACCGAAACTGATACTGTTACCAGTCTTGAATTGCATCGTCAGAGGATCGTCACGATTCAGCACCCGCACGGTATTGGCGCTGAAAATACGCGCCTTGTCGGCTACGTAGGATTCCATGTCGCCATGCCAATCCAGGTGATCCTGAGTGATATTCAGGATGGTCGCGGCATCGGCATGCAGGTTGCAGGTTGCATGCAACTGGAAACTGGACAGTTCCAGTACCCAGACCTGCGGCAAGGCGTCTTTCTCCAATGCACTCCGCAATACATCCAGCGCAGCCGGGCTGATGTTGCCCGCCACTTGCACCGTCAAGCCGGCGCGTTCGCACAGCAAACCGGTGAGGCTGGTGACGGTGGTTTTACCGTTGGTGCCGGTGATGGCAATCACTTTCGGCGTATAGGCGTGGCTCTCGCGCAATGCCGCCAAGGCCTGCGCAAACACTTCGATTTCGCCCCATACCGGAATATCGCGATCGGTCGCTGCGGATTGAATGTCTTTCAGCTCACGGCTCGGCGCCAGGCCCGGGCTTGTTACAACAAAATCGATGCCATCCAGCAGGCTGGCAGCGAATCCGCCGCCCTCCCCAGAGGCGATGAATTCCACTGCCGGAATTGCCTGTTGCAACAGTGGCAGGCGTTCCGGCGCACTGCGTGTGTCGGCCACGCGCACGGTCGCACCGCAATGTGCCAGCCACAATGCGGATGCCAGGCCCGATTCCCCGAGCCCTAATACCAGAACATGTTTACCCGTATAGTTCATTACCGCTTACCTTCTACCGTAACAGTACCTAAGCACTACCTGAGCTTCAACGTTGAAAGCCCGAACAACACCAGCATCATCGAGATAATCCAGAAACGCACCACGACCTGCGTTTCTTTCCAGCCTTTTTGTTCATAGTGATGGTGCAAAGGCGCCATCAGCAACACGCGGCGGCCAACGCCGAAACGCTTCTTCGTGTACTTGAAGTAGATTACCTGCAACATGACCGATAAAGTTTCGACCACGAAAATACCACCCATAATGAACAGAACGATTTCCTGGCGTACGATTACCGCTACGGTGCCCAGGGCGCCGCCCAAAGCCAGCGCGCCGACATCGCCCATGAATACCTGGGCCGGATAGGCGTTATACCAAAGGAAGGCGAGTCCGGCGCCGGCCATCGCACCGCAGAAAATCAACAGTTCACCAGCGCCGGGAATATGCGGAATCAGCAGGTATTTGGCGAAAGTCACGTTCCCGGTCAAATAAGCGAATAATCCAAGCGCAGCGCCCACCATCACGGTCGGCATGATCGCCAGGCCATCCAGGCCATCGGTCAGGTTGACTGCGTTGCTGGTGCCGACGATGACGAAATAGGTCAAGGCCATGAAGCCCCAGACACCCAGCGGATAACTGACGGTCTTGAAAAACGGCACGATCAGGTCGGCCTTCGGCGGCAGGTCCAGGCTGAAACCGGATTCGACCCAGGCCACGAACAAGTCCCAAACCTGGGTATTGTTCGGCGCAGATACCGAGAACGCCAGGTAAATCGCCGCCACTACGCCAATCACGGATTGCCAGAAATACTTCTCGCGCGAACGCATGCCGTTCGGATCCTTGTAGACCACCTTGCGGTAATCGTCGACCCAGCCGATGGTGCCGAAACCCAGCGTGACCACCAGTACGATCCAGACAAAACGATTACTCAGGTCGCTCCACAGCAAAGTCGAAATGCCGATTGCAATCAGGATCAGCACGCCACCCATGGTCGGCGTGCCGGATTTAATCAAATGCGTTTGCGGACCGTCGGTGCGCACCGCTTGCCCGACCTTCAGGCGCGCCAACATGCGGATCACGCCAGGTCCCGCGATCAAGCCGATCATCAACGCCGTCAACGTCGCGAACACGGCGCGAAAGGTGATGAAGTTGAAGACGCGCAGGAAACTGAAATCCTGCTGAAAATTTTGTGCCAGCCATAGCAGCATGTTAGTGAACCCCTTCAGAACTTGTACCGGCCAGATGCTGAACCGCACGCTCCATTTTCATGAAGCGCGACCCTTTGATCAGCACCGTGGTGTCCGGTGTCATGGTGGCATCGAGCGCGGCTAGCAACGCTGCGATGTCGTTGAAATGTTGTGCTTGCGGACCGAAGGCGGCACTGGCATCGGCCGCCATGTCGCCCAGCGTGAATAATCGGGTGATGCCGCATTGCTTGGCGTAGGCGCCGATCTCCTGGTGGAATTCGCGTCCTTCGTTGCCGACTTCGCCCATATCGCCCAGCACCAGCAAACGCGGCTCGGCGGTCTGCGCCAGTACATCGATTGCCGCCCGCATCGAATCAGGATTTGCGTTGTAGGTATCGTCGATCACCAGCGCGCCGACGCAACCGGCAGCTTGCGCCAGTTTGCGCTGCAGACGGCCACTGACCGGCGCGAACGATTCCAGGCCACGCTTGATCGCAGCGATGTCGATGCCGATCGCCAGGGTGCAAGCAACCGCGGCGAGCGCGTTGCGTACGTTATGCTCACCGGCGGCGGATAGCTGCACTGCAAATTTTTGCGGACCTGCCGCGGTCATGGCAGACACTTCCAAATCGCTGCCGAAACCATTCGCCGCTTTGGTGTAACTGGCGCTGACATCGGCATCAGACGTGAGGCCGAAGCTGATACTGCCGGCCTTGCCGGCGGCATAACCACGCCACAACCCTGTATACGGATCATCTGCCGGAAACACGGCAATGCCGTTGGCCGGCAAGCCGCGGATCACGCTGCCGTTTTCTTCGGCAACCGCCGCTACACTCGCCATGAATTCCTGATGCTCGCGCTGTGCATTGTTGACCAATGCCACCGTCGGTTCGGCAAGCGCTGTCAGCAGCGCGATTTCGCCGGGATGGTTCATGCCCAGCTCAATTACGGCTGCCTGATGGCTAGCTTCAAGCCGCAACAAGGTCAGCGGAACGCCAATCTCGTTATTGAAATTACCGCGTGTCGCCAGTGATTTATCAACACCAAAAGCCGCGACCAGGATCGCGGCAATCATTTCTTTTACTGTGGTCTTGCCATTGCTGCCGGTGACGGCAATCAACGGTAGCGTAAATTGCTGCCGCCAGCGTTGCCCTATCGTGCCAAGTGCAATCCGGGTGTCGTCCACCAGCAATGCCGGCACCGTCAGTGTCGCTGGTGCGCGTTCCACCACCACCGCTGCCGCGCCTTGGGCTACTACCTGATCGAGGAAATCGTGGGCGTCGAAACGCTCGCCACGCAATGCGACAAACAGCGAACCTGACGTCACCGCACGGCTATCCGTGGACAAGCCATTCACCACGACCTGGCTGCCACCGCTAACGGCAGGCAATCCCAGCCACGATTGCAATTGCTGCAATGAGGCGTTCATACGTGACCGCCTTTCATCGTGACCCGTGCGGCAAGCGCCAGCGCGGTATGGTCGGCATCTAAAAACGGCAATTTCTTTCCCTTTATTTCTTGATATGTTTCATGGCCTTTACCTGCCAGCAAGACCACATCGGCGTTGCCCGCATGCCGCACCGCCCACAGAATCGCGGCAGCGCGATCTTCCAGCGCCTGTGCGGCCTGCGGCGCTTTCATCCCGGCCAGAATCTGACTGATGATGACACCCGGTTCCTCGTTGCGGGGATTGTCGCTGGTGACGATGACGTGATCTGCAAGTTCGGCAATAGCACCCATTTGTGGCCGCTTGCCGGGATCGCGATCGCCGCCGCAACCGAATACGCACCACAATTCGCCGTTGCGTTGCTGCGTAACTTGCCGCAGGGTATTCAAGGTTTTTTCCAGCGCATCGGGAGTGTGTGCATAATCGATAACTATCAGCGGCGCATCATGGCCGCCGAACTGCTGCATTCGACCCGGCACGGCAACCAACAGTTCAATCGCGTGCAACGCGGCACCCCAGGCAACACCTTTAGCCAGCAACACACCCAGAATGCCAAGTGCATTGCTGACATTGAATTGCCCCACCAGTTGCGTCTTGACGTGTGCCGAGCCGAACGGCGAATCGAGGTGGAATGCGGTGCCGTTGGCGTTGGTGCGTATCGCCGAGGCCCGCAGCACCGAAACACCGGTTGGCGCGGCCAGAGCCTCGCACGTATAGCCGATCACCGGAACGGCTGGTTGCTTTTTCGCCAAATGACTCACCAGACGCAAGCCCATGGCATCGTCGAGATTGATCACGGCTTGCTGCAATCCTGGCCAGTCGAACAATATGCGTTTTGCGGCTTCGTAATGCTGTTCGTCGCCGTGGTAATCCAGATGATCGCGCGTGAAATTGGTGAACAGGGCGATGTCGACATGCATGCCGCTCATGCGCCCTTGTTCCAGACCGATCGACGACGCTTCGATCGCCAATGCTGCTACGCCTTGTTGGCGCATCTCGCTCAGCGCGTGCTGTAACAACAGTGCATCTGGCGTGGTATTGCCGGTTTCTTCGAATTCACCGCGCTGGCCGTGGTTATATATTCCGGTGCCCAGGGTGCCGATAACACCGGTCGCCTGGCCCAGGTGCGACAGTGCATGCCCCAGCCATTGGGTGCACGATGTCTTGCCGTTGGTGCCGGTAACGGCAACCACCAACATGTCTTTGTCGGCTTGCCCGTAATAAGTATGGGCGATCTGGCCGCTAAGCTGCTTGAGGCCGCTCACCGCGCGATGGGCGATGCTCCATGCTGCGTCCCAGGTAAATTTTTCACTCTCGCACAGCACTGCGGATGCACCGTTTTTCAGTGCCTGTGCGATGTAGGCGCGACCGTCCGCAGCATCACCAGGATAGGCGAAAAATACGTCGCCGGACTTTACCTTGCGCGAGTCCGACACCAGTTCAGCGCCAGCCGGAGCAACGCTGCTCAGCCAATGCTGGATGTCTTGCAATTGTTTTGTCGTGGATTTCATCACAAACCCTCCTGCGGACCGTCGGTCGGGATGATGATGTCAGTGACGCTGGAATCCGGCGGTACGTTCAGCGCCCGTAAGGCGTTTGCAGCCACCGTCGCAAATACCGGCGCGGCGACGTCGCCGCCGTAGTGCGAACCGACAGACGGTTCATCAACCATGACCGCGATAATCAGGCGCGGATCGGAAGCCGGCGCAAAGCCGACGAAATCGGCAATGTATTTTTTGACATATTTACCGCCTTCAATCTTATAGGCGGTACCGGTTTTCCCGCCGACCCGATAGCCGGGAACTTGCGCCTTCGGTGCAGTGCCACCTGGCGCGGTGACGCGCTCCAGCATGGCGCGCATGGTCAGCGCGGTCTTTTCCGAAACCACGCGCTGGCCGACCGGGGGTTCGGTGACTTTCTGGAATGACAGCGGGATCAGGTCGCCGTTACGCGCAAAAATCGTGTAGGCATGGGCCATCTGGATCAGCGATACCGAGATGCCATGACCGTAGCTCATGGTTGCCTGCTCGATCGGCCGCCATGATTTGAAAGGACGCACGCGACCGGCAACCGCGCCAGGGAAGCCGAATTTCGGTTGCTGCCCAAGACCGACTGTGGTGAACATCTCCCACATTTCTTCGGCCGGCATCTGCAACGCTATCTTGGCGGTGCCGATATTCGACGATTTCTGAATAATCTGGGCGACGCTCATGGCCCACACCGGATGCGGATGGGAATCGCCCACAGTCGCAGTGCCGATGGTCATTTTGTCCGGCACCTGAAAAATCGTAGTCGCCTGAACCCGGTTGGTGTCGAGCGCGAGCGCAACGGTGAATGGTTTCAAGGTCGAGCCAGGCTCGAAGGTATCGGTCATCACCCGATTACGCAGCTGGGCGCCAGTCAGCACCGAGCGGTCGTTCGGGTTATAACTCGGCAGATTTGCCAAAGCCAGCACTTCACCGGTGCGGGCGTCAACCACGACGATGCCGCCAGCCTTGGCCTTGGTCCGCTCCACCGCTTCTTTCAGCTGGGTGAAAGCGATGTACTGGATCTTGCTGTCGATCGACAACACCAGATCCTTGCCGTCATGCGGCTCCTTGACCGCCTCGATAT
Source organism: Collimonas antrihumi (assembly GCF_018304965.1). Classification (GTDB taxonomy): domain Bacteria; phylum Pseudomonadota; class Gammaproteobacteria; order Burkholderiales; family Burkholderiaceae_D; genus Collimonas; species Collimonas antrihumi. Next base: position 36,677 of record NZ_JAGQED010000017.1, read on the forward strand.
CCTCGACAATGCGGCCGAGCCGATCCTTGATCACGCGGCGGCTGCCAGTGGTGCCTGCCAGGGTTTTCTGCTGCGACAGCTCCATGCCGTCCTGGCCGGCATCTTCCACATTGGTGAAGCCGACCACGTGCGCCGCTACCTCGCCCTCCGGATAGAAGCGCTTGTATTCCTTGCGGGTTTCGATGCCGTCGATGCCCAGCTTGATGATCTTGTCGGAAATGTCTTGTTCGACCTGACGCTTGAGGTAGACAAAATTGCGGTCGGAGTCGAGTTTTTTGCTGAGTTCGGCATCGCTCATATCGAGCAGTTTTGCCAATGCTTGCAGCTTCTCTTTCGGCGCAGCCTGCACATCCTCAGGAATCGCCCAGATTGCCTTGACCGGCACCGACGACGCCAGCACCTGGCCGTTGCGATCGGTAATCTTGCCGCGCGTGGCCGGCAACTCCAGCGTACGCGCATAGCGCGAAGCACCCTGCTTTTGCAGGAAATCGGTGGAAATCCCCTGCAGCCACAGCGCCCGCACGATCAACGCCAGAAAGGCCGCGAACATGGCGAACAGCACCACCCGCGAGCGCCATACCGGCAACTTGACTTTCAGAATCGGACTGGCGGAAAACGGCACGCCTTTGCCGGCGGCAATCCGTCCTGTGTGCGAACTGCGCGGGGGATTGCGCGTCATTTTTCCCCCACCGTCAGATATTGGGTACGGGCGGCGGTCAGCGGCACCATGTTCAAGTCACGCGTGGCGCTGGCTTCAATCCGGGCGTTCTTGCCCAGCGTCGATTGATCGAGCTGCAATTGCGCCCATTCGATATCCAGCTGGCGTGACTGGCTGGCGGCCCGCTCAAGTTCGATGAACAGCTGGCGCGCCTGATACTGCGAATTGACCAGCGCCAGTGCGCACAGCACCAAGGCCAGGGCGAGAACGAAATTGAGACGCCCGCTCATGCCCGGCCTCCGGCGGGTGCAGAAGTTCCGGCAGCAGCCAGACGTTCGCCGACCCGCATGATGGCGGAACGCGCGCGCGGATTTTCCGCGACTTCAGCATCCGATGGCTTGACCCGCGCCACCAGCTTCAATTCCGGTTGCGGCAGGTCGACAGCACGAATCGGCAGGCGACGGTCGGGCTGCGGCAGCTTGGCTTTGGAAGCCATGAACTGCTTGACGATCCGGTCTTCCAGCGAATGAAAGCTGATCACGACTAATCTCCCTTGCTGGGCCATCTGCCGAAATGCCTGATCCAGTACTATCTCGAGTTCTTCAAGCTCTTGATTGATGAAAATCCGAATAGCCTGAAAGGTACGGGTGGCCGGGTCTTTGCCTTTCTCACGGGTCTTGACGGCGTTTGCCACGATCTTGGCAAGCTGTCGTGTGCCAGTGATGGGCTCGATTGTCCGGCTAGCAACAATCGCCTTTGCAATCTGAACAGCAAACCGTTCTTCCCCATAATCACGTACCACCTTTCCGATTGTTTGTTCATCTGCTATTGCCAGCCATGCTGCTGCCGACATGCCACGCGTCGTATCCATGCGCATGTCGAGCGGGCCGTCAGCACGAAAGCTGAAACCCCGGCTGGCATCATCCACCTGCGGTGACGAGATGCCCAGATCGAGCAGCACGCCGTCAACTTGTTGAATTCCTCTTTCCTGCAATGCCTGCGCCATCGTCGCGAAGCTGTCGTGCACAATCTCGAAACGCGGATCGGCGATCGTGCCTGCGGTGGCGATAGCTTGCGGATCCTTGTCGAAGGCGATCAGGCGGCCGCGCGGCCCCAGGCTCTGCAAAATCTTGCGGCTATGGCCGCCACGACCGAAAGTACCGTCGACGTAAATGCCATCCGCACGCGCACCGACAATCGCCAACGCATCGACAGCCTCATCCAATAACACGGTGCGGTGCTGGAACTCGGGCACCACTGGTTCACTCATGGCCGGCCCGTCAGAACGAAAAATTACTTAACACTTCGGGCATGCCAGCCGCAACTGCTTGCGACTCGCTCTCAGCCAGCTTGGCTGCGTCCCAAATCTCGAAATGGCTTCCCATGCCCAGCAACATGACTTCACGCGTCAAGCCGACAGCCGAGCGCAACTCCGGCGCCACCAGAATCCGGCCAGCGGAATCGAGTTCGACATCGGAGGCGTTGCCAAGGAAAATTCGCTGCCAGGCGCGGGCCGACATCGGCCATGCCGCGATTTGTTCGCGATGGCTCTCCCAGGTCGGGCGTGGAAATAACAGCAGGCAGCCATGTGGATGCTTGGTGAGCGTCAGCCGCCCCTCGCACTGAACGGTGAGCGCGTCACGATGCTTGGATGGCACAGCCATCCGTCCTTTCGCATCGAGATTTAATGCTGACGCACCTTGAAACACCGCACACGCTCCTTAATTCGACCTTGGAAAATTGTCTTTGCAAGCCGGCAAAATGCCCCACAAAAAAACACTTTTCCACACTTTCACCCACTTTAGAGGATGCACTATTCTAGGTCAAGCCATTTAGCAACAGGCAATTACAAAATATCCGAGTAAAGTCAATGACTTAGCGCCGGTATCTAATGATGTGCCGAGAATGCTCTTACATTGAATTACTAAATAAATGAAGGACTTAGCAGCAGTTGTAAATGTCAGCTCTTAGATATACACATGTGTTTGTCACGACTTTACTGAAACAAAGATTCACAATTGGAAGAGTCTTCGGATCGACAAAATGAGACAAATCACAGATAAAGCAGGGAGTAGGCGGCTTGATAATGCGGAATAACCTGCTGCAGATGACGAAATAATATTAATTCTTACTGTAACAATAGAAAACAATCCTGAAAAATGCACTGAAATCGTGAGCGGAAGCAGAAGCGGCATCGAATCGATCTGCGCGCTAACTTACACTGCAAGTCTAGCCGATCAGCCGGCCGCCACGTACTCGCAAACCTTTCTTGGCCAGATCCGGCGCCAGCGCACTCAGATGCGCCAGCGCATCGCCGCTGTGCGCATGACAAATCGCTACCGCCAGCGCATCGGCCGCATCGGTGCCCGGCAGCCCGGGTAACTGCAGCAGCCGCTGCACCATATCCTGCACCTGCTGCTTTTGCGCCTTGCCATGGCCGGCGACCGCTTGCTTGATCTGCAAAGCGGTATATTCGGCGACCGCCAAATCTGCGCTCACTAACGCGCAAATCGCTGCGCCACGGGCTTGCCCGAGTAACAGCGTCGATTGGGGGTTAACGTTGACGAAGACTTTTTCGATTGCCGAACAATCCGGCGCATAGGTGCGGATGACTTCGGACACGCTGGCCAGAATCACCTTCAGGCGTTGCGGCAAATCCGCGTCCGGGGTCTTGATGGTGCCCGAAGCGACGTAGCTGAGCTTGTTGCCCTGCTTGTCGATGATGCCAAAACCGGTGGTCCGCAGACCGGGGTCGATACCGAGGATTTTCATATAAAACTTACGCAAGACCCCGTAGGGTGGGCACGCCTTTGTGCCCACCCTACATTAATGACGGAAGTGGCGAGTACCGGTCAGCAGCATGACTACGCCATGCTCGTCGGCCGCATCGATTACTTCCTGATCGCGCATCGAACCGCCCGGCTGCACTACGCAAGTCGCGCCGGCATTGACCACCACATCGAGGCCGTCGCGGAACGGGAAAAACGCATCCGAAGCCACCGCAGAACCAGCCAGCGACAAACCGGCGTTTTGCGCCTTGATCGAGGCGATGCGGGCGGAATCCACCCGGCTCATCTGGCCGGCGCCGACACCCAACGTCATGCCATTGCCGCAAAACACGATCGCGTTCGACTTGACGAACTTGGCGACGCGCCAGGCAAACATCAAATCCTGCAATTGCTGCTGGGTCGGTTGCTTCTTGCTGACTACTTTCAGCTCGCTCAGGGCGACATTGCGCGCATCCGGCGATTGCACCAGCAAACCACCGCCGACGCGCTTGAAATCATACTGATTGATATCATGGTCCAGCGGGATTTCCAGCAAGCGCACATTCTGCTTGGCAGCAAAAACCTGCTTCGCTTGTTCGGTGAACGATGGCGCGATGATCACTTCGACGAATTGCTTGGCAACCGCTTCGGCGGCATTGCCGTCGAGCTCCTGGTTGAAGGCGATGATGCCGCCAAACGCTGAAGTCGGATCGGTTTGCAAGGCTTTGCTATACGCTTCCAGCGGATTGTTGCCGATGGCGACGCCGCAAGGGTTGGCATGCTTGATGATGACGCAAGCGGTTTCATTGAAAGTCTTGACGCATTCCCACGCTGCATCGGCATCGGCAATATTGTTGTACGACAGTTCCTTGCCTTGCAGCTGCCTGTAATTGGCCAGCGCGCCTTCGACATGCCGGGTGTCGCGGTAAAACGCTGCCGACTGGTGCGGATTCTCACCGTAACGCATTTCCTGCACTTTTTCGAAATGCAGGTTCAGTGTCGCCGGATAGGCGCTGCGAGTCGCGTGTTGCTTGTCTTCGCCCAGCGAAGTGAAGTAATTGGTAATCGCGCCGTCATATTGGGCGGTATGCGCAAACACCTTCTTGGCCAGCGCAAATTTGGTGCCGTAACCGACTTCACCTTGATTCGCCTTCAGCTCAGCCAGTACGCCTGCGTAATCGCTAGGATCGCACAGCACGATCACATCTTTATGATTCTTGGCTGACGAACGCAGCATGGCCGGACCGCCGATATCGATATTCTCGATCGCATCTTCCAGCGAGCACTGTTCCTTGGCAATGGTCTGCTGGAACGGGTAGAGATTGACTACCACCATGTCGATCATGGGAATCTGATGCTGCTCCAACGCCGCCATATGTTCAGGGAAATCACGGCGCGCCAGGATGCCGCCGTGTACTTTCGGATGCAAGGTCTTGACGCGGCCGTCGAGCATTTCCGGAAAGCCGGTGTAATCCGCCACTTCGGTCACCTTGATGCCGTTGTCGGCCAGCAGTTTGGCGGTGCCGCCCGTCGACAGGATATTCACGCCCAGCGCCGACAATTCTTTTGCGAAATCAAGTATCCCGGTTTTATCGGATACGGAAATGAGGGCTTGTTTAATCATGATGAAAACTCTGGAAGTGAATGACGGGAAGTGAAACGGATAAAGGAAACGGATAAAGAAAACGAATCAATGCAGCACGGAGAGGAAAGGCTGCACCCATGGATAGGAACTACAGCCCGCCGCCAGCATTCTGACTCTGTTGCCAGCTGATGCGGCGTCGCTCGGGATAATCGTTGTAGCTTGTCTTTGGCTGCCTTTGGCGTTCCTGCTGTATTCTGTATTGCAAATTTTACAAAAGACCATGCTGCTGCAATTTCTTGCGCAGGGTATTGCGATTAATGCCCAACATTTCAGCCGCATGCGACTGATTGCCCTCGGCGCGCGCGATCACAGCTTCCAATACCGGCTTTTCAACCGTGGAAATCACCATGTCGTAGACGTTCGACGGCGGTTGTTCGCCAAGATCCTTGAAATATTTTTCCAGGCTTTGCTTGACGACGTCTTGGATACTTTCTTTGCTCATTCGTTTTACTGTTCTTTTTTTTAGGACCTGCGTAATTCCGTCAGCGGCGTTTCGCCAGCTAGCTGAAGCAATCGCCGCAAGCCCTTTTTTTTGTTAATCTTGTTAATCTGATTCAGGCCGCCAGCATCTGCTCGGCCACCCCGTATTGTAACCGCTCCCCAAACGCAAACTGCGATTCGAAGAAGCTATTTACTGCGGCCAGTTGCTGGCCGCAATCTTCCAGCAGGTTCATGCGTTGTCGAAATGCCTCTCCACCAGGCAAATCACGCACATACCAGCCGATATGCTTGCGGGCGGTACGCACCCCCAGGTAATCCCCATAAAATCCATAGTGTGCACGCAGATGTTCATCCATCAGGTGTTGCACTTCCGTCACCAGTGGCGCCGGCAAATAGTCGCCGGTACGCAAATAATGTTCGATCTCGCGGAAAATCCATGGCCGGCCCTGCGCTGCGCGGCCCACCATGATGGCGTCGGCTTTGGTGAACGCCAATACTTGCCGCGCTTTTTCCGGCGTCGTGATATCGCCGTTGGCGACCACCGGGATCGACACCGCGGCTTTGACTGCGGCAATGGTCTGGTATTCAGCGTCGCCGCTGTAACCATCGGCGCGGGTTCGTCCGTGCAGAGTCAGCATGGCGATGCCGCTGGCTTCTGCCAACCGGGCAATATTCAGGGCGTTTTTATTCAGGCGGTCCCAGCCGGTGCGAAATTTCAACGTGACCGGCACGTCGACTGCGCTGACTACCGCTTCCAGAATCTTCGCCACCAATTGCTCATCTTGCAACAAAGCAGAACCGCACCAGCTGTTGCAGACTTTCTTGACCGGGCACCCCATGTTGATATCGATGATTTGCGCACCGTGATCGACATTGTATTTTGCACACTCAGCCAACATCTGCGGATCGGCGCCGGCGATCTGCACCGCGCGCGGCTCCATCTCGCCATCGTGATTGGTGCGGCGTGAAGTTTTCTCGGTCTGCCACAGACGCGGATTGGAGGCGGCCATTTCCGACACCGCATAGCCGGCTCCCAGCTCTTTGCAAAGCTGCCGGAACGGTCTGTCCGTGACACCTGCCATAGGCGCCACAAAAACATTGTTACGAAGGAAATAAGGGCCAATATTCACGGCGTCGTCGCTAGCTCAGGATGAAATCACAAGGGGGAAAGGCGTCATTTTATCCCGATTGCCAAGGTACGCGGGTTTTTGCACAATCAAAGTTCGTCTTCGGACAAGGTATTGGAGCTGCGCAGATGCTGGGTGGCGTAATGAATCAGTTCGTCCAGTCCGCGGCCGTCAGCGCCATAAGTTGCAACACCTATCGATAAAGCAAGCCGGATCGACCAGTTTTCGATGTTCACCGGATGATTCTTGAAATGGGCGAGAAATGCCTCCGCCAGGCTGTCGGCGTCGACGGTGTCGGTGGCCGGCAACACGTACAGGAATTCGGTAGCGTTCCAGCGGCCGCCGCTGTCGGTCTTGCGCAGCTGTGCGCCGGTATCTTTGGCAAACGCCGCCAGGATATTGTCGGCTACCGCCCAGCCATACAGATCGTTGATCTTGTGAAAATCGTCCAGTTGGCAATACAGAATCGACAACGGCGATGCTTCTTCAGCGGCGGCGGTAGCGGTAGCAGCCACCGCTTCTTCGTAGACATGCACGATACGGCGCCGTGTCAGCAAGCCGGTCAGCGAATCGAGCTGTGCCTGGCGGGTGAGCAGATGCGATAAATTGGATTGCTTCCAGATCACTTCGCAAACATGGCCAAAAGCCTGAAACGAAGCAAATCCGGTTTCTGAAAAATAATCTTGGCTATCCGCATAAAACACCATCATGCCGTGCATGCGCGCCTTTTCAGAGCGCAGCGGTATGGCCAGCGCGGCCTTGGCGGAACAGCGCTCGGGATGAGACTGCCATGGCGCAAACAGCGCGTGAAAATCGCTGTCGTGACCTGCCTCCCAATCCGCAATCTGGGTAAACGGCGCTGCGTAATCAAAACAATCCTTGGCCAGCTGCCATTGGTCGGATTCGCTCCGCGCCTTGCCGACAATCGTCGCAGGCTTGATGGTCGCATCCGAGTCATCCTGGCAAAATCCCACCCATACCAGCCGGATATGCGGGCTGGCAGGCAAAATCATTTGGCACAGGCGCTTTACGCTTTCGCGACCGCTATACGCTTGAGGCAAGGTTTGCAACAGCTGATGCAGCACACCAACCAGCGCCAGCTGCTCGTTATTCAATGTCGGGCCAGCCAACGGAGTGGAGGCAGCCGATTTCCCCGTGGCCCCTTCGACCAATGGCTCAGGGTCGGCAGCACGCTGCGCCCAGGAGGGAAAGAGATTGAGTTTCATGCTAGCTGTCCCGCTGTTGTTTTAATTCTTATCAGCAAGATTAGCACAGGCAAGCTGCTTTTATCGCAACTGTTTTTGCAGATGCTTAGATAGATTAATAGCGATTATTTGATCTTGCAGTTGAGCTCCAACATAAGCATGAACGACAATGATTTCCACTGGGAAACAAATGTTTTATCGAACCGCTTTTCGCCAAATTTAGCGCCCAATTTATCGCCCAATTTATTGCTCAACTTCTTGCTTAGCTCATTGCCCGTTCATTGATCAATTTCATCCAGCGACAAAGTCTCCAGATGCGCCACATCTGCCCAGCCATCCACTCGCAGCGGTTGCGGCCATTCAGCATTCCAGCTCAGGCGATTGATGCTGGCATTGAAAATATCGCAACTGCGCGGCTGATCCAGCGGCAGCTTGTGTGCAAAACGGTAAATGCAATCAAGTACGCCGCCATGCGTCACTACGGCAATCCGCCGCAGATCGCCGGATGCCGGCGAATCGAGCAAAGCCGTCAAAGTCGTCACAACGCGCGCGGAGAATTCGCGCATGGTTTCCGCCACATGCTTGCCAGCGGGATAACGCACATCGATATCGCGCCCCATCAACGCCGCGTAGGCCTCGGGAAAGCGTTCGGCCGCTTCCGGATAACGCAAACCTTCCAGCGCGCCGTAACAACGCTCACGCAATCCGGCCGCGAGCTGCAGTTTCATGCTGCGCGCCACCGCCAACGGCGCGGCGGTTTGCTGCGCACGCTGCAGATCGCTGCTGAAAATCGCGTCCAGCGCGACGCCATCCAGGCTGGCAGCCAATGCCTCGGCCTGGCGCTGGCCGACAGGATTGAGCTGGATGTCCAGATGGCCCTGCAAGCGGCGTTCCAGATTCCAGTCCGTTTCGCCGTGGCGTATCAGTAAAATTTCAATAGTCGACATAAGTTTTCTGCGGAGCCAGCCAATGCTTACAAAGCTGGATTCAAGGTGTAAATGCTGACGATAGATTCTTCCGCCAGAATGTGGCCGTGCATGGCTGCCAGCACCTGCGGTCCGGTGAATTTGCCATCTACCGGCAGACGCGGAATATCCAATGCGTACAACGTAAAAATATAACGATGCACGACCTCGTCGTTCCACGGCGGACATGGGCCGTCATAGCCGAAATAGTCGCCGCTCATCGCTGCATCGCCGGCAAACCAGCCGGTATAGTCATTCAAGCCATGACGCGCGCCGGGAATAGGACTGCCATGGATGTCGGGACCGGACTTGCCATGGGAGATGATTCTGTCGCTGAAGGTTCCCGCTTCGATCGAGGCTGCATGCGGCGGCAGGTCGACCAGCACCCAATGAAAGAAATCGACGCGCGGCAGATCCGCCGGTACGATCTTGCCTTCCTGGTTGACATCGTCGCCGCGCGAGGGCACATCGGGATCGTGGCAAATCAGCACCAGCGATTGCGTGCCGGCCGGTGGCTCGCCCCAGCCCAGGTGCGGGTTGTGGTTGGCGGACAGGGTGATGCGGGTCTCGGGATGCACCACCGCGAAAGCGAACTCGCCGGGGATATAGGCTCCGTCGTTAAAGGAATGGCTCCAGAGTTTCATGGTCAGCTCCCGTCGGTAAAGTTATCAAGCTACAGAAAACAGCGCATTTGTTACGTTGATGCCTTGGTTGACTCTTTCGCCGCCGGCGGTTTTACCTGCAGCCAGAAGGTCACCGGACCGTCATTGGTCAAGGACACTTTCATGTCGGCGCCAAAGCGGCCGGTAGCCACCTGCGCGTGCCGGCTGGCAGCCTGCGCGGCGAAATAATCGAACAGACGGCGGCCCTCTTCCGGCGTCGCCGCCGGTGTGAACGAGGGGCGCGTGCCTGACTGCGTGTCCGCTGCCAGCGTAAATTGCGGCACCAGCAGCAAGCCGCCGCCGATGTCGCTCAGGCTGCGGTTCATCTTGCCGGCGTCGTCGGCGAACACCCGGTAAGCCAGCAACTTGGCCAGCAGCGCATCCGCTTCCTTTTCGCGGTCTCCGCGCTCAGCGCACAGCAGTACCAGCAAGCCGCCATCGATGGCGCCGACCGTTGCGCCATCCACTACCACGCTGGCATGGCTGACTCGCTGCAACAGCCCGATCATGCGCTCAGGGTGACCCGGGCAAACTTGCGCTTGCCGACTTGTATCACGAAGGTAGCCGCTTCAACTTTCAAGCCTTTGTCGCTGACCACGGCGCCGTCGATCCGCACGCCGCCCTGCTCCACCATGCGCAATGCTTCCGAGGTGGACGGGCAAAGATTGGCTTGCTTCAGCAACTGGCCGATACCCAACGGTGCGCCGCTCAGGCTCAGCTCCGGAATATCGTCCGGAATACCGCCCTTGGCGCGATTATTAAAGTCGCTCAAGGCATCTTCCGCCGCTTGCTGGTTGTGGAAGCGCGCCACGATTTCCTGCGCCAGTGCAACCTTGATGTCGCGCGGATTCTGGCCGCCTTCGACTTGCGCCTTGTAGCCGGCGATCTGCGCCAGCGACTTGAATGACAACAGCTCGTAGTAACGCCACATCATGACGTCGGAAATGCTCATTACCTTGGCAAACATGGTATTGGCCGGTTCCGTGATGCCGATGTAGTTGCCCTTGGATTTCGACATCTTCTCGACGCCGTCCAACCCTTCCAGCAAAGGCATGGTCAAAATGCATTGCGGTTCCTGGCCGTAATCTTTCTGCAGCTCGCGGCCGACCAGCAGATTGAATTTCTGATCGGTGCCGCCCAGCTCCAGGTCGGATTCCAACGCCACCGAATCGTAGCCCTGCATCAACGGATACAGCAGTTCATGTACTGAAATCGGAGTGCCGGCCTTGAAACGCTTGGTGAAGTCTTCGCGCTCCAGGATCCGCGCCACCGTATATTTAGCCGACAACTGAATCATGCCGCGCGCGCCGAGCTGGTCCGACCATTCCGAGTTGTAGCGAATTTCGGTACGGGCCGGATCCAGCACCAGGCTGGCTTGGGTAAAGTAGGTCTTGGCGTTTTCTTCGATCTGTTCGCGGGTCAGCGGCGGCCGCGTCACATTGCGTCCGGACGGATCGCCGATCATGGAGGTAAAGTCGCCGATCAGGAAAATCACGTTGTGTCCCAGATCCTGCAGTTGCCGCATCTTGTTCAGCACCACCGTATGGCCAAGGTGTAAATCCGGCGCGGTCGGGTCCAGGCCCAATTTGATACGCAGCGGCTTGCCGCTTTGTTCGGAGCGCTGCAGCTTGCGCGCAAAATCACTCTCGATCAGCAGTTCGTCGACGCCGCGCTTGGTGATCGCCAATGCTTCCTGAACCCGCTCAGACAGAACCAGTGGGGTGTTTTCAACAGCAGCGGCTGCCTTCGGTGACGTGTTTTGAGAATCGTGAGCCATATAAGGAATAAGGGAGTAAAAATCCAGCGAAAATGAAATCTGAAAAATTGCGCTTGCGCCTGCACGGAACGGCCGTATCGGGGGGAAATATACAGTGATTACAAAGGGTTACCAGAAATCAGATTAATCCTACAGCCCACCAATATGGGCTACGGTATAATCCATGATCCTTTTAATCCCGCCGCAAGTCGTTCAATCAAACAACAACACAAGAATCGGTAGCAAACGGCAAATTTTAACGTATTGCATGTCTCTCAAAGATAAATTCATTAACTTGCGGTCCAGTATCAAGGCGTTTTTCTCGCCGATACCTGCTCGGGTCTATGCCAAGTTTGCTGATTCCACGCCTAAAACCCGTATTGTCACCGCTTCTGCCGTGGTGTTGACGCTGCTCGCCTTTGGTGCTGCCGGCGTTGCTCCGATAACAACGGATCCCGACGAAGTCTCGGTCAAGGCGATTTCCGCAGAACTGGAATTGCCCAGCCTCGGCGAGCAAATCGCAAAACTTGAAGCTCAGCAACAACTTTATGTTGCCGAAGACAAAATGCGCGCAGGCGACACTTTGGCGAGTTTGCTGAACCGGCTTGGCGTGGACGACGACGAAGCAAGCAATTTCATCAAATCCGACAGCCGTGCACGCGCCGTGCTGCGCCTCAAGGCCGGTACTTCGGTCCAAGCGCAAACCAGCAACGACGGCGTACTGCAAATGTTGCGCGCGACGATTGTCGACGGCCGTGACGACACCCCCAGGAATCTGGTGATCCAGCGCGACGGCGATAAATTTACTGTCGCTGAGGAAACAGCCACAGTTGAACGACGCATCGAGATGCATACCGGTGTGATTCGTTCCTCTCTGTTCGCGGCGACCGATGCTGCCGATATCCCGGACAGCGTGGCTTCGCAAATCGTCGCCATGTTCGGCACCAACATCAATTTTTCCTCCGACCTGAAGCGCGGCGATCATTTTAATGTCGCTTACGAAACATTTTGGCAAAACGGCCAGTTCCTGCGCGCCGGACGCATCCTGGCCGGCGAATTCGTGAATGGCGGCAAACCGTTCCAGGCAGTTTGGTTTGACGATCCAGCCGGCAACGGCCAAGGCGGGTACTACGGTTTCGACGGCAAATCGTTGAAAAAAGCCTTCCTGAAATCGCCTATCGCCTTTACCCGTATTTCCTCCGGTTTTTCGATGCGGATGCATCCGATCCTGGGCAAATGGAAAAAACATAGCGGCGTCGATTTTGCCGCCGCCACCGGCACGCCTATCCATGCCACGGCCGATGGCGTGATCAACTTTGCCGGTGTCGAAAGCGGTTACGGCAACGTTGTCATCATCAAGCACGATGGCAAGTATTCAACTGTATACGCCCACATGAGCCGGATTGCACCGAGCTCGCGCAAAGGCAACCAGGTTAGCCAGGGCGACGTCATCGGCTACGTCGGCATGACCGGCTGGGCCACCGGCCCGCATCTGCACTATGAATTCCGGGTCGACAACCAGCCGCGCGATCCGTTGTCGGTAGCGGTGCCTACCGTAACGCCGCTGGCCGGCGCTGAATTGCAGCGCTTCAAGACGGTGGCGGCCGATATCACCCACCGCTTCAACTTGCTGAGCGGCAGTGAAGTAGCAACCGTAAAAGCCATGGCGGCAGCAGCAGCGGCCCCGGCCACCAAACTGGCGGCAAAATAAGCTTCGGCAAACCTTCGTCTTGCAGAAGCTGGAATAAATATAGAACCGTTGTCGGGTCGTTGATAGAATCAGACGATCTCACAACGGTTTTATTATGCCCACTCCAACCACTCCAACTATCCACAGCGGCTTGTTCATAGGCTTGATGTCCGGCACCAGCCTGGACGGCGTCGATGGCGTCATCGCGGCCTTTCCCAGCGGTCTGGCGCAACATCCGGTGGCCACCCTGGCATCGGCCTATGTGCCATTCTCAGCTTCGCTACGGGCCGAGCTGATGGCGCTGCAAACTGCCGGCCAGAATGAGATCGAGCGTGAAGCATTGGTTGCCAATACCCTGAGTTCGCACTACGCGGCGTGCGTCGAGCGCTTGCTGGCGGATGCCGGCTTGCGGCCGGATCAGATCCGCGCCATCGGCGTCCATGGTCAAACCATCCGTCATCGTCCCGAGCTCGGTTTCACGCGTCAAGCCAACAATCCGGCGCTGCTGGCCGAGTTGACCGGGATAGATGTCATCGCCGATTTTCGCAGCCGCGACATTGCCGCCGGCGGCCAGGGTGCGCCGCTGGTGCCGGCGTTCCATCAGGCCGTATTCGCCGATCCGGCGCAAACCCGGGTGGTGGTGAATATCGGTGGCATTGCCAACATCAGCGTGCTACATGCTCAAACTCAAGCGACGCCAGAGCAAAACCGCGATGTCATCGGTTTCGATACCGGACCGGGCAATGTGCTGATGGATCTGTGGATCAAGCGCCATCATGGCAAGGATTACGATGAGAACGGCATGTGGGCTGCTTCCGGCCAGCCTGTAGCGTCTCTGCTCGACGCCATGCGCAGGGAAGAATATTTTGCCGCCGCACCGCCAAAAAGTACCGGCCGCGATCTGTTTCACGCCGACTGGCTGGGACGTCATCTGAGCCATTTCCCGCAGCAACTTTCTCCTGGCGATGTGCAAGCAACCCTGACGCAGCTGACTGCCACCACCATTGCAGACGCCGTCGCCCAGCACGCCCCGGCAGCGCAAACCGTGTATGTCTGCGGTGGCGGCGCTTATAACCCGTATCTGATGCAACAACTGGCGCACGCCCTGCAACAACGACATCTGACGGCAGCGGTGCAATCCACCGAAGCACTCGGGATTGCCCCCAACCACGTCGAAGCGGTGGCTTTCGCGTGGCTGGCGCTGCGTTTCGACCAGCGCTTGCCGGGCAACTTGCCGCGGGTGACGGGAGCGCGGGATTTACGAATTCTGGGAGCGCTTTATCCCGCGTAACTGAAGCAGGCTGAACGTGAGATTAATATCAGCAACGTGCAATAAAAAAAGGACGCCCGAGGATTTCTCCCCGGCGTCCTTTTTTAACGAGCCGTTTGTCCGCTATTATCTGCTAAGCCTGATCAGGCCGAGAAAGAAGAGCCGCAGCCGCAGGTAGTCGTCGCGTTCGGATTCTTGATCACGAATTGCGCGCCTTCCAGGTCGTCCTTGTAGTCGATTTCAGCGCCGACCAGATATTGATAGCTCATCGAATCGATCAACAACTGCACACCATTTTTGCTCATGGTGGTGTCATCTTCGTTGACGATTTCATCAAAGGTGAATCCATACTGGAAACCGGAGCAACCGCCACCCTGCACGAAAACGCGCAATTTGAGGTCTGGGTTGCCTTCTTCTTCGATCAGCTGCGCAACCTTGGCGGCGGCGCTATCGGTAAACACGATCGGGGATGCGACTACATCTTGAATTTCAGCGACAGCATTCATTTTTTGGCTCCTGCGGGGTACATACAATACTGCATTATAGGCTCTCGCCCGAATTCATGCAGACAAAGCCGGAAATCCCGGTGGTGTGTTGTTTTAGGCAGATTGCGACATGGCAAGCTTCAGCACCGGCTCGGCGACATTCTGTTCATGGGTCAGTTTGCCGCTTACCAGGGCGCCGCTATGCATTTCCAGCGCCTTGTAATTGACATCTCCGGTTATGCGGGCTCTCGGCTGCAATTCAAGCAGCTCGGCGGAATAAACATTGCCGCTGATTTCGCCGTTGACCACCAGATGCGCGACCCGCACGTCGCCTTCCACCTTGGCGCTCTCGGAAATCACCAGAACGCTGGTTGCACCCGCTTCGGCCACCACATTGCCTTTTACATGGCCGTCAATACGCAGGCCACCCTTGAAGTGAACATCGCCTTCGATGCTGGTGGACGAACCAATCAAGCTATCGATAGTGCTCTTTGCTTTGCGGTTGAACATGATGTTTCCCTTTTACAAATTAGAGGTTTGCTGCGCTCGCATCTGGCCTTTTTCCATCACCTTGGCTTGAATCGCCTTGACCACGGAGCCTTCCGGCAGAGTCAGTTCAGCCTCGACCCGCTGGTAATACTTGAAATCCAGTTGGGAGGCAGCTTTTTCCGTAGCCGTGGCGTTGGCGCCGGGGAAAGTCAGCACAGTGCTTTTGCCCGCTACCGTGGCCGTGACCAATAGTTGCACATTCCCAACAAAATTGGGGCCTTTCCCGCCTTGCATGATCAGCATCCGATAACGCAATTGCGTCGGCGTCAACAATTCGGCGGTCAGGCGCTGGATGGTAATGCCTTGCTTGCCTGTCGCATTTGGCAGCAGGCCTTCGAAAAACGCCAGATCCTCTTTCAGCTTGGCATTTTCGGTTTCCAGCACCTTGATCTGCTGGCCAAGCTGTTCTTGCGCCGCCTTTTCGATATTGAGCCGGCTTTCGGCGGCATTGACGGTACTCGAGAAACGATCCCTTTCAGCCGTCAAGGCCTCCACCTTCTGATTCAGATCCGTCAGTTGCTGCTTGCTGACTACCGGGCTGTGGCCGGTAAAATCGCGTCCGAGGTCGTATATCCACATCGCGATGGCGCCGCCAAACCCCAAAACCAAGACCAGGAAAAGCGCCTTCAATGGCCATGGATAATGGCTTTTGACCGTCATTTTCGGCGCCGAAATCGACATGCGCCGGACCCACAACTTATATTTCATCGCGGCCAGCTCCGTGGCTCAAGGACGGCTGCCGATGAACGGATGTCCATGACACAACGGCGGACCACATCATGGCATTACTGGCACGTGTAGCAAACCGGTAGTCTCTTCCAGGCCGAACATCAGGTTCATGCATTGCACCGCCTGGCCAGCCGATCCTTTTACCAGATTGTCCTGAACCACAAGCACCACCAGGGTGTCGCCGTTGTCAGGGCGGTGCAAGGCGATCCGCAACATGTTCGAACCACGGGTGGAACGGGTTTCCGGATGCGCGCCAAACGGCATCACATCGACAAACGGCTCATCCTTGTATGCATCTTCAAACAACGCCTGCAGCGCCGCATTGTCGATATCCTTGGTCAGTCGCGCGTAGATGGTCGAATGCATGCCGCGAATCATCGGCACCAGATGCGGCGTAAACAACAGGCCGATTTTTTTATCGGTCAACTTGCCGAGCTGCTCGACTGTTTCCGGTGAGTGCCGATGGCCGGATACGCCGTAAGCCTTGAAATTGTCGCTGGCTTCCGAGAACAGCATCGCTATTTCCGCCTTGCGGCCAGCGCCCGATACGCCTGATTTGCAATCGGCGATCAGGTGCGAAGCATCCACTATATCGGCCTTCAGCAACGGCGCCAGGCCGAGTTGCATGGTAGTCGGGTAGCACCCTGGATTGCCGATGATGCGCGCGCTCTTGATCGCTGCGCGGTTCAGTTCGGGCAAGCCATATACGGCTTCCTTCAGCAGTTCAGGACAACTGTGCTGCAGCTTGTACCACTTCTCGAACACCGCAGTATCTTGCAGGCGAAAGTCGGCGGCCAGATCGATCAGCTTGACGCCTGCTTCCAGCAGCTCAGGCGCTTGCGCCATGGCGACGCCGTGCGGGGTGGCGAAGAACACCACATCGCACTCAGTCAGGCGCGCTTTCTCCGGCGCGGAAAATGCCAGCGCAACACGGCCCCGCAACGACGGATACATGTCGGCTATCGGCATGCCGTCTTCTTTGCGCGAAGTCACCGCCTGCAATTGTGCATGCGGATGGGTTGCCAGCAAACGCAGCAACTCGACCCCGGTATAACCCGTACCACCCACAATCCCGACTTTGATCATCTTGTTTCCTCGCATGGAGCTGTAATATGTTTTCAACCCGAATTGCAACCCGGGTTTCAATCCGATTTGAAACCTGGTTTTCGACCCGGCTATCCAAATCCGATATGAAATTTGTACGATGTTGGACCCGGTGTTTTGGGTAATTTGCCGCCAAGAGCTGGCTATTTTATCAGCCTATGAATTGCTTAGGGCTGCTTAACATTCAAATCGGAAAACCCTTGCAACTGCAGGCTTCGCAGCACTTTTCCGAATGTTGATCTTTCGCAAAGAGACGCAACTGACGGCGCGAACAAATGACAAAAAGCCGCCAGGCGCAAACCTGGCGGCTTTTCGATATTCTGAAAGCGTAGATTAGCGCTTGGAGAATTGTTTTGCGCGACGTGCCTTGCGCAAACCGACCTTCTTACGCTCGACTTCACGTGCATCACGTGTAACGAAGCCGGCTTTCGACAGTTCCGATTTCAACGTTGCATCGTAGTCGATCAGAGCACGAGTGATACCGTGGCGAACTGCACCAGCCTGGCCGGACTCGCCGCCACCGCTGACATTGACTTTGATGTCGAAAGTTTCGACATGGTTAGTCAGTTCCAGTGGTTGACGAATCACCATCAAACCGGTTTCGCGCGAAAAATATTCATTCGCTGGCTTGCCGTTGACGATGATCTGGCCGGAGCCGGACTTGATGAAGACGCGAGCCACTGCACTCTTGCGACGGCCGGTTCCGTAATTGTAGTTACCGATCATGTCTATTCCTTAGAGTTCGAGTGCTTTAGGTTGCTGCGCAGTGTGCGGATGGCTGCCATCTGCATACACTTTGAGCTTCTTGATCATGGCGTAGCCAAGCGGACCTTTAGGCAGCATGCCCTTGACCGCTTTTTCCAGCGCACGACCTGGAAAACGCTGTTGCATTTTCTGGAAATTTGTTTCGTAGATGCCGCCTGGGTAACCGGAGTGACGGAAGTACGTCTTGTCGGTTGCCTTGGCGCCAGTGACGCGCAGTTTACCTGCGTTGATGACGACGATGAAATCGCCGGTATCAACGTGAGGAGTAAATTCGGGTTTGTGTTTGCCGCGCAGTCGGAGTGCCACTTCGCTGGCAACACGTCCGAGGACTTTGTCCGTCGCGTCAATCACGAACCAATCACGCTGGACTTCATGGCCCTTAGCGGAAAAAGTTTTCATGTTGACTTCCTAACTAGTTTAATTCGCTCAAATGGTGGTTCCATCGCTATCGAAAACCGGTTTTCAGACCAGATCTTTGTCTTGCATCAGCGACAGACTCTGCCTTGTTATCTTTTCCTGAGCAAACGGAAAAGCCGTAAATTATAGCCTTTTCAAGGACTTGGCGTCAAACCGATTGAATAAAATTGCCATTTACGCTAGGAATTGTTGTAAATGCGGTTGTAAATGCGGTTGTATATGCGGCGGCAAATCCGCCTGCCACCCGTAATTGCGGATAAAAGAAAACCCGACTGCACCTGGCATCGGGTTTAAATCCACTCCAGTGGAGGGGTGGAGGAGACATTGTATTGGTTGCCGGGAATCAACAAGCCCGCAATCGTTAGATTGATCTTAGCAAACGGAATTGTGCATCGCAAGGTGAAAAACCGAGGTATTTACAAAAAAGCTTCGGCCATGATTTTCTTTTTGCCAAGAAAACCAAGCGAAACCACATCCGCCAAGAGCAGTTAGAATATTGCGACACAATCACTTCCCACGAGATCCTATGGAATGCACAGTTCGCTGGACCGGCTTGTCCGGCATGACCTTTTTAGCCGAAACCGGCTCCGGCCATATATTGACGATGGATGGCGCGCCTGACGGCGGCGGCCGTGACTTGGCGCCGCGGCCGATGGAAGTGGTGCTGGCCGGCACCGGCGGCTGCACCGCTTATGACGTGGTGCTTATCTTGCGCAAAAGCCATCAGGACGTCCGTGGTTGCGACGTCACGCTGAAATCGGAGCGGGCGGAGAAGGAGCCTAAGGTATTTACCAAAATCCATTTCCACTTCACCGTGCGCGGCCGCAATCTGAAACCTAACCTGGTGGAACGTGCGATCAAGCTGTCGCATGAGAAATACTGTTCGGCTTCGATCATGCTGGAAAAGACCGCAGAGATCACCCATTCGTTTGAAATCGTCGACGACCTGGCGGAACCGGCAGCCAGCGCCTGATGTTCGGTAGGGTGGGCATGAATGCCCACCCTGCAAGATCAGATGTAGTAGGCGACTGTCGTCATGACCTTGGACATCGCCTGCATTACCTTTTGCGCCGGCAGCGGCATATCGGCAGCTCCTAACGTGCGCGCCGCCTCGCCATGGGCGATTTCATCGTCACGCATCTGCTCGACGATGGCGCGCGACTTGGCGTCTTGCAGGGGCAGTTTTTCCAGATGGCTGCTCAGATGCTTTTCTACCTGGCGCTCGGTTTCCGCCACAAAACTCAGGCTGCGCACATCGCCCAGCCGCGCTGCCAGCGTTCCCAGCGCGTAAGAACCGGCGTACCACAACGGATTCAGCAAGCTGACGTGCGAACCCAGCTCGCGCAAGCGTTCCGCGGTCCAGGCCAGATGGTCTTCCTCTTCCCTGCCCGCTTCGGCAAACTGTTGCTTGATCGGCTCGCCTTGGGCAAAGCGGCCCTGGGCGTCATACAGTGCCTGGGCGCAGACTTCGCCGACATGATTGATTCGCATCAGGCCGGCACTGTGACGCTGCTCGCCGGCATCCAGCACGCCGTCAGGCGCCTGCAAGGCCGGATTCGGCCGCGAAGCTGAAGCTTGCCCGGTAATCACGCGCAAGGCGTTGTCGAAATCGGCGATGGCTCTGTCTATGAATGGCATGAGGGGATCGTTTATCAAATTAAGTGGCTGAATTTTATCAGGCCGGCATTATTTGCTGCGCTTTGGCCGGAATACTGCGGTATCGGCATAAAAAGCCTGATCCTGGCCACAGCTCCAACCCGGCACGCCCAGTACCGGCAACGGCGTCAAACGGCCGATCAGGACACCTTGCTGCGCCAGATCGGCGGCGATATTTTGATCGATCCAGTCACGCTTGGCGTCATCTTCCAGCGCAAAATAAGATTCAGGCACGCTGAGCACCAAGGTATGCGCGGTAATCGCCTTGTAGGGCTGCACCAGCTTTTCCAGCAAGGCGTGGCCAAACAGCCAGACCTCGGCATCCCCGGCAAACATGTGGCCTTGTTCGACAAACACCTGTTGCCATTGATGTTGACGCAGAGCGGCAACCAGTGCTTGCCCCGCCGTATTGTCCCGAACCAGTAGCAAGGCGGCATTTTCATCAAAGATGGTGGCGGCATCACGCGCCGCGCCACGTGGTTTGCTGCTGCCGGAGAGCGTCCCGGCTTTGGCCAGTTCAGCAGCCTGCAGCGCGTTCAGGCGTGCCTTGATGGCGGGAAATGACAGCCAGATCAGCGCATTCAGGAAATCGTGAAGATTATCGCGTGTCGGCACCTTGCCGCTGTTGCCGATAAATGCTTCGTAAGCAGTCGCGGCCGGCAACTCGGCTTGCGCGACAAAGCTGATCGGCAAACCCTGGTAGTTGCGGATGCCGCGCTCTTGGGCGATGGTATTCAAGGCTAAGCGCCAATCATCGGCTGCGCTCAGGCGCTGGCCGAGAACGCGAAACGGTTTGAGCCAGGGTTGAGACCAATCTATGAGGGCGGCAGGAGTAGACATTTGCCGCGCATTTTACCTCGCGCCGGCAATTCAGCCCAATGCTCTCCGCTGCAGCAAATTGTCGAGGCCGATCTCGGCGAAAGCATCGGCACAGCACACGACTTCGCCGATGACAATAATGCTGGGGCTGCCGAGGCCGCTGTCGTGTAACGCTTGCGGCAGCTGATCCAGGCTGGTCAGCAACTGCGCTTGCGTGGCCAGCGTGGCCGACTGGATCACCGCAACCGGCATCGAGCCGGCCATGCCTGCCTCCAGCAGACTGCGCTGCAACTGCGCGCAACGCGCCACGCCCATGTACACCACCAGCGTCATGCCGGCCGCCACCAGCGCCTTCCAGTTCGGCTGCGTGGTCTCGTTCTTGCCATGGCCGGTGACGAAAATCACGCCCTGGCTGTAGTCGCGATGGGTAGCAGCGACACCGATGCTGGCCGCTGCCGCCATGCCGCTGGTAATCCCCGGCACTACTTCGACAGTCACGCCTTGCCGAAGCAAGTGGGCGCGCTCTTCGCCGCCACGGCCGAACAGATAGGGATCCCCACCTTTCAGACGGACCACGCAATAACCTGCCTGCGCCTCCATCGCCATCAGACGTTCGATGAATTCTTGCGAGGTCGACTGGCAACCGCCGCGCTTGCCGACATGGATCACGCGTGCGCTGTCCTGCGCATGCACCAGCACGTCGGGATTGACCAGGTCATCCACCAGCAACACATCGGCCTGGGCGATTGCCTTGACGGCTTTCAACGTCAGCAAATCTGGATCACCTGGCCCGGCGCCGACCAGCATCACTTTGCCTTGTTGTTTCACTGTTTGTTTCATATGGACCCTCTTGCGAACTTTGCTAAACTCTTGCTAAACATCACGCCGCTTGCGCGACCGGATGGGCTTGCTTGCGATACAGGAATTCCAGCACCGAGGTCCGGTATTCGGCATACAGGGGATCCTGCGCCAGCGCCACACGTTCGCGCGGCCGGGGCAGCCTTACCTGCACAACGTCGCCGATGGTGGCGGCGGGGCCGTTGGTCATCATCACGATGCGGTCCGACAACAGCACCGCTTCGTCGACATCGTGGGTTACCATCACCACCGTCGATCCGGTCTTGGCGACGATCTTCAGCAATTCATCCTGCAGATGAGCGCGGGTCAAAGCATCCAGTGCGCCGAACGGCTCATCCATCAGCAATACTTTCGGCTCCATCGCCAAGGCGCGGGCAATGCCGACCCGTTGTTTCATGCCGCCGGAAATTTCATGCGGACGTTTTTGTCCGGCAGCCGTCAACCCCACCATCGCCAACGCCGCTTTGGTGCGTTCCTTCAAGGCGCTTTTGTTTTCGGTAGCGGCAAAGACACGTTCCACGCCGAGATAGATATTTTCGTGACAGGTCAGCCAAGGCAGCAGCGAATGATTTTGAAACACCACCGCGCGTTCCGGCGACGGTCCGGCAATTTCGCGGCTGGCGCAAATCAATACGCCGTCGCTTGGCAGCAGCAGGCCGGCGATCAAATTCAGCAGGGTCGATTTGCCGCAACCGGAATGGCCGATCAAGGTTACGAACTCGCCCTTGCGTACAGTCAGGTTGATATCGCGCAGCGCATAAAACTGGCCCTTGCTGGTGTTGAACACCATTTCGGCTTGATGGAGATCGATGAATCTGGCGTCGCGTTGTTCCATAATTTCCCCCGTCGTTACCCTATTACTCCGCTTTGCAATCTGCAATGGATCAGCTTGAAACCTGCTCGTAGGTGAACGCCTTCGCCAGCGCCACCAGCAATTGCTCCAGCAGCAAGCCGACCACGCCGATCACCACAATCGCGATGATGATATGCGGCACGTTGAGATTGTTCCATTCGTCCCAAACCCAGAAGCCGATGCCGACACCGCCGGTCAGCATTTCAGCGGCGACGATCACCAGCCAGGCAGTGCCAATCGCCAGCCGCACCCCGGTCAGCATGTACGGTAGTACCGATGGAACAAGAATCTTGGTGATGATTTTCCATTCCGACAGATTCAACACGCGCGCCACATTCATGTAATCCTGCGGCACTCTTTGCACGCCAACCGCGGTGTTGATGATCATGGGCCAGATCGAGCAGATGAAGATGGACCAGATCGCTGCCGGATTGGCCGATTTGAACACCAGCAAGCCGATCGGCAGCCACGCCAGCGGCGATACCGGTTTCAGCAAACTGATGACGGGACCGAACATGCTGGACAGGAATTTGAAACGGCCAATCATGAAGCCCAATGGAATCCCGACCAGCGCCGCCAGGCCGAAACCGACCGCGACTCTTTGCAGCGAAGCCAGGATATTCCAGCCGATGCCCTGGTCGTTGGGACTGGTCCGGTAGAACGGATCGGCAAACAGCTTGAGCGCCTCCTGCAAGGTCACCATCGGCGTCGGGAACTGGCTGTTGTTCATTGCAATGATCTGCCAGACCAGCACCAGGAACGCCAGGCCGAGCAGCGGCGCAATGATTTGCATCAGCCAGGACGGCATGCTGCTGCGGCGATTGGTCATTTTCAGGACTGGCCGAGGAGTGACGACAGCCGCTTCGGCCACGGCCTCTGCCGTAGCACTCTCCATTGTTGCCGCCTGACGATTTGCATTTGCCGCTGTGTCCATGATTGCGCTCATATTGGCTCCCGAATAAATCGCGGTTCTGCTGGTTCTGCTGGTTCTGCTGGTTCTGCTGGTTCTGCTGGTTCTGCTGGTTCTGCTGGTTCTGCTGGTTCTGCTGGTTCTGCTTTATCTGGATTGTCTGGATTGACGGTCTGGCTTGATCTATGCGTGGATCTTGAAAGATGCGGCATAGGCTTTCGGATTCTTGCCGTCCCACACCGTGCCATCCATCAGTTTCGAAGTCCGCAACACATCTTTCGGCACCGGCGTTTTTGTCATCGCCGCCGCATCTTTGTAGAGATCGATCTGGCTGACAGACTTGGCTACCGCCAGGTAATCCGGATCGGTTTTCAACAAACCCCAGCGCCGGTGCTGCGTCATGAACCACATGCCATCTGACAGGTAAGGGAAATTCACCAGGCCGTCGTTGTAGAACTTCATGTAGTTCGGATCGTCCCAGGTCTTGCCCAGGCCGTTTTGATAGCGCCCCATGATGCGTTGGTCGATCACATCCTTGCTGGTGTTGACATAGGATTTATCGGCGATCGCTTCGGCCATCTTGTTCTTGTTGGCGAGCGACGCGTCAATCCACTTCCCTGCTTCCAGGACAGCCGCAATCAAGGCTCGGCAGGTGTTCGGATTCCTGGCGACAAAATCGGCGGTGGTGCCGAGCACTTTTTCCGGATGATCCTTCCAGATTTCCTGGGTGGTAATCGCGGTAATACCGACGCCATCGACAATCGCCCGATGGCCCCATGGCTCACCAACGCAAAAGCCATCCATATTGCCGACCCGCATATTGGCCACCATTTGCGGCGGCGGCACCGTAATCACCTTGGCATCCTTAAGCGGGTCGACGCCGTTGGCGGCCAGCCAGTAATACAGCCACATGGCATGCGTACCAGTCGGGAAGGTCTGGGCAAACGTGTATTCGCGCTTGTCGCTGGCCATCAGTTTGGCGAGCGACGCGCCATCCACTGCGCCCTTGTCAGCCAGTTTTTTCGACAGCGTAATAGCCTGGCCGTTGTTGTTGAGCCCCATCAGGATCGCCATGTCTTTTTTCTGGCCACCGATGCCCATCTGCACGCCGTAGATCAAACCCGACAGCACATGCGCAGCATCCAGCTCGCCGTTGGCCAGTTTGTCGCGCACGCCGGCCCATGAGGCTTCTTTGCTGAGGACGATCTTGATACCGTATTTTTTATCGAAGCCGAGCAGCGACGCCATCACTACCGATGCGCAATCCGTCAAGGGAATGAAGCCGATCTTGACCTCGGTTTTTTCCGGCTTGTCCGAGCCTGCAGCCCACGCTCCGGTTGCCGTACCAGATAATCCCAACATGCTGGCTCCTGCCACGAGAGTTGTGGTTTGTAGTATTTGACGGCGCTTGCCGTCGACAGGCATGTTCAACGTGTCTGACGACAATGCATTTTTTGATTCCATCGCATGGCTCCACAGTGTTTCGGCAACAAAAAAGGCGTCGTCCCGCGATGCACAAGTCATGCGGAAAGACACCTTTGTCTTATGTGGAAAAGACCGCCGTTAGCCGATTCCAACAGCGCCAGCATTGGCGCTTGAAATTGACTATGCAAACCACGTGCCAGGAATTTTTATTAGAGGAAACGGCGATCCACGCCTCAATGCCGCTCAGTTAAGTGATATGACGTGGCCAGCCGCCACGGCGGCTCCGTCATCCCCGCGAACGCGGGGATCCAAATTACCGAGTGAAACAATGAAAATGGATTCCCGCGTTCGCGGGAACGACGCATGAGGGGGATATCTCTGGCGTCTTAACTGAACGGCATTACGATCCGCGCCTGCTTTTTGCTCAAAAAAGCGCACCTGCCTTGTGCATTGCACCAAACAGGCTCGCAACTATTGGGCGTTCCTGCTTGACGGCTTGGACAGTTTGAGAGGTTCGGGCCGGATCAACCCAGCAAATCGGCTGCATCGATAATGCGCTGCGCGACTTCGGATAATTTGAGGTTTTTGTCCATCGCCAGCCGGCGCAGCTTTTGATAAGCCTCCTGCTCGCTCAGCTTGTGATGCTCCATCAGCAAGCCTTTGGCCCGCTCCAGCACTTTGCGCTCGGCCAGCTTCAGCTTGGTGTCGGACAACTCCGCCAACAGCTTCTGCTCTTGCCGGAAGCGCGCCAATGCCACCTCCAGCACCGGC
This sequence comes from Collimonas antrihumi, assembly GCF_018304965.1. Lineage (GTDB taxonomy): Bacteria > Pseudomonadota > Gammaproteobacteria > Burkholderiales > Burkholderiaceae_D > Collimonas > Collimonas antrihumi. The sequence continues at coordinate 62,205 of NZ_JAGQED010000017.1, forward strand.
TTGATACGGGCGGTTTGCAACCCGGCCACGATGTAGGCGGAGACGCCGGCCGCCATTGCTGCATCCATGCTGGAGGTTTTGGCATCTTCGGTGAACAGGACGATGGGACGGCGCGCGTCGCGGGTTGCGACCACCACATGCTCCAGCACGTCGCGGGCATCGGATTCGGCGTCGACAATGATCATGTCTGGCTGTAGCTGGGCAATTCTTTCGGGCAGATAGAGATCTGCAGGAAGCGAGGCGATGATGTTATAGCCGGCTTCCAGCAAGCCGATGCGCAAAGCCTTGCCGCGCGCCGCTTGCGCTTCGAACGCAGGGTCGTCGTCGCCCTCGATGGCGACCGGATTGACAACAACTATACGTAGACTTTGCATGCTTGAAACCCGCGTCCGGAGACGAATCTGTGAGCTACGGTTAGACAAGATGGCAAGAGAATTTATCCATCTCCGACTAACGGGTAAGCAAAAATCGCACCATGACGATGCGAAAGCGGGATACAAGTGCGCTTAAGCGCATTTGTATGCATCCGAATATAGCCTTATTGCAACCTTATGCCATCTGCCAATCTATCGTCTCGCCGCCGTTCAACGGCACCAGCGTGGTATCTCCCAGCGGCAGTTCAGCCGGCAGCGTCCAGGCCTGGCGCTTCAAGGTGATGGTGCCTTGATTGCGCGGCAGATTGTAGAAAGCCGGACCATTAAAGCTGGCGAATGCTTCCAGCTGATCCAGCGCGCCTGCCTGATCGAAGGCCTGTGCATACAACTCCATCGCATGCAGCGCGGTATAGCAGCCGGCGCAGCCGCAGGCATGTTCTTTCAAACCCTTTGGATGCGGCGCCGAATCGGTGCCGAGGAAGAATCGTGTGCTGCCGGAAGTCGCTGCGCGCACCAGTGCCTGGCGATGCTCTTCGCGCTTCAAGACCGGCAGGCAGTAGTAATGCGGCCGTATCCCGCCTTTGAAGATCTCGTTGCGGTTGTACAGCAGGTGATGCGCAGTAACGGTAGCCGCCACCGGTCCCTCGGCGCTCTCCACGTATTGTGCGGCGTCCTTGGTGGTGATGTGTTCGAACACAACTTTCAGTTCCGGCATGTCGCGTCGCAGCGGTTGCATCACACGATCGATGAAAACGGCTTCGCGATCGAAAATGTCGATCGCCGGATCGGTCACTTCACCGTGCACCAGGAAGGGCATGCCGAGCTGCTGCATGGTTTCCAGCGTCTTGTAGCACTTGGTCAGATCGGTCACGCCGGCGTCGGAATTGGTGGTAGCGCCGGCCGGATACAACTTTACCGCATGGATGAAACCACTATCCTTGGCGCGGCGGATTTCGTCGGGCGGCGTATTGTTGGTCAGGTACAGCGTCATCAATGGCTCGAACGCCAAGCCAGCCGGCAAGGCCGCCAGGATGCGATCGCGGTAGGCAGCTGCTTGCGCGGTGGTCGTCACCGGCGGCTTCAGGTTCGGCATCACGATGGCGCGGGCAAACTGGCGTGCGCTATGCGGCAAAACGCTGGCAAGTGCAACACCGTCGCGCAGGTGCAAGTGCCAGTCGTCGGGGCGGGTGATGGTAAGGGTATCGGTCATGTCTGGATTTGGCTTAAGGCTAAACAAATGAGGTTTGATGGATTCTGTGACGCCATTTTACCGCAGCGCAGTAGGGTGGGCATGAATGCCCACCCTACGTGAGATTTGCACACGCATACAAAAAAGCCGCCTGGATATTATCCGAAGCGGCTTCTTGCTCTGCAAAAATACACTGATCAGTGAATGATTTTCGCCAGGAAATCGCGGGCGCGATCGGAGCGTGGGGCGCCGAAGAACTCGTCTTTGGTGCAATCTTCCACCACCAGGCCCTTGTCCATGAAGACTACGCGGTTGGCAACCTTCTTGGCGAAACCCATTTCATGCGTCACCACCATCATGGTCATGCCTTCTTGCGCCAGGCCGACCATCACGTCCAGCACTTCATTGATCATTTCCGGATCGAGCGCCGAAGTCGGCTCATCGAACAGCATCGCGATCGGATCCATCGACAACGCACGGGCAATCGCCACACGTTGCTGCTGGCCGCCGGACAATTGGCCAGGGAACTTGTCTTTTTGGGCGATCAGGCCGACGCGATCCAGATACTTCAAGCCCTTTTCGTTCGCTTCATCCTGGCTCCGTCCCAACACCTTGACTTGACCGATGGTCAGGTTTTCGCGGATCGACATGTGCGGAAACAGTTCGAAGTTCTGGAACACCATGCCGATGCGCGCGCGCAGTTTCGACAGGTTGGTCTTTGGATCGCCAACCGAAATTCCGTCGACGGTGATATCGCCCTTCTGGAACGGCTCCAGGCCGTTGACGGTCTTGATCAGCGTCGATTTGCCCGAACCCGACGGTCCGCACACCACCACTACATCGCCCTTGGCGACTTGGGTGGTGCAATCGGTCAGGACTTGAAACTGACCGTACCATTTGCTGACGTTGTTAAGCTTAATCATGAGTATTTCTCCTAATTCCTGAATTCTGTTTTACAGGCCAGGCGCTGCCCGAATATCACAAACATCGAGGATATCGCGGGCAACGCACTGTCCTTTATCGAATAATCGCAACCTTGTTCTGCAGCTTCTTGACCAGCGTCGACAAACCGAAGCTCATCACGAAGTACACCACGGCGACAAACATATACATTTCCACCAGACGGCCGTCACGTTGCGCAATCTTCGATGCGACGGTAACGAAGTCCGGCACCGATCCCAACACATACACCAGCGAGACGTCCTGGAACAGCACGATGGTTTGCGTCAGCAAGATCGGGATCATGTTGCGGAACGCTTGCGGCAGCACCACATTGCCCATCATTTGCCAGTAGTTCATGCCCAGCGCGTAGCCGGCAGAAACCTGGCCGCGTGGAATCGACTGGATCCCGGAGCGCATGATTTCGCAATAATAAGCTGCTTCAAACAAAATGAAGGTGATCAATGCCGACGAGAACGCGCCGACCTGGACCGGCTGTTGCGCACCGATGATCCAGGCGCCGATGTACGGCACCAGGAAGTAGAACCAGAAAATCACCAGCACCAGCGGCACCGAGCGAATCAGGTTGACATAGCTGGTGGCGATCAGCGAAATCGTCTTGTTATGCGACAAGCGCATCATCGCCAGCACGGTACCAAACAAAATACCGCCGATCATTGCCACCACGGTCAGCGTCAGCGTGAACTTCATGCCGGTGGTGAACAGGTAGAACCAGGAACGCTGGATTACATCAAAATCGAAATTCGAAAACATGATTAATGCCCCCCTGTATTCGCACTACCGGCGGCAATAAATCCTGGAATCGCAATCGCTTTTTCAAGCCAGCGCGCCAGCAACAAGGCAATCCCCGAAATGATCACATAGATCACCGTGGCGCCCGTCAGGGATTCGAAAGTCTGGAACGTGAATTCACGCATCGAGTAAGTCGCGGCAGTCAGCTCCACCAGGCCAATCGTCAGTGCGACCGAGCTGTTCTTGATGATCGCTGCAAATTCGTTGGTCAGCGAAGGTACGATGATCCGGAACGACATAGGCAACAATACGTAGCGATATGTTTGTGGCAACGTCAGGCCAAGTGCAGTACCCGCCAGCTTTTGACCACGGGGCAGTGCATTAATGCCGGCGGAGACTTGTACGGCGATCCGCGCAGACGTAAAAAAACCCAACGCCAGGAAGGCGGTGATGAACGATGCGTTCGGCAGGCTCTTGAGCCAGCCACCGATGCTCGCAGGGACGATTTCCGGCATCACGAAATACCAGAGAAACATTTGTACGATCAGCGGGATATTACGAAATAATTCAACGTAGCCATTGGCCACGCGCACTGCCCATTTGTTCGGCATGGTACGAATCGTACCGATCACCGTACCAATCACCAGCGCCATGATCCAGGCCCCTGCGGACAGCGCGAGCGTCCACTTCAGACCGGCCAGCAAGGTGTCCATGTAAGTACTGACACCGTCGGGAGACTCTTGCCAGAAGATACCCCAGTTCCAGTTGTAATGCATATTAAGTCCCCTCTATTACTCTCTGTCTCATTGCCGCTACCTGCACCGGCGCACGCATTGTGCGCCGCAGCAATTGAATTCCAGAAACAAAACGGGAGGCTTGCGCCCCCCATCCCGTTCTTTATATTGCCAATCTTATTTTTTCTTCGAAGATTGTTTTTGCGCTTCTGGCACCGCAGCGTAGGCAGCCGGATCACCCGAGTCAGTCGGATGAGCGAAGGCAGCCTTCAATTGCGGGCTCATTGGCACGTTCAGGTTGATACCCTTAGGTGGGATTGGCTTCAAGAACCATTTTGCATAGATATCATTGATTTGACCGGATTTGTACACGTTGTCCAGTGCAGTGTCGACTGCCTTTTTGAATGGCAGGTCGCCTTGACGTTCAATGATGCCATATGGCTCAACTGACAAGGCTTCAGCTGTGATCGCATAGTCGGCAGGCGCTCTGGAGCTGGCCGCCAGCGACGCCAGCAGGATATCGTCCATTGCAAATGCTACTGCACGGCCGGTTTCAACCATCAGGAAAGCTTCAGCGTGGTCTTTGGCAGCCAGGATGTTCATGCCCAGGTTACGTTCGCCATTGAGAACAGTGATCTGCTTCAGGTTGGAGGTACCGGAAGTCGACACGATCGTCTTGCCCTTCAGGTCGTCCAGCGACTTGATGTTGGACGATTTTTTGGCCAGCAGGCGGTTCGCTGTCACGTACATGGTCGGCGCAAAGGAAACAACTTTTTGGCGCTCGGCATTGTTGGTGGCGGAATCGCAAGACAGGTCGATAGTGCCGTTGGCGATCAGCGGGATACGGGTAGCCGAAGTCACTGGAACCATCTTGACGTTCAATGCTGTCATACCGAGTTGTTTCTGAATGGCGGTTGCAGCTTTCAGGCACAAATCGATCGAGTAACCTTGATAGGATTGCTTGTCATCAAGATAGGAAAATGGAATGGAAGAATCGCGCACACCCAGGGTAATGGTGCCGGTATCTTTGATTTTTTTGAGTGTTCCAGTCAGTTCTTGCGCTTGCACGGAGCCAACCATCACTCCCAAGCCAACCAATGCGACAACTAATTTCGATGACATCATAACAACTCCCGTAAAAAAATTATCTGTATAGTTTAACAAACTCGCCGCCTCAGCAGCAGACTTAAACTCATGCTTATTTATTATTATCACCTCTTCTACTAAAATCCTTGTCCCCAACTTTGTATAAATCAACAATTACAGCCAAATTCTTATACTTCTAGTTGCCGACTTGATCCGACGGAAAGCGCAATGATTCTCTGAAAAGATAGCCCATCGGCATGTTCAACGTAAGGTTATTTTTTGCCGGAATCGGACTCAGGAACCATTTAGTGTACAACTTGTAGATTTCACCATCGTGGATAATGCGGCCCATTTCACGGTCTACCACCGCTTTATATGCCACATCATCCTTAGGCAACATGATTGCGTAAGGCTCCGTTGTCAAAGGCTCTCCAACCACGGCATACGCTGCAGGATCCTTGGCGGTAGCCTTCAATCCATAGAGCAGCACATCATCCATCACGAATGCATCGGCAGTCTTGTCTACCACCATCTTGAACGATTCGTTGTGGTCGCGTCCTTCTACGATAGTCATATTCAGCGAACGGACCTGGCCACGGTCTACCAGCGATTTGACGCTGGTGGTGCCCTTGGTCGTCGCCACTTTTTTATCGCGCAGATCCGGCCAGTTCTTGATCTTGTCGTCCGCCCGGACCAGCATCCGCGAAGACGCCATGAAATGCGCAATAGTAAAGTTGACCTGCTTGCGGCGCTCCGCGTTGTTAGTGGTTGAACCACATTCCAGGTCGATTTTTCCGCTTGTGACCATTTCGATGCGATTCGAAGAAGTCACTGGAACGTAAGCGATATTCAATTGCTGCAGCTTCAGATTCTGCTTTACCGCATCGGCAATTTTGAGACATAGATCAATGGCATAGCCGACTGGTTTTTTATCCTGATCCAAAAAAGAAAATGGAAACGAAGCTTCCCGATAGCCAATCGTGATGGTCTTGCTATCACGTACTTTTGCCAGCACATCTTCTGCATGGACAGTTGTCGCACCGACGCTCAGCATCAATGCTAACGCCAGGCCGAAGCCTGAATTGCGCCGTGCGGCATACCAGCTACCTTTAAATTCCTTAGATACCACTTTATTCTCCCGAGTGTTGCGCTGTCGATATGATTTTTTTACAATGAATATGCTTAACGCAATATTCAAGCCAGCTGTTTGATTACCTGCGGTGACTGCTTTCACGCCACTCTTTTGCAAACAAGTCCCCGAAAAAAAGCGGGGCCAGACGACTTACGCCCAACCGGCAAGCCGGTTGAGCGCGAGCAAAACGTTTCGACTATAACGCAACATCAATCAAGGATACAAACCGCGCATCTCACGCGCCTGCAACACACGGGTACAAGCGACGATAAACGCTGCGGTACGCAGCGATACTTTCTTCTCTTCAGCCAGTTGCCAGACCGCGGTAAACGCTTCGCGCATGATGCGGGTAAGGCGCAGGTTGATTTCATCTTCGGTCCAGAAAAAGCTGGAGAAATCCTGCACCCATTCAAAGTAACTGACAGTCACGCCGCCAGCATTGGCGATCACGTCCGGCACTACCAGCACGCCATTCTCATGCAGGATGTCATCTGCTGCCGGGCTGGTCGGGCCATTCGCACCTTCAAGAATGATCTTGGCGCGGATCGACGCCGCATTCTCCACGGTGATTTGCTGCTCCAGTGCCGCAGGCACCAAAATATCGCAATCCACGGCCCAAAATTGCGCGCGGTCGCTGATTTCTTCGCCGCCGCTGAAACCGGCGACGCTGCCGGTTGCATTGACGTGGGCTTGCAACGCCGCCACGTCCAGTCCGCTGGAACGTATCACGGTGGAAATATGATCTTGTACCGCCACCACTTTGGCGCCGGCTTCCGAGAACAAGCGTGCAGCAATGCCGCCGACATTGCCGAAACCCTGCACCGCAACTTTGGCGCCATGGATGTTCAAACCACGTTTGACAGCCGCTTCGCAACCCACCACGAACACGCCGCGGCCGGTAGCTTCGCGCCGTCCGAGACTGCCGCCCAATGAGATCGGCTTGCCGGTGACGACGCCCGATGCGGTGCTGCCCTGGTTCATGGAATAGGTATCCATCATCCAGGCCATGATTTGTTCGTTGGTGTTAACGTCCGGCGCCGGGATGTCTTTGTTAGGGCCGATGATGATGCCGATCTCGCTGGTGTAGCGGCGCGTCATGCGCTGCAATTCACCTTGCGACAAAGTTTTCGGATCAACCCGGATACCGCCTTTGGCGCCGCCGTACGGCACGTTGACAGCAGCATTCTTGACCGTCATCCACGCCGACAAGGCCATCACTTCGGACAGAGTTACGTCCTGGTGGAAACGCACACCGCCCTTGCCCGGGCCGCGCGATGTGTTGTGCTGGACGCGGTAACCTTCGAAGTGGGCAATGGTGCCGTCGTCACGTTCGATAGGGACGTCGACGATCAGCATCCGCTTCGGACGTTTCATGGTTTCAACCCAACGGGCCAAATTACCAAGATAAGGTGTTACGCGATCGATTTGTTCGAGATAGTCGCCCCATGGGCCAATGCCATGTTGCGTGAGATAGGATGGAACTTCGTGCTTGATAGTCATATTTTTGCGCGCTCCTGGAAGTTGCAGACCGGCCCCCATGAAAGACTGCAGCGGGGCAAAATCGATCTAGTGGCGAATCGTAGGGCAACGGCATAGGGCAAAGCCAATGCTTTGTGCGCATGCAACTATGCGTTTTTTGCATTAATATTAAAAGAGTAATTTTATTGCGGCGGATACTTGTGGCGGATACGACTGTCCCGCCAGCACCGAAAATGCCGGGTAGCTGATCGAGCCGGAATTTAAGCGAGAGCTTGCGGCGTTTTACGTTTTGCGTTTTTTGCGGCCTCTTTGGCCGCTTCTTTGGCCGCATCTTCCTGCTGTTGCAGCAGGTAGGCCCACAATCGCGCCACCACCGGCTTGCCCGGCCGTTGCACGGTAGGACGCTCGCGATACAACCGGATTTCCATGGTGGCTTCCCACTCGGGCGCACCTTGGTCGACGCTGGCCAGTTGCTTCAGCTTGACTTCGCGGGTCACGGCGGATTCCGGCAAAAATGCCACGCCGTGCCCTTCCAGCGCCATCATTTTCAAGCCCTCCGCCATATCCGTTTCATAGCGCTTTTCAAGGTAGAGCGGCTTCTTGGCGTCGGCCAGAATCAATTCCACCATGCGTCCGAGATAGGCGTTGCTGGTATAGGACAAGAACGGCAAAGGCGCGCTGGCGCTGCCAGGGAAAACATAATCGGGCACGCCGGCCTTGTTGCAATGGGCGTAAGCGCGCAGTACTTCGCTGCCTAGCGTGATCAGATCGTAGCGGCCGGTATCGAGCTGTACCGGCTGGCGCGGATGGTGGTAGCACAGCAGCAGATCGCAGCCGCCGTCCACCATGGCCATCACGGCATCGTGCACATTCAAGGCCAGCAAACGCGTGTTGAGCGGCCCGAAACCATTCTCCAGAACGCGGATCCAGCGCGGCACATAGGTCAGCGACAAAGTATGCGGCACGGCGAAATCGACGGTGCTCAAGGCGGTCGGACGCTTGCCGCGCATCAGCGCGCGGGCGTTGTTGATCTGGCCCAGCATTTCCAGCGCCTGCTCATAAAAGACTTCGCCAGCGGCGGTCAGGCGCGTCGGGTAGGAAGTCCGATCGATCAGATCGGCTCCCAGCCAAGCTTCCAGCGACTGGATACGGCGTGAAAAAGCCGGCTGCGTGACGTGACGCAATTCTGCCGAACGGCTGAAACTATGCGTTTCCGCCAACGAAATAAAATCTTCTAACCATTTGCTTTCCATGCCGCTATCGTAACGCGAGTCGGTAATCGCGGCATAGGAAATTGCTGCACTCCCAGCCAACAATCTGCACCGGCGTTGTACGGTTACACCATCCGCACTACGTTTTCAGGGTAACCGTCATCGACGCCGGGTGACGGACTTGCCGCCTCTTCAGGGTGCGCTTGCTGACGCAGCCACATCTGCGCATACGCGCCTTCCGCCGCCAGCAACTGGGCATGCGTGCCGCGTTCGATGATGTGACCATGATCTAGCACCAGGATTTGCGCGGCGTCGGCAATGGTCGACAAACGATGCGCAATCACCAGCGTGGTGCGATCCTTGGCGATTTCTTTCAACTGCGCCTGGATCGCCTGCTCGGATTTCGAATCGAGCGCCGAGGTGGCCTCATCGAAAATCAACACCGCAGGATTTTTCAGCAAAGTGCGGGCTATCGCCACTCGCTGTTTTTCCCCGCCCGATAATTTCAAGCCGCGCTCACCCACCATCGAGTTATAGCCATCCGGCAAAGATTCGATGAAATCATGGATATGCGCAGCCTTGGCGACCGCGATGATTTCCGCTTTGGTAGCGCCCGGCTTGCCGTAGGCGATGTTGTACTCGATGCTGTCGTTGAACAGTACCGTATCCTGCGGCACGATGCCGATCGCCTGGCGTAGCGAGGCTTGGGTAATGTCGCGCAAATCCTGGCCGTCGATCGTGATGCGGCCGCTGTTGATATCGTAAAAACGGAACAGCAGGCGCGACAGGGTCGACTTGCCTGAACCGCTGTGGCCGACTACCGCCGTGGTGGTGCCGGCGCCGATCGTGAAATCGACGTCGAACAAAATCCGGCGCTTGCTTTCGTAACTGAAATCCACATGAGAAAAACGCACCTGCGCGCCGCCGGTCAATAGCGGCCGCGCCTCCGCGGCATCAGCGATCTCGCGATTTTCATCCAGCAGATGGAACAGCCGCTCCATGTCAGCCAGGCTCTGTTTGATTTCACGATAGATAACGCCGAGGAAATTCAGCGGTATGTACAGCTGGATCATGAAGGAGTTGACCAGCACCAGGTCGCCCAGGGTCATCTTGCCGTCGATCACGCCCTGCGTGGCGCGCCACAGGATCAACGTGACCGCAATGGCGATGATCAGCGATTGTCCGGTATTGAGCAAAGACAGCGAGGTCTGCGATTTCACCGCCGCGGTTTCGTAGCGCATCAAGCCATCGTCGTAACGCCGCGCCTCGTATTCCTCGTTGCCGAAGTACTTGACGGTTTCGTAGTTGATCAGGGAATCGATGGCTTTGGTATTGGCGCTGGAATCGAGCGCATTCATGGTACGCCGGAAATGGGTGCGCCACTCGGTGACCGTGACCGTAAACACAATGTAGCTGACCAGCGCCACCACGGTAATTCCGGCGAACCAGATATCGTAATGCAGCACCAGGTAACCGAGCACCAGCGAGATTTCGATCAAGGTCGGCAAGATGCTGAACAAGGCGTACGACACCAACGACGAGATGCCGCGCGTGCCGCGTTCGATATCGCGCGTCATGCCGCCGGTCTGGCGATTCAGGTGAAAACGCAGCGACAGCGAATGCAGATGACGAAATACCTGCAAAGCGATGGTGCGCACCGCGCGCTGGGTGACGCGGGCGAAAACGAATTCGCGCAATTCGGTAAACAAGGTGGTGCTCAAGCGCAGCGCACCGTAGGCGACCAATATCCCCAGCGGCAGCACCAGCATCGCTTGCGGATGGCTCACCGTGATGGTCATGCTGTCCACCAGTTTCTTCAACACCAGCGGCACGCCGACATTGGCCAGCTTGGCGCCCAGCATGAACAGCAGCGCCAGCGAGACTCGCCACTTGTAGGTCCAGAGATAAGGCAGCAAGGTCTTGAGCGTGGCCCAGTCGCTGCGCTTGGGCTGGGCGCCGCCGGTGGTTGCGGCGTCTGGCGGCGGGGAGGAAGAATGGTGGCGCATGAGATGACAATCTTAAAGAATGGTTTAAGCTACGAGCTGTACGGATATATCGGGATATATCGAGATATATCAGGAAATATTCAGGTATAGCGCTAATTGTAGCCCTCAGGGAAAATAACAGATGACTGATCAAAACGACAACCAATTACCACCCAACACCATGCCCCAGTTGCGCGTGATGCCGATGCCAGCCGACGCCAATGTTCACGGCGACGTCTTCGGCGGCTGGATCATGGCACAAGTCGACATTGCCGGCTCGTTGCCGGCCACGCGCCGCGCCAATGGCCGGGTGGCCACGATTGCGGTGAATTCCTTCCTGTTCAAGCACCCGGTATTTGTCGGCGACCTGCTGTCGTTTTATGCAGAGATCGTCAAGGTCGGCAATACCTCAATCACCGTCAACGTCGAGGTGTATGCCGAACGTAACCGGTTGCAGACGGAAATTGTGAAAGTCACCGAAGCGACGCTGACTTATGTCGCCACCGATGAGCAGCGCAAGCCGCGTCAGTTGCCGCCGCTCTCGACCTGATTCGTCTCAAAATTCGTTATTTGTCGGCGCCAGGTTCACCACGTGGCTGGCGGCATAAATCGGCGCCGCCACACTGCGTATCGACGGCTCGTGATCGCACAAAAAAACAAACCCCGGATGCGCTTGTGGCACATCCGGGGTTTTCACTTCAAAATCGTGGCTTCCGGCAAGACGCCACTTCTCTTAATTCTTAAGCTGCCTGCTTTTGTTCAGCCGGCTTTTCATCACGCAATTCACGCCGCAAAATCTTGCCGACATTCGTCTTCGGCAAATCAGTGCGGAATTCGATATATTTCGGCCGCTTGTAGCCGGTCAGCTGCTCGCGGCAATACGCCATCAGTTGCTCGGCCGTCAGCGACGGATCCTTGCGCACCACGAAAATCTTCACCACTTCTCCGGCATGTTCGTCCGGAACGCCGACGCAAGCGCATTCCAGCACGCCAGGATGCTGCACTACCACGCCTTCGACTTCATTCGGATATACATTGAAGCCGGACACCAGGATCATGTCTTTTTTGCGATCGACAATCTTGGTATAGCCGCGCTCATCCATGATGCCGATATCGCCGGTTTTGAAGAAGCCGTCGGCCGTCATGACCTTGGCGGTTTCGTCGTCACGGTTCCAGTAACCGCGCATGACCTGCGGGCCGCGAATGGCGATTTCACCGGCCTGCCCAAGAGGCACCGGATTGCCGGCGTCGTCCAGGATCGCGATTTCAGTCGACGGCAAAGGCAAGCCGATGGTGCCGCTGTATTCGGTGATGTTGCATGGATTGGCGCAAGCGATAGGCGATGTTTCCGACAAGCCGTAACCTTCGATAATCGGGCAGCCGGTGACTTCTTTCCACTTGTCTGCAACCGCCTTTTGCACCGCCATGCCGCCACCGACGCACACGCGATATCCGGAGAAATCCAGCTTGGCAAAATCGGGATGATGCAGCAAGGCGTTGTACAGCGTATTGACCGCCGGAAAGGTATTGATCTGGTACTTCGACATTTCCTTGATCAAGCCGGCGATGTCGCGCGGATTCGGGATCAACAGATTCAAGGCGCCCTCGCGCATGCCAAGCATGCCGCACACCGTCAACGCAAAGATGTGATACAGCGGCAAGGCGCAAACGAACGCCAGCTGCTCGACCTTCGGGCCGCTCGCCAAACCGGGGGAAAGCCAGGCTTCGGCCTGCAGCACGTTGGCCACAACGTTGCGATGCGTCAGCGTGGCGCCTTTGGAAACGCCGGTAGTGCCGCCCGTATATTGCAGGAAGGCGACATCGTCCGGCGTCAGCGCAACCGGTTTCAATTGCAGCGACGACGCTTGCGACAACACGCTGTTGAACGGCACAGAACCTGGCAGCGAATAACCTGGCACCATTTTCTTGACATGGCGCACCACCAGATTGACCAGCAAGCCTTTGACGCCCATCAGGTCACCCATGCTGGCGACCACCATATGCTTGATCTTGGTCCGTGCAACCACTTGCTGTAGCGTAGTGGCGAAGTTTTCCAGGATGAAGATGGCTTCCGCGCCCGAATCATTGAGCTGATGTTCCAGCTCACGCGGCGTATATAAAGGATTGACGTTGACCACGGTATAACCGGCACGCAAAATGGCCGCAATCGCCACCGGATATTGCAGTACGTTAGGCATCATGATGGCGACGCGCGCGCCCTTTTCCAGGCCCTTGCTTTGCAACCAGGCGCCGACTTTGCGGGACAACTGGTCGACCTCGGTATAAGTCAGGTATTTACCCATGCAGGCATAGGCGTTGCGCGATGCGTATTTCTGAAATGCTTCTTCCAGCAACTGCACCAGAGATTGATATTGCGTGAAGTCAATCTCGGTGGCCACGCCTGCAGGATACGATTTGAGCCAAAATTTATCCATGTTCTGCCTTTAGTCTCTATTTGTTATAAATGCATTGCTTTGGCTTGTTTCACTGGAAGAAAACATGCCTGTAGGGGGATATTACCGAATCCGCCAAAAAAAGCACGGTTGTATTTTTTTATTCTATCGCGATGCTATCGGGCAAAGCGTCGGCATGCAAGCGTTTTGATGCATATTTGAGCAAATCGTCGACACTCAGCTTCATATTGTGATGCAGCAAAACCTCTGCCCGCAGATGCTTCACGCCCTCCTCATCGAGGCTCCATTTCACATGAGCCACCGCCACTGCCGGGTGCTCAAACAAGACTTCCTCGATCTGCCGGGGAAACACGCGCTGGCCGCCTCGTATCAACATATTACTCTTGCGGTCGATGATGGAAACAAAACCATCATCGTCGATGCTGGCGACGTCACCGGTGGCCAGCCAGCCGTCATGCAAACGTTCTTTGGTTATTCTTCTGGCAATCAGATTCAATGGTGTTGCATTGGCAACATTGGCATTGGTAGCATCATGCCCGGCAGCGCCGGCATGGCCATGATCGTAACCGGCGAACAACTGTGGCCCGCGCACCCATAGCTCACCCAGGGTATCGCTGGGCAGCTCGGCGTCGGTATCCAGATCGACCACTCTTACTTCCGTATCCGGCAGCGGCACGCCCACCGCGCCCGGATGGCGGTGGGCGGTCAGTGGCATGGCCAGCACTGCGGGCGATGCTTCAGTCAGGCCATAGGCTTCGACCAGACGGCCACGCGTCAGCTTTTCAAATTCTTCGCGAATTTCCTGGGCCAGCGGCGAACCGCTGACGGCGCAGACCCGGATCGAAGCCAGGCCGTAGCGCCGCACGCCCGGCGTGTGCGCCAGCTCGCGCACCATGCGCGGCGTGGTCGGGAAGTAGGTCGGCCGCATTTTCTTGACGGTCTTCAGCAGAGGTTCCAGCTCAGATCCAGGCAACAGGATCAGGGTCGCCCCCAGATACACGCCAAGATGCAACAAGCCGGTCAGGCCGTAGGCAGTGGACAAGGGTTGCTGCGCCAGAAAACGCTCGTCGCCCGGCCTGGATTCCGGCAGCCAATGACGCAGTTGCAAGGCATTTGCCGCCAGATTGCGATGCGAGAGCGCCACCGGTAGTGGCGTACCGGTGGCGCCGTAGGTGTAAACCACTACCGCGATAGCCTCGACATCTTGCACAAGCTCCGTCGGCACAACCGTGCCGCGCCCCAGAACTTGCTTGAACTTCAGGTAACGCCGCTCGTGCCTGCGATGCTGTTTGTCCTGGCGGAACCAAGGCAGCCAATGTCCTTCCTGCACATGATGCAAGACAGCGAATTTCAACTTCTCGCGCCAGCCCATGTGGTCGATCATCGAAGCAAATATCACGCGCCGCAAGCCGGCCGCACGGCTGTCGCTTTGCAACGCATCACGTAGATCGTCGTAACGGTCGGTGGTCGTCACCAGCATCACTGCGGCCGCATCTGCGATCCGCGTCAGCAGCACTTCTTTAGGTGTGGCGGCATCGCTGAGGACCGCAACCGCACCGGCTTTCAGGACGCCGAAATAAGCAATCACCAAAGACGGTATGTTCGGCAACGCCAGCAAAACCCTGTCACCGGGCTTGATGCGCATGTCAAGCAAGCCACGGGAGAAACGATTAGCTTGCCGATCCAGTTCGCGCCAGCCGATTTTGCCGCCGCGGTATGACAGTGCGGTGGTTTTCGCAAAGCGCCTGGCGGTTGCCTCCAGCAAGCGCGGCAAGGGTACTGTCGGCATCTTGATGCGGTATGGCGTGCGGGCATCGTAAAATTTCAGCCACGGACGTTCGGCTTCGAGTTGTTTGCGAGCTGCGCGCCGCGCGGCTTTTTGCTGCGCCCGGCGCTCCGCCAGTTCGGATGGATCGGACTGCATCTGCAGGAAGCGCTGGATCGCGCGATTCACCGCATCGGGCCGTTCCACCATCACCTGATGAGCGGAAACCGGCACCACCACCTCTTCCGCTCCTGGAATCAAGCGTGCCACTTCCTTGTACGCTGCTTCGTCGAACAGGATATCGCGATGCCCGAGGATCACCAGCGTCGGCACCTTGATTGCACGTAGATATTCGGTGCCGTCCCACGACAACAAGGCATTTCTATTTTGCAGGTACACCACGTGCGACGGTGGATAAATCCGGGCCGCGGTGATGCCGACATACGGCATCAATCTGCGCATCAAGTCGAACAGCGGCGGCGGCATGCGCAACAAGATACGGCCGGCCAGGCGCAAGCGGAAGCGTGCGGCCGAGGCAATCATGATCAGTGCCGACACACGCTCCGGAAACTGCTTGAGGAAATAGGAAGCCAGGGCGCCGCCGAATGAATGGCACACCAGGATGAAACGCGGCGGCAAATCCAGCTGGTCCAGGGCCGCAGCGATATCTGCGACAAGCTCCGGTATATCGTAGCTGGCGCCTTCGGCCGCTGTCGGCGCGTCGCTGTAACCGTGGCCGCGCAGATCGAGCGCAATCACCCGGTAGTCAAGCTGGAATTGCTCCAGCTGGTATTCCCAGTAGGCCGCACGTCCGCCAAAGCCGTGGACGAACACCATGGTCGGTTGCTGGCTTCTGGGGCCTCGATCAAATTCCGGGCCGGCATCCAGCACGCTCATTTCCAGCGCAGTGTCATAGGTCCCATCGCCATTTGACGCCAGGCGATTGGATAATTTCAACGTGCTGCGATGCAGGTCGGCGTTAAATGTCATCTTGTTATTGTAACCAAGATAAACTTACGTGGGCCGAGTTTTCGCCAGCTCTTCCAACTGGCGATGCCTTTCGTCTTTGCTGAGGGCCGCCAGCCTGGCGACAGCCGCATAAAATTTCTGGAATGTCTGCTGTTGCGCCAGCAAAGCCTTGAAGCCTGGCACCAGCTCATAGTAAGTCGCCACCAGCGCCAGATGGGCGTTCGATAACGGCTCGGCAAACCAGCGGTCGTATCCGGTGTAGCCGCCCCACTTGGCTTTTAGCACTTGATAATCGGCTTGCAGGGCCAGGAAAATCGCTGCCTTCTGCTGCAGTTTCTGTGTATCGCCGAGATCGCTCGCATAGTTGCTTGCAAGGCGTTGCCGGTACTGCAGCAGCAGCGCCACGAATTCCTCTTTGCGTCCTTCAAACTGAACGTAGGCGTCGCGGGTTTTTTGATTGCCTACCGCCTGCAGCCACCGCTCGACACCGGCCTGTTCGACAGTGGTGGCAAACGACTCATTAAATTGCGTATCATCTTTTACATAGACAGTCTGATGCGCCAACTCGTGGAACATCAGGCGCGCCAGCTCACCATCAGGATATCGGATAAAGGTCGACAACAGCGGATCGCTAAACCAGCCAAGCGTGGAATAGGCGGGCACGCCGCTGACCTGCACATCGTAGCCTTGCTGACGCAGACTGGCCGCGAATTTCCGTGCGGCGTCCTGGCTGAAATAGCCGCGATAACTGACGCAGCCGGCAACCGGGAAACACCACTGCTTGGGCTCCAGCGACAAGGCCGGCGCCGCCACGACATTCCATAACGCAAATGGCCGCTTGAGGTCAGCGTATTCAGTGTAACTGCGATTATCGGGCAGGCTCAGCTCGCTCACTGCGAAGCGGCGCATTTGCCTGGTACGTTGCAGTTTGGCCTTGAGACCGGCGTCGATGCCTGGGTCGGTCAACCAATCATCGATCGGACGCGCCCGATCCAGCAAAGTGAACTCGCCATTTGCAGCCTGCCCGTAATAGGCAAGCTGAGCGCACCCGGCTACCAGCACGGCTAACAATACAACCGTGGGCAGCCGTGTATTCATGCAGAGGGGCGATTCCCGTGCGGTGCTTTTTCAACTTCCACCAGGACATCGTAAAACGTCGGCGCCCGGCCCATGTCGGTCAGCCGCTGGCTGGTTACTTCGTTGGCGTTCTTGCCGTCGCTGGCCATTTTTTTCCACCAGATCGACAAGCCCACCACCAACCCGATCCTGGCCTTGTCGGTGACTCTCAGCTTGGCGTTGAAACTGCCGCGGTCGTTATAGATGCGTACGGTATCGCCGTTGACCAAGGCTCTTTGCCCCGCGTCCGCCGGATGCATGTCCAGATGCGGTTCACCTTCGGTGTCGCGCAGACTTTTAACGTTAACGAAACTGGAATTGAGAAAGTTGCGCGCCGGCGGCGAAATCATCGCTAGCGGATATTTCCTGGCCAGTTCCGGATTGCTGGCCAGCGACTCATACGGTGCGATATAAGCCGGCAGAGGATCGAGGCCGTCTTGCAGCATTTGCGCGCTGTAGAACTCGCATTTTCCGGACGGCGTGGGGAAGCCGCCGTTGGCGAACGGCGCATCCGGCACGTTCAGTTTTTGCCAGCCTTTTTGCTTCAGCGAATCCCAGTCGAAATGGACCGCGCGCACATTTTTCGAGTCAAAAGCCTGCGCGGCGATTTCATCGTCGCTCTCGCGGAAACAGGCATCGTCGAAACCCATGCGCGCGGCCAGCAGGCGGAAGATTTCGGTATTCGGCTTGGCTTCGCCGAGCGGTGCGATCGCGGCGTTATTTGCCAGCATGTACAGATGGCCATATGCCGAGTGGGCGTCCACATGTTCCAGCTGTGTGGTTGCCGGCAGCACGATGTCGGCATAGTCGGCGGTATCGGTTTGAAAATGCTCCAGCACCACTGTGAACAGATCTTCACGCGCGAAACCACGGGCGACGACACTGGATTCCGGCGCGACCGCTACCGGATTCGAGTTATACACGATCAAGGCTTCGATTTTCGGACCGAATTCCGGTGAGGAGTCACGCAACAGATCGTCGCCAATGGTGCTCATGTTGATGGTGCGCGGCGCCTGCCCTTGTCTGGTCAAAAAATCGGGGCGCTGTAAAGCCTGGTTATTCTTTGGAAAACTATCCGAAGACGACAACTGAACGCCGCCGGCGGCATGGCGCCAGGCGCCGACCAGCGCCGGCAGGCAGGTGATATTGCGTACCGCCATGCCGCCGCCGTGTACACGTTGCAAGCCATAATTCACGCGAATCGCCGCCGCTTCGCCACGCAACGCCGCGCCGCCGTAACTGCGCGCGAGTTCCAGTACCTCCTCGGCGCTGATGCCGCACACTTCCGCAGTCTTTTGCGGAGTCCATGTCGATACTTGCTGCTTCAACTGTTCGAAACCAAGCGTGTATTGCGCAATGTAATCGTGGTCCAGCAGGTCTTCTGCAATCAAGACATGCATCATGCCAAGCGCCAGGGCGGAATCGGTCCCCGGCAGCAAGGCGATATGCTGATGGCATTTGTCGGCGCTCAGGGAGCGGTAAGGATCGATCGCGATCAGCTTGGCGCCGCGCCGCTTGGCTTCTTGTGCGCGCATCCAGAAATGCAGGTTCGATGCAATCGGATTGCCGCCCCAGATCAGGATCAGTTTGGCGTTCTGGAATTGTTCAAGATCAGTGCCGATCCTGGCGCCTATCGTATATTTGTAACCGGCGCCACCGGCCGCCGCGCAAATGGTGCGATCCAGCAGCGAAGCGCCGATGCGGTTGAAAAAGCGCATCGACATCGACTCGCCCTGCACCAGGCCCATGGTGCCGGCGTAGCTGTAGGGCAGGATAGCTTGTGGATTACGGGCGGCGATCTCGCCCAGCCGTTCGGCAATCGTGGCGACAGCCTCATCCCAACTGATCTGTACGAATTTCCCGTCGCCCTTTTTGCCGACTCGCTTGAGCGGATGCAGCAAACGGTCCTTGTGGTAAGTCCGTTCGGTATAACGCGAGACCTTCGTGCACAGCACGCCGGCAGTAGTTGGATGATCGGGATCGCCACGGACTTCGGTGGCGACGCCGTCGGTGACAGTCACCAACAGCGCGCAGGTGTCGGGGCAGTCGTGCGGGCAGGCGGCACGAACGGTAGTAGTAGTAGTAGTCATAATGTCATCAGAACCAAGGTGCTTCAATCTGCTACTTTAGCAAAATCCAGGCAAACAAGATGCATAAGATGCATTTGATCGTTTTTGCTTATCTTTTGCTTATTTCCTGATTTGCAACTGCATCTCCGGATCCATCAAGCGCAGCATGAATGCCTCACACTGCGCCACCTGTTCCAGCGACACGAATTCGTTCGGCCGGTGCGCCTGTTCGATGCTGCCGGGGCCGCAGACCACGGTAGGAATGCCCGCGCGCTGAAACAAGCCCGCTTCGGTACCATAGGAAACCGCACCATTCGGCTTGTTGCGCGCTAATGCCGAGGCCAGCTGCACCACGGCGTCGCTCTCTTTCATGCTAAGGCCGGGCGCCGATGCCAGCCACTCGAAATCGATTGCTGCATCCGGCTCTACCTTCTGCATTTCTGGCAGCAGCGTGGCGGCAAAGCTCTGGATTTCCTGGTACAGGTGCTCGACGTCGATGCCCGGCATGGTGCGCGCCTCGAACTCGAATTTGCAATCCTTGGGCACGATGTTAGATGCCAGTCCGCCGTGTATCACCCCGGTTTGCATGGTAGTGTAGGGAACCGTAAATCCGTAATCGCGCGTCTCCAGCTGGGCAAAACGATCCGCCATCTGCCGGATGTAGACGATGATGCGCGCCGCGTACTCGATCGAGTTGACGCCCATGGTGGTGTAGCTGGAATGCGCTTCGCGGCCGCGGATGCAGCAACGGAAACGATGCGTGCCTTTATGCGCAATGATCGGCTGCATCGAAGTCGGCTCACCGACAATGCAGCCTGCCGGCTTCAATCCCAGTTCCTGCAAATCCTTGATCAATCCTTGCACGCCGATGCACCCCACTTCTTCGTCATAGGACAAGGCAAAGTGCAGCGGTGCATCCATTCCGGCGGCCAGGAATTGCGGCGCCAGCGCCAGCGCGGTGGCGATATAGCTCTTCATGTCGGCCGAACCGCGGCCGTACAACATGCCATCCTTGATGGTTGCCTTGAACGGATCGGTATCCCAGGCCTGGCCTTCGACCGGCACCACGTCGGTGTGGCCGGACAAGATCAGGCCGGGTTTAGGACCGTCGCCCAACGTTGCAAACAGATTGGCTTTCTTGCCGCTGGCGTCGTAGGTCAGGCGCGATGTGACGCCAAGGCCTGCCAGGTAATCGCGGGTCCATTCGATCAATCCCAGATTGGAATCGCGCGATACGGTCTGGAAGGCAATCAAACGCTCTATCATGGCCATGACTTCTGCCGAAGGCGTCAATCCGGCGTCATTCATGGCGTTCAAAGTATTCGAAGTGTTCATATTGTGTCCTCTATGCCGTGCCATCGTTCAGGTGGCAGGCGGAAAAATGTTTGGCGCCGACTTCTTTCAATTCCGGCTTTTCTACTTTACAGCGCGGCATTGCATGCGGACAACGCGGATGGAAATGACAGCCCGACGGCGGATGCAACGGCGATGGAATCTCTCCCTTTACCGCAAAAAATTCCGTGCGCCGAACTTCCAGCTTGGGCGCCGATGCCAGCAATGCCAGAGTATACGGGTGATTGGCATGCGCAAATATCGTATCGGCTGAGGCCGATTCGACGATACGCCCAAGATACATTATCACCACCCGATCCGACAAATGGCGGACTACGCCCAAGTCATGGCTGATGAACAAGTATGTCAGATCCAGCTCGTCGCGCAACTTGATGAACAAATTCAGAATCTGGGCCTGGATCGACACATGCAGTGCCGCCACCGCCCCATCGCAGACCAGGAATTCCGGCTTTACCGCGAGCGCTCACGCAATGCCGACACGTGCGCGCTGGCCGCTGGAAAACTGATGCGGAAAACGACGCAGCAAAGTGCCGTCCAATCCTGCACGTTGCAGCAGATTTTCTACGTACTCGCGCTGCTGCGAGGCATCTACCATACCATGCACCAGCGGCGCTTCACCAACAATATCCTGCACCCGCATGCGCGGATTCAGCGATGCGTAGGGGTCTTGAAAAATCATCTGGATCGCCAGTTGCTTCTTGCGTCTTTCAGCGACATCCAGCTGCTCCAGCGACTGACCTTTCCACAACCGTGTGCCGGCGCTAAGACTATGCAAGCCGACTGCCATCCGCCCCAGCGTCGACTTGCCGCAACCGGATTCACCGACCAGCCCCACCACTTCGCCGCGCCGTATGCCCAGGTTTACCTCATCGACCGCGTGCACCACTTCCTGCTGCATGCCGGCGCCGAACAGGTTGGCGATCCTGGCCGCGCTGTCCAGCGTTTTTACGAACTGTTTGCTGACTGCATGCATTTCCAGCAAGGCGAAGTCGGATGATTGTGCCATGCTCGTATCTGCCACCTGATCTGCCGCCTGATTCATGCGACCACCTCAGCCGCGGAATCACGCAACGGATGGAAGCAACGCAGCATGCGCTGCCCCAACTCACGCAATTGCGGCGTCTGCTGACATTCGACGCTGGCGTATGCACAGCGTGTGCGGAAGGCGCAGCCATCCGGCAAATTCAATAACGTTGGCGTCATCCCGGGGATTTGCTGCAGCGGCCTGCCACGCGGATTGCGCGACGGCGCCGATGCGATCAAACCGTGGGCATAAGGATGGCGCGGATGTTCCAATACCTGCTGTACCGTGCCGCTTTCGACGATGCGGCCGGCGTACATCACGGATACCATATCGGCCAGCCCGGCCACCACCGACAGGTCGTGGGTGATCCAGATCAGCGCCGTGCCGGACTCGCGGCACAATTTCTGCATCTCGTACAAAATCTGCCCTTGTATCGTCACATCCAGCGCGGTGTTGGTTCATCGCAAATAATCAGGTCGGGCTTGTTGAGCAAGGCAATCGCAATCGCCTCGCGCTGCCGCATGCCGCCGGAAAACTGATAGGGATACGCCAGCAGCCGCTCGTCGGGCGACGGAATGCCAACCCGCACCAATGCCTCGCGCGACATCTCGCGCGCCACCATCTTGCTGACATCCTGGTGCGCCCGCACCGCTTCGATCATCTGGGTATCGATGCGCAGCACCGGGTTCAAGGTCATCATCGGATCTTGAAAAATCATGGCGATACGATTGCCGCGAATCTTGCGCATGGCTTCTGCAGATAATCCGCGCAGATTGCTTGCTTGCAGCAGAATCTCGCCGCCGACAATTTTTCCCGGTGTATCGACCAGGCCCATGATGGAGTAGCCGGTCATCGATTTCCCCGAGTCTGACTCACCGACCAGACCCATGATTTCGCCGCGCTTGACTGCAAACGATACCTGGTCGACCGCCTTGACCAGCCCGGCCCTGGTGGCAAATTGGGTCTGCAGGTTATTGACGACCAGTGTCGCGGTATTGTCCATAGCGATCCTATTGCGTTTGCAAGCGTGGATTAAGGACATCGTGCAACTGGTCCGCCACCAGGTTGATCACGATGAAAATGGTGACGATCAACAGCAGGTAAGCGACGATCACGGGCCGGTCCAGCACGCGGATCGAATCGATGATCAGTTTGCCCATGCAGGGCCAGGCAAACACCGTTTCGGTAACGATGGAAAAGGCGATGATCGAGCCGAACTGTAGTGCGACTACAGTGACAATCGGGATCAGGATATTTTCAGGACGTGGACGCCGATGATGCTGCTGTTGCGCAGACCCTTGGCGCGGGCGAATTTGACATGGTCTTGCATCAGCGCTTCCTGGGCGCCGGAGCGCGTCAAGCGGATCACCAGGGCGATGTTGAACAAGGCCAGGTTGAAGGCTGGCATCAGCAAATGCCGCAAACCGTCCCAGCTGAGAAAACTGACCGGTACACCGAACAGCAGTTGCGTCTCGCCGCGGCCACTGGTCGGCAGCCAGCATCGCTTATCCTCGGGCCATCCATAAAAAATCCGCTCGCCACCAATGTCGAGCGGATATTCGTACAACATTTACCAATCTCACCGAGGATAAAATCCGTAAGCGTGAGTGCGCTCATCGGTACGCGGTATATATACGATCCCTTTTTTTGTGGCCCAAGTGGTCACTTGCTGGTGAATCGGGATCACGCCGCCATCATCGATGACTATTGCGGTGGTTTCCTGCAGCAAACTGGAGCGCTTCTTGTCATCGACGGTGATCAACGCTTTGACCAGCACCGCATCCATTTTAGGATTGCAATATTTCAGCCAGTTGACCGCGCCCATGCCTTTGGCCGGATTATCGCAAGCCACCAATGCCCGCAATGGCGACGACACTTCGCCGGTCTGCGCGCCCCAACCCAGCAAGCCGATCGAGTATTCGCCCTTGGCGCCGCGTGCCGAATATACCGACATCGGCGCCCCTTCGACCTTGGTGGCGATGCCGATGCGCGACCACATCTGGGCGATGGTTTGCGCGATTTTTTTCGTCATTGACGTAACGATTATTCGGCGTATGCAAAGTCAGGCCGAAGCCGTTTGGATAGCCAGCCTCGGCCAGCAATTTTTTCGCAGCTTCGGGATCGTACTTGGGTGGTTTGAGATTCGGGTTGTGGCCAAACAACGCTGCCGGCACCAGGTTGACTGTGGGCTCCGACAATCCTTCCATGATCCGGTCGCGAATTGCATCGCGGTTGATGGCGATCGACAAAGCCCGCCGCGCACGCACATCCATCAACGGATTCTTATCCAACGGCTTGCCGTCTTTGTCAGTCACGAATGGCGATTTTTCTCGGCGCGTATCCGGGTACAGATAAATCACGCGGTGCGACACCTTGGAGTAAAAACTCAGGTTCTTGTCTGCCCTGACTTTCGCCAGATCCGGCGTCGGCACGTTTTCGATTGCCTGCACGTCGCCGGCCAGCAAGGCCGCCAGACGCGTTGCATCGTTCGGAATAAAACGCAGGATAACCTTGCTCCAGGCCGGCTTCTTGCCCCAGTAATCGTTATTGCGTTCCAGCTCGATCCTGTCGTCACGCTGGAATTTAACGAACCTGAAAGGGCCCGTGCCTATCATGCCCTTGCCGCTGGAAAAATCGTCGCTGCTGAGACCCTGCGTCGCTTTTTTCGAAACGATATAGATCGAGGTCAGGTCGGCCAGCAATAGCGGATACGGTTCTCTGGTCGTGAGTTGAATCGTGTAGGGATCGATGATTTTTTTATTTGATGATGGCTTTGGTAAAGGTGTCGAATTTTCCCGGACTGCCGACGATAGTGGCCGGGCGATCCAGCGACCAGGCGACGTCTTCAGCCGTCAGCGGGCTGCCGTCATGGAACTTGGCGCCTTTGCGCAGCTTGAATTCCCAGGTCAGGTTATTTACCAGCCGCCATGACTCTGCCAGCGCGGGGACGATGTGGTTGTCGGCATCCATCGCCACCAGTTGCTCGAAGACGTGGTCGGAAACGTTAATGTTTGGAAATAAATTATAGAAGTGCGGATCCATCGAAGTCGGCGGAGAACTCATCGCCAATTTGAATTCCTAAGCTGCTGTTGGCGGCGCAACCGGCGCCAGCAGCCACAGGCAGGAAGCCATCAGAAATACACGAAATCCGCGAAACCCAATTTTCAGCCATGACATCAGACGCATTATGCTCTCCTGTGAGTGAACACCGACGGACCGTGTAGGCGTAATATACACATTCTGGACATTACGCCCTTCATCATTTTTGCAGGCAAGAGGCGTGCCATATAAGGGCCTGTTAGGAATCAATTTGAGAGATGCGTTCAAACCAAAACGTGTGCTGGCAAGGCGCGTGGCGTAGCAAGGGGTGGGCCCCCTTGCAAGCCATGCAACGCAGTCCAGCGCACGTTTTGGTTTGAACCCGGAGGGAACGGGTCATAGGCGTCGCATGCCGTTGTTGCAACTCCTTGCCGTAGCACCGCTACGTCGCGTCGTTGCGCCTAGGCCTGCAACGCCTATGACCCGTTCGCACTCCCAAATTGATTCCTAACAGGCCCTAGGAGCACAATATGAATTTGATCGACCCGATCATTGCCTTCCAGGCAGAACTGCGGGCAATCCGACGTGATTTGCATGCGCATCCCGAGCTTAATTACGAAGAACAACGGACTTCCGATGTGGTGGCCCGCAAACTAACCGAATGGCAGATTCCTGTTGTGCGCGGCATGGGTGTCACCGGCGTCGTCGGCATTGTAAAAAATGGCAATAGCGACCGTGCGATTGGCTTGCGCGCCGATATGGATGCCTTGCCGATGCAAGAGTTGAATACCTTCCCGCATGCCTCCCAACATCAGGGCAAGATGCACGCTTGTGGGCACGACGGCCACACCGCGATGCTGCTTGGTGCGGCGCATCATCTGGCCCAGCATCGCAATTTCGACGGTACCGTGTATCTGATTTTCCAGCCGGCCGAGGAAGGTGGCGGCGGTGCGCAACGCATGATCGACGACGGTTTGTTTGAGAAGTATCCGATGGAGGCGGTGTTCGGCATGCATAACTGGCCGGGCATGCCGACTGGCAGCTTTGGTGTCACGCCTGGCCCGATGATGGCATCCAGTAATGAGTTCGAGGTGATCGTCAAAGGCAAGGGTTCGCATGCTGCGCAACCGCACAAGAGCATAGATCCCGTCATGGTCGCGGTGCAGATTGCGCAAAGCTGGCAGACCATCGTCTCGCGCAATATCAATCCGAACGATCCTGCAGTCCTCTCCGTGACGCAAATTCACAGCGGCAGCGCGACCAATGTGATTCCCGATGACGCAACATTGATTGGCACCGTGCGTACGTTTTCGCTTGCTGTGCTGGATACGATCGAGGCGCGCATGCGGGAAGTGGCGCAACACACGGCGGCGGCGTTCGGCGCGGAAGTCGAGTTCCGTTTCCATCGCAATTATCCGCCGCTGGTGAATCACGTCAAAGAGACTGCGTTCGTGGTTGACGTATTGCAGGCAATGGTCGGCGATGGTAATGTCAATCCGCAAGTGGAGCCGACCATGGGTGCAGAGGATTTCGCGTTCATGTTGCGCAACAAGCCTGGTTGCTACGTATTCATCGGCAACGGCGAGGGTTCTCACAGGGACGGCGGCCATGGCCTCGGCCCGTGCAACCTGCACAATGCCAGCTATGACTTCAACGATGATCTGCTGCCGATCGGCGCCAGCTACTGGGTCAATCTTGCGGAAGCTTATCTGAAGAAAATGTAGTCGTTATCCATCCCTGGCACTGATGTCAGAGATGTCGTCTCTGGATCATTTTCCGATCCTTCCTAACTCTTCTCATTCATCAAATTCATGAACCAAATTGAAATTGCTTACGACCAGCCGATGCAATTGGGCGAGTGCCCGCTGTGGCATGCCGAAGAGGCCGCTCTCTACTGGGTCGACATCTCAGCGATGCAGGTACATCGCCTGCGGCCCGCCGACGGCCGGCATTCCATGTGGCAGCTGAATGCCGAACCTGGTTGCATCGGCCGCCATGCCAACGGCGGGCTGATCGTCGCCATGCGCACCGGCCTGGCGCATTTAAATACCGATAGCGGCGAGCTCTCGCACATTGCCGACGCACCTTACGACACTGCCACCTCGCGTTTTAATGATGGTCGTTGCGATGCTGCCGGCCGTTTCTGGACTGGTACGATTTACGAACCGCGCGATCATGCCGGTGCGCAGCTATATGCAGTTGAAAAAGGGGTTGTGCGACCTGCAGGCAATCCTGTGACGGTGTCCAACGGCCTCGGCTTCAGTGGCGATAACCGCACGCTTTACCATAGCGACACCACTGCGCACAGGATCTGCAGCTACGAATTTGAATTGGCGACCGGAAAAATCGGCGAAGGCCGGGTATTGAAACAGTTCGCCATGGATAAAAGCGCCGTCGATTATGGCGGCCGCCCGGACGGTGCGGCGGTCGATAGCGAAGATGCCTATTGGTGCGCGATGTATGAGGGCAGCAAGTTGTTACGCTTGTCCCCCGCAGGTGAAGTGCTGCAGGAAGTGATTTTACCGGCACGTTGCCCGACGATGATGGCATTTGGCGGCGAAGATTTACGGACCTTATACATCACCACCGTGCGTGAAAAGCGCAGCGCTGCAGAGCTTGAAAAATATCCTTTATCGGGCTGTATCTTTTCGCTTCGCGTTGATGTGCCTGGCAGGATTGAACCGGCTTACATTGCTTGAGTGCGAAGTCGAATTGCGAAGCGGAATTGAAAAGTAGGCTTGTGAAACAGGCTTGTGAGGCAGGCTTGTGAAGCGGGCTTGTGAAGCAGGAAATTCCCCGTTTTGCGACATGAATTGGCTGTAGTTCGGCAACAATTCCGGTTTTCGACTATTCTTTAGGGCTGTAGCCGCGCGTCGCGGCAAGCGCGTTCAAGATGATCGATCGCAATCAATCGGCTGGCGCGGCCGTCCATATGAGTATGGCGACGACTTGTTTGTCATTCGCTTTTTATTTTCTTACGCTCGAAAGTCTTTTATGCAAAAAAAACAAACCGGACTCAAGATTCTAGCCGCTGCCTGCCTGCTGGCTGGCGTGCATTCAAGCAGCTTCGCTGTTGACTCCGCCTCCTTCGAACTCGGCACCGGAAACAAGAGCCAGTTGGCCCGCGCTGCCGTGCAATGGAATTGGAACACGGCATTGTGGCAAGGAAGCAGCACGCAACTTGGCGGCTACTGGGATTTGAGCCTGGCTGAATTCCGTCAAAACCAATACCAGAATATTCCTGGTCAGAAGAAAAACCTGACGGATATCGGCTTTACGCCGGTGTTCCGCTTCCAGAGCAACGATAAAAAGGGCCTGTACGGCGAAGCCGGCATTGGCGTGCATCTGATGTCGCATCTGTATGACAACAATAGCCGTCGTTTTTCCACCGCGTTCGAGTTTGGCGATCATCTGGGTGCCGGCTATGTGTTCGGCAACGGCCTTGATGTCGGCATCAAGTTGCAGCATTTCTCCAACGGCGGCATCAAGAAGCCGAATAGCGGCGCAAACTTTGCTGTATTGCGGGTCGCTTATCCGTTCTAAACCAGGTCGCTGCTCACGCAGAGAGATGGAATAAACAAGCAAAAAAGCCAGTCGCGTACGCTGACTGGCTTTTTTATGCCGGTACAAATTGCGTACCGACTTCGTAGGGTGGGCACGAATGCCCACGCGGAATTCACTCATGGCAGATGCCTGTTTCGGTAACGCGTACGCTTGCACTCCGGCTATGACGGTCAGGCGTGGGCAGCTGTGCCGAGCCTACCTTCTTTCTGTTTTTGAGATTTTTCGCAGTTTTTTACAAACCGTTTTCCCAAAGCAAAAACCCTCTGAACGTTTGGTTCAGAGGGTTTTTTAATAAAAGCCTGACGATGACCTACTTTCACACTGGTTGCAGCACTATCATCGGCGCAAAGTCGTTTCACGGTCCTGTTCGGGATGGGAAGGGGTGGTACCAACTCGCT
>NZ_JAGQED010000018.1 GCF_018304965.1 Collimonas antrihumi
AGCCGGATGCCGACGTCATGGACCTGCTGCCGTTCAACTTCCAGCCGCAAAACGCGACAGCCGCTGGCTAACTCGGCCAGCGCCATGTCCACGCCAGTGGCCGTGTGCTTAATTCAGCGCTTACGTTACCTGGGGGCGGCGAGCAGTTTTAATTTGTGGGGTGGGCGGTTTTTTTTGCCCACGCTGAAGCGCAACCGTCCGCGTGGGCATAGGTGCCCACCCTACAAAAACCGGTCCAGTGGCAGATTAGCCTCTTGACCTATCTATTCCAGAGCAGTCTGATTTGGGGAGCTATGGTCAATTTCTGCCACCGACTTAATCGATCCTGTTGCATCCCCAACCCGTAGTTGATTAACTTGCTGACATACAATTACCCAGTGAACTATCCAACACATGCTGGCAAACAGTCCGAGAAACATCTTTTGCTGCGGAATAAACGTATATAACAAGCTGACGCTTGCGAAAATAATGCCGGTATCTCGCCCTATATCAATTTTTTGTATCTTGATATTGCGTTGAAGATTTTCGGCGTGCAAGGATTTTGCCATTTTGAACATCAAAATGTAATGCCATAAAAATGCAAATATAGGAACACACGATAGCCATACCCTCCATGGAGGGAGCGCCCTATTTTCGGGGCTAATTGATTTCAAACACTTGTACAGCGTGAGAATGTAAAGGACTCCAATCACGACTATGCCGAGAAGCATGACAATGACGACTGCAATGTGCGCAAATGCCGGGCCCGCAAATAGACTCATAGAGTGTTGAGAGTAAATTGTCGCTGGTTAGTCGATGAAGCACGTCGTTACGTAACTCTAGGCGCGCGGCCAGCAAGGGCCGTCACCGACTACAAAAACCGGTCCAGAATCTTGCGGCTAGCCTTATCCAGGGCTTGCGTGTCACGTATCAAAAACTGTACGCCATGGCTGTCGGCGATCAATAAACTAGTCGCCACTATTCGACGGATATCCTCTTCGCCTTTCAGCGTAAAAGAAGCATCGCCGCGATTGGTTTCTACGTACCAGGTGCTGGGTGCGGTGAAACTCGACACCCGTTGAATCCGCCGGATTTCCGGCATGAATTCACGGCTCGCCAATTCCTTTTCGACGATGACCCGGGTCGCATCCGGCAAATCCGTCAGGCGTGAAATCCAGGCCAGCTCCTGACCATCGGCACTCACCAGGGAAATGCCGTCATCCGGCGCGCCGATAGGAAAAGCACGTACCGGCACCACGCCTTCATGCACGTCGCCATTCGCGCTGGTGAATACCAGGCGGCCAAAGGTGTTGCGGCTTAGTTTGAAATCATGTGTTGTCATGCGACGCTTTCATCACTGTCTGCACTGTCTTCATCGACCAGCGTCGGCTCGGCGTCGACATTGCGCAACTGCGCCTGATAAAGACGATAATAAGCGCCTTCGCGCAGCATCAGCTCGTCATGGCTGCCGACTTCGACAATCTGGCCGCGATCCAGCACCACCAGCCGGTCGGCCTTGCGCAAGGTCGACAAACGATGGGCAATCGCAATCGTGGTGCGGCCTTGCACCAGGTTGTCGAGTGCTTTCTGGATCTCTTTTTCCGTAGTGGTATCGACCGACGAGGTGGCTTCATCCATGATCAGGATGCGCGGATCGATCAACAACGCGCGCGCAATCGAAATACGCTGGCGTTCGCCGCCGGACAACGCCTGGCCACGCTCGCCGACCAGCGAGTCGTAACCTTGCGGCAAGCGCAAAATGAATTCGTGGGCATGGGCGGCACGCGCGGCGGCAACGATTTCTTCACGCGTAGCTTCCGGTTTGCCGTAGCAAATATTTTCCGCAATCGTGCCGAAAAACAGGAACGGCTCTTGCAGCACCAGGCCGATATTGCGGCGATATTCCGAGATCGGCATCGAGCGGATATCGACGCCGTCAATCCGTATCGACCCTTCCGACACATCGTAAAACCGGCAAATCAGATTGACCAGCGTGCTCTTGCCGGAACCGCTATGCCCTACCAGGCCAATCATCTCGCCCGGTGCAATCGTCAGGTTGACGTCGCGCATCACGGCCCGGTTACCGTAACGGAAACCGATGTTGCGCAATTCGATGGCGCCTTTCACGTGCTCCAGATGCACCGGGTTGGCCGGCTCTGGCACACTCGATACATGATCCAGGATTTCGAAAATGCGCTTGGCGCCGACTGCGGCTTTTTGCGTTACCGAAACGATCCGGCTCATCGAATCAAGACGGGTATAGAAACGGCTGATGTAAGCCAGGAACGAGGCCAGCACACCGACCGTGATTTCATTCTTCGAGACTTGCCAGATACCGAAAATCCAGACCACCAGCAACCCTACTTCGGTCAGCAAAGTCACCGTCGGCGAGAACAGGGACCAGATTTTATTGACCCGGTCGTTGACCAGCAGGTTGTGCTGGTTGGCATCGCGGAAACGCGTGGCTTCACGCTTTTCCTGGGCAAACGCCTTGACCACGCGAATCCCCGGAATGGTGTCGGCCAGCACATTGGTTACCTCGGCCCAGATACGGTCGATCTTTTCAAAACCGTGCTTCAACCGGTCCCGTACCAGATGGATCATCCAGGCAATGAACGGCAACGGCACCAGAGTCACCAGCGCCAGCCACGGATTGATCGAGAACAGGATCACGGCGGTCATGACGATCATCAGTACGTCAATCGCAAAGTCCAGCAGATGCAAGGACAGGAAGACGCAGATACGATCGCTTTCGGAACCGATGCGGGCCATCAGGTCGCCGGTGCGTTTGCCGCCGAAATACTCTTGCGACAGGCGCAGCAGATGTTCATACGTGGTGGTGCGCAAATTGGCGCCGATGCGCTCGCTGACCAACGCCAGGATGTAGGTACGGGCCCAACCCAGGCTCCAGGCCACCAAGGCGGAAGCCAGCAAACCGGACAAGTACAACTTGACCAGGTCGTGATTGATCGGCTTGCCGTTTTGATAAGGGATCAGCACGTTGTCCATCAAGGGGCCCATCAGATAAGGCGGCACCAGGGTGGCAGCGGTAGAAATCAGCATCAGGATAAAACCCAGCGCCAGCATGCCTTTGTATGGTTTGGCAAACCGCGCCAGCCGGAACAAGGCCCAGGTTGACGATGGCGCTTCACCTTTTTCGGGACAAATCAGGCATTCATCGCTATCCGGCGGCAACGGCGCTTTGCATTGCGGGCAAGTTGCCTGCTCCTCGCGTAACGCAGCATGTCCCGCCAGATGATCGTCGCGCTGCTGCTCGAAGACTTTAATCAGGCGCAGCGCTTCCAGGTTGAGACCGAGCGTGTAGCGCCAGCAAGCCAGCCGCTGTTGTTCATCGTGCAATTCCAGGCTGCCGACGCCGGCATGATCATGATGGCCCAGCGTCAAACCCGGCCGGTAGGCCCATTCGCTCCAGCTGCTGTCTTCGTCCATTTTTGCCAGCACGCGGCGGTTGGTGAGCAGCACGACGCCGTGCGCAAAATGCAGTGACGCATTGAGGTCGACTTCCAACGACGCCAGCACTTCCTCTGCAGGAGCGAGCAACGTTGTCACTTCAGCACGCAGGGAAGCGGTCAAGATATGGGACAAATAAATACCGGTGGTAGGCACAGGGGATAATGGATTGCTAGGGTTGCTTTTCATCTGAACGGCATGGTGTGGCCCGTATATTTTTACACGGACCGGATGGAATTTTGTGTGAAATCGCCTTAATTGGCGCACATCGTCTGCCGCAAGTATTATATCCTATCGTGTTTTTCAGAAATGTTACTTTTCGTTACCAATTAAACATATCTTTTCACTATTTGGTAACTCTCTGTAAACCAATTCACGGTTTAGCGCGTTACAGCTAGCTACAGGGTGTTGAAACCGATATAAGCAAAAATTCAGCATTCACGCTTCATAAGCCTTATTGCATAGCCTCATTGCTCACTCATGAAAAACATTGAAATCCTCCGTATCATGTCGCTGCGCGGACCAAATATCTGGACGTATCGATCAACCCTTGAGGCGTGGATCGACATCGGCGAACTGGAAGATTTCCCGTCCAATACCCTGCCCGGCTTTAACCAGCGCCTGACCAGCTGGTTGCCTTCCCTGATCGAGCATCGCTGCAGCTACGGCGAACGCGGCGGTTTTGTCCAGCGGCTGCAAGACGGCACCTGGCCCGGCCACATCCTGGAACACGTCACACTGGAACTGCAAAACCTGGCTGGCATGCCGGGCGGTTTCGGCAAGGCGCGCAGCACCTCGGTGCGCGGCGTCTACAAAGTGGCAGTCCGCGCGCGCCATGAACAGGTGACCCGCGCCGCCCTGCACGCTGCCCGCGATCTGGTGATGGCTGCAATTGAAGACAAACCATTCGACGTCCACGCCAGCATCACTGAACTGCGCAGCATGGTGGATTCGCGCTGCCTGGGGCCAAGCACGGCCTGCATCGTCGAAGCAGCGGACGAACGGCGCATCCCCTCATTCCGCCTGACTGAAGGCAATCTGGTCCAGCTCGGCCATGGCGTTCGCCAGCGCCGTATCTGGACCGCGGAAACCGACCAGACCAGCGCCATCGCCGAAAGCATCTCTAGCGACAAAGACTTGACCAAAACCTTGCTGCAGGCTTGCGGCGTGCCGATTCCTGAAGGCCAGCTAGTGGACAGCGCCGCCGAAGCCTGGGAAGCGGCCGAGGATATCGGCTTGCCGGTGGTCGTCAAGCCTTCTGACGCCAATCACGGCCGCGGCGTATTCACCGATCTGAAGACCCGCGCCCAAATCGAAACCGCTTACGAGCTCGCATTGCAAGAAGGCAGCAGCGTGATTGTCGAACGTTTCATTCGCGGCAATGAACATCGGCTATTGATTGTAGGTGGCCGGGTGGCCGCAGCTGCGCGCGGCGAACCGCTATCGGTTACCGCTGACGGCACTTCGACAATCCGGCAACTCATCGATGAC
Organism: Collimonas antrihumi; assembly: GCF_018304965.1. Taxonomy (GTDB): domain Bacteria; phylum Pseudomonadota; class Gammaproteobacteria; order Burkholderiales; family Burkholderiaceae_D; genus Collimonas; species Collimonas antrihumi. The sequence continues at coordinate 4,942 of NZ_JAGQED010000018.1, forward strand.
CAGATCAATTCCGACCCGCGCCGTGGCGAACTTGAAGAGTGCCCGCTTAGCCCGGTGTTGCTGGACGAAGAGCCTGTGGTACGGGTCGAACTCGAACGGCAAGGCTTTACCGGTGAATCGATTCCTGCGGCAGGCCTGCAAGTATTAATCCAACGTAACGGCAATGTCTCCATCGACGTCACCGATCTGGTCCACCCGAGCGTCGCCGCGGCGGCTTCGCTGGCAGCACGCGTGGTTGGCCTGGATATTGCCGGTGTCGACCTGGTGGCGGAAGATATTTCTCGGCCGCTGGAAGAACAGCGCGGCGCTATCGTCGAAGTCAATGCCGGCCCTGGCCTGCTGATGCATCTCAAACCGGCGCAAGGCAGGGCGCGCCCGGTCGGCAGAGCCATCATCGAACACTTGTTTGCGGCAGCTGACAATGGCCGCATCCCGATTGTCGGCGTCACCGGCACGCATGGTAAAACCACGGTCTCGCGCCTGATTGCCTGGCAACTCCATTTGAGCGGCCACCATGTCGGCTTGGCTTGCGGCGACGGTTTGTATTTCGCGCAACGGCAAGTTGAAAAAGGCGACCGCGCCAATTGGGAATCGGCGCAGCGTGTGCTGATCAACCGTGCGGTCGACGCGGCAGTGTTCGAGAACAGCCATGACACCATTTTGTCGGAAGGCTTGGTCTACGATCGCTGCCAGGTTGGCGTCGTCACCAACATTGCGGCCGACGACAGCTCGCCGCAGTACTACATCGCCGATGCCGAGGAAATGGTGAAAGTCACGCGGACCCAGGTCGATGTCGTCTTGCCGAGCGGCGTCGCGGTGCTGAACGCCGCCGATCCGCTGGTGGCAGGCATGGCGCCGCTGTGCGACGGTGAAGTGATTTTCTTTGGCATCGACGCTACCCTGCCGGTGATTGCAGAGCAGCTTGAACAAAACCGGCGCGCAGTCTTTGTCCGCAATGACCAGATCATGCTGGCGATCGGCAAAAACGAAATGCTGCTGGCCGACATCACCACCGTGCCGCTGATTGCGCGCAACAAAGATAGCTTCCAGATTGAAAATGTGCTGGCGGCGGTTGCTGCCGCATGGGCGCTGGATATCTCTCACGACTTGATACGTGCAGGGATAGAGACTTTCGAGATGGTTTAAAAATGTAGGGTGGGCACAAAAACGTGCCCACCCTACTTCTGTCATTAGTATTAATAGGAAAACTTGTTGATGGACGTATCACGTATCCGAGTACTTCGCGGCCCCAATCTGTGGAGTCGACATACCGCTATCGAAGCCATCGTGTCTTGCGCCGAGGCCGAACGCGCCATTGCAGGCATTACCGGCTTTGAAGCCAAGCTGCGTGAACGGTTTCCGCAGATGGGTTTTTTGCAAACCAGCGGCAAGAACGAGGTCGTGTCGATGGCGCATGCGCTTGAAATTGCTGCGCTCGGACTGCAATCGGAAGCCGGATGCCCTGTGACCTTCAGCCGCACCGTGCCGACCCTGGAAGCCGGCGTCTATCAAGTGATCGTCGAATACACCGAAGAAGAAGTCGGCAAGATGGCGTTCAAGCTGGCGCAGGAACTATGCCTGGCAGCGCTGCAAGACCAGCCGTTCGATCTCGTCAGCGCCTTGGCTAACCTGAAGGAACTGGACGAAGACATTCGCCTCGGCCCAAGCACCGGCTCCATCGTGCAAGCGGCTGTCATGCGCGGGATTCCGTTCCGCCGCCTGACCGGCGGCAGCATGGTGCAGTTCGGCTGGGGTAGCCGGCAACGCCGCATCCAGGCTGCCGAAACCAACCACACCAGCGCCATCGCCGAATCGATCGCGCAGGATAAAGACCTGACTAAAAAATTGTTGAATGCGGCCGGCGTGCCAGTACCTATGGGCCGGGTTGTCACCAGCGCCGAACAAGCCTGGGAAGCCGCACAGGAAATCGCCGGCGCGGTGGTACTCAAGCCGCGCGACGGCAATCAAGGCAAGGGAGTGGCAGTCAATATCACCGCCCGTGAGCAAGTCATGGCGGCCTTTGAAGTCGCCGCCAATATCTGTTCGGAAGTGATCGTCGAGCGTTATCTGCCCGGTCACGATTTCCGCCTGTTGGTGGTCGGGAATCAGCTGGTGGCCGCGGCCCGCCGCGATCCGCCGCAAGTCATCGGCGATGGCGTGCGCACTATCGGCCAGCTGGTAGAGCAAGTCAACAGCGACCCGCTGCGCGGCGACGGCCACGCAACCTCCCTGACCAAGATCCGCTTCGATGCGATCGCCCTGGCAACTTTGGCCAAGCAACATTACACAGCCGACTCGATTCCGCAGCAAGGTGTGCGCGTAGTCTTGCGCAACAACGCCAACCTGAGCACCGGCGGCACGGCGACCGACGTCACCGAGGACGTCCATCCTGAAATGGCGGCGCGTGCAGTGGCTGCGGCACAAATGGTGGGACTGGATATCTGCGGTGTCGATGTAGTCTGCAACAACGTCCATCAACCGCTGGAAGAACAAGAAGGCGGCGTGGTGGAAGTCAACGCCGCACCTGGTTTGCGCATGCACATCAGCCCTTCCTACGGCAAGGGCCGCGCAGTAGGCGCTGCTATCATGTCGACCATGTTCGCCAGCGGCGATAATGGCCGCATCCCGCTGGTAGCGGTAGCGGGCACCAATGGCAAGACGACCACCGTGCGCCTGATCGCCCACCTGTTGGGACGCAAAGGATTACGCGTCGGCATGACCAATTCCGACGGTGTATACATCGAACAGCAACGCATCGACACCGGCGACTGCAGTGGTCCGCGCAGCGCCCGTAATGTGTTGATGCATCCAGACGTCGATGCAGCCGTATTTGAAACTGCACGCGGCGGTATCTTGCGTGAAGGCCTGGGCTTCGATCGCTGCGATGTCGCCGTGGTCACCAATATCGGCATGGGTGATCACCTCGGCTTGAGCTATATCAGCACGGTCGAAGATTTGAGCGTGGTCAAACGCGTAATCGTCGAAAACGTTTCCCCCGGCGGGCACGCAGTCTTGAACGCGGCCGATCCTATGGTCGCCAGCATGGCCAAATCCTGCCCTGGGTCGATCACCTATTTCGCCCACGATTTCCATCATCCGCTGATGACTACCCATCGCGCGCAGGGGCATCGGGTGGTGTACCAGGACGGCAATGCCATTGTCGCTGCCAAGGGTAAGCAAGAATATCGGATAGCGCTGCATGATATCCCGCTGACCCGTAACGGTACGATCGGCTTCCAGATCGAAAACGCCATGGCTGCCATCGCCGCCGCCTGGGCCCTGGACCTGGATTGGGATGTGGTTCGCGCCGGCCTCGGCACCTTCGTCAACGATGCGGCTACCGCACCCGGCCGCTTCAACGTATTCGACTATCGCGGCGCGACCCTGATTGCCGACTACGGCCACAATCCCGATGCGATCCAGGCGCTGGTAAAGGCCATCGACAGCATGCCCGCCAAACGCCGCTCGGTAGTCATCAGCGGCGCCGGCGACCGGCGCGATATCGACATCCGTCACCAGACAGAAATTCTGGGCGATGCTTTCGACCAGGTGATCCTGTATCAAGATCAATGCCAACGCGGCCGCGCCGACGGCGAAGTGCTCGGCCTGTTGCGCGAAGGCTTGCAAAATGCCCGCCGCACCACGTCGACTGAAGAAATCAATGGCGAATTTATTGCTATTGATACCGCGTTATCGCATTTGTCGCCGGGTGATCTTTGCCTGATTCTGGTAGACCAGGTGGAAGAAGCGCTGGCGCACATTGCGAAGCGCATCGCTGAAGTGTGATTTTAATAGGGGGGGCGCAGGTGCTCGCCGTTCAGTTGTGAACCGACGACGTAGTGATCTGGGGTCAGAGTCTAATGCCGTTAAGTTAAGGTTACCGGTTATAGCGCTTGGCACGTCGTTCCCGCGAACGCGGGAATCCATTTTAACCACCATACTGTGCAACATGGATCCCCGCGTTCGCGGGGATGACGGAGTGACCGCATTGGTCCATCTAAAGAATACCGTTCGTGGCTTAACTTAACGGCATTAAGGTCAGAGTCAACTTTCGCAGGTTTTATCGCGAAACTTGACTGTGACCGCGGTTAGTTCGTGCTGCTTGTCGCGTAGACCTTAAAAACTCCGGTCTTGCAATTTGCCTATGCCGGCTTATGCCCGGTTAGCGCGGCGCCGGCATTTAGTGGCAGCCGCCGGGTTACCGGAATCGACGCCATCGAAAACAGGCCGATGACTATGAAGGCCGGCCAGAAATCTGCGGCCACGATGGTCGAATGACCTTGCAGGCGGCTCGACATGTGTACCGCCAGACCGCCGATGGTCACCCCCAGGCCCAAAGAAATCTGCTGTACCACGCTGGCCAGGCTGGTAGCGCGGCTGACATCGGCGCTATCCAGGTCGGCGTATGCCATGGTGTTGAGGCAGGTGAATTGCATGGAAGGGAAAAACCCGCCCAGCAGTACCACCGCCATCATCACCAGATACGGCGTGGCCGGGGTAAATAAACCGTACGACGCCAGCGCCAGTCCGGCCAGCACCGCGTTCCAGATCAACACTGAACGGAAGCCGTAACGGCGCAGGACCGACGTACCGATGGCTTTCATGAAGATCGCGCCGAAGGCCGACGCGCAAGTGATGGTGCCGGCGTGAAAGGCATTCATGCCAAAACCGATCTGCAAAGCCAGCGGCAGCAGGAACGGCACCGCGCCCAGCCCGATCCGGAACAGCGAACCGCCCAGCACGCTGGCGCGGAAGGTCGGAATCCGCAACAAACGCAGATCCAGCAACGGGAACGGCTCGCGCCGCGCATGCAGCAAATACACGTATAAGGTCGAGCCGCCCAGCACCATCATCGCGAATGCCCATTCCGACGCCAGCAACTCGCCATCGATCATCGACAAGCCCAGCATCGTCAGCGTGCTGCCGACTGCCGACAGGACAAAACCCTTCATGTCCAGCGGCTGCAAATCGTCGGAACGGTAATTCTCGATATAGCGGCTGGCGAGGTACATGCCAAGAATGCTGATAGGTACATTAATCAGGAAAATCCAGCGCCAGTGGAAATAAGTCGTGATGAAACCGCCCAGCGGCGGACCGATCACCGGCCCCAGTTGCGAGGGGATCGTCAGATAGCTGATGGCTTTGACCAGTTCGGTACGCGGTACCGAACGGAAAATCACGATGCGCCCGACCGGCACCATCATGGCGCCGCCTATGCCTTGCAAAAAGCGCGCAGCGACAAATGCCGCCAGCGAGCTGGACGCGGCGCACATCAGCGAACCCGCCAGGAACACCATGATGGCGGAACGGAATACGGTGCGCGCGCCGAAGCGATCGGCAACCCAGCCGCTGATCGGGATGAACACGCCGAGCCCGACCACATATGAGGTCAATGCCAGTTTAAGGGTAAGAGGGTCTTGTCCGAGGTCGCGCGCCAGTACTGGCAGCGACGTGGCAATCACCGTCGCGTCCATGTTTTCCATGAACAGCGCACAAGCGACAATTAGCGGAATGAGAAGAGTACGTTGCACTGCCGATGATCGTAAGGTAAACAAAAAGACAGATGCACGCAGTGTTGCATCTGTCTGGTCAGGAGTTTACACCTATTCGTGAAAGCCGGCAGGATGTACGACAACTACCTGTTCATTATGCAGAAACGGCATGGCGTCAGGCCAGCTTGCGTTGCCCCGGATCGTAGTAAAACTGTTCTTCAACGATCTTGTCCCCGCGCCAAAGCTGCCAGGCAATTTCGTCTTGCCGGAAACTGCGGCCATCGTGGGCCACTATTTCGAACAGCCAGTTGATGGCCACCCGGTCACCATCGATCAGGAAGGATTTGGCTGCCAGCGTGCGGATTTCCTTGCAAGCGGCCAGCGCTTTTTCCTCTCCCGCGACTAACAACTGCATTCCTTTGCGCGGCGGCTCCTGGTTTTCCTGCATGGATGCATCTTCGGCATAAAATTCCCGGATCGCTTCTACATACTTGCCTTGCACAACCAACGCGATGAAGCTTTCAACATGTTCTCGACCTGGCATGGGATGGTCCTGTAATGTAATGGAACGAAGTGGATAGGAATCAAAACTATACCCCGCTTCAGAACGGCCCGTTGGACTCGCGTAATTTATCCGGCAAGCCGTCATGCGGACCGAGCGGATCCTTCGGCGCCCCGGCCCAATACAGATCACCGATTCCTGTATTCCGGTCAGGATGCAAGGGATAATAAACCTGGTTATCGGCAGGCCGGCGTTCCCCCACCACCAGCAGTCGGACGTCGCTGTCCGTATTGTTGATAAAGGTATGTGCGATACCTGTACCGGCGGGAAATCCGACGCCGTCGCCCTGCGCCAGCCGATGCAGATGGCCGTCCAGCCATACATCCGGATTACCTTCAATGACGTAGACGAATTCTTCTTCCGTCTTCTCGGCGTGCGGCCACGACGTACGGCGCCCGGGCGGCAGCACTTCGTGATGAATACCGAGGCGATTCAAACCGAATACGCGGCCGAACGGCGAACCTATCGCCATCAGCTCGGCGCTGCCGGGATAGCCCGAGTTATCCGCATCCTGAATCTCCTGCCAGTGTTTGATGCATTCCGGTCTATTCATTGTCATTCCCTAACTGGCTTGTCTTTATTGTGAAAGCAGAATCCGATAGCCGACCGCGGTTTCAGTCAGCAGATGTTTTGGCTGGGCCGGATCGTCTTCCAGTTTCTGCCGCAAGTGTCCCATATAAATCCGCAGATAGTGGCCGCTCTCCGAATGCGATGGCCCCCACACTTCTTTCAGCAGCTGCGGATTGGTCACTACCCGTCCGGCGTTGGCTATCAGCACCGTCAACAACCGATACTCGGTCGGCGTCAGATGTACTTGCTGTTGCGCCTTGGTGACCAGCCGTGCTTGCAGGTCAAGCGTGACGTCGCCGAAACGGATCAGGCCATCGTCACCGGCCAGCGGCTGGTGTTGGCGCCGCAACGTAGCGCGCACCCGCGCCAGCAATTCGCCGACGCCGAACGGCTTGCTCAGGTAATCGTCGGCGCCGGCATCCAGTGCTTTGATCTTGTCGGTTTCATTGACCCGTGCCGACAGCACGATGATTGGCACGCGCGACCATTTCCTGACATCCAGGATGAAATCGACGCCGTCGCCGTCCGGCAGGCCGAGATCGAGAATCACCAGGTTCGGCTTGCGTGTGCCGCAATCGATCAGGCCACGCTGCATGGTCTCTGCTTCAAACACCTGCCAGCCTTCGCTCTCCAGAGCGGCGCGGACAAAACGCCGGATCTGCGGTTCGTCTTCTACCAGCAGTGCTACGGGTGTCGGTTGCATCGTCATGCTCTCTCTGTGTCGTCGCCGACGCTCGGTTTGTGTTCTTCAAGGTCGGGCATGCCGGGAGGTATCCCGAGCGGAATGGTAAAGATGAATTCAGCGCCGCGCTGGCCGCTTTGGCCAAGATGATCGCTGCGGGCGTGGATGGTGCCGCCGTGGGCCTCGACAATCGCGCGGCAAATCGCCAGCCCTAGCCCGACGCCGGGTTTGGCCGATTCGCGCTCGCCGCGTGTGAATTTCTCGAATATCGCATCCTCCATACCGGCCGGCAGACCTGGTCCGTCATCTGCCACGGTAACCGCCAGGAAACCGCCGTTGACCACAGCGCCCAATACGATGTGCGAGCCGGCCGGCGTGTACTTGGCGGCGTTCTCCAGCAAATTGCACAGCACGCGCTCAATCAATACCGCATCGAAACGAATCAACGGCAGCTCGTGCGCGACCCGGATTTCCACCTGATGTCCAAGCAACGCAGAGCCACTGGCGCGCAACGCACTGCCGACCACTTCCTCGAACGGCTGCCATTGCAGATTCAACTTTACCTCTCCGCTCTGGATTCTGGCCATATCCAACAGATTGGTGACCAATGCGCTCATGCGCAGCATTTCGCTATGCAGCGCGCCGGCCAGCACTTGCTGGTGCTGTTGCAATGGCGGTTTGGATAACACCAGCGACTCGGACAAACCAATCAAGGCCGTCAGAGGCGTGCGCAAATCATGCGACAGCGCGGACAACAGGGAATTGCGCAAACGCTCGGATTCCATGCGCACCAAGGCATCCTGCGCCACTTCGACATAGTGCACGCGCTCCAACGCAATCGCGGTCAAGGTGGCGAACGTGTACAGCTGTTGCTGCTGCTCCGGAATCAGGATCCAGCGCCGACTGTGCGGCAAGATCACCAGCACGCCTCGGGTGCGCATCGGCGCCACCAAGGGCAGATACAGATAGCTGCTGGCCGGCAGCGTGTCGGTGCCGATGCCGGCGCTGCTGGCGTTGTCGAAAGCCCACTGGGCGATACCCATGTCGAGCGCGGTAGCGACATTCGCCACGTCATCCGGTATCACCGCCGGCATTTGCAGTCTGCCGGCATCATCCGGTATCAGCAGCAAAGTCTTGGCCTGGAAACTGCGTTGCAGGAACAGCCGGCTGGTTTCAAATATCTGCTCGGTCTGCAGCACGCCGGACAAGGCCCTGGCGAATTCGAACAAGGCGCGCGAGCGTGCTTCACGGTCTGACGCGATGCGCGCCTGATAGCGCAATCCGGCGGTCAAATGGGTGATCGTCAGGCCTACCGCCAGCATCACGCCGAAGGTCAGCAAGTACTGGAAATCGCTGACCGCAAACGAAAAACGCGGCGGCACGAAAAAGAAATCGAAAGAAGCGATACTCAGCAACGCGACAAAGATTGCCGGTCCGCGGCCGTAACGGGTGGCGATCAAGACTTCTGCCAACAGATACAGCATGACGATGTTGGCCAGGTCGAAAAACGGCAGTATCGGCGTCGCCAGCAGGGTTACCAGCACACATGCCGCAAGCGCCCATGCATAACCCCACCATTCGATCCGACTCTGCATCGGCACGTGGCGCGGCGAGATTTTTCCAGCAGCGTCTCCCTGCTTTTCCGCAGCGCCGGTCGGCGGCACGCCGATTTCAATCAGGTCGACGTCGCTCGCAAGCGCGGCGATGCGCGCGGATTGGCTAGCCTGCCAGGGAAACTTGCGCTGGCTACGGCCAATGATGATCTTTGAAAAATTATGGCTGCGGGCATAGCCGGCCATAACGGCAGCTACTTCGTTGCCGGCCAATACGGCGGTTGTCGCTCCCAGATCCTGCGCCAGCTTGAGCGTCTTCAGGATGCGTTCGCGCTTGGCGGACGGAAAACGCTGCAACCTTGGCGTCTCGACATATACCGCATGCCATTCGGCATTGAGCTGGGTCGCCAGCCGTGCAGTGCTGCGGATGACATGTTCTGCGCTTGGTGAAGGGCCGACGCAAGCCAGCAAGGCGGCATCGGTCTGCCACACCGCGCCTATCGATTTTTCAATCCGGTAGGCTTGGACATCGCCCTGCAAACGATCCGCGGTACGGCGCAATGCCAGTTCACGCAGCGCGATCAGATTGCCTTTGCGAAAAAAATTACGTGAGGCGCGTTCGGCTTGCGGCAGCTTGTAGACTTTGCCGAGCTTGAGCCGGTTCAGCAATTCATCGGCCGGCAAATCCACCAGCACCACTTCGTCGGCGGCATCGAACACGGTATCCGGCAAGGTTTCCGCAACCCGGATGCCGGTAATTCCGCCGACCACGTCGTTCAAGCTTTCCAGGTGCTGGACATTCAGCGTGGTGAAGACATCGATCCCGGCATTCAGTAATTCTTCAACGTCTTGCCAGCGCTTCGGATGGCGTGAACCGGCGGCATTGGAATGCGCCAGTTCATCCACCAGGATCAGCGAAGGCTTGCGCCGCAAGGCGGCGTCCAGATCGAATTCCGGCAGCTGCTTGTCGCGATACGCGACCTGCTTCATGGGCAGCAATTCCAGTCCGTTCAACATGGCGGCGGTTTCAGCCCGGCCATGGCTCTCGATCACACCGGCCAACACATCACGGCCTTCACTATGCAATTTATGCGCAGCCCCGAGCATCGCGTAGGTTTTCCCGACACCTGCCGAGGCGCCGAAATAGATCCGCAATTTTCCTCGTCCGGCCAGACTCTCCTGCACCTGCAGTTGCGCCAGGAGAGCATCCGGATCGGGACGCAGATCGTCGTTTGAATAGGGTGAAGACACTGATTGCCTTGTAAAAGCCATCGATATAGCAATATATCAATCGTAGCGCAAAATGCAGATTGAATTCGGTAGATTGAATCCGTCTGGCGCTACGATATCCTGAAAGCTAGTTAAAACGTTTTCGTCGCCGATACTACCAACGCCGTTTTACCCAGGTTTTTGCGATCCGGCGCCGGCCCGACGTAATTATTGGTGTCGGTACCGATCACGGCAACGCTGCCTGACAGGATGCCGAAATCCTTGGTCAGGCCGATTTTCCAGTCGTTATAGCTTAATGTCGAATTATTTTTGACGGTTTGATGGCCGGCATGCAAATTGACCGTATAACCGTTGCTGACATCGACATTGGCGCCAAGGTCCAGGTAGCCGCTGTTCTTGCTGTTGGCGGCGCCGAACAGATTGGTCAGCGACTGCGAATATTTGATATATGCGGGACCGTAGCCAAGCTGTCCATAAAGTTCCGTCGTATCGGCATCAGGATTCAGGTCATTGGATGGGTAGACATACGACAGGACTCCGAAATCGTAGCTCAGGTCTTGTGTGAAATTACCTTTCTTTCCGGCATAGATATCCCACTCGATATTGCCGTTGCCGCCACTGTCCTTGACCCATTTAAGCGTCGATAGCCAGGTGCCGGCATACAGGCCGGTTGGATTATTGCTGTAGTCTGCGCCGCCCTGCAGAGCCGGCTCCAGACGTGTTTGGGAGATACCGCGAAAGCGATAGTCGGAGACGACGCCGACATTGAACGTCAAGGAATTATCGGGACCGGCCTTCTCCACCTCCTCCGCCTGCGAGCAGTTTGCAATGAAGGCAGTAACGCCGATGACGGTAACCAGATTAGCAAAACAGATAATTTTCTTCATGAATTCCAAGTGATAGAAAAATGGGGAGGACTTAATACCGTTAAGTCAAGGTTACCGCTTATAGCGCTTGGCACGTCATTCCCGCGAACGCGGGAATCCATTTTAACCACCATACTGTGCAACATGGATCCCCGCGTTCGCGGGGATGACGGAGTGACAGCATTGGTCCATCTAAAGAATACCGTTCGGGGCTTAACTTAACGGCATTAGGGACGGAACTTAATTTGAGGCCGGATGCTGCCGGTCCAGAGCCAGATTCAACGCTATGACATTGACGCGTGGCTCGCCGAGGAAACCAAGGCTGCGCTCCAGCTTTAAACTATCGATCAGACTATGCACGGTATCGACGTTCAATTTGCGTTCACGCGCAATGCGTCCCGCCTGGTAATAGGCCGCAGCAAGGCTGATTTCCGGATCCAGGCCGCTGCCGGAAGCCGTCACCAGATCGACCGGAATCGGTAGCGTGTTGCCTGGATCGGCGGCTTTCAAGGCATCGACCCGCCCCTTCACGGCATCTATCAGCGCCGGATTGCCCGGCCCGAAGTTAGAGCCGCCGGAAGACTGGGCGTTGTATGGCATAGGACTGGTTGCTGACAGGCGTCCCCAGAAATAGTTGGGCGCGGAAAACTCCTGGCCGATTAGCCGTGAGCCGATCAGCTTGCCGTTTTGCACGATCAGACTGCCAGACGCCTGGTCGGGAAAAGCCACTTTGCCGATCCCGGTCACGGCCAGCGGATAGATCACGCCGCACAGCACGGTAAGACCGACGAACAGCACCAGTGCCGGCCGCAATACGCCTTGCGACGTGATTTTCGTGACGTTTGCTGCAGCTGCCGATGGCGCTGTAGACAGTGTTGTTGTAGATGCGGATTTCATTTCAATACTCCTGATTACACCAGATGCATTACCGACAGAATCATGTCGATCAGTTTGATGCCGATAAAGGGCAATACGATACCGCCCAGGCCGTAGATCAGCAGGTTACGACGCAATAGCGATGCAGCGCCGACCGCACGATACCTGACGCCTTTCAACGCCAGCGGAATCAATACCACGATGATCAAAGCGTTGAAGATAACCGCAGACATGATGGCCGACGACGGGCTGGCCAGGCGCATCACGTTAAGCGCTGCAAGCTGCGGATAAGTAGTGATGAACGCCGCCGGGATAATCGCGAAGTACTTGGCGATATCGTTGGCAATCGAAAAGGTCGACAAGGCGCCGCGCGTCATCAGCATCTGCTTGCCGATTTCGACGATTTCCAGCAACTTGGTCGGATTCGAATCGAGATCGACCATATTACCGGCCTCTTTCGCCGCTTGCGTGCCGCTGTTCATCGCCACCGCTACGTCAGCCTGGGCCAGCGCCGGCGCATCGTTGGTGCCGTCGCCAGTCATCGCTACCAGCCGGCCTTCCGACTGATAGCTGCGGATCAGCTTGAGCTTGTCTTCCGGCGTCGCTTCGGCCAGAAAATCGTCGACCCCAGCTTCGGCGGCAATCGATGCTGCGGTGAGACGGTTATCGCCGGTGATCATGACAGTCTTGATCCCCATCCGGCGCAGTTCGGCAAAACGCTCCTTGATGCCGCCCTTGACGATATCCTTCAGTTCGACCACGCCCATCACCACGCCTTCATCCACCACCACCAGTGGCGTGCTGCCGCGGCGGGCGACGTCGTCGACGTTGTGGGCGACTTCGGCTGGAAACGGCTGCCCCAGTTCTTGCAGATAGTTCTTGAGCGCTTCCGACGAACCTTTGCGGATTGCACGAATCTTGCCAAATTCGCCGATATCGATGCCACTCATGCGCGTCTGCGCGGTGAACGGCACGAAGGAGGCATGCAACGTGGTCATCTCGCGTTCACGAATATTGAAGCGCTGTTTTGCCAGCACCACGATACTGCGCCCTTCCGGCGTTTCATCCGCCAGCGAAGCAAGTTGCGCGACGTCTGCGAGTTGCTGCTCTGTGATGCCAGGTGCAGGAATGAACGCCGAAGCCTGACGGTTACCGAGGGTAATGGTGCCAGTCTTGTCCAGCAACAGCACGTCAACGTCGCCGGCAGCTTCCACCGCACGGCCGGAGGTGGCGATCACATTGGCTTGCATCATGCGGCTCATGCCGGCCACGCCGATAGCGGACAGCAAGGCGCCGATGGTGGTCGGGATCAGACACACCAGCAAGGCAACCAGTACCGTGATCGTGATCGGCATACCGCTTTTGGCGGCAGTTACGCTAAACAGGGAGAATGGCAACAAGGTCACCGTCACCAGCAAGAACACAATAGTCAGCGCTACCAGCAAAATGGTGAGGGCGATTTCATTCGGTGTCTTTTGGCGCTTGGCGCTTTCCACCATCGAAATCATGCGGTCGAGGAAAGCTTCGCCTGGATTGACCGATACCCGTACCACCAGCCAGTCGGACAGCACCCGGGTGCCGCCGGTAACCGCGGAAAAGTCACCACCGGACTCGCGGATCACAGGAGCAGATTCGCCGGTGATCGCACTTTCGTCGACCGAGGCCACGCCTTCGATGACTTCGCCGTCGACCGGAATCACGTCGCCGGCTTCTACCAGCACGACATCACCCTTGCGCAGATTGCTGGCCGGCGTTGCCGACCAGTTGCTGAGCTGGCCCTCAGGCTTGCTGTCGCGCTCCAGCTTTTTGGCTGAAACGGTTTGCTTCAAGGCGCGCAGCGATTCTGCCTGCGCCTTGCTGCGTCCTTCCGCCAAAGCCTCGGCGAAATTGGCAAACAGAACAGTGAACCAGAGCCATATCGAGATGGCCAGGATAAAAGCCGGACTGGCTTCACCTTTGCCGGTCAACGCTTGGAAATACAACAGCGTGGTCAGGATACTACCGATATAAACCACAAACATGACCGGGTTGCGCAATTGCGTTTGCGGCGCCAGCTTTTTAAACGATGCGACGATGGCCGGGCCCACGAGCGCGGAATCGAAGAGCGTCAGATTGGTGCGTGACATGATGTTCCTTCTTCTTATCTTATTGTGCAAACATTTGCAGATGTTCGACGACTGGGCCTAACGCCAGAGCCGGTACGTAATTAAGTACGCCCACCAGCACCACGACACCGATCAGCAACGCGATGAACAGCGGGCCATGGGTCGGCATCGTGCCGGAGTTAGGTTCCAGCCGCTTTTTGGCAGCGAACGAACCAGCCATGGCCAGGATCGTGACGATGATGATGAAACGTCCGAACCACATTGCTATCGCCAACATGACGTTATAGAACGGCGTGTTGGCGGTTAAGCCGGCGAAGGCGCTGCCGTTGTTGTTGGCGGCAGACGAGAAGGCGTAAAGTATTTCGCTGAAGCCGTGGGCGCCCGGGTTAAGGATGCCCGCCACGCCAGCCGTCGCCATCACCGCAATCGCCGTACCGCCCAACACCAGCATTGGTGTCGCCAGGATGGCGATCGAAGTCATTTTCATTTCGAACGACTGGATCTTCTTACCCAGATATTCCGGCGTGCGGCCGATCATCAGGCCGGCGATGAATACCGCCATGATCGCAAACACCAGCATGCCGTACAGGCCGGAACCGACGCCGCCGAACACCACTTCGCCCATTTGAATCAACGCCATCGGCACCATGCCGCCCAATGCCGTAAATGAATCGTGCATGGCGTTCACCGCACCGCAAGACGCAGCCGTGGTAACCGCGGCAAACAAGGCCGAAGCGCTGATGCCGAAACGGCTTTCCTTGCCTTCCATGTTGCCGCCCGATTGCAGCAGGCTATGCGCCTGGTCGATGCCTAATGCGCTAAGGCCGGGATGCGATTGCTGCTCGGCGTACATCACCACGGCCGTCATGATCACGAAAATGATGGTCATCGCCGCCAGCACCGCCCAGCCCTGGCGGATATCGCCAACCATGAAACCGAAGGTGAAACACAGCGCCGCCGGGATCAGGAAGATGGCCAGCATCTCCATGAAATTCGACAACGGCGTCGGGTTTTCATATGGATGGGCAGAGTTGGCGTTGAAGAAACCGCCGCCGTTGGTGCCGATCATCTTGATCGCCTCTTGCGAAGCCACCGGGCCCATGGCCAAGGTTTGCACCTTGGTATTCATGGTCTCCGGCACCGGCTTGCCCGCGGCATCATTGACCAACTGACCGTCAGCGCCGACTTTGGGCTGCTGATAAGTCAGCGGCTGCACGATGGTGGCGTCTTTATATGAATCGAAATTCTGGATCACGCCTTGACTGATCAGGAACACCGAGAAAATCACCGATAACGGTAACAACAGGTACACGGTAGTGCGGGTGATGTCGGTCCAGAAATTACCGATCGACTGTGCAGAGTGACGCGAGAAACCACGGATCAGTGCGAAGGCAACCGCGATACCGGTAGCTGCGGAGAAGAAGTTCTGCACTGCCAGCACCAGCATCTGGGTCAGGTAACTCATCGCGCTTTCACCCGAATAACCTTGCCAGTTGGTGTTGGTGATAAAGCTGACCGCAGTGTTGAATGCAGAATCGGAACTGAGATTCACAAAATGCTGCGGATTCAGCGGCAACCAGAGTTGGAAACGTTGCAAGGCGTAAGTCGCCAGCGCGCCGATGGTATTAAACAGCAGCAATGCCAGTGCATAGGTCTTCCAGTTCATCTCGGACCTGGCCTGGATGCCGGCGCAACGATACAGCCATTGCTCGATCCGACTGAACCAGCCGAAACCGGTTACCGGCGCATGATCGGACGATCCGGCGGCCACTTGCACGATAAATTTCCCGAGCGGGTAGCTCAGCACCAGCAGCACCGCCAGGAAAGCTATCAATAACATGGTGGATTGGGAGGTCATGTCAGAAGTCCTCCGCTTTGATCAAGGCCACGACCAGATACACCAGCAGCGCGACAGTAACCACCGCGCCAAGCACATAAAACGGGTTCATTGCCGGCTCTCCAATTTTTTGCATCCCACCGCCAGCGCCCAGGTGACGACAAACATCGCCACGATTGCGCCAACATAAATTCCGTCCATCGCCAGATCCTTCAGCTCCATCATTACCCTCATCACAGATTAGTTGCGGTATCGTCAGGCTATAGAGAAGCTTCTAAAAATGTCGTAAAGAGTCTGGATCGGGGTGTAAACAAAGTGTAAAAAAACCGTAAAAGCCCCGAGGGAAAGCCCGTTATCTGAAGGACAAACAGGTTCCATGCCTTTTTTGCACCTTCCGGCTCAATTTTTGCTGGCAAACGCGGTACACTTTCAGCCTCGCCAGCTAACGCCATGACACCTACATGCACTACGCTCTAGATCTGCGCACCTTTATTTTTAGTCATTATTTCTATACTGGTTTGCGGATCGCCACGGGTGTGGTGGGGCTGACCATGCTGGTGCTGCAGTTCAGCGACCTGCCGACTGCGATGACGGTTTGTATCGGCGCCTTGTCGACCAGCCTGATGGATTTGCCGAGTTCGCTGCGCCACAAATTCAACGAAATGCTGTCGAGCGTGCTGTTGTGCACCGTGGTCACCCTGATCATCAGCTTGTGCGCGCCGTTTCACTGGCTGCTGAGCTTCATGCTGGTGGTAGTGACTTTCCTCGCCAGCATGATGGTGGTGTACGGTAAAAAGGCTATGCCCTTGCAATTTGCCGCCTTGTTCGTGATGACTTTGTCGATGGAAAACGCCATGAACGTGGAGCAGGCGTTTTTCCATACCGGCTTGTTCCTGGCGGGCGGCCTGTCTTATCTGGCCTACTCGATGGTGGTCTCCTGGTTCCTGCGCAGCCGCATCAAGCAGCAGGTGCTGGCCGAAGCCTTGTTTGAACTGGCGCGCTATATCAATATCAAAGCCGATTTCTACGATATGCATGTCGACCTGAACAGCCAGTTCAATCTCCTGGTGCGCCAGCAGATCGTGCTGGCGGAAAAGCAGCAGGCATCGCGCGACCTGATCCTGCGCGATCCCAGGAACCAGGAAGATGCGATCCTGGTGCAGGTTCATTTCGGCATGTTCGATCTGTATGAACACATTCTCTCGACCCACACCGACTACGCCATCCTGCGCCAGCATCTGGCCGATGCCGAAGTCCTGACTTATCTGCGCGACCTGGTCGACAAGGCGGCCAAGGATATCGAAACGATTGCCTACGCAGTCACCCGCAAGCGCGCCTCATTCGCCAGCATCAGCTACAAGGCGGAGCGGCGTTCGATCGAAAGCGAACTGCAGCAATTGCAGCAGGACAGCCTGGCCGGCAAGGTGTCAGAGGATGCGCTGGACATCCTGCGCACCACCTACGGCAAAATTTGCGATGCGATCGATATGATCGGCCAGCTGCACCACGCCACGCAAAGCGTGCAAGGACCGTTGCCGGTACTGCTGGGCAAAGACATGACGCCGTTCCTGACGCAGCAAAAATACCAGTTGGGCGTGCTGGTTGCCAATCTGCGCTGGCACTCGCCGACATTCCGCTTTGCGGTGCGTGCCGCGCTGGCGATTTCCTGCGGCCTGCTGGCGGCCGATGCCCTGCCCTACGCCGGCCACGGTTACTGGATCGTGCTGACGATTGCCATCATTTTGAAGCCCAGCTTCAGCCAGACCAAGCAGCGCCGCAGCGACCGCCTGATCGGTACCCTGATAGGGTGCGTGGCGACTGCGCTGATCTTGCGCTTCGTGCACGAGCCGATTGCATTGCTCGGCTTTTTATTCATGGCCACAGTGGCGGCGCCGGCATTCATCTACGTCAAGTATCGCTACACAGCAATCGCCGCCAGTATGCAGATACTGCTGCAAATCAATCTGGTGATCCCGAGTAGCGGCCATGTCATCGGCGAACGCCTGATCGACACGCTGATCGGCGCGGCCATCGCTACCGCATTCAGCTTCGTCTTGCCAAGCTGGGAATATCGCACGCTGCCGCAGTTGATCCGGAATGTCCTGAAGAGCAACCAGCGTTTTCTGGACGCCAGCAACCAGCTCATGCAAGGCAAGGCGCGGGACGACTTCATCTACCGTATCTGCCGCAAGCGTTTTCTCGACAGCATGTCCGAACTGGTATCGACGCTGGTGCGCATGCTCGACGAGCCGGTCAGCAAGCATCGCGCGGTGGAAAACCTGAATCAGTTCATTGTCCAGAATTATCTTGTCATGGCGCATGTGGCGGCCCTGCGCATGCTGTTGCGCCGCAACGCTGAAGGCATGCCGCATGAAGCGGTCAATCTGGAACTGGATGCGGCGACTGCACGGGTCGGCAAGACCTTGGGGCTGGCGGAACTTGTACTTAATCCGAACGCCCCCTTGCCACCCTCCGATGGCGTGCCGATCGCCTCGCAAGAGATCGATGCCGGCGCCCAGGCGGAAAGCTGGCCATCGTGGCACCCGCTGCTGCAGCGGGTAGAGTTACTCTGTCAGGACAGCGAAAAAATCGCCGTCAACAGTGCGGCGATCGGGCGGATTCTGGCGGCATGACGGCGATATGCAACGCGAGCGGTCAAGTTAGGTCGTTTAGTTTTAGTCTGAAGCTACAGGTTTTTGTCTACGTCGTCGTGTTCGCCGCAAATCCTCATGTACGCCGTTTCTTCTTCATAAGTAAAACTAGCTTTGTACGTATCATTTGTTGTCAAATGAATAGAGTACACAGGAACTTTTTTATTTTGATCTAAGGCGGATAAAACTTGTTTGTTGGTTAGAGCGTGTAGATGTAACTTCGCTGGCGCGTTGTCAATATCAAGCAAGATGAGTTCACTCAAGGCACGCTTAGCTTCCTTTAATACGTCTGGCTTGAGTTTCCTGAATGTTTTTTGAAATATAGGGTTGCCATAATTTACTGCGCGAATCTGCCTTACCTTGCTCATGCAGAAGCAATAATTTTATCTAACAGGCGATCAGATTCCTCTTTTGAATGGGCGGTATAGTCATTCAGTCTTTTGGCATAATTTGCGTCGTGCTCAGCAATTGCCCATTGCAGTTGATTTGCTTCATCATATTGCTCACTCATCAATTCCAGGATCGTGTTTAGTTCAAGATGGATTTTTTCCACAGCATCGCCAAATCGGGCCATTTCGGTAGCGGCTTTCAGGATTTGGCCACGGTCAGCATGTAAAACCTGCTTCAAATCCTCTATCTTGCCCCGCAATATCATTTCAGGATCAATAGGTTCGGGATCTGTATTTTGTCGCACTTCCAATACGGAAATTTTTAATTTCCCACAAACGTCCGCCGCGATAGAAGATGCTTTCTTCAATCTTGGCAAAAGAAAATAGTTTCCAACGAAAGCGATAGATCGGGGAAGGCCGAGGAGAGTCTTAGGTGAGGACATTCGTTCAACGCGCTTTGCAGATTCCAGAGCGTCACGAATGGCTATATTCATCGATGCAATTTGCATGCTTTCCTCTCGGCTTCCAAATGGGCTGTACGTTTCACAACGTTCGATTGAAAATCATACTACAGATTCAAATTTTTCCAGCTGTGCGTTCATCCAGCTTCCCTGTATCACTTCCCTGTATCACATGAGGTAGGCGACTTTTAAGAAAAAACTTATTCAGTTTCTCCCGATTAAGACGACCAAAGCATATGCATCTGAAATTTCCATGTAGTATTATTTTCATGTGGAAATTCATTTGCGAATTTCCCCGTCTTTAATGGAGTAAAAATGAAAATCTCCCTATCAAAACTCGCGGTCGCATCTGCCCTGTTAGCTCTGGCTTCAAGCGCCATGGCCAGCGCCAACGGCGGCACCATCCAATTCTCCGGCCGCATTGTCGCGCCGCCGTGCAGCACCGGCAGCTTCAATGCCGGACAGTTGAATCTCCAATGCGACAATCTCAGCGCCTTCGCTGTCTCGTTTCAGCGCGTTGGCAGCAATGCAAACCCTGCCGCTACGACAATCACCTTGACGCGCGATGGCAAACCGTTGGGAACAGAGGAAGCGACCTCTTACCAGATGGTCCTGCGGGGACATACCCAGCTGGGCCTGTCTGCCAAGGCTCCGGCTGCAGGCGCCACTCTTAGCCCGGTCATGATGACTGTCACCTATCTATAGACAACGCAAAACAGTGCAATAAATTGATGGATCAATCCAGCCGCAGCGTTTCCGCCACGCTTTGCGGCTGGTCAGTCTCGGAACCGGGCTTCCGGCAAACCACGCACATCAGGCAGGCGTAACTGGAGCACTCCCCCTGCTGCCGGCTCGGCCAGCAAGGCAGCATCCGATAGCGATTCACGCGCGCTGGTTATGTACAACGTATCCAAAGCCGCCCCGCCAAACGCCACGCAACTAGGCTGCGCTACCGGCACCTGGACGATGCGCTCAATGCTGCCGTCCGGCGCGTAACGCAGCACACGATGACCGCCCCACCGGGCATTCCACAGATAACCAGCGCTGTCGATAGTTGAGCCATCCGGTTCGCCCGGCTGCTCCTGCAAGTCGGCAAACAGGCGATCGTTGCCGATCGTGCCGGCATCGGTGTCGTAGTCGCAGCAACGAATCGTCCTGGTGGGCGAATCGCAGTAATACATGGTGTGTCCATCCGGACTAAAGCAGATGCTGTTACGTCTCCTTGAAATTATTATGAATTCATCCACTGCAGGACCGCACGCGGTAACCAGGTAAGCATGACGACGCTGGACCAGCGTGAATGTGGGCTCATAGCAAGGATTGCTGCGATATCGATCCAATGAATTTTTACGCCACATCAATACTGTATTTGGTATCATTTTGAGAGCTTCACCGTGGCGGCAAAGCCGGTGGAGCGAAGTGGATCAAAGGTGGATCCAATAAATGGCGTACAAAAAAATCAACTAATAAGACGACAATGCCTACCAACGACACCAACTGGTTTCTGCGCGCACGCCTGAAAACCCGGCAGCTGCTTTTGCTGATAGCACTGGATGATGAGCGCAATATCCATCGTGCGGCGGAGGCGCTCAACATGACGCAGCCGGCCGCCTCCAAGCAACTCAAGGATCTGGAAGACATGCTGGATGTGCAGCTGTTCGAGCGGCTGCCGCGCGGCATGCGGCCGACCATCTATGGCGAAGCGATGATCCGCCATTCGCGCATGGCGCTGACCAGTTTGTCGCATGCGCACGACGACATCACGGCGCTGAAGTCCGGCCTGTCCGGGCAAGTGAATGTCGGCGCGATCCTGTCGCCCGGCATGGTGCTGCTGCCGCCGGCGATTGCACGGCTAAAGCAGCAGGCGCCGATGCTGCGGATCGGGGTCGAGGTGGAGAGCAGCAATATCTTGCTGGAGCGGCTTCAGCGCGGCTCGCTGGATTTCCTGGTGGCGCGCATCATGGATCAGGATGACAACCACAATCTCGACTATGAAGAGTTATCGGACGAACCGGTATGCGCAGTGGCGCGAGTCGATCATCCCTTGCGCCATGTCACCAACCTGCAGTTGAAGGATATCGCCGATGCCGGCTGGATCCTGCCGCCCAAGGGCAGCATCTTGCGCCATCGGGTCGACATGATGTTTCACAAGGACGGCCTGGCGCCGCCCGCCAACGTGGTCGACACCACCGCGATCCTGGTCATCAGCAGCCTGTTGCAGCAAACCGATTTCCTGCACGTGATGCCGGCCGAGGTGGCGCGCTTTTATGCGCAGGTGAACGTACTGGCGATACTGCCGATCGAGTTGCCGTGCAAGATGGATGGCTTCGGCATCATCACCCGGCGTCTGCAGATACTTTCCCCGGGCGCGAAAATCCTGCAACAAACGATTCGTGACGTCGCGGCGCAAATCTACTAGAGTAGAGACGTTAGCCCCGACGGCGACGGCAAACATCATGATCCGGGGCGGTCAATAAAAAATCAGAAAAAAGGGGATGGTCGATGTTAACCAAATTAGCAAAATACCGATTTCCGGCTTTAATTGCAGCCGCCTTCTTTGTTTGTAATGCTGGCGCACAAACGTCCGTGACTGAGGTACGTGCGCCAGCGGAATCAAGCATTCCAGCCGGCCCCAGGGGAGCCGCGATTCAGGAAGGCCGGAAACTGATGAACGAGACCCATCAGCGCCTGCCCAAAAATGTCGGGAACGGCCTCAATTGCACCAATTGTCATCTGGCTGGCGGCGCCACGGCGAACGCATCGCCGTGGGTCGGTATCTGGGGAGTTTTTCCGGAATACCGCGCGCGTAGCGGCAAGCTGATCTCCTTGCAGGAAAGGATCAACGATTGCTTCGAGCGTTCGATGAATGGCAAGCCGCTGCCATATACGTCGACGGAAATGACGAATATCCTGGCTTACATGCAGTGGTTGTCGACCGGCGTGCCGACTGGCGTAAGCGTGGCGGGAAGAGGTTTCGGAGCGATCGACCAGAAACTCAAGGCGGATCCGAACCACGGCAAGCAGGTGTATGCAGACAAATGCGCGAGCTGCCATGGTGCAGACGGAGCAGGCATGAAAAACGGCGAACACGGCTATACCTTCCCGCCGCTATGGGGAGCAGACTCCTTCAACGACGGCGCCGGCATGGCCCGCACCTACACGGCGGCGGCGTTCGTCAAACACAATATGCCGCTGGGCCAGGGTGGCACCTTGACGGACCAGGAGGCGGTGGATGTATCGGAATTCTTCACCCATCAGCCGCGACCGGTCTATCCCGGAAAATCACATGACTGGCCGCTGGGTGATAAGCCGAAAGATGCGCGCAGCTGAGCGCTCAAGCCCAACCTGCATCTACGATGAATTCCTGCGCGGTGCACATCGCGCTATCATCTCCGTTCGACAAATCACGGATTTACCAAGCCGACGTGTCGGCTATCTTCAATGACTTAACAACAATGGTCGCCAAGAAATCCATGTTCTAAATTTTATTAAAAAAATAACTATACTTACCAAAAAAACCATACATGCGGCAGGGGAAGTTGACGTATTATTAATTTTAATAATTTGTCATCCTACCTGGAGTTGCCGCCACTATGTTTACTTCCCCACGAACACTGAGTGTAAAAAGCGCAGCCATCCCAAAAATAATGGGACAACCGGCGTTAGTCGCTGTGAGCATCAAGGGCACTGAGGCGCTCAATAATCTCTTCATTTATAAGATTCTGCTTAAAACCCCAGATGATATGCTCAATTTCGGCCCGGCAGCCGATCATGATCTCGCCGCATTTGAACGGCAAGAACTGACGGTAGAAATACAGTTGGATGGCGCGGGCAGCTTTATCCCGGGCATGCCCGGTAGCAGCGGTTCGGCGAACGTAGGCGCCGGCATCCGCGAAATTTCCGGGATCATTACGCGTGCCACAATGCTGCGGCAAGTCGGGCGCCATGCGTTTTATGAACTTACGCTGGAACCTTGGCTGAGACTAGCTGATGACAACGCCGATTGCCGGATTTTCCAAGACAAATCCGTTGTCGACATTCTGGATGAAGTGTTATCCAAATACACCTTCTCGGTCGACAAGCGTCTTTTTGACGACTACCCCAAGAGAGATTACGTTACCCAATATTCGGAATCGGATTTCACTTTCTTCAGCAGATTATGCCAGGACGCCGGCATAAATTATTGCTTCGAACATACAGACGGTAAGCATCGCCTAGTGCTATCAGACAGCAATTCATCGCATCGACCGTTTCACAGCGAGGCCTATCACGCACTTAACTACTTTGACGAAAAGCCGCGCATCGACCAGGAATACATCCATACATTCTCACCGTCGCAACGCTTGACACCCGGCCGCTACACTACACGCGATTACGATTACACCCGGCCGAGAAGCACACTTGAAGTAACCGACAATGACCCGCGCGCGTCCGACCATAATGCCGAGGTCTACGAATACCATACCGATGCACATTATGTGCAACCGAAAGCCGGCCCTCAGCAGGCAACAAATGATCCTTTGGACGAGGGCAGGAAAAATGCCCGCATACGGATGGAACGTTTACGCAACGACGTTCAGCGCGCCAGCGGTTCTGGCCACTTGCGTGCCGTGGTGCCTGGTTGCACCTTCAAGCTGGGCCGTCATCCGTCGACTCAAGCCAACATTGAATATTTAATCGTCGCCACGCACTTCGAAATGGAGGAAGTCGGACAAGCGACCCAACCTCAGGATAGCGGTTCACAACAGTTCCGTGTCAATGTCGATTTTGAAGTGGTGCCGTTGCGTGGCGGACAATATCGCCCCGAACGGGTCACACCAAGACCGGCCATGCACATCCTCACCGCCATCGTCGTCGGGCCGGAGAATGAACCGCTCTGGACCGACAATCTAGGCCGGATCAAGGTGCAATTCCAATGGGATCGTCTGGGGCAAAGCGATCAAAACAGCAGTTGCTGGGTGCGGGTTTCCAGTCCATGGGCGGGCAATCAACTGGGCGCCATCCACATTCCCCGCATCAACCAGGAAGTCTTGATCGATTTCATCAGCGGGAATCCGGATTTGCCGATCTGCACCGGGCGCGTACACAATACGCTCAATACGCCGCCCTGGTCGTTGCCCGGCCAAAGCGCACTATCCGGCTGGCGCTCACGCGAGCTCAGCAAAGACGGCGGCAACAGCGCCGGCGGCCGAAGCAATCATCTGATCCTGGACGACACTGAAGACAAGATACAAACACAACTCAAGAGCGATCATCAGCACAGCCAGCTCAGTCTCGGCAATATCACCCGCATTGAAGACAACGCTGGTCGCAAAGATCCGCGGGGTGAAGGTTTTGAGTTGCGCACCGACGGCCATGGCGCGATACGCGCCAAGGATGGTTTGATCATCACTACCGAAGCGCGGAACAAGGCGCAAAGCCATATCAAGGACATTGATGAACCGGTGCAGCGGCTGACGCAAGCACGTGAACAACAGGAAAGCCAGGCTGATCTCGCTCAGCAACATCAAGCGCAAGAAAACGGCGTCGATCAGAGTGATGTCTGCAAGGCTATCAAGGCGCAGAACGATGCGATCAAAGGTAGCGGCGGTGATGCGAAAGCTGGGAATTTCCCGGAACTGACAGAACCACATCTGGTTCTTGCCAGTCCTGCCGGAATTGAAACCACGACGCCGAAATCGACCCATATCGCCAGCGGCGAGCATATTGCGTTGACCAGCGGCTGGCATCTATCGATGGCTGTGGGTAAATCGCTGTATGCCAGCATTGCCGATAAGTTGTCGGTATTTGTCCATAAACTTGGTATCAAACTGATTGCCGCCAGTGGCAAAGTGCAGATACAGGCGCAGAACGACGACATGGAACTGATCGCCAAGAAGGTCATGGACATTATCAGCGCCACCGACTGGATCAATCTGAAAGCCAGGAAAGGGATTCGCCTGCAAGGCGGTCACAGCGAGTTTGTCATCGGTGGCGACGATGACGGGATCATCGGCCGCACGCCTGGCGTGTTCCACGTGTGGTCGGCAGATACGCAGACGTTTGGACCGAAGAGCGTTCCTCTTGCCTTACCTACATTTCCACAGTCCGTATGCAAAGAGTGCATGAGCGCAGCCATGGCAGCGCGTTCGGTCGCTGGCTCCCCTACTCTTTGACGACTTACCTGAAAGAATAACCCTATGTATTTCGGCGTAGATCCACACCACCCTGAATTAAACAGCCTGATCCAGACAACTATCAGCGCGACCATTGAAAGGCACGGCAAGCTCCGCGTGTATGCGCTGGTCGACGGCGTCTTTGACGATAATCTAGGCCGCCAACTTTGGGCGCTCAGCAATCAAACCGATACCGGTGTCGTCTCGCTGTATGACAACACGGTGTTAAGCGGGTATGAAGAATGCGCACCGTTTCTGATGAATCTGTCGCCGGAGAATCTACCAAAGTTACTCAAGTTCAGTGTCGACAAACCGATGCTGAGCGTTCTGCAAAGCCCGTTGTCCCTCGGGGCGATGCAACAGCACTTTGCAGGTTTTTTACAGATACGCACAACTTCCGATGGCGTGCGCATGCCGCTGCGGTTTGCCGATGTCATGTGCAGTCAGAATGCGCTAAAGATGTTCAATGATGCACAACACAGTGCGTTCTGTTCCGGCTTCACGGCATGGCATTTGATTAATCGCAAAGGCACGCTTACCAGCGTCGACGGCACTTGTCTGGACGCTGCTACCTATATCCGGCCCGCTGTCGGCGAAGGTAATGCCATCGATATCACCGACAGACAGTACGTTGACCTAATCAATGGTGGCGAGGCGGATTTCATCCTCTGCGATCTCGCCAAGAAAGCGTTCCCCGTGGTCGCGGAACGCACTCCTTCAGTCCTGTACAGCATGATCAGTGCGCTATTGAAACAGTTGACCGTGTACCGCATTAACAATGATGCGGAGAGATATGCGTTGGTTACACAAGCCATCATGCTTCCCGAACGGGAACAGGCATTGACCTTGTTGGAGGACGCGAAAAAATATGGCGTGGAGATCGCGTTGCAACGTGCTGCTTCAGCACAGTGATCGAAAAAATATTGAAACGAAGGAAATTCATGCACATCAGATATTCACACTTACTCGCCGCGACGCTGGCACTCAGCGGCTGTACGACTACAACACAGAACACGGGGCCGGAAGCGATCTCCAAGCCATCCATGGTTGTCAATATTCCGATGACCCCCGTGTCTATCGGATGTTTGAGCCATGACGGCGCTCCTCCCATTACTTCATTTTACGTTCAAGAACCATTTAGCAAGCAAATGCTAGGGGGACTCAGTTGCGGCGGAAGTGGTGCTTTTGGCTACATGCTCCCCTTGACATGGCAACCCGGCATGAAAGTTAAGGTGCGCTGGAAACCGAATGCACGCGATTGGATAGAAAAAAACACCACGATTCGGCGCTATAACGAAGCCGGAGATATTTTTGTTCATTTTTTTGCAAACGATGAGGTACGTATAGTCTCAGCTGCCCGTTATGGTGCCCAAAATCCAAACCATCCAATTCTTAAGAGTCTGACAATCGCCCCACCGGAGGAAGAGTAAATGAGCGAACCGATTCTCTCCGCGCCACCGCGCATTTCAAGTTCCGCAACAGAAGAAATGACGCCAAAAACTGTCAACGTGGCTAGTCGCATTCTTAAAGACCAACAGCCCACCGTCAACGCTCCCCCTTGCCAAAAATTGATCAATATTGGTTTGTTTTTCGATGGCACCAATAACAACATGATTCGCGACATGCCGCAACAATGTCATACCAACGTCGTCAAAATGTTTAATGCACATAAAGATGTCAATGAAAAAGGAGCGCTACAAGAACCAGGGCACTACAAGTTTTATGTCCCCGGTCTCGGTACACGTTTTCCTGAAAACCTCGAGTGGCGCGAAACCACAGATGGGAAAGCCTTTGGTAAAGGTGGCCAGGCTAGAATTTTATTTGCGCTACTTGAAGTCTATAACGCGATTTACCGGGCATTTAGCGAAGATGCCTTTATGTTCAGCCGACAGGAAATTACCGCCAAAATCCAGCAATACGCTAAAGACATCGAAACCAACGACCCCTTGGGTGATCCAAAAACTCCGCGTCCAACTCGCCGAAGTTGGTTTGACGAACTCAGCAAAATACTCGACGAAAAATTAAGCAAGGCACGTCAAGACAGGCAGCAACCAGTTATTCCAAAAATTACACTGAACGTATTCGGCTTTTCTCGCGGCGCAGTCGAAGCCCGGGCTTTTTGTTACTGGTTTTCTGATGTTCTGAAAGACGGAAAACTTGCCAGCATGCGTGCCGAAATTAATTTCTTAGGCTTGTTCGACAGTGTGGCGTCAATTGGCCCAGCGAATTCCGCATCAGAAACGACACCGCTTTTCTTTGCTGACGGTCACTTTAGCTGGGCCAAGGAAATCCGAAAACCTTTACCTGGCTGTGTCAAAAAAACTGTGCACTACGTCGCGGCCCACGAACAACGTCGCAACTTTCCGCTCACCCGCGTCAAAGGTAATGATGTCACCGAATATATGTATCCAGGCGTGCACAGCGATGTCGGCGGCGGTTACAGTCCGGGTGATCAGGGCCGGGGGATGACAATGGGCACAATGCTCTCGCAGATACCGCTGCTACATATGCATCGAGCAGCGACTACGGCTGGAGTACCCTTGCTGTCCCATGCACAAATGCCGTCGGATTTAACTGCCGATTACGATCTTAGTTCCGATCTGAGCGAAGCCTGGAATTTCTACATGAAAGCTCTCGATTTCAAACCCGAAGCAGATTTCAAGATCGAACCGAACGGAACTGTAATGGGAAGTTATCACGCCATGGTACGAGAGCATATGCGCCTGTTTTATAGTTTCCGACGCAGATATCTGAACGAGTACCAGAACATTCCTTCGTTTTCCAAAGCCAGCAAGCAGGACCAGGAAGACCTGAATAGTTACAACGAATTGTTAAAAGGCGACCTGGCGGTCTTGCGCGGGCGAGAAAAAAATGCAACGCGGTACGTTAGTGGCATTTCTGATCGTCACATCACTCACGCCTCGAAAGAAGCCCAGTTCGCGAATGCCTGGCAACGGCTGCTCGCGGGTACCAGCGTCCCGCCGGGCAAGAACGAGATATGGGCATTGAAACAATTCGATCAAGCGACGGACTCGACCGAGCCGCACTATATGTCGCTATTGATCAATCAAGTGCACGACTCGCTGGCATCGTTTTATCTGGCCGGTTACTCGTCTGATGAAGACAAGGCAGAAAAGCTACTAACGCTGGCACGGAAATACAGTAAGCCGGGGCAAGCGCCTTCCGGGTCTTACGACAGGCAAGTGTGGGATGCGTATCAACAAGACCCGGTGGCCATGGATATCGTAAAACAACGGATTGATGCGTACAACGACGTCGACAAAACTGGCGGCCTCCGCCTGGAAAAATTCCAGGCGCTGAATTCCGCCAATCAGCAGACACCTTTCACCCAAGAGGAACAAGCCGTGCTGGCTAAATGTTTTCCGCTACAAACCGACGCTGATACCGGGCAATTGCTCAATCCTTTCATGAGAACCCAAACCGGAACCCGACGCGAAGGCAGCGGATTTTTGCGGCAACGTGTTGTATTTGAATAATAGAACACGCCTGAGCCTTGGCTCAGGCAATTCGCAGTGACAACCTTGAGCAGAAACCTTTGATGACAGACACTACATCGGACTCCACATTGTATGCGGGCATTAATCATGACGACGCCAGCTATGACGAATTTGCATGGGAAACCAGTATTGCATCTCGGGCGTCGGCGCATGCTTCGGTCGAAGCCCCCTCACAAGCAATCAGGGATGCCGGCGTAACTGAAGCAAAGATCAACGCCATCGCCAGCGAGGCTATGGAAACGACCGAGCAGCTACATTATAGGCAGGAGAAGATCATTGCCGCCCGCAATCCCTTATATCAAGCGGCCAAGCCATTATTGCGCACACTGGCGGATTTACCGGACACACATTTTGACAGCCGCATCCGAATCGAAACCTTCCGTCGTATCATCCAGTGCGAGGTAAGCAATTTTGAGATGCTATGCACCCGGGCGAACATCGATCCCAAACATGTAAAGACGGCGAGTTATTGCCTATGTACCGCCATCGATGAGGCTGCCAACAGCACGCCTTGGGGTGGCGGTACAAACGGTGAACTCGGCCCGTGGGCGTCAGGCATGCTGGCGCAATCCCAGCACAGCGATAGCGAAGGCGGTCGGAAATTCTTCTTGCTGATCGGAAGGCTGTCAACGGCACAGCCGGAACAGCATTGCGATTTGCTGGAAGTGATGTATCACATCCTTTGCCTGGGTTTCCAGGGTCAATATCGCAGCGATCCAGATGGCCCGCGCCATCTCGTCGCAATACGCAAGCATCTGGATACGCTGATTACAGCTGGCCGCGAGCCAATTCCATCGGCGTTGTCACCTCACTTGCAGGGCGTGGCACCGGACCGTTTTCAGGCCTTCCGCAGCATTCCAGTGCGGGTCTCGGCCACCGTGATGACGCTGGTGGTACTGGTGACATGCGGGTATTACAAATACCAGTTAGTGGAAATGACCAACAAGGTGGTCGACAACATCGTTGCCATCAGCGCGATGTCAGCACCACCGGCAACACCTTCCCCAACCAGGTAATAAAAAAAACGACCACAAAACCGCAGACGGAAAATGCCTGAATTAAAAACCGAGAACACGAATTTTCTGGGACGACTGAAAAATGACTAACGTAAATACACCGATGAAAAAAGCCAAAAAAATCTTATTCGCAACAATCACCGTACTTGGCATAACTCAATTAGCCATGAGTCGCGACCTACCTGCTACTGACGATTCGGAATTGCAGCACCTAACTACTCCAATTGCCGCTGCTGGCTTTACAGAAGCGCGAGCAATTAGCGCGAATGGCAAGGTTGTAGTTGGCAGTGCTGATTTTAAGGGAGCGGAATGTCGTTGTGATTCTGATGCTTTCGCATGGTCGAGCACAACTGGCATGATCGATATCAATCAAGGTGCAGTTCCTTGGTCATGGGCAACTGCCGTAAATGCCGATGGATCCGTTATTGTTGGATTATTGCAATACGCGGTGGAAGAACGTTCGCGCCCGTTTAGATGGACCGCCGAAACCGGTCTCGTTGATTTGACAAAAGCCAATCCGCAATTAGAAAACTTTTATCCTGTAGCGCTCAGTGCCGACGGAACGATCATGGCGGGTAGAGTGCGCCTATTAAATCAAGGTGCTCGCACACGAGCCGCCATCGTGTCGAATGGAGTGCTCACCTATCTGGGATCACCGCAAAATACAAGGGAAGATTCCGATGTTACCGCAATGACACCGAATGGTGACATTGTGGTCGGCCATATAAATGCGGATGGTACGAGTAATCGAGCTTTTCTATGGAAAAAAAATGAAGGAATGAAAGACATCACCACAATCAAAGGCCATTTTTTATCAAGTTACGCAACTAACGTAAGCGCAGACGGTTCTACCGTCGTCGGATCGGTGTTTGCCGATGGAGTTAATCACGCATTCCAGTGGACAGAAAAGAATGGCATGAAAGACTTAGGAGCACTTACTAATGATGAAGACGAAAAATTGGAAGCCATAGCTGTCAGTGGAAACGGCGCACTTGTCTTTGGAATATCTTCGAGACGTAGTGTCAGCGAAAGACGTTTATTTCAATGGAGTGTAAACAAAGGCATGGTGGACTTAGGGCCGGCACCCGGCAACATTGACACGTCATATATCGCAGGAACGTCATCTGACGGCAGTATTTTGACTGGAACGATTTCTCGCGGCGGGTTAAAAAATGCTTTTGTGCTTGATTTGAGCAAAATTGGCAAGTCGCAGGAATAACAATATCTATCAAGACCAAGCAATCAAGGGAAACGACCATGAAAAACGCAGAAGGCAAGTCAGTAATCCGGCTGGGCGATAAAACCGATCACGGCGGCGAAGTGATCAGCGCGTCCACGATGAAGGCCATGGGTATCGCCGTGGCGCAAGAGAGTGACATGACACGCTGTCCCAAATGTAAGGGAAATTTTCCGATTCTGCCCAAGGGTAACGGCCGCAGACATATGGGGAAACTGGTGGCGCATGATGGCGACGAAACGGGCTGTGGCGCAAAACTGATCGCCTCTTTTTAATAGTGGTAAATATTGTTGCTGCATAAGCGCAATGAACTGGAATAGTTAAAAGCACGCATGACGAATCAATCCCGAGACATTGCCTCACCCGTACCGCCGCCATCCGACACAGCAACCCCGATACCGGACAAATCATCTGACGACGCCATCCTTAAACAAAAAAAGACTCCCAAAAAGAAAGCCAACTCCGATACGCTCGATCCCGCTCTCAAGAGTGCTCTCGACAAATTGGATGGGGCATTCCAGCGCTCTTTGATGCGGCTTAGAAGCATGCGTGGCGCCCGTGGTTTGCGACGTCTGTGGGAAGGAAATCGCCACGTGTACGCGGGACCTTGGTACCTGGTGATAGGTAAACACGGCGTTGGAAAAACGAGTGCTCTGCTCAATTCCAGTCTGACATTTCCGCCGTCTGGCCGCATATCGATCGCTTCCGATTCATCGAGCGCGCAAAACCATGCCGGTCATGCCGATTGGTGGTTGTCCGATTCTATTGTGCTGATCAACGCCCCCGAACGATACGTCGTACAGCAAGTTGCTGCTGCGAGGGACAATGCAGAATGGCTTGGCTTTCTGGGCCTGCTGCGCAAATACCGCAGGCGCACGCCGATCAACGGTGCATTGGTGATGCTCGATGTCGGTGAGTTACTAACTCAGAGCGAGTCTGACCGCCTGGCCTACGCGGATCAGCTGCGCGCACGGCTGCATGAACTGCGCATCGAATTGGGTATCCGCTTTCCAGTCTATGTGATCGTCACCAAGATGGATCTGCTGAAAGGCTTTACCGATTACTTTCATTCGCTCACGGCCGAAAACCGGGCGCAGGCATGGGGCTTCACTTTGCCTTACGTTAAGACCGGGGGCAAATACACCGCCAGGACTTCGCCGCTGGAAAACGAGCTGCAAAGTGAGTTGCAAACCCTGAGCCGGCGTCTTGACGACGGTTTGCAACGGCAACAGCGGGATGAACTGGATCATGCCCGGCGCCGGGCCTTATCAGCGTTGCCGCAGGAATTCGACAGCTTGACGTCCCTACTGACATCCATCCTTGGCGCGATATTTTGTGATAGCAGCTTTGACAATACGCAAACGCGTCACTCGCTACGTGGAATCTACTTCACCAGCGCTGCACAAGGAGAACACCGCATTCCAGCGGATCAGCTGACGCCGTTGCAACGTCAACTCACAGCTGAAAACGACGAAAAAGATAAGACAAACTCCGCAACACACGACGCGCACCGGGCTAATCCAGAAGCGAGTCCGACAAGCGGCAATCGCGGCTATTTTCTGAGCGACATGTTCAACAAGGTCATTATTCCGGAAGCGCATTTGGCACGCCCCAACTTGCGCAGAGTATTTCGCTTACGTCTGTTGCGTTGGATCGGCCATGCCAGCGCCGTAGTCATCGGATTTTGGTTGGTGACAGGACTGATCCTATCGTTCGGCAATAACTCTGCATATTTGCACGCAATCGCCGATAAGACCACCGATCTCATGCAACGCATGAACAAGCTGTTTGCTTTGCCAGATACCGAACGAATGTCAGTGGTGCCAGACGCATTGACGGCGGCACAGGAGTTGCCGCTATATCGTGGGTTGGATATCAAAGCGCCGTCAACCGGATTTGCTTACGGCTTGTACAGCGCGCCGCCTGTCGCCGCAGCAGCGCACGACAATTACGCAGCGTTGGGAGATCGCCTGCTGTTGCCGCAGATAATCAAACGCATGGAAGCGACCTTGGCGACAGCTGTCATCAACAAGGATGCCGAAACCGCGTATGACACCTTACGCGTGTATTTACAGTTGCACGACAAAGCCTACTTCAGCGCAGCCGATGTACAAGGATGGGTGGAAAAAGATTGGTCCTCGCCAGATAGCGTGGCTACGTTTGGCGGCCGAGCGTCCATGGCCGGCCATGTCAAACAATTATTTTCAGGGGAGCGCGTAGTGCAAGCAACTACGCCGCAAAATGCCGCCCTGGTCCAGCAAGCACGTGAGCTTTTGAATGGCAGCCCATCGACGCTACGTTTGTACGAACGTGCCAAAGCCGCCATGATGCAGGAAGCGCCGCGGGATTTTACATTGACGCGCGCGGTTGGGCCTGGGGCAAGCACAGTGTTCTTACGCATTTCAGGTGCGCCTTTAGATAAGGGGATTCCGGGCCTGTTTACCTATGACGGCTACCACCGGCTGTTCGATGTACGCTTATCCGAATTTGTGGCTAAAGCACAGGCCGACGATGCATGGGTAATGGGCCATCGCCATGCTGAACAAAAGCCGGCCGATGTCGCCAGATCCATGCGTGAAGATGATCCAGTGACACAAGCTATCCGACGTCAATACCTGGAAGACTATACCCGACACTGGACTACATATCTGGATGATATCGACGCTGTCAGCGGGAAGGATCTGAAAGCAGATATGGACGTCTTGCACACTTTGTCTGCGCAGGATTCTCCATTGGCGCGTTTAGCAAGAGCGGCAGCGCAGGAAACCACCCTGTCGCGGCCATTAGATATGCAGAGCGACAACAGAAACCTGCTTGATAAAGCCACTGAAGCTCTCAAGAAAAAAAGCCGGGGCGCATTGGGTATCAGCCCACAGGAACGACAAGAGAAAGAACTGGTCGATAACCATTTCACAATCCTGCGCGAAGTCGTCACAGGACAGCCTGAGATCGGGCAAGCAAAAACCGTGACCCTGCCCGCTCTGGCCAATGTCATGGCATTGCTGAACGAATATTACACGGTGCTGACGGTCGCCGACACCGCACTGGCGACCAACAGCGCTCCTCCCGCCAGAATCGACACTGCGATCAAGTTGGAACAGGCTAGCGTGCAATTGCCGGCGCCTTTCAAGCGCGTTCTGACAACATTGGAAGATAGCGGCAGCAAAAAGATATCGGATGGTACCTCCAGCATCTTCCGGGTTCAGGCACAACGCCAGGTCGACCGGATCAATGCGTTGATGACGAGCCAGGTCAGCGACCTATGCAAGCGCAGCATCGAAGGACATTATCCCTTTGCAGCGAGCGTCAATGAAGTATCGATTGAGAATTTTAGCCGCATGTTCGCCGCTGGCGGGGCAGCCGACGAATTTTTTCAGAACCAGCTAGCGTCGTTTGTCGATACCAGCAGCCGGCCATGGAAGTACAAAATTCCGGTACCGGCGAATCTTGGCGGGGCAATAGCCGTGGGAATGCAAGACGCAAACTTGACTGGCTCGGCGGCTCACAACGAATTACTCAAAGTACTAGCGCAGCAAGGCCCGAATCCCGATGCGTTTGCACGGATTCGTACCATCAGAGAGGCATTTTTCCGTGAGCCAGGCAGCAAACAGGTGGCGTGGAAAGTTGATGTCAAAGCTATGGACGTAGCTCCCACCATCACCACCTTGCTGATCAATCTCGACGGTCAGGTGCAGCGTTATTCACATGGCCCGGTACAGGCGCTGACCGTCAACTGGCCCGGTCCGCGTGGTGGAGTAATGGCGGAACTTACCGCGTCCCCACGCATTAGCGCGGAAACATCGACCATCGCCACGCAAGGGCCGTGGGCTTTATTGCGCTTGCTTGAACGCGGCACGCAGATCGGTTCGTCTGCAGATGGCCGGACGACGATGGAATTTCAGTTCGATACGCGCAAAGTGGTACTGGAAATGAATGCCGGTGCCACGTCGAATCCTTTCACACCCGATGTTTTGAAAGGATTCTCTTGCCCGGGAAGTCCTTAATGAGGTTCAAGCGACACTCAAGCCCAACCCGCATCGACAATGAATTCCTGGGCAGTGCACATCGCACTATCATCCGCCGCCAGGAACAAGACCATGCGCGCCAGATGCCACGGTTGCAACTTACCGGGTAGGCACTGGTTGCGCTTGATGTCTTCCTCTCCCGCCGCATCCAGCCACAACGCGACCTGCCTTTCAGTCATCACCCATCCCGGCGACACGGTATTGACGCGGATATTGTACGGCCCGAGGTCGCGCGCCAAGCCGCGTGTCAGGCCGACCACAGCCGCCTTGGCCGTGGTGTACACCGGATAACCGCCGTTCGACAGATGCCAGCTGATCGAGCTGAGATTGATGATCGATCCGCCGCCCTTTTTTTGCATGCCCGGTGCGATCGCCTGGCAGGTAAAGAACATCGGGCGCTGATTGATGGCGATCCGGTCATCCCAATAATCGACGGTTACTTTCGCCAGTTGATGGCGCTGGTCGTTGGCGGCATTGTTGACCAGCACATCGAATGTGCCTATCTCTTGCGCCAATCCCTGTATGGTCGTCTGCAATGCCGCAATATCGCGGATGTCGCAATGACGAAATAGCGGCTTGACCAGACCTGCTGCTGCCAGGCTTTCACACAAAGCCTCGCTGGCCTCCTTCTCGATATCGACGAAACCTACGCGCGCGCCCTGTTCCGCAAATGCGCTGACAATCGCCGCGCCGATACCGCTGCCGCCGCCGGTGATGAATACGTTCTTGTCTTTCAGGCTGGGGAAACGCGCCAGCTGTGCTTGTGCCATGTCGTTTACTGCCGGCATATCAACTCCTGTTCAATGTGGTGCCTGGAAAATCCGCTTACCTTACCTTACTTCAGTTTACTTGCCGCTCAACTGGCCATTGATACGCTGCCCGATCGCCAGCGGATTACTATCCTGAATCGCTGCCGGCAACAGGTCCTGCGGTATGTTTTGATATGAAACCGGCCTTAAAAAGCGCTGGATCGCAGCCGTGCCCACTGACGTCGTGCGGCTGTCCGAGGTGGCCGGGAACGGCCCGCCGTGAACCATGGAATAGGACACTTCGACTCCGGTCGGAAAGCCATTCGCCAGAATCCGGCCGGCCTTGCGCTCCAGGATCGGCAGCAGTCCGCGCACTGCCTGGTGATCGCCGTCGGTCATCTGCAAAGTTGCGGTCAGTTGCCCTTCCAGGTTCTCCGCCACCGCAAGCATCTCGGCCATATCGCGGCATGCGACCAGCAGCGACGCCGGTCCGAATATTTCTTCCGACAACTGCGGATCGGTCAGGAAATCCTGGGCGCTGGTGCTGAACAATGCCGGTACGCCGCTGCCTGCCGCGTCGCTGGCGACGCCTTGGCTGAGCTGACGTACGCGAGAGTTGGCGGCAAGACGGCCAACACCTTTTTGATATGCGTGATGAATGCCAGCCGTCAGCATGGCCGCGGCATTGCGCTGCGCCAGTTGCGTCGCGGCAGCCGTACTGAAGCGTTCCAGATCCGGTCCTTGCAATGCCAGCACCAGGCCAGGATTGGTACAGAACTGGCCGACGCCCAGCACCAGCGAATCGACAAAAGCAGCGGCCAGCGGTTCGGCCTTGTCGGCCAGCGCCTGCGGTAACAGGAATACCGGATTGATACTACTCATTTCGGCATACACTGGAATCGGCTGAGGACGCGCGGCAGCAGCCGACATCAACACCAGGCCACCTTGACGCGAGCCGGTGAAGCCGACCGCCTGTATCGCCGGATGCTGCACCAGTTCGATGCCGAGATCGTTGCCGATACCGGTCAATAGCGAAAATACGCCTTCCGGAAAGCCCGCTGCCGATACCGCTTTCTGCAGTGCCCGCCCGACCAGCTCTGAGGTGCCGGGATGGGCAGGATGGGCTTTCACCACCACCGGGCAACCCGCCGCCAATGCAGCTGCGGTATCACCGCCGGCGACTGAAAACGCCAAAGGAAAATTACTGGCGCCGAACACCGCAACCGGCCCCAATGCAATCATGCGCAGACGTAAATCGACCCGCGGAAAAGGTTGGCGATCCGGTAGCGCCGGATCGATCCGCGCATCCTGCCATGAACCTTCACGCAGTACTTCGGCAAACAATCTGAGCTGGCCCACGGTGCGGCCGCGTTCGCCTTCCAGCCTGGCGCGCGGCAAGCCGCTTTCACTCATCGCACGCTCTATCAGCTGATCGCCGAGAGCCAGGATATTTTCAGCGATGCTTTCCAGTAAGCGGGCGCGCGTCTCCGGATCGGTATTCCGGTAAGGATCAAAAGCGATCCGCGCCAATTCGCAGGCGCAGTCGACCTCGGCTTTGCCGGCGGTATGGAATGCTGGTTGAAGTTCGCTGGCGGTGGCGGGATTGAATGCAAAAAAGGCAGTTCCTCCGCCTTTGATATGAGAAGCGCCGATCAGCGATTCGCCTGTGATGTCCATGCTTTTCCTAACAATAAAATGGCTGTGGTTCAGAGATTCCGAATCACAGCGGGCGAATCCGCGGTGTCGCCAAAGTCTCGACTGCGAGCCGGTTACGCAACGGCGGCCCGAAGGCAGCCACGTCAATCTCGAATGTTTCTCCGGGTGCGACCTGGATGCCATCCGAGCAACTCAAGGTCGCCGTGCCGAAGAAATGGATATGGACATCGCCGGGGCGGCGGAACAGCGGGTATTTGAAGTGGTGATACTCCAGGTTGGCAACAGTATGCGACATATTCTCTTCGCCGCTGACAAACGGCTTTTCCCAACGCACCTGGCCATTGACACTGCGAATACGCGACATGCCTTCCACATGCGATGGCAAATCACCTATCAGCAAGGCGGGACCGACAGCGCAAACCCGCAGTTTGGAATGCGCCAGATACAGATAGTTCTGACGTTCGGTGACATGATCGGAAAACTCGTTGCCAATCGCAAAGCCGAGCCGGCATGGCGTGCCATCCGCAGCAATCACATACAGCGCTGCAATCTCTGGTTCTTCCCCGCCGTCCAGCGCAAATTGCGGCATCGTCAACGGTTGCTCGCCAGCGCAGACAATGCTGCCGTCGCCTTTGTAAAACCATTCCGGTTGCACCCCGGTCTGGCCGGGCTGCGGCTTGCCGCCTTCCAGGCCCATGCGGAACATTTTCATGCTGTCGGTCAGGGTATCGACATCGTTGATTTTCTTGTGCATGGCGTCGCGGCCGTCAGCGCTGCCCAGATGGGTAAGGCCGGTGCCGGTGACGTAACAATGGGCGCTGTCGCTGTGATCCAGCGGTGGCAGCAAGCGACCGGCCTTCGCAACTTCAGCGTAATCCAGAACAACAGCTCCCAACCCGGCGCTGGCCACGCTTTGCAACGAACTATTGCTTTCGATCGCTGCTTGCGCCAACTCGTAGGTTGAGGCATAACCATCCACTACATGGATTTTCCGGCCTTCATCTTCCAGTACCCCGATCCGACGCTGTCCGTCGGCCAGTTTGAATTGAACCAACAACATGTATTTCCCCGTTCTTGTAGGGTGGGCAAGATTTTTTGCCCACGCGGATTATCAAACATCGACGGCACAAAAACGTGCCCCCCACGATTGCAATTAGTGAGAATGTTTAGGCACAGCCGAACCGCGGCAACCAACCAGGAAATCGAAATCGCAGCCTTCGTCGGCCTGCAAAACCCGGTCGATATACAAGCGCTGGTACCCGCTATGTGCAGTCACGGTTTCCGCGTTCACTATGGCTCTTGCAGTCTGGCGCTGCGCCATTTCGGCATCGCTGATATCCAGATGCAAACGCCCTGCTTCGCAATCCAGCTCGATCCAGTCGCCGTCTTGCACAATGCCCAGCGGTCCGCCGGCGGCGGCTTCCGGCGCCACGTGCAGGACCACAGTACCGTAAGCAGTGCCGCTCATGCGGGCATCGGAAATCCGCACCATGTCTTTGATGCCCTTCGCCAGCAGCTTCGGCGGCAAACCCATGTTGCCAACCTCGGCCATGCCGGGATAGCCTTTCGGTCCGCAATTCTTCATCACCAGCACCGAGCTGGCATCGACATCCAGTTCCGGATCGTTGATACGCGTCTTGTAGTGTGCAAAATCTTCGAACACCACCGCCTTGCCGCGATGCTTCATCAGTTCCGGCGAGGCAGCGGATGGCTTCAGTACCGCACCGCGCGGCGCCAGGTTACCGCGCAAGATGCAAATGCCGCCGTCGGCAATCAATGGCTTGTCGATGACGCGGATCACTTCATCGTTGTAGATGGGTGCGTCCCGGTTATTCTCCCAAAGCGATTTGCCGTTCACCGTCAGGGCGTCCTTGTGCGGCAACAACCCGGCTTCGCCCAGACGGCGCAGCACGCCGGGCAGACCACCGGCGTAGTAAAACTCTTCCATCAGGAAGCGGCCGGACGGCTGCAAATCAACCAACGTCGGCGTGCCACGCCCAATTGTCGTCCAGTCTTCCAATTCAAGCGGTACGCCGATACGGGCGGCGATCGCCTTCAAATGAATCACAGCATTAGTCGAACCACCGATCGCGGCATTGACCCGGATCGCATTTTCGAACGCAGCACGAGTCAGTATTTTCGACAGCCGCAAGTCTTCCCACACCATATCGACAATCCGCATGCCCGACATGTGCGCCAGCACATAACGGCGCGCATCGACTGCAGGAATCGCGGCATTGTGCGGCAAGGAAGTGCCAAGCGCCTCGGCCATGCAAGCCATGGTGGAAGCCGTGCCCATGGTGTTGCAGGTGCCGGCCGAGCGCGACATGCCGGATTCCGCCGCCAGGAATTGATGCATGGTGATCTGGCCGCCTTTGACTGCTTCGCTCAGTTGCCAGACAGCGGTGCCGGAACCCAGATCCTTGCCTTCGTGTTTACCGTTCAGCATCGGGCCGCCGGTGACAACAATCGCCGGGATGTCGCAGCTGGCCGCGCCCATCAGCAACGCCGGCGTAGTCTTGTCGCAGCCGACCAGCAGCACTACGGCGTCCATCGGATTGCCGCGTATCGATTCTTCTACATCCATGCTGGCGAGATTACGGGTCAGCATGGCGGTTGGCCGCAGATTCGATTCGCCGTTGGAGAACACCGGGAACTCCACCGGGAATCCGCCCGCTTCATAAATGCCGCGTTTGACGTGTTCCGCAATCTTGCGGAAGTGCGCGTTGCATGGTGTCAGTTCAGACCAGGTATTACAGATGCCGATGATCGGCTTGCCCTGGAATTCATGATCGGGAATCCCCTGGTTCTTCATCCAGCTGCGGTACATCATGCCGTTCTTGTCGTTGCTGCCAAACCATTCGGCCGAGCGCAGCGGGCGTGTATTTTGGAGCGGGCTCTTTTTATCGACAGTCATCTTTGGCTTCCTTTTGAATTTTCAGGACGGCATCTCTCCGCACCGAGGTTGATGCCGCTATAAAATGAAATCTGGAAAATCGCCAGCTGCGGATCAATCATCCGCAACGGCATTGCAGTTGTTCTATTTGTTCTTGTTGTAGACGTCGACAAATACTGCGGCCAGCAATACCAGGCCTTTGATTACCTGCTGATAATCGATGCCGATGCCCATGATCGACATGCCATTGTTCATCACGCCCATCACGAAAGCGCCGATCACCGCTCCCATGACCTTGCCGACGCCGCCGGATGCCGAGGCGCCGCCGATGAAGCAAGCTGCAATGACATCCAATTCAAAGCCGGTTCCGGCTTTTGGCGTGGCTGTATTGAGACGGGCTGCAAAAATCAAACCCGCCAGCGCTGCCAGCATGCCCATGTTGATGAAGGTGTAGAACGATACGCGCGAGGTCTTGATGCCGGACAGTTTGGCAGCCTTCTCGTTACCGCCGACTGCATAGATGCGGCGGCCGATGGTGGTGCGGTTGGCGATAAACGTGTACACCACCATCAGCAGGAACATGATGATCAGTACGTTCGGCATGCCCTTATAAGAAGCCAGCAGATAACTGAAGAAGATGATAACCGCGGCAAACACCGCGTTCTTCACGATGAAGAACAGATAAGGCTCATCCTCCATGCCGTGCCTGGTCTGCTTGTTGCGGGCGCGGACTTTGACGAAAATCATGATGGCGGCGACGACGACGCCTACCAGCAAGGAAGTGATGCGCACATCGGCGGCGCTGAAGATATCAGGGATGAAGCCCGAGCTCAGCATCTGGAAATCGTCAGGGAACGGCCCTATCGATTGCCCTTGCAGCAGCGCCA
This sequence comes from Collimonas antrihumi, assembly GCF_018304965.1. Lineage (GTDB taxonomy): Bacteria > Pseudomonadota > Gammaproteobacteria > Burkholderiales > Burkholderiaceae_D > Collimonas > Collimonas antrihumi. The sequence goes on from NZ_JAGQED010000018.1 coordinate 46,355, forward strand.
GCGTCAATCCCTTGAACACCAGCATGCCGGCCAGGGTGACGATGAATGAAGGAATCTTGAAAAACGCCACCCAATATCCCTGGGCCGCGCCGATCACGCCCCCAGCCAGGATGCAAAGGATGCTGGCCAGTACGAAATTCATGTGCAGGTTGACGATCAGCACTGCCGCCAGCGCACCGATGAAACCGACCACCGATCCCACCGACAAGTCGATATGGCCAGCCACGATAACCATCAGCATGCCCAGCGCCATGATGACGATGTAGCTGTTCTGCAGCACCAGGTTGGTCAGGTTCAGCGGCTGCATCAGGGTGCCGTTAGTCATGTACTGGAAAAACGCCATGATCGCGATCAACGACATGAGCATGCCGTATTCGCGCATATTGTTTTTCAGGAAGCCGCTGTATTCCTTCTTTTCGGCTGCGGGCTGGGGCCGGTTCTCATTGGCTGTCGGCGCTAGAATATCGTGGTTCATTTCAGTTGTCTCCGTTCTTCACATTCCGTACTATTGCGCGCATGATTTTTTCCTGGGATGCTTCTGCCGCCGTCAGTTCGCCGACAAATTTCCCCTCGTTCATGACATAGATACGGTCACACATGCCCAGCAGCTCCGGCATTTCCGATGAAATCATGATGATGCATTTTCCTTCCCTGGCCAGCTGGTCGATGATGGTATAGATCTCGTACTTGGCGCCGACGTCGATGCCGCGCGTCGGTTCATCCAGGATCAGCACATCGGGGTTGGAAAACAGCCATTTGCTGAGCACCACTTTTTGCTGGTTGCCGCCGGACAGGTTCAGCACTTTCTGGAACACGTTCGAGCAGCGTATCTTCAGCTGGCGCCGGTAATCGGCTGCGACCGAATACTCGCGCCCTTCGTCGATCACGGTCTTGTCGGCTACGCCGTCGAGGTTGGCCAGCGTAATATTCTTCTTGATGTCCTGGTCCAGGATCAGGCCGTAGCCTTTCCGGTCTTCGGTGACATAGGCGATGCCGTTGTCGATGGCTTTTTGCACCGTGCTGACGTCGATCTCCTTGCCGCGCAAAAACACCTTGCCACTGATGCGCTGGCCGTAGGCGCGGCCGAAAATGCTCATCGCCAGTTCGGTGCGGCCGGCGCCCATCAAACCGGCGATGCCGACGATCTCGCCTTTCCTGACACTGAAATCAACACCCTTGATGACCTGCCGTTCCGGATGTATCGGGTGATGCACTTGCCATTGCCTGACTTCGAAAATGATCTCGCCTATGTCCGGGGTGCGCTTGGGGTAGCGGTCCGCCATCTCGCGTCCGACCATATTCTGGATGATGCGGTCTTCGCTGATCACTTCTTTGTGGCAGTCCAGGGTATCGACCGTGGAACCGTCGCGCAGGATCGTGATCGAATCCGCGACTTTGGAAATTTCGTTGAGCTTGTGCGAAATCAGGATAGAGGAAATGCCCTGCGCCTTGAGCTCCAGCAGCAAATCCAGCAAGGCGTCGCTGTCGCTTTCGTTCAGGCTCGCGGTAGGCTCGTCGAGGATCAGCAGCTTGACCTGTTTCGACAGCGCCTTGGCGATTTCAATCAACTGCTGCTTGCCGACGCCCAGGTTGGTGATCAACGTGCTTGGCGATTCTTTCAGGCCGACTTTAGCCAGCAATTCCTTGGTCTTGGCGTACGAAAGTTCCCAATCGATCACGCCGTTCGTTGCTTGCTCGTTGCCGAGGAAAATATTCTCTGTGATCGACAGCAGCGGCACCAGCGCCAGTTCCTGGTGGATGATGATGATGCCGATTTCTTCGCTGTCGGCGATGCCGTCGAACTGCCGCGCCTTCCCTTCGAAATGGATCTCGCCGGTGTAGGAGCCGTGCGGATAAACTCCGCTCAGCACTTTCATCAAGGTGGATTTTCCGGCGCCGTTTTCGCCGACCACGGCGTGGATTTCGCCGTTACGGACCGCCAGATTGACATTGTCTAATGCTTTAACTCCCGGGAATGTCTTCCCGATCCCGCGCATTTCCAGGATGGTTTCCATCTGTTGTTACCTCGCTTACCTCAAACCTTCGCCAGCGCCTGACTCCGAGACCTCGCAATGCACTCATGCACATTGCAAGGTCCGGCCAAACAAGACTCTTTATCGCTACCTAGCAATACGTATCACACCATATTGCTACGCCCTGGCCGATGCTTATTTGATCTGCGTTTCGGTGTAATAGCCGCTGCCGACCAGCACTGGCTTCCAGTTGGCGACATCGACGCTGACTGGTTTCAGCAGGTAGGAAGGCACCACCTTGACGCCGTTGTTATAAGTCTTGGTATCGTTGATGGCAGGTGCTTTGCCGCTCAGCATGGCGTCGACCATGCCGACCGTCACCTTGGCCAGTTCACGCGTGTCCTTGAACACGGTCTGGCGCTGCTCGCCGCGCACGATGGATTTCACTGAGGGGACTTCGGCGTCCTGGCCGGTCACCACTGGCATCGGCGACTTAGGCGTGCCGTAGCCTACCCCTTTGAGCGACGACAGGATACCGATGCTGATGCCGTCATACGGCGACAGCACTGCATCCACATGGGCGTTGCCGTAGTAGGCGCTGAGCAGGTTATCCATGCGCGCCTGGGCTACCGCGCCATCCCAGCGCAAGGTCGAGACCTTGTCCATGCCAGTCTGTTTGCTGCGCACCACCAGCTTGCCTTTATCGATATACGGCTGCAGTACCGACATCGCGCCGTTGTAGAAGAAGAAGGCGTTGTTATCGTCAGCCGAACCGCCGAACAGTTCGATATTGAACGGACCCTTGCCGCCCTTCAGGTCCAGCGCTTTTTCGATATAGCTGGCTTGCAGGACACCGACCTGGAAGTTGTCGAAAGTAGCGTAGTAATCGACGTTCCTGGAGCCACGGATCAGGCGGTCGTAGGCAATGACCTTGACGCCTTTGTCGGCGGCTTTTTGCAGGGCGTTGGATAATGTCGTGCCGTCAATCGCGGCGATCACCAGCACCTTGACGCCTTTGGTGATCATGTTTTCGATCTGCGCCAACTGATTCGGGATGTCATCTTCGGCATACTGCAGATCGGTCTTGTAACCTTTTTCCTTGAATACCTTGACCATGTTGTCGCCGTCGGCGATCCAGCGCGCGGATGATTTAGTCGGCATCGAAATACCGATCGGGCCCTTCTCTTGCGCACCAGCCTGGGACACCAGGCCGAACACGCCAATCATCAATCCAACAATCGTCGATTTAATCATTTTCACAGCTTGTCTCCTTAGTTATTTTGATCTTGCGTCAGAACATTGTGAGGCGCTTGCTTTAGCTATCCGATTAACTAACTACTTAATAACTACTTAATAACTACTTAATAACTACTTAATAACTACTAATCATGTGGCCCGTTGCAGGATGGCTGGCGACTGCAGACTACCGGTATTGCAAAAATATATTGCAGTCATGCAACCATCAATATGGACCTTTCCCGCTGAATCTCCTCGTCATCTTACGAACATCATTGATATCAAACAAATGAATTTTTTCGTGATTTCGATATCTTTTTCAATATCGAAATGGTGAAGGGAAAAATTCTGTGAAAGGCTTTCAGCCATCAATCACAAGAGAATAAATACCGAAGCCAGTGTAAAAACACTTGGCAAGTCTTACTAATCACTTTTTTATCACGATTGATATCCATTTCGATATCAGTCGTATTCGGACGGACTGCTGTTCAAGACCAACTGCGGCAGTAAGCCAGAAACTGCATCAGCCGCAGCGACAGGATTTTGTGTTTGCTGTGGATCAGGTAGAAGTGCCTGTGCAGGCGCGGCAACGATGTTCTCAACTCAACCAGCCTTCCGCTTTGCAGGAAATCCGCCACCACCGCATGCGACAGGCAACTGACGCCAAGACCGGCGGCAGTGGCGTGTTTAATGGCTTCCGAATTGCCGAATTCATAGCTTTGCCGTAAATAATGCAGATGCGGCAACAAGACTTGCTCGACCGCTTCACGCGTGCCCGAGCCCGGTTCGCGCAGCAGCCATTCAGCCTCGCGCAACTGCGCCACGCCGACTTTCTTTTCGCCGCCGGCCAAAGGATGCTGCGGCGAGGCGACAATCAGCAACTCATCGACCATCCATGGCTCAACTTGCAGGTCCGCAGCATGGGTGGGGCCTTCGATCAGGCCGACATCGACTTCAAAATTAACCACCGCGGCGACGATGTCAGCCGTGTTGGCAATCGTCACTCGCACTTGCAGCTCACTGTGCTGCTGGCGGTAGGCGGCGATCATCGATGGCAGCAGATAACTGCCGATCGTGGTGCTGGAGCCGATTTGCAAGCCTCCGCCCTGCGCCATGTCCGGCGTCAGGAACTGCTGTTCTATGGTCTTGGCGGCATCCACCACCTGCCCCGCCTGCGGCAATAAGAGGCGGCCGTTATCGTTGAGGATCAGGCGCTTGCCGACGCGGTCGAATAAACGGCAATCCAGCAGGTTCTCAAGCTCGTTCAAGGCGGCGCTGGTGGCCGATTGCGAGAGCGCGACTTGTTCGGCAGCCGCGGTCGTGCTGCCGGAATGGGCGACAGCAAGGAATATCTGTAATTGTCTGATGGTGAGACGCATCGTGGACCGGCCTCCGTATAGGGTAGCAACAACAAACAACAGCGAAAATTTCTGCGGGCGGAAACGCCCTCGAAACCTACCTGCATAATAGGTTGATTATACAAAATTAATCCGTTTTTCTTTTAGATCCCAAGTCGTTATAGTGACTTCCATAGCGGCATCGCGCCACATCACAATTGGAAGTCTTTGTGAATACCTCGACACTAACAACCACAACAACTGCAGTTCGTCCCTCCCCAGCCCGGTCCCCACGGCTGGCCGGATTGGCCTTGAGCGCATTGATTGCCGCGGCAGCGATTGCGGCCGCCAGGACAGACTGGCTGCAAGCGCACGGTTTCAGCGCGTTGACGCTCGCCATCGTGATCGGCATGCTGGCCGGTAACCTCGGTTATCGGCGGATCGCCCCTTCCTGTGCGCCCGGCGTCAATTTCTCCAAACAAAACCTGCTTCGGCTGGGGATAATCTTGTACGGCTTCCGGCTGACATTCCAGGATATCGGCCACGTCGGACTGAGCGGCGTATTAATCGATGCCCTGGTCTTGAGCTCCACCTTTGGCATTGCGCTGCTGGTCGGCACGCGCGTATTCAAGCTGGATCGCGAGACCGCCATGCTGATTGGTGCCGGCAGCTCGATCTGCGGCGCTGCTGCAGTGATGGCTACCGAACCGGTGCTGCGGGCACAGCCGGCGCAAGTTACAGTAGCGGTGGCGACCGTAGTGGTATTCGGTTCGCTGGCGATATTTCTTTATCCGCTGCTGTACCACCTCAATCTGCACTGGCACTTTCTGGCGGCCTCGCCGCTGGCCTTTGGCATCTATACCGGATCCACCGTGCATGAAGTTGCGCAAGTGGTGGCGGCAGCCCGCGCCATCAGCGCCGATGCAGCCAATACCGCAGTGATTGCCAAGATGGTGAGGGTGATGATGCTGGCGCCGTTCCTGATGCTTCTCTCCGCCTATGTCGCGAAGAAAGCCGCGAAGAAAACGGCCGGCACCAGGCAAGAGCATGAGAAATCGGACAGCACTGCCAAGCCCGGCGCCGGCGGCCTGGCCATTCCATGGTTTGCGTTTGGTTTTGTCGCCGTGGTGGCGTTCAATTCGATGAACCTGTTGCCGGGCCCGCTGGTGTCGCACATCAACGATGCCGACAACGTGTTGCTGGCAATGGCGATGGCCGCGCTAGGAATATCCACCCATTTCTCTTCGCTGCGTACTGCGGGAATCAAACCATTGATGTTTGCGGCAGTATTGTTCGGCTGGCTGATCGTCGGCGGCGCCTTGATCAATACGCTGGTGTTGCGCTTGTTCGCCTGAAAGCAGTCACCGGCTTAGTGACTGACGGGGCGGGGAAACACGGTCCCCCGCCCGTATTACTACTTGTCGTTACTACTGACCAGCTTTTACTGCAATCAGAACTTGTGACGCAGGCCTACGCGCAATACGTTCTGGCTGCTGTCATCCGCTGGCGAGTTGGTGTATGCACCGTTGATCACACCTGGATTGTTGACGTTGTTAGCGCGCTGATTGCTGTACATCGCGTACACGTCAGTGCGTTTCGACAGGTAGTAATCCACACCGAGGTTCAACTGAGTCGTCTTGCCCTTGGTCGAGCCCAGCGTTTTACGGCTGATATCGGCACGGTCATAAATCACGCTTGCCAGCAAATGCAGGTTACCCGAAACCGTATAATCCACACCCAGATCGAAGATGTTGGCTTTGGTGGCGGTAGTGATATTAACCAGGCCGGTTGCTGCCAATGCCGTCGCCAATGGACGCTTTGTTTGCGACCATGCACCGTAGATCTTGGCCGAGCCGGCTTGGTAACTGGCGCCGAGGGTGAAAGTTTTCAGGTCGGTGTCGCCAGCTTTGGCCGGCAGTGCATCTGCAGCCAGTTTGGTCTGGAAGTAACCCAGGCCGATACCGAATGGGCCATTAGCATAGTTGGCGCCCAGGCCGAAAGCCTGGCCAGCAGAGGTTTGACCTGCAACTTCGCCGAAACCGTAGAACAGGCTGCCGTTGAAACCGCTGTAATTGGCGCTGTCGTAGCGGATCGAGTTATTGGTGCGGGCGCCGGAGATGCGGTCCAGGTTGTTGAAGTGGCCGCCTTTGACGCCGTTGCCGCCGAATGTCTGCACCGACGTATACTTGTTGCCGATGTCTTCCAGATAATCGGTTTGACGGCCGATGGTGACAGTACCGAAGCTGCCGGACAGGCCGACTACCGATTTACGATCAAACAATGTGTTGGCGGTGCCTAACGAGCCATCGTCTGCATTGAAACCGTTTTCAAGTTGGAAAATTGCTTTCAAACCGCCGCCCAGATCTTCCGATCCCTTGAAGCCGATACGGGAAGTCGACAAATCGCCTGAATCCACGCTGAAGCGGCTATCGTTTTTCGGGCCTACTTTGCTGGTGTATGTCAGGCCAGCGTCAACCACGCCATAAATGGTGACATTGGTTTGTGCTTGTGCATTAGCGCCGATCAGGCCGAGGGCGGCTAGTGCGAATACAGTCTTTTTCATTTCTTCCCTTTGTTAATGTGTAAATATTCCTGGTGTCCGGCCTGGAGACCCTGGCAACATCTATTTCGAATGTTACGAATTGTTACAAGCTGAACGGCCTAGATATTACCAATTAACAAGAATATTGCATTGATTTTTGATGCTTCATTAAAAAGAAATGAAAATTTAATAGACGTTGCTGATTTATGTTGTTTTTTAACAGTAGTTTATGACATTTATGACTTGGCATAGTCATTATTCAACTAAGCGTATAGTGAAAGGTGTCGGCAGCACGCACCGATCGGGCATCGCCGAAAGATCCTCCATCCCAGCATTTGCATCGATCAATCAGCTGATTGATCAATATCGGTTTGTCGTCTCACCGCATACGAAGGGAAATGTCATGCTTAAAGCCGTTGGATATGCCGCGCAGACTGCGCAAACACCTCTTGCCCCGTTCAGTTTCGATCGCCGCCAGCCGGGACCCCACGATGTCCAGATCGAGATTCTGTTTTGCGGGGTATGCCATTCCGATCTGCATACCGCCCGCAACGAGTGGCACAACACCGTATACCCGGTGGTGCCGGGGCACGAAATTGTCGGCCGGGTGACCAAGGTCGGCGAGCACGTCAAGCAATTCAAGGCGGGCGATCTGGCCGGCGTCGGCTGCATGGTCGACTCTTGCCAGCACTGTCCGAGTTGCGCTGACGGGCTGGAGCAGTATTGCGAAAATGGCTTCACCGGCACTTATAGCGCTCCCGATAAGCATAATGGTGGCGTGACTTATGGTGGTTATGCCAACAATATCGTAGTCGACGAAAAATTTGTCTTGCGTATTTCAGACAAACTTGATCCAGCTGGCGCGGCGCCGCTGCTGTGCGCCGGCATCACCACTTATTCACCGTTGCGGCATTGGAAAGTCGGCAAAGGACACAAGGTCGGCATCGTCGGATTGGGTGGGCTGGGCCACATGGGCGTGAAGATCGCCCACGCGATGGGCGCGCATGTGGTGTTGTTTACTACGTCGCAGAACAAGATCGAAGATGCGCTGCGCCTGGGCGCCGACGAAGTCGTGATTTCGAAGGATCCAACGCAGATGAGGGCCCACGCCAACAGTGTTGACTTCATCCTCAATACCGTGGCGGCTCCGCATAACCTGGATGCGTTCCTGGCTCTGCTGAAGCGCGACGGCGCCATGACGCTGGTAGGCGCGCCGGCCGAATCGCATCCGTCGCCCAACGTGTTCAACCTGATCATGAAGCGGCGCACCCTGGCCGGATCGCTGATCGGCGGCATCAGGGAAACCCAGGAAATGCTGGATTTCTGCGCCGAACACGGGATCGTCTCGGATATCGAAATGATCGCCATCCAGGATATCAACCAGGCTTATGAGCGGATGTTGAAGAGCGATGTCAAATATCGCTTTGTGATTGATATGGCGTCATTGCAGCGCGAGCGCGATATGGCTGCAGCCTAAGGAGGGTGGGCACGTTGCCCACGTGGAACTCACTTCACGCACATGCGCCTATTTCAGTGCTGTGAGGGTCTGTACTCCGGTTATCGCGGTCACGCGTGGGCAACGTGCCCACCCTACGACAATCAGAAGGTCAGGGTCTTTACGCCGTCTGGCGTTCCTAACAGACAAATGTCAGCGCCCTTCTCCGCAAACAAACCGACCGTGACGACGCCGGTGATCTGGTTGATTTGCCGTTCCAGTTCGACCGGATCGGTGATTCTCAGGTCGACCATATCGATAATCACGCAACCGTTATCGGTAATCAGCGGCTTGCCATCCTTGAAGCGCAAACGCGGCTCGCCGCCTAGTTTGATCAGCTTGCGCGCCACCACCGCCTGCGCCATCGGGATCACTTCGACCGGCAACGGAAATTTGCCGAGCACCTTGACCAGCTTGGAGCCGTCGGCGATACAGATGAATTTCTCGGCTACCGAGGCGACGATCTTTTCGCGCGTCAGAGCGGCGCCGCCGCCTTTGATCATCGCGCCCTGCTCCGTGATTTCATCGGCGCCGTCAATATAGACCGGCATGGTCGCGACCTGGTTCAGGTCGTAGACTTCGATGTCATGCGCCCGCAGGCGCGCCGCAGTCGCTTCCGATGAAGCCACGGCGCCCTTGATGCGGTGCTTGATCCTGGCTAGTTCATCGATGAAGAAATTAGCGGTAGAGCCGGTGCCGACGCCGACAATCTGGCCATCCACCACGTATTTAATTGCTTCACGGGCAACAGCTTGTTTGAGTTCGTCCTGGGTCATGGCAGTCATGGCTTTGTCTTGAAAAAGAGGTAAAGACGCTATTTTAACCAAATGGCGGGATGAATTTGAAAAACAAAGCCGTCACTTAAGCATCTTAACCATCTTAAGCATCCTAATGACTTTCGTCAGGTTGCTGTTCCATCGTTTCACGCAGCGCGATTTGCAACTTGGAATGCAATTTCACAAAACGTTGCCACAACACCAACACCAGCGTGGCTGCGCCGACCAGCACCAGGATCAGCAGATTGGTCGGCGGCAGAATCCGGCTGCTGAGCGCGGCGATCATCAACATGATGCCTATGATGGACACCACCGGAATCACCTCGGCGATCACGCGCCGCACCGCATGGCTATAGGAACCAGCCCAATCCGGCTTGACGCTCATCTCTGCCAGCAACATGCTTAGCGCGTGCAATTTGCGATAAGTTGCGATCAGGAAAGGCAATGAAATCAGCAACGCCCCGCCCCACACTATCGCATTCTGAATCTGCGCATCCGCCACCCACGCCGACATGCTGTTGCCGAGCGTCTGGGCAAAATAGCCGCCGATGATGAAAATCGCCACCACCAGCGCCAGGTTCACCACCACCTGCATCAGGATGCGGCGAATAATGCGCGACAACTCAGCGCGGTCGCCCTGCGGTTGCAAGCTGTCGAGCCAGGTTGAGTACATGCCGAATACCGACACCAGTTTCTCCGGCATGGCCTGCGCCAGGCGGCTTGAGAGCGGATCGGCCAGCTTGATCAGGTACGGTGTCAGCAAAGTGGTCACGGCGGATACCGCTACCACGGTCGGGTACAGGAAATCGCTGGTCACTTTCAGGCTGACACCAAGCGCCGCAATGATGAAAGAGAATTCACCGATCTGCGACAGGCCCATGCCGACCCGCATTGAAGTGCGGCCGTCATGGCCGGACAGGAAAGTCGCCAGGCCGCAGCTGATGACCTTGCCCAGCACCACCGCCAGCGTAATCACACCGATCGGCAGCCAGTATTGGGCCAGGATGGAGGGATTGAACAACAGGCCGATGGCCACGAAAAAGATGGCGCTGAACATGTCGCGCACCGGTTCGATCAGGCGTTCGATCTGATGCAGGTGGCGTGACTCGGCCATCACGGCGCCGATAATGAAGGCGCCCAACGCCACGCTGTATTGCATTTTCATGACCAGCAAACAGAAGCCGAAGCACAAGCCAAGCACCGTCACCAGCAACATTTCCTTGCTCTTGAATTTGGCTACATAGTCGAGCAGGCGCGGGATGATAAGGATGCCTGCCACCAGCGAAACAATCATGAACAGCACCAGCTTGCCGATGGTAACCGCGGCATCGCCGGCGTCCACCGAACCGCTGGTCGCCACGCCTGACAGCAAAGCGATCATGCCGATCGCCAGCACATCCTCGACAATCAGGATGCCGAAAATCAGTTGCGCGAATTTCTCGCGTTTCATGCCCAGTTCGTTGAGCGCCTTGACGATGATGGTGGTGGACGATACCGACAGCATGGCGCCGAGGAATACCGCATCCATCTGCTTCCAGCCGAAATAAATACCGATCTCGTAGCCGACCCACAGCATCAGCGTAATCTCCGCCAGGGCCGCCACAAAGGCCGTGGCGCCGACCTTGCCGAGTTTCTTCAGGCTGAATTCCAGGCCCAGCGAAAACAACAGGAAGATCACGCCCAGTTCCGCCAGGATCTGGATTGTGCGCTCATCCGTGATCAGCGAAAACGGCGGCGTATGCGGTCCGATGATGACCCCGGCGACGATATAACCAAGCACCACCGGCTGCTTGAAACGGTTGAACAGCACCGTGACGACACCGGCGATCAGCATGATCACGGCCAGATCCTGGATAAACATTTCTACCGCATGGTGCATTGGCAAGTTTCCGAAGTAAGCAAATTGGGGGGATGCCGCAGGGTGGGCAGGCCTTTATGCCCACGCGTGACCGCGATAACCGGAGTACAAACAGGCCGGGCGCGGAATTGCGCATGCACATGGAACGAGTTCATTCACGCGTGGGCACAAAGGCGTGCCCACCCTACGCAGCTTGGTTATTTTGCAATTATATAGTGTGCCGACCCGTGCCAACCCGGTCGCGTGCCCACACCACGCAACTCAATCGTCGTGATTAGGATCCAGCTCGGGAAACAGCACTTCGGTAAAACCAAAGCGGGTGAAATCCTTGATCCGCATCGGATACAGGATGCCATTCAGGTGATCGGTTTCATGCTGCACCACACGCGCATGGAAATCGTCGACGTCGCGGCTGATGCGCGCACCAGACTGATCGAAACCTTCATAATGCACACGGCTCCAGCGCGGCACCACGCCACGCATGCCGGGCACCGACAGGCAACCCTCCCAGCCATCTTCAATTTCTTCCGATAACGGCGTCAATACCGGATTGATCAGCACGGTCTCGGGCACCGCCGGCGCATCCGGGTAACGCACGTTATTCTTGAAACCGAAGATCACTACCTGCAGGTTGACGCCGATCTGCGGCGCCGCCAGACCGGCGCCGTTGGCTGCATGCATCGTATCGAACATGTCAGCGATCAGCGCCTCCAGTTCCGGCGTATTGAACGCGGTGACAGGTTCTGCTTGGCGCAACAGGCGGGGATCGCCCATCTTCAGGATTTCACGAACGGTCATGGCGTCGGCTTTACGGTGGGATTATTTAAACTGTTTCAGATACTCGGCAAATTCGGCGCCTGTCTCCGGATGCTTCAGGCCCATCGCCAGCGTCGCTTTCAGATAACCCAGCTTGGAACCGCAATCATAGCGCTGCCCGGCGTAACGATAGGCTAGCACGCGCTCGCTTTTCATCAAGGCGGCGATACCGTCAGTCAGCTGGATTTCGCCGCCGGCACCCTTGCCCAGGCCTTCCAGGCAATCGAAAATGCCATTGGTCAGCACATAACGGCCTACCACGGCGAGAGTTGAAGGTGCTTCTTGGGGCTGCGGCTTCTCGACGATGCTGTTGACCTTTTCCAGATCGGTCTTGTACGGATCGATGCTGACGATCCCGTATTGCCTGGTATCGGCACGCGGTACTTCTTGCACTGCCAGCATGCTGGATTTTTCGGTGGCGAAGATATCGGTCATCTGCGCCAGCACCGGCTTGTATCCAGCTGCAACATCCATGAAATCGTCCGCCAGCAGGACCGCAAAAGGATCATCGCCGACCACCGGACGCGCGCAAAGCACGGCATGTCCGAGACCGAGCATTTCGGATTGGCGGATAAAAATACAGTTGATATGTTTCGGAATAACGGTTTGCACCAGTTCCAGCAAGCGATCCTTGCCGGCCGCTTCCAATTCGGTTTCCAGCTCATAGGCCTTGTCGAAGTGATCTTCAATCGCCCGTTTGTTGCGGCCGGTAATGAACACCATGTCGGTGATGCCGGCGGCGACCGCTTCTTCCACCGCATACTGGATCAACGGTTTGTCGACGATCGGCAGCATCTCTTTCGGTTGCGCCTTGGTGGCAGGCAGAAACCGGCTGCCCAGGCCGGCAACAGGAAATACCGCTTTTCTAATTTTGCTCATGTTTGTTTCCTTGTTCGCTTTCTAAAAGAGTGCGAAGTGCGTCTTCATCCAGGATCGGGATGTTCAACTCTTCCGCTTTAGTGAGTTTGCTGCCGGCCTCGGCGCCCGCGACCACATAGCTGGTCTTCTTGGAAACCGAACCCGTGACCTTGCCGCCGGCGGCCTCAATCATGGCAGCAGCAGCGTCGCGGGTCAGGGTCGGCAGGCTGCCGGTCAGCACGAAGGTCTTACCTGACAAGAACTTTGACGCCGTTTCGGCCGGCAAGTTCTCCGGCCAGTGGATTCCCGCTGCCCGCAATTGTTCAACCAGCTCTCGATTCAGCGGATCGGCAAAGAAGTCCAGCAATGACCGCGCCACCACCGGACCGATATCGGCGACTTCCAGCAGTTGCTCTTCAGAAGCCTGCAGCAATCCATCCATGTTGCCGAAATGCGTCGCCAGCTCTTTCGCTGTTGCCTCACCGACATGGCGAATACCGAGCGCATAAATGAAACGGCCCAGGGTGGTCGATTTGGATTTTTCGAGCGCGGACAATACATTTTGAGCGGATTTGTCGGCCATGCGTTCCAGCGCAGCCAGCTTCACCAATCCCAATTTATACAGATCGGCCGCGGTGTAGATGAGTTGGCGATCGACCAGCTGCTCGATCAATTGATCGCCCAGGCCTTCAATGTCCATCGCCCGCCGTGACGCAAAATGCTGCAAGCCGCCCTTGCGTTGCGCCGCACACTTCACCCAGCCGCCAGAGCAGCGTGCGATGGCTTCATCTTCCAGCTTGACGATGGCAGAGCCGCAAATCGGGCACTCGCCTGGCATGACAAACGGCTGCGCGTTCGCCGGCCGCAGTTCCGGCACAAACGACACCACTTCCGGAATCACGTCACCGGCACGCCGCACAATCACCGTATCGCCGACATGAATATCCTTGCGCCGTACCTCATCCTCATTATGCAAGGTGGCATTGGTCACCGTAACGCCGCCGACAAACACCGGCGCCAGACGCGCCACCGGCGTGACAGCGCCAGTGCGGCCGATCTGCACTTCGATATCCAGCACCTGGGTCGTGGCTTCTTCAGCCGGGAATTTATGCGCCAGCGCAAAGCGCGGCGCACGCGATACGAATCCCAAAGTCTGTTGTTGCAGCAGACGATTCACTTTATAGACCACACCATCGATTTCGTAAGGCAGTTGCGGGCGCTTGCTGCCGATGCCGCGGAAGAATTCCAGCAAGCCGGCCGCGCCTTTGACTACGCCGCGCTCCTTGCACACCGGCAGTCCGAGCTGGCTATACCAATCCAGCAGGGCCGAGTGCGATGACGGCATCTCGGCGCCTTCCAGCGCGCCGATGCCATAGGCGAAAAAGCGCAAGGTGCGTTGTGCCGTGATACGTGAATCGAGTTGCCGCAAACTGCCGGCCGCGGCATTGCGCGGATTGGCGAATTCCTTCATTTCCGCCTCGCGCTGGCGGACGTTGAGCTTGGCGAAATCTTCCTTGAACATCAGCACTTCGCCACGCACGTCCAGCACCTTCGGCGGCTGGCCGGTATGCAGCCGCAACGGGATTGCGCGCACGGTGCGGATATTGGCGGTGACGTTTTCACCGGTGGCGCCGTCACCACGCGTGGCGGCCTGTACCAGCACGCCATCCTCGTAGCGCAGATTGATGGCCAGCCCGTCAAACTTCAACTCGGCCGCGTATTCAATTTCGGCGTCGGCCTGAGTATCGAGACCATCCCTGACGCGACGGTCGAACTCGACGATATCGTTGTCTTCAAAGCCGTTACCCAAGGACAGCATCGGTATCGAGTGCGTGACCTGCTCGAATAATGGCAGTGGTGCGGCGCCGACTCGCTGGGTTGGGGAATCCGGCGTATTGAGTTCCGGATGCGCCTGTTCCAGCGCTTGCAATTCGCGGAACAGCTGATCGTATTCGGCATCCGGAATCGACGGATTATCGAGTACGTAATAAGAATGGTTGTGGCGGTTTAATTCAGCCGCCAGCCAGGCAGCGCGCGAGCGCCATTCGGCGGCATCGGGCGCAGTTCCCGGGCCACCGGCTGTAGATAAAGAAGAAGGCATAATCAACTGAATAGACGCAAAGCCCGAATCGAACCGGCTGGAATTTCAGCGGCATCCATTTCACGGTAAAAGGCATCGACCTGACCGGCAATCTCGGCCAGCTGCACATCGGCCAGAGGCTGATTGCTGTCATCGACCAGCACCCCGCCAAGGCGCGCAGCCAGCGAGCGCGCGCAAGCCACCATCGCGCCGTAACCGTCACGGTCGGGAGCGACCCGCGGCACGTCGAGCAACAAGGTCAGGCGGCTGGTGGTTTCCGCCACCGCCGTAGCATTGGTAGAGAGCGAGAACAGCAAACCGCCATCGCCATCCGACATCACCATGCGGCCTTCCGGCCGGGCATCGAAACCTTGCCGGGTGAGTGCCGCCAGCAAGGTGCTGATCGCCCACGGCGCGCCGTTGGACTGGATATTCACGCCCAGCTGCGCATCATGCTCGATCACGAACTGATGCAGGCCACGCGCCGTGTGCATCACTTCCGACATGTCCGGCAGATCCGGTTCGGCGCCCAGGTCATCGGCGATCTGGCGTAAACGGGTCACCAGTTCGGAATATTCGATTTCATTCAGCGGATTGGTGCGATTGGCCAGCTGTACGCCGGCCAGCAAGGTAGTGTAGATGCCGCCATGCGCAACCGGCTCCCACTCACCGTTGGCGTCTTCACCGATAAAGTGGATAGGCTTGTTGCCGACGTGACGCAAGGTTTGCAGTGCCGGCAAGGCTTTGTCGCCGCGCACCGGTGCTTCCAGCGCCAGCGGAATGGCGCAATCTATCAGCTCGTCGACCGGCAGATCCTTGCGCGCGGGCGGCGCGGATGCAGATGCAGTCACCGGATTGCCAAGTTGCGGCTCGATTGCCTGCTGCTCGGCACTTTGCTCCAGATCGTCGTGCGGCAATGCCGACATATCGTCCGTATCAAGCTCGGGTTCAAACAACTTTGGCTCGTGACGCGCCGGCGCTTCGCCGTTTTCCTTAGCGGGTGCCTTACCGGGAGTCATCAGAACATCGTCATGCGATCCGGAAAACGCCCGTTCAACACTCTTCTTGGCTTTGTATTCCTGCCATTTGTTGTAGGAAATGACGCCAACAAGAAACGCGCCTCCAATGATAAACAGGCTGGTTTGTAGATCTGTCATTCTGCTGATGCCTTAATAAGGAAAAAACACTTCTAAATTTGCGTAGGGTGGACACCGCGTGGGCAAAAAACCTGCCCACCCTACAACTGCACACGCAGCCAACGTCCGCGATTAACGTTTGCAATTAACGTCCGCAATTACGTCAATTATCGCGCCAATTTTTACAACATATTGTAATAAAACCAGAAAATCAGCCTAGTGTCATCATAAAAAGTTATCAAGCTGGAATTGAAGCGGGTTAAAGCCGATTTCAGCTAATCAAACTGCCGTTTTAGCATTAAGCCGGCACCGTGTCACTGGCAAAACTTCTGGCCGCTTCCATATCGACCGCAACAATCCGCGACACGCCCTGCTCCTGCATCGTCACCCCGATCAACTGCTGCGCCATTTCCATAGCAATCTTGTTATGCGAGATGAACAGGAACTGGGTATGTGCCGACATCCGCTTTACCATATTGCAGAAACGTTCGGTATTGGCGTCGTCCAGCGGCGCATCAACCTCATCCAGCAAACAGAACGGCGCCGGATTCAGCTGGAACATCGAAAACACCAGGGCGGTCGCAGTGAGTGCTTTTTCACCGCCTGACAGCAAGTGAATCGTGGCATTCTTCTTGCCCGGCGGTTGCGCCATGACTTGCACGCCGGAATCGAGGATTTCGTCGCCGGTCATGATCAGCTTGGCCTGGCCGCCGCCGAACAGGATCGGGAACAGTTCGGCAAAATGCAGGTTGACCTTGTCGAAAGTGTCTTGCAACAGGTCACGGGTTTCCTTGTCGATCTTGTGAATCGCATCCTGCAAGGTATTGATGGCCTCGGTCAGGTCGGCGTTTTGCGCATCCAGGAAATTCTTGCGTTCGGACGCCTGCGCCAGTTCATCCAGCGCCGCCAGATTGACTGCACCCAGCGCGCCGATCGCATTGGTCAGGCGCGTCACTTCGCCTTGCAGATAGGATGGCCGCATGTCGGCAGTCAGTTTCTCGCTCAGGGCGGCCTCATCGGCCTGCGCTTCGAGCAGCTGCTGCACGTATTGTTCCTGGTTCAGGCGCGCCGCCTGCTCTTTCAGTTGCAATTCCATGATGCGGTCGCGCTGCGGCTGCAGGCTGCGCTCGGCTTGCAGGCGGGTTTCTTCGTGCTGGCGCAAATTCTGCGATACCTGGTCCAGTTCGTGGCGGGTATCGGCCAGTGCGCGTTCTTGCTCGCTGCGCTTGTCCAGCAAGTCTTGCAAACCGGCTTGCGCGGCCTGGTCATCCAGGCTCTCCAGCTCGAGATGGCCCTGCTGCATGTTGGCGAACAATTGTGCCGCCTGCTCCAGCGCGGTAGCGATGCTGCGCTTGAGTTCTTCGATCTTGTTGCGATGGGATTTCTCGGCAAATTCCGCTTCTTGCGCAGCGCGCTCCATCTCGCGCAGACGCTGGCGGGCATCGTTGAGCTGTTGTTCCTTGCCCAGGTAATCGGTTTGTCCGTCTTCGTGCTTCTCTTGCAGTTCGGCCAACTCCATGTCGAGTTGTTCGAACTTGGCTTCCGATTCCATCTTGACCTGTTGCTGCTCGCTTTCCTGCGCCGCGATTTCAGCCAGATCGGAAGAAATTTGCGAACTGCGCTGATTGAAACGCTCCTGCAGCTCGGACAATTTCATGACGTCGATCTGCAAGCCATGCACCGCCTGTGTCAGGCCGGTGTGGCGCTGGCGCATTTCCTGCAGGCGCTGGGTTGCCTGCGACAGCGCCGCTTCGGCACGCACCGAACGCGAACGCGCTTCGTCAGCCAGCATCTGCTGGGCGCGCAATTGCTTGGTGATGTTTTCGATTTCCTGCTGGCGCGCCAGCATGCCGTCCTGCTCCGAATCGGAAGCATAGAAACGTACGCCGGTCTTGCTGATTACATGCCCCTGGCGCGTGACAAAGCTGGCGCCCAGCGGTAGTTTGCTGCGCTCGGCGAAAGCCGTCACAGTGTCATCGGCGGCATAGAAATTGTGCAGCCAATCCTGCATCAGCACGCGCAAACCCGGATCGTTCAGTTGCAATAAATTCAGGAAAGGTTTAAGGCCGCCGGGCGTTTCGTTGTTCTCGACAGCTGCCACGCCATTCGGTGAGAACAGGGCCAGCTTGGCCGGCGGCGCATCGTTGAAGAAGGCTTTGGCCCAATCCAGGTTCGACATTTCCAAGGCCGAAGTACGCTCGCGCAGCACTGATTCCAGCGCCGTTTCCCAGCCGCCGTCGATATGCAGTTTCTGCCACAAGCGCGGCAAGCCTGCCAGTTCGTGTTTTTGCAGCCAAGGCTGGACTTTGCCTTCAGTCTGAACGCTTTCCTGCAATTGCTTGAGCGCTGTCAGACGTGCTTCCAGCTGGGCGTTGTTAGCGCTTTCGGTATTGACTTGCTGCTGCGCGTTACGCCGCTCTTCTTCCAGGCGCGGCTGTTGTTCCTGCGCCTCTTCCAGCTGCATGCCGATCTCTTCCAGGCCGGCCTGTTTCTCTTCCAGTTGCATGCGCAAATTGGTGAGATGGGCGTTGTCCGGCAGGTTCAAGCCATTCTTTTCCTGTGCCAGCCGTTCGCGCCGGCTGCTCAGGCCGTTCAGGATGTTCGAAGCATTGCGCTGGTGGGTTGATTCCAGTTCGATCTGCTGCTGGATCTGCATGATCTTGCCGCGCGACTCGGTGCTCTTCAGCTGCGCTTCGCGCCAGCTTTGTTCCAACGCCGGCAATTGATCGTTGTGCTGTTGCGACGCCACCTGCGACTGCTCGACGCGCGCCGCCAATTCTTGCAGATGCATCTCGGCTTCGACCAGGTCGTCCTGAAACTGGGTGCCCTGGCGCTGCCATTGATCGCGCTGCGCGGTCAATGAATTGAGTTGCGATTGCAGCCGGTTGCGCGACTCGATGACAAATTTGATTTGCGCTTCCAGGCTGCCGATTTCCGAATTGGTCTGGTACAGATGGCCTTGCGCCTGGTGCATGCGGTCGCCGGCGGCATAGTGGGCCTGGCGCATATGCTCCAACTCGGTCTCGACATGGCGCAGCTTGGCGGTTTGCTCTTCCAGGTCGGTTTGCGCTTTTTCAATCTCGCGGAAATATTTTTCCTGCTCGGTCTTGGCTTCGTTCTTGCGCAACAGCCACAGCAGTTTTTGCTTTTCTTCCTGGTCGCCTTGCAACTCATGGAATTTTTGGGCGACCGCCGCCTGCGACTGCAGCTTCGCCAGATTGGCGTTAAGTTCACGCAAGATATCTTCAACCCGCACCAGGTTTTCGCGCGTGTCGTTCAGGCGATTCTCGGTTTCGCGGCGGCGTTCCTTGTATTTGGAAACGCCGGCGGCCTCCTCCAGGAAAACCCGCAGCTCTTCGGGACGCGCCTCGATGATGCGCGAAATCATGCCTTGGCCGATGATCGCGTAAGCGCGTGGACCAAGGCCGGTGCCCATGAAAATATCCTGGATGTCGCGCCGCCGTACTGCCTGGTTGTTGATGTAATAAGTCGAGGTGCCGTCGCGCGTCAACGTGCGCTTGACGGCGATTTCAGCATATTGGCTCCACTGCCCGGCGGCTTTGCCGAGACCGTTGTCGAACACCAGCTCGACCGATGAACGGCCGGCCGGCTTGCGATTGGACGAGCCGTTGAAAATAACGTCCTGCATCGATTCGCCGCGCAGCTCGGAGGCCTTGGACTCGCCCAGAACCCAGCGCACGGCGTCGATGATGTTGGACTTGCCGCAACCATTAGGCCCGACCACACCGACCAGCTGGCCGGGGACCTGGAAATTGGTGGGATCAACGAAAGACTTGAATCCTGATAATTTAATGGAGGTTAAACGCACGTTATCGACTGTTCTTATCAAAGTCGGCGAAAAAGCGGCCGTCACACTTAACACTATAAAAACGAGGAAAAACCTCGCAGGAGGTCGACATCATAACATTCCGCCTTGCCATATATACGATCTGATGACTGCTGCGAGCGGGAAAGATTGACTTCCGGTTTGGGGCCAAAGCGTTAAAAAAGTTCAAGAAGACAATGGAAAGCTGAAAAAATCACATCGAATCGGCGTTTTTCGCTCTTCCTCACTCTCAAAACCGGGCAACGGCGGCGATCAAAGCCGCGCTTCTGTATATAATGCAAACAGCGCAGTTCAGGCTTTAAGTCAGGCTTTTAAAGCCGCTTTTCCTTATTTCATTTTGTTATTCATTCATCATCAACAATTAACCACGTGAATCCATTACTAGACCGGCTGCAGCCGTATCCGTTTGAAAAACTGCGCGCGTTATTCGCCGACGTCACGCCCAACCCGGCATACAAGCCGATCAGCCTTGGAATCGGCGAGCCTAAGCATCCGACTCCGAAGTTTATCCAGCAAGCGCTGAGCGATAACCTTAGCGGCCTGGCCAGCTACCCCAGCACCATCGGCGCGGAACCTTTACGCGCAGCGATCGCCGGCTGGCTGGAGCGCCGCTACGGTCTGCCGCCACTCGATCCGGCGACTCAGATCCTGCCCGTCAATGGTTCGCGCGAAGCGTTGTTTGCGCTGGCGCAGACGGTGGTCGATCCCAGCCAGGCAGATGCGCTGGTGATGTGCCCCAATCCGTTTTACCAAATTTACGAAGGCGCTGCCTATCTGTCGGGCGCCCAGCCGTATTTCGTCAACTCCGACCCGAGCCGCAACTTCGCCCCGGATTACCGCAGCGTGCCGGATGATGTCTGGCCGCGCGTCAAGCTGCTGTACCTGTGCTCGCCAGGCAATCCGACCGGCGCCGTATTGTCGCTGGAAGACTGGAAAGAATTGTTTGCGCTGTCGGATCGCCACGGCTTCGTGATTGCGGCTGACGAGTGCTATTCCGAGATTTATTTCAAGCCGGAAGCGCCTTTGGGCGGATTGCAAGCCGCAAATATCCTGGGACGTAGCGCGGGTCGTGGCGGTTATCCACGCCTGATCGCCTTTTCCAGCTTGTCGAAGCGCTCCAATGTGCCGGGCATGCGCTCAGGTTTTGTGGCCGGCGATGCCGCCATCCTGAAGAAATTCCTGCTGTATCGTACTTATCACGGCGGCGCCATGAGCCCGCCAGTGCAAGCGGCTTCGGTCGCCGCCTGGAACGACGAAACCCACGTCGTCGAAAACCGCGCCAAATACATGGCTAAATTTCAACAAGTCACGCCAGTGCTGCAAACCGTGCTGGACGTAGCGCTGCCTGATGCCGGCTTTTATCTCTGGGCCAAAGTAGATAAGCTGGCAAACATCTCCGATACCGACTTCGCCAAGCGGCTGTATGCCGAATATAATGTAACGGTATTACCCGGCAGCTACTTGGCGCGCGACGCCCATGGCAGCAACCCGGGCCGGCAACGCATCCGCATGGCGCTGGTGGCGGAGGTGGAAGAATGCCTCGAAGCAGCGCAGCGAATCGCCGCTTTCTGCCGCGGCCTTTAGCACTCTGATCTTACTTATTGCTCTATGACGATGTATCTCATTCGTCGTCATGGTCAAATTCATGTTTTTTAAACTTTTCATTTTCATTTAGCGATCAATCATGACTCAATCTCTGCAAGCATTTATCGACCAGGCCTGGGAACAGCGTACCGAATTCTCACCTAAGACCGCGCCGGCCGATGTCCGCGAAGCGGTGGCCAAGGTCATCGCCGAACTCAATCAGGGCACCTTGCGTGTCGCCGAAAAAATCGACGGCAACTGGGTAGTCAATCAATGGATCAAGAAAGCCGTGCTGCTGTCGTTCCGCCTGGAAGACAACCTGCCTATGCCGGCCGGCGACAACATGCAGTTCTACGACAAAGTCCCGACCAAGTTTGCCAATTACACCGCGGAAGATTTCGCCAAGGGCGGTTTCCGCGTGGTGCCGCCGGCAGTTGCCCGTCACGGCAGCTTCATCGGCAAGAACGTGGTCTTGATGCCGTCCTACGTCAACATCGGCGCGTATGTCGACGAAGGCACCATGGTCGATACATGGGCCACTGTCGGTTCCTGCGCGCAGATCGGCAAGAACGTTCACTTGTCCGGCGGCGTCGGCATCGGCGGCGTGCTGGAACCGATGCAAGCCAACCCGACCATCATCGAAGACAACTGCTTCATCGGCGCCCGTTCGGAAATCGTCGAAGGCGTGATCGTTGAAGAAAATTCGGTAATTTCGATGGGCGTCTACATCGGCCAGTCGACCAAGATTTACGACCGCGCTACCGGTGAAGTCACTTACGGCCGCATCCCTTCGGGTTCGGTGGTGGTTTCCGGCAGCTTGCCTTCGGCCGATGGCAAATACAGCTTGTATTGCGCGGTCATCGTCAAGCGTGTCGATGCGAAAACCCGCGCCAAGACTGGCATCAACGAGTTGCTGCGTGAAGCTTAACCCAAGAAGAATAGGGAGCCCTCAACAACTCCAATGCGTCATTGGTGACCCCGTCATTCCCGCGAACGCGGGAATCCAGTTTATGCAGTAGCTTGGACTCCCCGCCTTGGCGCCCGCGTTCGCGGGGATGACTATTATTGTATTTTTCCTGTCGCATTTTCTGTATTAAGGAGTTTTTGATGGCAATGGATCGCTTGTTTCATCTGATGCAGGAAAAAAGTGCTTCGGACATGTTCCTGGCGCCTGGCTCGCCGATTCATCTGAAGATCAAGGGCCACATGGTCCCGGTCAATCAGCAGAACATGGATCAACACACTATCCAGATGCTGTTGAACGAGGTGCTGTCTGCCGAGCGCTTGCAAGAGCTGGAACGCAATAATGAGTTGAATCTCGGTTTGCCGGTAGCCGGTGTCGGCAGTTTCCGGCTGTCGGCGTTCCGCCAGCGCGGCAGCATTTCCGCTGTGATCCGTTACATTCCCTTCCAGATCCCCGCATTTGAAACACTGCGCCTGCCGCCTGCGCTGGTCGAACTGATCGGCCGCAAGCGCGGTTTGCTGTTAGTGGTGGGCGCCACCGGCTCCGGCAAGTCGACGACTATCGCCTCGATGCTGGACCATCGCAACAAAACCCAGGCAGGCCATATCCTGACCCTGGAAGATCCTATCGAATTCCTGTTCCATAATCACCGTTCGATCGTCAACCAGCGCGAAATCGGCAGCGACACCACCGATCTCAATGGCGCCTTGAAGAACGCGTTGCGGCAAGCGCCGGATTGCATCCTGATCGGCGAAATCCGCGACAAGGAAACCATGTCGGCCGCCATGGCCTATGCCCAGTCCGGCCATCTGGTGGTATCGACGCTGCACGCCAACAATACCTACCGCGCGCTGAACCGCATCATCAGTTTTTATCCGATTGAAAACCGGCCGGCGCTGCTGGAAGACCTGGCTTCGACCCTGGCTGCGATTGTTTCGCAGCGACTGGTCACTACCGTCGATGGCGAGCGCACCCCGGCGGTCGAAATCATGCTCAACACGCGTCACGTTTCTGAACTGATAGAAGAAGACAATATCAGCCAGATCAAAGAAGCGATGGAGAAGAGCCTGGCACCCGGTTCGCAAACCTTCGAGCAGGCGCTGATGCAATTGATCGAGGATGGCGTCATCACCCAGGACGAAGCGCTGGCGCACGCCGATTCCCCAAGCAACCTGTACTGGCTGATCAACAACCACACGCCGAGTTCCAAGAAGAATTCGACTCCGGTGACGCCAGAACCGGAACGCGTCGAAGGCGCGACCTTCACCGAATTCACACTGGATTTATAAACCGCATTCAATCTATGGCAATTACTCTTTACGGCATTCCCAATTGCGACACAGTCAAGAAAGCCCGCACCTGGCTTGAAGACCAGGAGATCGCATACACGTTTCACAATTTCAAGAAAGACGGCGTCACGGCGCAACTGATCACTACCTGGCTGGCGGACGTGCCTTGGGATACGCTGATCAACCGCAAAGGCACTACCTGGCGCGGCTTGTCGGAACAACGCCGTAACGGCATCACCGACGGCATCAGCGCTACGCCGTTGATGTTGGAACTGCCTTCCATCATCAAGCGGCCGGTGCTATTCACCGGCAAGAACACGTATGTCGGTTTTTCGGACGCACTGTACCAAGAAATATTTAACCAATAATTCAGACAATAAGCGCAGCAGATTTCATGACAAACCAAACCGAGAGCAAGACCCTGGCGCTGGCCGAAGAGTTGATTGCACTATCCTCCGTCACACCGCAAGACAAAGGCTGCCAGGCGCTCCTGATCGAATTGCTGGCGCCGCTCGGCTTTGCCTGCGAAACCATCCAGTCCGGCGACGTCACCAATTTATGGGCACGCAAGGGCACGACACGGCCGCTGCTGGTGTTTGCCGGCCACACCGATGTGGTGCCGACCGGCCCGCGCGAACAATGGCAATCCGATCCGTTCCTGCCTAGCCACCGCGACGGCAAGCTCTACGGCCGTGGCGCCGCAGACATGAAAACCTCGATTGCCGCCATGGTGGTGGCGATAGAAGAATTCACGCAAGCCCGTCCGGACCATTCCGGCTCTATCGGTTTCCTGATTACCAGCGACGAAGAAGGCCCGGCTACAGACGGCACCGTGGTGGTCTGCGAAAAACTGAAGGCGCGCGGCGAGCAACTCGATTACTGCATCGTCGGCGAACCGACTTCCAGCTCGACCCTGGGCGACATGATCAAGAACGGCCGCCGCGGCACCATGTCCGGCAAGCTTACGGTCAAAGGCGTACAGGGCCACATCGCCTATCCTCAGCTGGCAAAGAACCCTATCCACCTGGCAGCTCCGGCGCTGGCTGAACTGGCCGCCGAAAAGTGGGATGAGGCGAATGAATACTACCTGCCGACCTCCTGGCAGATGTCGAATATCCACGGCGGCACCGGCGCCTCCAACGTGATTCCGGGCGAAGTGGTGATCGATTTCAACTTCCGCTTCTCCACCGCCAGCACCGTCGAAGGTTTGCAGCAACGGGTGCATGCGATCCTGGACAAGCACGGCCTGGAATATACCCTGGCCTGGACCGTAGGCGGCCGGCCGTTCCTGACGCCGCGTGGCACGCTGAGCGAAGCCATCTCTTCTGCGATCAAGGCGGAAACCGGCATCAACACCGAATTGTCGACTACCGGCGGCACCTCGGACGGACGTTTCATCGCGCAGATCTGCCCGCAGGTGATCGAATTCGGTCCACCCAACGCCAGTATCCACAAGATCGACGAGCACGTGGAAGTCCAGTTTATCGATCCGCTGAAAAACATCTACCGCCGCACGCTGGAAAATTTGCTGCCATAACCGTAAGGTGTCACTTTGCCCACGCGTGACCGCGATAATCGGAGTACAAGCCCCCGACGGCACGGAAACAGGCAATAGGTGCTGCCAATTCGGTGCTGCCAATTCACGCGTGGGCACAAAGGCGTGCCCACCCTACTTGTCCGCCCAGGCACCCGCGTCAGATATAATGCGGTCTTGATCGAATCCTGACAAGATAGCGCCAATACCCGGCCATTGCCAGCCCCACCTTTATTATCCGCACCATGACACCACAATCCTTTACCTCCATCCGCGACCTGCTGCGCTATGCAGTTACCCGCTTCAATACCGCCGGCCTGTTCTTCGGCCACGGCAGCAGCAACGCGCTGGATGAGGCAGCCTACCTGATCCTGCATACGCTGAAGCTACCGCTGGACAAGATCGAGCCGTTTTTCGACGCGCGCCTGCTGCCGCATGAAATCGACGCCGTGCTGCAGGTAATTGAAAAACGCAGCACCGATCGCGTTCCTGCCGCCTACATTACCAATGAAGCCTGGCTGGGCGAATACCGTTTTTACGTCGACCAGCGCGTGATCGTGCCGCGCTCGTTCATCGCCGAGCTGATTCCTGACCATTTCTCGCCATGGCTGCAAGATCCCGCGGCTGTCAGCAATATCCTGGAACTGTGCACCGGCTCCGGCTGCCTGCCTATCATGCTGGCGGATGCTTTCCCGCAGGCCCATGTCGATACCGCGGATATTTCGGCCGATGCGCTGGCCGTGGCGCGTCGCAATGTGGATGACTATGAATTGCAGGATCGCATCACGCTGATCGAATCCGACCTGTACAGCAAAGTCCCGGCAAAAAAATACGACCTGATCGTCACCAACCCGCCGTATGTCAATTCCGGTTCGATGGACAAGTTGCCGCCTGAATATCTGCGTGAACCGCAAATCGCCTTGGCTGGCGGCAGCGACGGCATGGATCTGGTGCGCAAGATTGTTGCCGGCGCCAAGCAACGCCTGACGGCCAACGGCATACTCGTGGTTGAAATCGGCAACGAGCGCGCCTTCGCCGAAGCCGCATTCCCGGACCTGGAAATGACCTGGGTATCGACCAGCGCCGGCGACGACATGGTATTCCTGCTGACCGCTGACCAATTGCCTTAAATCGTCCCCCCAGTTATGGGGTCCATGCCCGGGCACAGCAAATACGTAATAAGCAAGACCATCGCAACCTGCATGTTGTTGAATTTGAAATTTAAACGCATGCATGGCCACTCATTTAGCAAGATAGTTAGCAGATAGTAGACATGATACGTTTTCAACAAGTTTCCCTGATGCGCGGCGTCAAGCCTTTGCTCGACAATGTCGACGTCACCCTTAACCCGGGCGACAAGATCGGCCTGATCGGTGCTAACGGCGCCGGCAAGTCCAGCCTGTTCGGACTGCTGCGCGGGGAGCTGCATGCCGACCTCGGCGAAATCGATTTCCCGACGAAATGGCGCATGGCCTACGTTGCCCAGGAAACCCCGGCGCTGGACCGTCCTGCAATTGAGTACGCTATCGACGGCGACGTCACCCTGCGCCGCCTGGAAGAAGAACTGGCGTTCCTCGAAAGCGAACCCGAAACCACCTCCAACGGCATTCTGATCGGCGAACTGTATAGCGCCCTGGCCGATGCCGATGCTTACACTGTGCGTTCGCGTGCCGAACAATTGCTGACCGGCCTCGGCTTCTCGCTGGCGCAAATGGATCAGCCGGTGGCCAGCTTCTCCGGCGGCTGGCGCATGCGCCTCAACCTGGCGCAAGCACTGATGTGCCCATCCGACCTGCTGCTGCTGGATGAACCGACCAATCACTTGGACCTGGACGCCATCATCTGGCTGGAAGACTGGCTCAAGCGCTATCCCGGCACCCTGATCATCATCTCCCATGACCGCGATTTCCTCGACGGCGTGGTGAATGTCATCGTGCATATCGATGAGCGCAAGCTGAAGCGTTACTCGGGTAACTATTCCTCGTTCGAGCGGCAGCGTTCTGCGCAGCTGGAACTGGCTGCCGGTACTTTGGAAAAGCAAATGCGCCAGCGTGCGCATCTGGAGTCGTTCATCAACCGCTTCAAGGCCCAGGCCAGCAAAGCGCGTCAGGCCCAAAGCCGGATGAAGGCCCTGGCCAAGATGGAAGAGTTGGCGCCGTTGCGCGCGGCTGCTGAATTCTCTTTCGAATTCCGGGTGCCGTTGAGCGCACCTAATCCCTTGCTGGTGATGGAAGATGTGAGCGCCGGCTACCGCACCGAAAGCGAAACCAGCCACGACGTCACCGAAAAGGTGATCATCGCCGGCATCAATTTCTCTCTGCAGATCGGCCAGCGTATCGGCCTGCTGGGTGTCAACGGCGCCGGTAAATCGACTTTCATCAAAACCATCGCGGAAGAACTCAAGCCATTGCGTGGCGACGCCCAATTCGGCAAGGGCCTGTCGATCGGCTACTTCGCCCAGCACCAGGTGGAAATGCTGCGCCATGACGAATCGCCGCTGTGGCATATGGGCAAGATCGCGCCAACCGTGCGCGAGCAAGAGTTGCGCAACTTCCTCGGCAGCTTCAATTTCAACGGCCCGATGGTGACCAGCTCGATCGCACCATTTTCCGGCGGCGAAAAAGCGCGCCTCGCGCTGGCCCTGATCGTCTGGCAGCGCCCCAACCTGCTGCTGCTGGATGAACCGACCAACCATCTGGACCTGGAAACCCGCGAAGCACTGACCATGGCGCTGGCGCAGTTCGAAGGCACTCTGGTATTGGTATCGCATGATCGCCATCTGTTGCGCGCCACTACCGATCAGTTCATCATCGTCGCCGACGGCAAGGTAGCGCCATTCGACGGCGACCTGGACGATTACAAGGACTGGCTGTTCAAGACCAAGCTGGCGGCCAAAAACAGTGCGACCGATGCCGCGCTGCCAAAAGCCGGCAGCAAGGCAAAAATCGCCAGTGCGGTCGCTCCGGCGGCGGCTGTGGTCGACACTGCCGACCGCCGCGAACAAAAGCGTGCGGAAGCCGAAGCGCGGCAAAAGCTGGCGGCGCAGAAGAAACCGATCGAATCGCGCATCAAGCGCCTGGATGAACAGATCGCCAAACGCAGCGCGCAGAAGCATACTGTCGATACGCGCCTGGCCGATCCGGAAATCTACGATAAAGACAAGAAAAAGGAATTGGCGACGCTGCTGGCCGATCAGGCGTTTTATGCCAAGGAACTGACGCAACTGGAGGCGGAATGGCTGGAGCAACAGGAAGCGCTGGAGCAACTGGGCAATTAACTAGGCAACTGAGCGCAATACCGGACGGCGGCCAACGCCGTCCCCGCACGCTAAGCTTAAGTATCATCGGTTGCGGCAAAGTCGGCCAGACTCTGGGCCGGCTTTGGCACGAGCGCCAGACTTTTGTCTTGCTCGACATCCTGAACCGTTCCTCTGCCAGCGCACAACAGGCCTGCGCCTTCATCGGCGCCGGTAGCGTAGCGGCAGGCCATGCCGGTCTGCGCAGCGCTGACGTCTATCTGATTGCCGCCGGCGACGACCAGATCGCCGCTTGTTGCAACGCCCTCGCCGCCGCAGGCAAACTGCAGCCGGGCAGCATTGTGTTTCATTGCAGCGGCGCGCTGTCGTCGCTTGAACTGGCTGCCGCCACTGCACAAGGCGCGGCCGTCGCCAGCATCCATCCCATCCGCAGCTTTGCCGATCCACAACAGGTCGCTGGTCATTTCGACGGCACCTGGTGCGGCAGCGAAGGCGATGCAGCCGCCCTGGCGGTTCTCGGCCCCGCATTCAGCGCGATCGGCGCGCAGTCGGTGGCGATCCGGCGCGAGCAAAAGACCTTGTACCACGCTGCCGCAGTATTCGCCTCCAACTATCAGGTGACGCTGATCGACGTCGCACAGCAGGCTTACGTTGCGGCGGGCATTGCGCCTGAGCTTGCCTTGAAATTGATCGAACCGCTGCTGTCTGAAAGCGCGGCCAACGCTTTCCGTCTCGGTCCGGCAACCGCCCTCACCGGCCCGATCGCGCGCGGCGACCTGGCCACAGTCGCCAGGCAATATCAGGCGGTCCTGCAATGGCAACCGCACATCGCGGAGCTGTATCAACAGTTTGCGGCATTGAGCACCGATCTGGCCCTACGCAAGAAAAACAGCGAGCCGTAAATTGCCTAGATCGGCGATAACTGATATTTTCCTGAAATGCAAAGACAATAAGTACATATAAAGTCGCAAAACCATCATTTCACATTTGCAGGGAAATACGCTTAACATAGTGCTACCAATCGCTACCAACCAAAGGAAAAGAAATGGCCACTACACTGTCAAAATTGAGCAAGATTGCAGCTGCGATACTGATCACCGGCGTCACGCTCAACGCGTTCGCAGCAGACCTGCTGGATACCGTCAAAGCCCGTGGCACCCTGAAGGTGGCGATGGAAGGCAACTATCCTCCGTTCAACTTCAAAGATCCGAAAAGCGGCCAGCTGGAGGGCTTTGAGGTTGACGTCGCCAAATTGCTGGCAGCCAAGCTTGGCGTGAAGCCGGAATTCACGACTACCGAATGGAGCGGTATCCTGGCCGGCCTCGGCGCCGGCAAATACGATGTCATCATCAACCAGGTCGGGATTACCGAAGCGCGTCAAAAAGCCTTCGATTTTTCTCAACCGTACACCCTGTCCACGGCGCAATTGATCGTCAGGAAAGACGAGAAGCGCAGCTTCCCGACGCTGGAATCGCTGAAAGGCTACAAACTCGGCCTGGGCCAGGGCACCAATTTCGAACAAAAGGCCAAGGCAATCGCAGGGATTGATGTCAAAACCTATCCTGGCTCGCCTGAATACCTGGCCGACCTGGCCAGCGGCCGTATCGATGCCGCCTTGAATGACCGGTTGCTGGTGGGCTATCTGCTGAAAAGCTCGAATCTGCCGTTGAAGGCCGGCGCCACTTTCGGCGACATCGATAAAATCGGCATTCCTTTCCAAAAAGGCAATCCGAAATTCGAGGCGGCTCTGAACAAAGCGCTGGACGACATCCTGAAAGACGGCAGCTTCAAGCAAGTCTCATTCAAGTGGTTCGGCTTCGACGTTAGCAAAGCGCCATCGGCGCAGTAACGGAATTCACGTTACACTTCAGCCAGACCAGACATCCCCGCCCACCGCGGGGATGTTTTTTTAAGCAAGAAAATCTAGATTTAACAAAGACAATATGGAATTACTAGATTTGCTGCAGCAGGCGGGGCCGACCTTGTTCCGCGGCGTAGGCTACACCTTGGTGTTTGCGGTGGCTTCCATGCTGGGCGGACTGCTGCTCGGCTTTCCATTGGCGGTCGCCCGCATTTTGCCGTCACGCCTGGCGCGCTGGCCGGCCAGCACCTATGTCAGCCTGATGCGCGGTACGCCGCTGCTGGTGCAGATCTTTGTGATTTATTACGGCCTGCCGAGCATAGGCATCAGCTTTTCGCCGTTGACCGCGGGTGTCCTGGCGCTGAGCCTGAATGCCGGCGCCTATCTGTCGGAAAGCCTGCGCGGCGCCATCCTCGGCGTGCACACAGGGCAATGGTCCGCCAGTTACAGCCTCGGCCTGAATTACTGGCAAACATTGCGCTACATCGTGATTCCTCAGGCGATCCGGATTGCGGTGCCGTCGATGAGCAATACCCTGATCAGCCTGATCAAGGATACGTCGCTGGTGTCGGTCATCACCGTGACGGAGCTGATGCTGGCCACCAAGGAAATCATTGCGGTGACCTTCCGCCCGCTGCCGCTGTATCTGGCTGCAGCGGCGATTTACTGGTGCCTGAGCTTGTGCTTCGAGCGCGTGCAAAGCCGCCTGGAAACCAAGCTGGGGCAAGCGCATAAATCAAATTAAAAGCGCGAATTAAAAGTGCAATTTTTTTGGCCCACCCTACATCCTTCCTATTTTTGCCGTTGTTTATCGACAACCCTAAAAGCGCGACAGCAAATCGATCTGGCTGACCAGCGGCGTGGCATCGCCAGGGTTGGCGCTCTTATATCTGCCGTCGCTATCCATATCCCACGCAGATGCGTTATCTTGCAGATGTATCAGCAAACTTTCTTCGATCACGCGCCGCTTGAGCTTGCCGTCCAGGATCGGGAACGCTGTTTCGATGCGACGGAATAAATTGCGATCCATCCAGTCGGCGCTGGACAGAATCACATGCTCTTCGCCATCGGCATAAAAATAAAATACCCGGTGATGCTCAAGAAAGCGCCCGATAACCGAACGCACCTTGATATTCTCCGACAAGCCCGGCACTCCCGGCTGCAAGGCACACACGCCGCGAATCAACAGCTGGATCTTGACGCCCGCCTGGGACGCCAGATACAAAGCTTCAATCACCGTAGGTTCCAGCAAGGCGTTCATCTTGGCGATGATGTAGCCCTGCTTGCCAGCCTTGGCGGCGTCGACTTCTTTTTGAATCGCATGCAACACATTCGCGTGCAAGGTGAACGGCGATTGCCACAAGCGCTTGAGCGGCACTTGCTTGCCAAAGCCGGTCAGTTGCTGGAACACGTTATGCACGTCTTCGCAAATCTTGTCATCGCTGGTCATCAAGCCGAAGTCGGTATAAAGGCGCGCGGTCTTCGGATGATAGTTGCCGGTGCCCAGATGCACATAACGCTTCAATTTGGTATGTTTGGCGTGCCGCTTGCGACGCACGATCAACAGCATCTTGGCGTGCGTCTTGTAACCGAAAACGCCATACACCACATGGGCGCCAACCGCCTCCAGCTTGGCTGCCCAGCCGATATTGGTTTCTTCGTCAAAGCGCGCCATCAGCTCCAGCACGACCGTGACTTCCTTGCCGTTCTTGGCCGCCTGCATCAGCGCGCTCATCAACGGTGAATCGTTGCCGGTGCGATAAATGGTTTGTTTGATGGCCAGCACATCGGGATCGATCGCGGCCTGCTGCAGCAGTTCCAGCACCGGCTGGAAACTTTCATAAGGATGATGCAGCAACACGTCGTTCTGATCGATGACATCGAATACCGAAGCGCCGGTCACGAAGGCTTTCGGCAGCACCGGCGTATGCGGCGTGAATTTCAAGTCGGGCCGGTCGACCAGATCCGGCAAAGGCATCAGGCGCACCAGGTTGACCGCGCCGTTGACGCGATAACAATCGGCAGGCATCAAGCCGTTCTGGATCAGGAGACGCTGCACCAGCGATGCCGGCGTACCGTCCGCTACCTCCAGCCGTACCGCGTTGCCCAACTGGCGGGTCGGCAACTCGCCCTGTAATGCCAATCGCAAATCGGTGACTTCGTCTTCATCGACAAACAGGTCGCTGTTGCGCGTCACCCGGAATTGATAACAGCCGCCGATCGACAAACCAGGAAACAGTTCGCCGACAAAGCGCTGCATGAAACTACTCAACAGCACGAAGCCATATGCGTGAGCCGACAAGTGTTCCGGCATCCGGACCAGACGCGGCAAGACGCGCGGTGCTTGCACGATCGCCAGTTCGGTCTCGCGGCCGAAGGCATCCTTGCCACTTAATTTGACCGCGAAATTCAAACTCTTGTTGAGCACCCGCGGGAAAGGATGGGCGGGGTCGAGGCCGATAGGCGTCAGTACCGGCAGCAGCTCGGTCTTGAAAAACTCATGCGCCCAGGCGGTTTGTTCATCGTTCCACTCGGATTCCTGATAGAAGGCGATGCCCTCCGCGTTCAAGGCCGGCAGTAGCACGTCGTTGAACAAAGCGTACTGACGCGCCACCAGCTTCTGCGCCCGCTCGCTGATGGTGCTGTAAGCATGCTGCAACGACATGCCGTCCGGCGTCACGCCATCTACCGCAACCCTGATCTGCTCTTGCAAGCCAGACATCCGGATCTCCGAAAACTCATCCAGGTTACTGCTGGTGATACAGACAAAGCGCAGCCGTTCCAGCAAAGGCACCGCAGGATCCTCGGCTTGTGCCAGGACTCTTTCATTGAAGGCGAGTACGCCGAGTTCGCGGTTGAGCAAGGGGAAAGTCATGGTCTGAGCGGTGATATGGTCGGAAGAATGGTCCGAAAAATGGACGAGTACGATCGAAATGCTTCGGCGCTTGCCAATATGGCATTATTGATTGTAAGTATCGAATGTGACGCGAGGATGACAAGAGCTCATCCATCTCTCCGTCCTCCCCCTCCAAATCAAAACGGCTTGCAGAACCTAAGTTCTGCAAGCCGTTTTGCGGCATCCCGACTACTTTAGAAAATAATCAAATCACGGTAGCCAGGGCCAATGTGAACAACAACGCCACCACGGAAATGATAGTTTCGGCGACAGTCCAGGTCTTGAAGGTTTCGGTCACGGTCATGTTGAAGTACTCCTTGACCAGCCAGAAGCCGCCGTCATTGACATGCGACAGGATCAGCGAACCGGCGCCGGTTGCCAGCACCATCAGTTCCGGCCGGACAGTTACGCCGGCGGCAGTGACGATCGGTGCGACGATACCGCAAGCAGTGGTCATCGCAACGGTGGCGGAACCGGTGGCGACCCGAATCAGCGCGGCCACAAACCAGCCCAGCAGCAGTGGTGACAAATGGGCGTTGTTGGCGAGTTCGACAATTGCCTTGGAAACGCCGCCGTCGATCAGGATCCGGCCGAAACCGGCGCCGGCGCCAACGATCAGCGTGATCCCGGCGATAGGCGCCAGACATTCTGTAGTGAATTTGAGGATGGCTTCACGATTAAAACCGCGTGCCTTGCCGAAGGTATAGAAACTTACCAGCGTCGCAATCAACAATGCGATGACGGAATTACCCATCAGGCGCAGGAAATCGTTGGCGAAAGTTTTTGGCGTGAAGAACAAGTCTGCCCAGCTGCCGATCAGCATCAGCGCTACCGGCAACAGGATGGTGCAGATGGTGACGGCGAAACCAGGCAGTTCACGGTGAATGTCTTCTTCGACAAATTGCGCAATCAATGGATTGTCGGGATTCGGCACGACGAAGCGGCTGATCAGCTTGGCAAACAGCGGACCGGCAATGATCGCAGTAGGAATACCGACGATCAGCGCGTACATGATGGTGCGGCCGATATCTGCGTTGTAGGCAGTCACGGCGAACAGCGCTGCCGGATGCGGCGGAATCAAACCATGCACGACCGACAGGCCGGCAACCATCGGGATCCCGACCATGATCATCGAGGTTCCGGTGCGCTTGGCGACGTTGAACGCAATCGGGATCAACAGCACGAAACCGACTTCAAAGAATACCGGCAGGCCGACTATCAGGGCTACCACCATCATCGCCCAGTGCACGCGCTTGGGTCCGAACACGCCGATGAGCGTGTTGGCAACGCGCTCGGCGCCGCCTGATTCGGCCATCATCTTGCCGAACATGGTACCCAGCCCGACCACCAGCGCAATATGTCCTAAAGCGCCGCCGACACCGGTTTCATAAGATTTGACGATGGCTCCCATCGGCATGCCGACCACTAAACCCAGAATCACCGATACCACGATCAGCACGATGAACGGATTCATCTTGAATTTGGCGATCAGCACTATCAGTGCGAGTACTGCAATCACCGCATAGAGCAGCAACATATTTCCTTGAACCATCTCCATCAAATCCTCCTAAAGTCCGATTTATTTTTCGGCACCGCGATATATCCAACGCCTGCCCTAGCGCGCAAACACATGACGAACGATGCCATTTTGCAACTATTAGTTACTAGTTGTCAGTAAATTCCGCCAACCTGCAGCGAATTATTTTTTATAAGCGATGCAATCCACTTCCACCTTGCAATCGACCACCATGCTCGACTGCACGCAAGCACGGGCCGGCGGATTGGCGCCAAAGTACTCTTTGAAAACCCGGTTGAACGATTGAAAATCGCGGGTATCGTCAAGCCAGACACCGCAACGCACCACGTGCTCCGGACCGTATCCGGCTTCTTTCAGGATCGCCAGCACGTTCTGGATGGTTTTGTGCGATTGCGCGACGATGCCGCCATCGATCACTTCGCCGTCCACCATCGCCACCTGGCCGGAAACGTACAGCCAGCCGTCGGCTTCGACCGCACGCGCGAATGGCAAATGCTGGCCGCCGGTTCCGGAACCACCTTCAACACCGTATCGTTTGATAGTCATAGCTACTCCTCAGTAAAAACTCGGTAAAAAAACAAAACTCAACAAAAATTCAACCAACTCAACTTGCAAGGACGCCACTCACGCCTGCTTGCCGAGCCAGGAAACGCCCTGCCCGCGACTCGGTCGGCGCTTTTTGCGCGCCACCCAGATACGACAAGACACCATTCACCCATACCGCTTCTATTCCTTCTGCCGGCTGCATCGGATCCGAGAAAGTTGCAGCATCGCGTACGGTTTCCGGATCGAACAACACCAGGTCAGCCCAATAACCCTCGCGTACCAGGCCGCGTTCAGCCAGCCCGAAGCGTTCGGCCGACAAACCGGTCATCTTGCGGATCGCCACGCTCAGCGGAAACAATTTTTGTTCGCGGCTGTAGTAACCCAGCACCCGCGGAAACGCACCCCACAGACGCGGATGCGGCAACGGATCGTTAGGCAAGCCATCCGATCCGACCACACTGGCCGGGTGGCTCAGGATGCGGTTGACATCGTCATCCTGCATGCAGTGATAGACGGCGCCGGCCGGTTGCAAACGACGCGCCGCTGCCATCAGGTCGACCTGCCATTCGGCGGCGATCTCGGCTAGCAGCTTGCCGCCCATGGCCGGTTCCGGTTCCGACCATGTCACCATGATGTCGATGGTGTCGGTCACCTGCTTCAAATCCAGTGTGGATGAGCTGGCGGTGTAGGGATAGCAGTCGCAACCGACCGGCTGATAACGCTGCGCCTGCTCCAGCGCTTCCAGCACTTCGGCGCTGCGGCCCCAGTTTTCAACGCCGGCGCATTTCAAATGCGAAATCACCACCGGCACCCGGGCATGTTTGCCGATACGGAAAGCTTCATCCATGGCTTCCAGGATGTCGGCGAATTCGCTGCGTAAATGGGTCGCGTAGATGGCGCCGGCCTCGGCCAGCGGTTCTGCCAGCGCCAACACTTCGACGGTGGGCGCATTGATCGCGTTGCCGTAAGCCAGGCCGGTGCTGAGCCCGAGTGCGCCATGCGCCAGCGCTTCGCGCAACTGTTCGCACATGGCGGCGATTTCTGTTTCGGTGGCGGCACGATCGAGCCGGTCCATCTGGTTGCTGCGCAAGGCGGTGTGGCCGATCAGCGCTGCGACGTTGATGGACGGTTGAGCCTGGGTCACCGCGTCGACATAGGAGGCAAAAGTCGGATAGCTGAAGGCGCTCGCCTCGCCCAGCAGATTCATCGGATCAGGCGGTTCGGCCTTGAGGCTGACCGGTGCGGCGCTAATGCCGCAATTGCCGACGATCACGGTGGTGACGCCCTGCGACAGCTTGGGCACCATGCTCGGTGTGCGAATCACGTTGGTGTCGTCGTGCGTGTGGACATCGATAAAACCGGGACTCAGGACCTTGCCGCTGCCGTCGATCACCTGCGCAGCTTGCCAGCCGGATGACTTGCCGGCATTGGCGTCGCTACGCGGCTCGATATGCAGGATACGGCCGCCGGCCAAGGCGACGTCGGCCACAAATGCCGGCTCGCCACTGCCGTCAATCACCGACACGTTACGAATCAGCGTATCGCAACTTGGCGTGGCCGCTGCATTTGACAGGGGTGTATTCGATTCAGTGCTCATCTCAATCTCCCAACGGCTCGCGATTGCCGCCGCCGCGATGTGTATCCAGTGTGAATTTCAGGCGTCGCAGCAACTCCTGGCTACGATCTTTTTGCAGCAATGCCAACTCGGTCATCAGCACGTCCAGCGCCATCATCATGGCGTAGCGCGACGATGACGGCTTGAAAATAAAATCGGTTTCCAGCGACTTCAACGGCAACAGCACATCGGCCATCGCGGCCAACGGCGAACCCAGGGCGGTGATCGCCACCAGCCGCACGCCATATTCCTTGGCGATGGCGCAACTGGCGTTGAGTTCAGGCACATTGCCGGTGGTTGACAAGACCAGCACCACATCGTCCTTGTCGAGCGTTGCGGCTACCATTTTTTGCAGCATGGCGTCGTGATAGGTGGCCACCGGGCGCCCTAGGCGCACCAGCCGATAGCGTGCCTCATCGGATAGCATAGTCGAGCCGCCACCCATACCAAAGGCATAAATCATGCGTGCCTGCAGCAGCGCCTGCGCCGCTTGCAACAAGGTCTCCTGGTTCAGCAGGCTGCGATTGACCTCCAGCGCTTTGTGGATATCGGCATACACAATGTCGACGATTTGCGGAAGTTGGTTTTCAACAACAGAGCTCTCGACCCGCAAAAACCGCTGCCCGATGGCTGCAGCCTGGGCCAGATGCATCTTCAATTCGCGCACGTCGCGGCAACCGATGGCTTTGGCGAAACGGGTGACGCTGGCTTCGCTGACGCTGGCTTGTTTCGCCAGGGTCTGGATACTGGCGCTGGCGGCAAACGGCAAATCGCCCAGGATTGCCTGGGCTACCTTCTGCTCTGCCAGACGCAGCTGACCGCTACGCTCGGCGATGCGCGACACAATATCGAATGAATGAGCCATGTGTTGTCAGTTGCGTTGTAAATTAAGCAGCAAAATAAAGAAAAGCCAGAATACAGGGCAATGAAAAGACAGAGTCCCACACTGCCTCTGCAGCAAGCACAGTAGGAAAAAACTCTATGTTACTTTGTAACATGCTTTTAATATAGTAAATTCAAGGATATGATTACGTCAAATGAATTCTGAAGGAGAAGATCTGATGGCCAATGTTATTAACTATCACAGCGATTATGAGAACCCGACAATCGATCCGTTGAACAAGGGTCTGGGAGCATTTCAACAGACATTGCCTGCTGCCGAGGTGAAGGCGCACAACTGGAATCTGCTGCGAGAAGACCTGAGCCTGCCTACCGCAGTGCTGTCCGAAGAGCGCATGACGCACAATTTGCAGTGGATGCAGCAGTTCGTCACGGAATACGGCGTCAAACTGGCCCCGCACGGTAAAACCACGATGGCGCCGAAGCTGTTCGCGCGCCAACTGGCCGGCGGCGCATGGGGCATCACCCTGGCCACCGCACACCAGACCCGGGTCGCCTATCAGCACGGCGTACGACGCGTGATCATGGCGAATCAGCTGGTCGGCAAGCAGAATATGGCGATAATCTCCGATTTGCTGGCTGACCTCTCCTTTGAATTCTGCTGCCTGGTCGATTCGGCCGATGGCGTCGATCAGTTGGGCGCGTTCTTCCAGGCCCGCAAACAAAAACTGCATGTATTGCTGGAACTGGGCGCCGACGGCGGCCGCACCGGCATCCGCAATGCGGAGCAGCAAGCAGCCGTGCTGGATGCGATTGCGCGCTGGCCGGAGCATATCGTGCTGGCCGGGGTTGAAGTCTATGAAGGCGTCTTGAAAGAAGAAGCCGCTATCCGCAGCTTTCTGCAACACGCGGTGGCCTGCACCAGACAGTTGGCCAAGGATGGCCGCTTTGCTGCTCGCACCGAAGGCAGCGCAGCGCGGCCGGTGATACTGACCGGCGCCGGTTCGGCATGGTACGACGTGGTCGCCGACGAATTCGCCAAGACCGAGATCGGATTGCCTTTGGACGTGGTGTTGCGCCCGGGCTGTTACCTGACGCACGATGTCGGCATCTACCGCGCAGCGCAAGCGCAGATCCAGACGCGTAATCCTATCGCCCGCAAAATGCGCAGCGAATTGCAGCCGGCCTTGCAGTTGTGGGCTTATGTGCAATCGATTCCGGAAACCGGCAAAGCTATCATCGCTCTCGGCAAGCGTGACGCTGCATTCGACGCCGGCCTGCCTACGCCGGCACTGCATTATCGCCCCGGCACAACAGCACCGAAGGCCACGCCCGCCCACTGGCAGGTGACCGGCATGATGGATCAGCATGCGTACCTGCAGATCACCGAGGGCGACGACATCAAGGTCGGCGACATGATTGGCTTCGACATCTCGCATCCGTGCCTGACGTTCGATAAATGGCGTCAGATAGCCGTCGTCGATGCGCAGCATCACGTGGTAGATGTGATCCAGACCTTCTTTTAATTTTTCTTTTACTTTTTTCCCCGGCACAAGCGATGACACTAGATATCCTGGCTTATGGCGAAGCAATGGTGGAGTTCAACCAGCGGCTCCACGATGCACGCATGTACCTGCAAGGCTTTGGCGGCGACACCTCGAATTTCTGTATCGCCGCAGCCCGTCAAGGCGCGCGCAGCGGTTATATCAGCGCCCTCGGCAATGATCATTTCGGCCAGAAGCTGCGTGATCTGTGGCTGGCGGAACAGGTCGATGCGAGCCATGTGGCGAACGATCCGCAAGCAGCTACCGGCGTATATTTTGTTTCGCATGACCAGGACGGTCATCACTTCGACTATCTGCGTGCAGGCTCTGCCGCCAGCCGCTATACCAGCGCGCAGCTGCCGCTAGAGGCAATCGCCGGCGCCAAGATGCTGCATCTGTCAGGCATCAGCCTGGCGATCAGCGAATCTGCCTGCGATGCCGGCCTGGCGGCGATGGCGCATGCGCGCAAGCATGGCGTGCGCACGTCGCTCGACACCAACCTGCGGCTGAAACTATGGCCGTTGGAACGCGCCCGTGAAAAAATGCGTGCGGCGTTTGCGTTATGCGATATCTGCCTGCCCAGCTGGGACGATGTCAGCGCCCTCACCGGCCTCGACGACCGCGATGCGATTGTCGATACGCTGCTGTCCTGCGGCATCGGCCTGATCGCCTTCAAGCTCGGCGCCGAAGGCTGTTATGTCGCCACCGCCAGCGAACGCCGCATGGTGCCGGCTTACGGTGTCGAAGCGGTCGACGCCACCGGCGCCGGCGATTGCTTTGGCGGTGCCTTCATTGCCCGCCTGGTGGCCGGTGACGATCCGTTCCGCGCTGCCCGTTACGCCAATGTCTGTGCCGCTTTGTCGACTACCGGTTACGGTGCGGTAGCACCGATTCCGCGCGCTGCGCAGGTCGAAGAAATACTGAATTCATGGTAATTTTCTCTGCTGCACCTCAGGTTCAGACAACAGCTCTGC
The DNA here is from genome assembly GCF_018304965.1 of Collimonas antrihumi. Classification (GTDB taxonomy): domain Bacteria; phylum Pseudomonadota; class Gammaproteobacteria; order Burkholderiales; family Burkholderiaceae_D; genus Collimonas; species Collimonas antrihumi. Next base: position 86,749 of record NZ_JAGQED010000018.1, read on the forward strand.
GACGATTTCCCCCAGCCGTTTTATGCCTTGCTCGATCTGCGGCGAAAACGGCTGGCCGCAGCACAGCCGCAGATAATGATCGAAGCGCCTGGAATTGGAAAACATCAAACCGGGAGCAAGCCGGATACCTTCTCGCAATGCCGCCTCAAATACCTTTTTGGATGACAATTGCTGCGGCAGTTCCACCCACAACAAGGCGCCGCCGTCTGGCAGGTTGAGGCGGGTACCGGTTGGAAAATGCACAGCGATCGCATCGGCGGTACGCGCGCGCTGTATCCGCAGCGCTTCACGCAAACGCCGCAAATGGCGATCATAGGCAGTCGAGGCCATAAAATCCGCCGCTGTAATCTGTGCCCACTCTTCATTCGCCCGGGTATGGGCAAATTTAAGCATCTCGATCCGCGCCTGCCAGCGGCCGCCAACCATCCAGCCCAGGCGCATGCCTGGCGCCAGCACTTTGTTGAGCGAAGCGCAATAGATCACGTTGCCGCTGCGATCCCAGGCTTTCAGCGCGGTCGACGCAGTGCCTTCCGGTACCAGGTCGCTATACGAATCGTCCTCGATCAGTGCCATCCCATGCTGTTCGCATAGCTCCACCAGGCGCGCCTTGTGCGCGTCCGGCATGATGCTGCCCAACGGATTCTGCAGGTTCGGCACCGCCACCACCGCTTTGATATCGCCGTAGGTCCGCAGCGCCAGTTCCAACGCTTCAATCGAAATACCGGTGCGCTGGCTGGTCGGGATTTCAAGCGCGCGCATGCCCAGGCTTTCCAGCACTTGCAGCAAACCGTAGTAAGTCGGCGACTCGACCGCGACAGTGTCGCCTGCCTGCGCAACGGCGCGCAGAGCCAGATTGATCGCCTCGATACAGCCGTGGGTAACGATCACCTGTTCCGGCGCGATCTTGATGCCGATAGCAAGACTACGTTTGGCCAGCACCTGCCGAAACGCCGGATTGCCGCCATGCGACATCATGCTGGTCAACACCTCCGGCCGCTGGCGCAAGGTCCGGATAGCAGCGTTTTTCAATGCGCCCACTGCATACAATTCCGGCGCGCAGCTGGCGCTGCTCAGGTCGAGTGTGACCTTATTGCTACGTCCCTGCGCAATGATTTCCGAAACCCGTTCGTGGATCCCGGCATACTGCGCCGACATCAGAGCCGGCGCGGTCGCCAGATTAAGTTCTTCCGGCTGCGCCAGGCGCCGCGCCTGCCGCACGAAATAACCGGAACGCGGGCGCGCTTCCAGCCAGCCTTCCTGTTCAAGGTGACGCAATGTTTGCAATGCCGTCGACAAGCTGACCTGATGCTGCCGCATCAGGTCGCGCACCGATGGCATGCGATCCCCGGGTCGCAAGGTAAGCGCCTGGATGGCAGCCAGATAGTGTTCAGCCAGGCGCCGGTATAGCAATTGCGGCGTTGGCGACTTCGGTTGGGATTGAGGCTTGGGCAGTGACAAGAGAGGCCTCATAACATGCATTGGATTATCGAAGCGTGCTGCATTTCGGCGTACCGAAACAGATACAGAATCGCAGATACAGGACGATAACAGATAAGGCAAATCCCGGCTGTTATGCTGCAGATGAGTAACAGCTGTGCCTGTTTTTGCGGCAGGTAGGCGGTTAGGCTAGAGCCATCTCTTTCATCAAGGAAACCGCCATGCAACTCACCAATGAAAGCACTACACAGATTAGATTAAGCCGCGCTCAAACCAGCATGTTTTATGCAACGCGCGGAACAGCCATCGTAACGGTGCAAGGCAGCATTCTTGTCTGCGAAGGCGGTACAGCCGCTGACACGCGTTTTGCAATCAGCGACGGCGAGTGCCATGTGGTGCAGCGCAGCGGCTGGATTCGATTAGAGGCAAATGGCACTAAGCCCGCTGCTGCAATCGTCAATACCGGATTACCTTCCATCCCGCTGTGGCAGCGCTGGTGGCAGCAAGCGCATACTCTGGTTGCTCTAAAAGGATGATGCGAATCATGCATTGCTGATAAACCACGGCCGGCACTTGTCGTTTGGCAAAGCACTTGTTACCGTCTGCCAATCTGGCTTATTCTGTAGCCATGAGCATCACCCGTGAAGATCTTGAACAGGACCGCCTGCGGACGATCCTCGATAACACACCGATTGCTTCCGCCCTGCTATCCGAAGCAGCGCTGGAAGCTTCGTGGCGCGCCGCGCTAGCCTCGCTACCGGATCCGAATGGCGATGTCTGGCTGTTCGGCTACGGCTCGCTGATCTGGAACCCGATGGTAGAACATAGCGAACGCGTGCCCGCCAAACTGTACGGTTATCACCGCGGCTTTTACCTGTATTCACGCATCAACCGCGGCACCTGGGACAACCCCGGCCTGGTGCTGGGACTAGACCGTGGTGGTTGCTGCCAAGGCATCGCCTTCCGCATCCCCGCCATCAGTATCGAAACAGAATTGAAAATGTTATGGCGCCGCGAAATGCTGACCGGCGCGTATCTGCCGCGCTGGTTGCCGATGCAACTCAAGGGCAAAGATGGCCCGAGGGTGAAAGCGCTGGCGTTTGTCATGAATCGGCAGCATGAGAGTTATACGGGGCGTTTGCCGGACCTGAAGGTGGTATCGCATTTGCGCGATGCGGTTGGATTGTATGGACCAGCCAGGGATTATTTGCGGCATACGTTGGAAGGATTGCTGAAGGAAGGGTTTCGCGATCCATATCTGGCGCGGCTGTGGGCGCAATTGGAGTCTGGTCAAGATCAGCCGAAAGCTAAAAAATAACAAGGCTGTGGCTTTTGAAGTTGCGGTTGCGGTTGCGGTTGCGGTTGCGGTTGCGGTTGCGGTTGCAGCTGCAGTTGCAGCTGCAGTTGCTTTTGAATTTGAAGTCCGCATGGGGACGCTGCCAAATGTGACGGCTGTCAGTCGGGAATTGTGGGGAGACATGTTTGAGCGAAGCGAGTTGGTCTTCCCACCCGACTGGCAGCCGGCACATTTGGGGACCTGACCGAAGGGAAGGCAGTGGCTTTGCGGTCGCCTTCTTTTTGGTTACTTTTTTTGGCGCCCGGCTAGGGGCGAAGCAAGAAAAAGTGACTAGCTGCCGGGCTACCCCCATACGCGCTAACCAAACTTTCCTCCTCTGAATTGATCCTGCTGATAATGACGTTTCTTTCGCGAAGGTTCTCGCAGTAAATTGCGCATTTCTGTCCATTGCTCAAGGCAAGCAAACAACGACA
>NZ_JAGQED010000019.1 GCF_018304965.1 Collimonas antrihumi
GTATGGGGGTAGCCCGGCAGCTAGTCACTTTTTCTTGCTTCGCCCCTAGCCGGGCGCCAAAAAAAGTAACCAAAAAGAAGGCGACCGCAAAGCCACTGCCTTCCCTTCGGTCAGGTCCCCAAATGTGGCGCGTATCAGTCGGGTGGAAAGACCAACTCGCTGCGCTCAAACATGTCTTCCCACAATTCCCGACTGACACGCGCCACATTTGGCAGCGTCCCAATGCGGACTTCAACTTCAAAAGCCGCGTCAAAATCAACCCCACGCAGTTAAATGGGGTCAGAGTTTTTTTACGACAGTCTCTCGTCGTAAATTACTCTGACCCCATTTAACGGACCACGGAGTACATGCCATCGCATTTGATGGACGCCAGACATACATCACATCAAAAAAGCACTCCCCAAAATGCACAAAGACATGCAAAAGCATGTCTTTGTAGCAGTCGTGATCAACCGCGATCAGTAAGGCACGTAATCCGGCGGCGGCCCATAATTATTTCCTCGTTGCGGCGGATAATAATCAGGCGGCACCGAATACTGCGGAGGCGGCGCATACTGGCGGCGATTATTTGCATAGCCGCCGGACACCGGCACCTGGTTACCCTTGGCGTACATGCATTGGGTATACACATTGTTGTACTGACGCTGCATGCCATAGCTGCTGCGTGCCGCCGAGTCGCCTGCCACTGAACTGCCGCCCAGCAAACCAATGCCGCCGCCAATCGCCGCACCGGCGCCGGCACGGCCGGTTGCTGCGCCGATCAGGGCGCCAGCCGCTGCGCCGATCACGGTGCCTGCTGCTGCCGTGCCTACCGCATTGTCTGCGGCCGCTTGCGGTGCATACGGTCCTACCCTGTCTTGCGCAGCGCGCTGGCAGACCGCTTCATCGTTGCGGAATTGTTCATAGCTCTTGCCGGCACCGGGCAGTGCCATCACGTTCGGGCCGGCCGGTGCGGTTACGCAGCCGGTCAGCAAAACGGCCATCGAGGCCGCGATTACCTTGGTAGTTCCATTTATCATCACACACCGCCTTATCTGGGTTGATCTTCGTCCGGCGCTACCTTCATCCAGCCTTTGGGACAGCGTGGAATCTGCGGATAGTAGCCCGCCGGACTAGGGCAGTAATACGCATAGTTCGGGGTTTTTTCTATATAGATTTGCGGTTCAGGCGCAACATAGACCGGGGGTGGGGCGTAATACACCGGCGGTGCGTAGTACACCGGCGGCGGGCCCCAATATAGCGGTCCGCCTATGGTGACACCGAAGCGTGGGCCGTAAAAGCCGCCATGGCCATAATAACCGTAAGCAAAACTGGCCGAGCTGGTGGCCATCAGGCCCGCCGCAGCAAGTACCAATAGAGCAATTTTTTTCATGACATGTCCTACGCATTTATCAGTTATTTAATAGTAATCCGGTGCGCCGCAATCGCCAAAAGGAGTTACTTCTGGTTGCAAATGTTGGCGTAAAGGTCAATCATTTTAACTCTTTGATACAAACCTGCAGATGCGAGCACATTAATGTACGGAATTGTTGCAGGCGGGCAGTGGAGGGCTGGCGTCACGCGATGGGGCCGTGGCTAAATCCGGAATCGTAGGGTGGGCACCTGTGCCCACGCGGAACGTCGATCTTCTGAGAAGTGAATTCAGCGTGGGCAAAAAAACTTGCCCACCCTACCAAACTGGTTGCCTGCGGCCTACTTTATAATCTGCAGATACGCAGCACGAGCAGAAAACAGAAACAGAAAATCGAGACAGGTGACAGAAATGAAGCAGCCATCAGCAGAACAGCAATCCTCCCTCCAGGGTGTCAAGGTGATCGAACTCGGCACTTTGATTGCCGGGCCATATGCAGCCAGCCTGCTGGGCCAGTTCGGCGCCGAGGTGATCAAGATCGAAGCGCCGGGCGACGGCGATCCGCTGCGCAAATGGCGCAAGCTGCACAACGGTACGTCGCTGTGGTGGTATTCGCAGAGCCGCAACAAGAAATCGGTAACCTTGAACCTGAAATCGGAACAGGGCCAGCAGATCGTGCGCGACCTGGTCAAGGATGCGGATATCGTGATCGAGAATTTTCGTCCCGGTACGCTGGAAGGCTGGGGCCTGGGCTGGGAGGATTTGTCGAAGATCAATCCGAAGCTGATCATGGTGCGGGTGTCCGGCTACGGCCAGGACGGCCCTTACCACGCGCGGCCGGGTTTTGCCGCGATTGCCGAATCGATGGGCGGCTTGCGCAACCTGGCCGGTTATCCAGACCGGCCGCCGGTGCGGGTTGGCGTCAGCATCGGCGATACGCTGGCTTCGCTGTATGGCGTGATTGGCGCACTGCTGGCCATGCATCATCTGCACGCGAATGGCGGTAAAGGGCAATTCATCGATATCGCTTTGTATGAAGCAGTATTCGGTGTGATGGAAAGCCTGATTCCGGAATATGCCGAGTTCGGTTTCGTGCGCGAGCGTACCGGCGCCAGTTTTCCCGGCATCTCGCCCTCGAGCACGTATCCATGCCTGAGCGATGCGCGCGGCGAGCACTATGTCATCATCGCCGGCAACGGCGACAGCATCTTCAAACGCCTGATGCATGCCATCGGCCGCAGCGACCTGGCAGAAGATCCGCGCCTGGCGCGCAACGACGGCCGGGCGCAGCATAACGATATGCTCGATGCAGCAATTACCGAATGGACCTCGCAACACGATCTGGAACATGTGTTGCAAGTGCTGGAACAGGCTGAAGTACCGAGCAGCAAAGTCTATACGGCAGCCGATATTCACCAGGATCCGCATTTCCGCGCACGCGACATGATCCAGCAGCATGTCCTGCCGGACGGTCAGCCGATAGACTTGCCGGGTATCGTGCCCAAGCTTTCTGCTACCCCGGGCCAGACCAACTGGGTAGGGCCGGAGCTGGGGCAGCATACGGCAGAGGTGCTGGCAGCCATCGGCAGAAGCGCGGAGCAAATCGCGGAGTTGCGGCAGCAGGGAGTGATCTGAATCTAATGCTGCGTGATGCGCATTGCGCCTGCACTATCAGGCGGGGATATGAATAATCACCTTTAAGCCATGAGGCGCGCTGCTGCGGGCATGCTGCAGTTCGATCCTGCCATGCAGCCTTGCCACGATCGACTTGACGATCGACAGCCCGAGGCCGGAGCCATCCTGGTCGCTGCCCAGCACGCGATAAAACGGATCGAATACCCGCTCACGTTCCGCTTCCTGGATACCGGGCCCGCTATCTTCCACCTCGATAGTCACCTGGCCAGGCTGCGCGTGCATACGCACCTCCACGTTGCCGCCCGCCGGCGTATAGCGGATTGCATTGTCGATCAGGTTGCGTATTAAAGCGACGATGTCGACTTCCTGCGCCGCCAGCGTAACTTCGGCATCCGCCTCAGTATCGGCTTCAACTCCGATATCGATCTGGTTGGCGTGCGCCAGCGGCAAGCTATCCTCAACCACGCGTCGCAGCACAGCGTGCAAGGACACCTGGGTGACCTGGCTAGCCTGCGGGATGCCAGTATTTTGCGAGCGCGCCAGCGTCAATAATTGTTCCAGCAGCGCTTTGCTGCGATTCAAACCTTGCCGCAATGGCAGCAGGCGCGCTTTCGAGGCCGGCGAAAGATCGGTTGCAGCGAGATTTTCCGCTTGCAGCGAAAGAGCTGTCAGCGGTGAGCGCAACTCATGCGCGGCATCGGCAAGAAAGCGCCGCTGCGCATCCATGTTGTCGGCAACCCGGCGCAGCAAGCGGTTGATCGAGCCGATCAAGGGCCGGATTTCATCGGCCACATGCTGCTCGTCGAGTGGCCGCATGTCCTGGTCGTCGCGCCGGTCGACTTCTTGCGACAGCTTTGCAATCGGCCGCAGCATGCCGCGCACCATGATGCTGACCAATGCTATCAATATCGGGATCAGCACCATGAACGGCATTACCGTCCGCAAGCCGCTGTCGCGGGCGATTTCATCGCGCACTTCAGTCTGCTGGCCCACCGCCAGCCGCTGGCCGGATACGGTCGACTGGACAAACAGGCGCCACGGCACATGATTGACATTGACTGTTTGCATGCCGTCGTGCAGATCGTCCGGCAGGTGCAGGGAGCCATCATCGTCCCTGGCGTTCCGTGCCGGCGCCAGGATCTGGACGATGACTTTCGATTCGTCGTCCTTCATTTTTCCTGTTGCGCGATGATCCGGTGTGGCCGGCGGCAAGTCGCGGCTAAGCACCAGCGCCGCAACCTGGCGCAACTGATCGTCTTGCAGATCGTTGGCTTCATGAAAAGCCGAAAAAAAAGAGTACACACCCGCCGGAACCGCCATCGCGAGAATGACCATAGACAGCCATAGCGATAGCCGAAATTGCAATGAACGGCTTAATCTTGTTTTGAAACCATCCATCCCAACCCCCTGACATTCTTGATCGCCGCCGCACCCAGTTTTTTACGTATCGAATGAATCAGGAATTCCACCGCATTGCTCTCGACTTCTTCGTTCCAGCCGTAGATGCGGTCTTCCAGTTCCTGGCGTGACAGGATTGCTCCCGGTCTTAACAGCAGCGCATGGAGCAAGGAAAATTCACGGGCCGACAAGCGGGTTGCGACGCCATCTATCGTTACCTCGCGGGTGCTGGGATCGAGGGCAAGCGCGCCGTTACTCATGACCGGATTGGCGTTGCCGGCTTTGCGCCGCACCACGGCACGCATGCGCGCCAGCAATTCGCCCATCTCAAACGGCTTGATCAGGTAATCGTCTGCGCCCAGGTCGAGGCCGCCGATACGGTCTTCGACCGCATCCCGCGCCGTTACGATCAGCACCGGCAAGCTGTTGCCTTGCTGCCGTAGCTGGCGCAGCACGGCGAATCCGTCCTGATGCGGCAAGCCCAGATCAAGCAACATGACGTCGTAGCTCTCGCTAGCCGCAGCACTCAAGGCTGTGGTGCCGTCGTGAACCCAGTCGACGGCATGGCTGGCGTCGCGCAACGCCATCTGGACTGCGTCGCCGATCATGCGATCGTCTTCCACCAGCAATACCCTCATTTCCCGCTCCCGTTCATGCGTCAACATTGCGCCGACATGCTTCAAACCGCTTCTTCGGCTGATTCTACCGTGCAACCGGCTTATTTCAACATCCAGCCACGACGGATCAACGGTGCAAACAAACGGCCATGGATGAAGGAAACACATTTAAACAGCGGTTCGATAAACCACTTTGCGCAACCAAAGCACAGTCCTGCGCTAACCGCCGCAACCATTGCCGCGCCAACCATGTCGAGTGGAAAATGGACGCCCAGGTAAATCCGCGCCCATGCCATCGGCAAGCCGAGCAAACTCAAGATCACGCCAGTCTTGCGCAGTTGCGGGTGCAGCAGAAAGCTGAAAGCTACCGACCATTGCAATGTCAGGTGATCGCTGGGAAACGACGAGTCGGGAGAGTGAGCAAGAAAATTGGTGCCAAGGCCGATCATGAACGGGCGAGGATGTTGCCACAGCACACCAAGCAACATGCTGATCGACAAACCGACGACGCCGCAAACGACGGCTTCCAGCATCAGCTTACGGGTTTGTTCGCCGCCGCGGAACCAGCCTAGCAGCAGGCCGGCCGGGATCAGGAAAATCAGCCATTCCGCGAATAGCATGGCGCTATTCAGTAACAATGGGGATGGCTGCGCGCCGGCGTTAATCAGCAGAAATAGCGATTGATTCAGTTCTTCCATGGTGCCCTTTGACAATATCTTGCTATGAAAAAAGCCCCTAGATCGGGGCTGGTAGCTTTTGACTATTACGGAACAGGATAGTTGCTAAAACTTAGCTGTTACTGAGGTAGCGGAATAGTGCTGAAGGGCAGGTAGCGACTGGCATTGATACATTGTGACAATCCGCAGCGGCCGTCCAGCAAGGCGACATGAAATAAAAAAAGCCGGCGCTGACGAAAGTCATGCCGGCTTTGCCTGGTGCCTGGATTCAAAAAAATCCATCAGCAGGTGATTAACGCGTAAATTGACGGATCAGAACTTGGTGAGCATGCCTACTGCAAATTCAGTCTGGTTCTTGAAGCCATGGGCTGAAGCCACGCGATAGCCGTCAGTGAGTTTCATATAGTCGGCTGCCACATACATCTCTGTGCGCTTGGATAAATGATAGCGGGTCGAGCCGTAGATAGTGGATTTCTTGCCGCTTCCTGTGGCGGTCGAGCCGCTGGCGTCGTTGTAGGCATTCAAGGTGCCGGTGCCGGCCGCATTGTAAGCAGCGTTGTCGGCTTTCATTACTTGATAACCGAGCTCATAGTCGAACGAACCTTGCGGCGTGAACTTGGCCGATACGGTATACGCATTGTCCTTACGCTTGCCGAGCGCACCTTGCTCTGCCGTGTAATGGAAGTAACCGGCGTTCAAACGTACCAGATCGAAAATGTAGCTGCCGCCCAGCGAGTACGACTTGTGCTTTTCAAGACTGCTGTCGATGCCGTTACCAACATCGGCCTGATTGATAAAGCCGGAAACCAGGAAGTTGGAGCCGTTGTAGCCGATTGCTGCAGATTTTGTGGTGTTGTGGGCAAATTGACCAGCGACATTGCCAAACTGATAACCAAGACCGGCCACGACGCCGTTACTGAATACTTTCTTCCAGGTTACGCCATTGTCGTAACGTGTGCCGGTGGCGCTGCCCGAGTAGAAAATCAGTTGCTTGAAGTTGTTGTTGTTGGTGTAGCCGCCTTCTTCCAGGCCAAGCTTGGAGCCGTATGCGTCGCCGTAGATCTGGGAGAAATCGCGTGCCAGAGTATTTTGGCGGCCCAGAACGACCTGACCGAAAGTGTCGTCTTGCAAACCGACCCAGGCGTCGCGGTTGAACAATACGCCGGGTGTATCCATTTCACCGGTGCCGACTACGAATTCAGCTTCCAGTTTGAAAATTGCCTTGAGTCCGCCGCCGAGGTCTTCTTTACCACGGAAACCGATCCGATTGCCGCTGAACCAGGCGACCGGGATGCCGGTCAGGCGATCCCCAGCCTTGTCCGCATGATTGACAGTGCTGATGGTGGCGTCGATCAGGCCATATATGGTGACGTTGGATTGTGCGGATGCTGTATTGATACAACCGATCGTCCCCAGAACTGCTAGCGCTAGTAGCGACTTTTTCATTTTGTCTCCAGATATTTATTAGTTGAATTGCTGATCGTGCGGATCAGTAGGCAAACTATAAAATTGGCTAGCTTACTAATTGCTTTCAAGGAGTGAAATGCCTGTCCCTGCTCTGTGGGTTTTGCGCCACAACGTTGAAAATTAATTCTTGCTTCTGAAAGCCAAGCGTAGTTTTTCAAAAAAATATTATTTTTTTTGCACTGGAAGCGGTCACTCTGTCTCACCTGTGTCACCTGTCCCGCTTGTTTCGCCGTTTTTCTTCGGTAAAGCCGGAAAACTGACCGTAACGATCAATCCCTTGCCGGTAGCCGGACACGACAAAACAATCTCAGCCTGACTCGCCAGGGCAATCTCGCGCACAATCGCCAGGCCCAGGCCGGAACCATCCGAGCGGTCCTGGTGCAGGCGATAGAAACGATCGAATACATGCTCCCGTTCGGCCACGGGAATGCCGGGGCCGTTATCTTCAACGCACAGCCTGGTGACGGTTTCGTCGCCCGTTACGGTAATGGTCACGATGCCGCCGGCAGGCGTGTAGCGAAGCGCGTTGTCGACCAGGTTGGCGACCAGTTCCTCCAGCATCGATGGCGTGGCATGGACCATCACCGGGGCGCCGTGAAACTCGAAGCCGAGATCAATACTCTTGGTCTGCGCCAGCGTTGCCAGTTCTTCCAAGACTGTCTGTACTATCTCGATCAGATTGACATCGGTTTGGCGCAGAGGGTGGCCAATACCCGTTTCGGCGTTGGACAGCGTCAGCAACTGGTTGACCAGCCGGATGCCGTGCTGCACGCCTTTGTTGATCGCACGCAGCGCAGCATCCTTGGTTTGCGCGTCGTCGCTGCGCAGGCCGTAATTGACCTGTGTGTTGAGCACCGTCAGCGGCGTACGCAGCTGATGCGAAGCATTGGCGATGAAACGCCCATGCGCCGACATATGATCGTCCAGCCGTTGCACATAGTCGTTGATGGCATGCACCAGCGGCGCCAGTTCGGTCGGCACAGGAGCGGTATCCAACGGGTCCAGGGCGCCAGGTTTGCGGCGTTGCACGCGATCTCGCAAGCGCATCATCGGCGCCAGGCCGTGCCGCAGTCCGAGCAGCAGCAAAAAAACGACCAATACCAGGATAGCCAGCTGTTGCAGCACGGTGTGGCCCCACATGCGGTCAGACAGCGCTTTGTAGGAATGCAGGGTTTGCGCCACTTCGATCAGGACCGCTCCCTGTGCCGGAATGCCGAACACCGGTTGCGAAAAGGCGACAATGCGCACCGGGTCATCGCGAAAGCTGGCGTTGAAATAGACCGCCTCTTCGCTGCGCGGTTTGTGCGGCGGATCGGGTAAGTCGAGCTGTCCGGCCAGCAGCGTGCCGTTGGCCGCCACCACGCGGTAGTACACGCGGTCATGCGAATCCGATTGAAACAGCTCGAGCGCGGCGGGGGGAATCATCACCTGAAACACGTCGTCTTCATAGTGTATCTGTTCAGCGATGATGCGCGCCGACCCGAGCAGCATCCGGTCGTGCACCACGGTGGCCATCTGGATGGCGTTAGTGTAGGTAACCCAGATGTTGAAGCCGACGAACAGTATCAGCGGCACCAGCAGCCACAGCAGCAGCTGCGTGCGCAGGCTGCGCAGCGGCCGGGTGTTAGGTTTCATTGTGCTGCTTGAGCAGATAGCCGAGTCCGCGCAAAGTGATGATGGCGGCGTCGCCATGTTCAAGTTTCTTGCGGATCCGATGGATATAGACTTCGATGGCGTCCTGCGATACGTCTTCGGCCATCGCGTACAGGCTCTCCGCCAGTGCTTGCTTGCTGACGGTCTTCCCCATTTTCATGATCAGCGTTTCCAGCACCGCATGCTCGCGGCGGGTCAGGGTGAGCGCAATGCCGTTTATCGAAAAAATCAGGCTGTTGCTGTCGTAACTCAGCGAGCCGCACTGCAGGATCGGGTTGCGCTGCTGGTTGGAGCGGCGCAGCAAGGCGCGGATACGGGCTTCCAGTTCGTTGACGTCGAACGGCTTTGCCATGTAATCGTCGGCGCCGGCATTGAGGCCGACGATGCGGCCCTCGACCGAGTTGTTGGCCGTCAGGATCAGCACCGGCACGTTGTCGTGGCGGGCGCGCAAGCGCCTGAGCACTTCGCTGCCATCCAGTTTTGGCAGGGACATGTCAAGGATCACCAACTCGTATTGTTGGGTTAGCAATAAATGGTCGGCGTCGGCGCCGGTATAGACGCAGTCGACCGTGTATTTATTGCGATGTAAGGTAAGTGCCAGCCATTCGGATAGTGGCCTGTTGTCTTCTACCAGCAAAATTCGCATATTTGTTTCCGTCTCGGGGATCTCGCCATGACAGCTCTTGGCGCTGAAGCGGATTATGAAAGGCGAGTCGAAACTTGGCTACCAATAAATCGAGACATCTGCAAATCTTCAATTGCCTGGCCAAAATCTCGCATGCTAGTATTGGTCCATCCAATGGACCTTTGGTGTGGGCAAGACGGTTCATTCGCACTGCATAGGACACTAATCTGAAATGGATAATACGCTCGCCGATACGGCGCTTTCTCCCTTGCGCATCGATGCCCACCAGCATTTCTGGCTGCTGGCGAACCGCGCCGGACAATGGCCGCCGCCGGAGCTGGCGGAAATTCACCGTGATTTCCTGCCCGAACAACTTACGCCGTTGCTGCAGCAATATGGCATCAGCGGCAGCGTACTGGTGCAATCCTTGCCGAGCATGAGCGATACCCTGTTCTTGCTCAGCCTGGCGGAGCGCAATGCGTTTGTCCGGGCGGTGGTCGGCTGGGCCGATTTGAAGTCTGTCAATGCTGAACAGCAGATACATCTGTTGGCCAGCCATCCGAAAATGCGCGGCTTGCGGCCGATGCTGCAGGATCTGGCCGATGACTGGATTGACGATCCGCGGCTGGCGCCGGCGATCGCCGCGATGCAACGCCATCGGCTGAGCATGGATGCGCTGGTGCTGCCGCGCCACTTGCCGGCTTTGCTAAGGTTCGCTGAACGCTATCCGGATTTACCGATTGTCATCGATCATGCGGCCAAACCGCAGATTGCCAGCGCCACGCTGGAACCTTGGCGGGCGTCGATTACCCGCCTGGCGGCATTACCGCAGGTGTATTGCAAGTTATCCGGACTGGTGACCGAGGCTGCGGCCGACTGGCAGGTTGCGCAATTGCAGCCGTATGTTGCCCATGTGCTGGAGGTGTTCGGTGCGCAGCGGGTGATTTGGGGCAGCGACTGGCCGGTAGTCAGGCTGGCGGGCGATTATGGACGCTGGCTGGCGGCTACCGACACCTTGCTGCGCGATCTCGACCCGGTCCAACGGCAACAAATCATGGGTCTGAATGCGCAGCGCTTCTATCGCCTGTAGCGGCAAGGAAGGGTGCCATACGCAAAAGCACATGGACCCGATTAACGCAGGAACACCTTGTTCATGATTTGCGTAACCGGATAAGCCACCAGCGATTGCACAGCATGCGGCAGATCCAGTGGCCGCATGATCATCTTGATGGTCATGTCGGGCGACAGATGGCTGCGTATGGTGGTGTTCATCTTGCTGTGGATCCGTTGCAGCATGGCCTGGTCGCCGGCGTGCTGCGGCGCTCTGGCGCTGAGCACGTGGCGCAGGGAGCAGGCGGCATCTTCATTTTTCATTTCCAGGGTACGACGGCGCAAGGCGCCGAAGATGCGGTGCCGGCGTAATCCCTCATGCTGCCGGAAACGGCGGAAATAACGGAAGAAGTGCTTGTAGTGATTCACTTCATCCTTGGCGATGCGCGATGCCAGGTCCTTTAGTACCGGTTCATCCGTACTGCGCGACAAGGCGCTGTAGAAAGTGGCGGTGCCGGCTTCCACCACGCAGCGGGCAACCATTTCCAAACCTTTGCTGGGCTCCAGCAGCTCGACCTTGCAATAGGACGAATATTCATCGAGGAAATTGCTATAGGCGGTTTGCCAGTCGAATTCCGGCCATATGTGCTCGACATAAGCGCGCAGCGCCTGGCCATGCTGCAATTCTTCAACCTCCCATTGCTCACGCAGCCAGTTGGAAATTTCCGGCTCGTCGCCGTAATAATCCACCAGATTTTGCGTATAGAGATGGGAGCCGCTTTCGACAAACGAAGCGCATGCGACCAGATAGAAAAGGTTTTCGTCAGGCCGGACCTGTGCGGTATTAATTTTTGAAAAATCCAGGTCGGAGATTTTCCAGTGCGTATTCTCTTCACTACCTTTGTGCATAATCAATCTCTCCATGTGGTTGTGACTGATATGGGACTCGCTTTCAGGTAAGACGCTTGCTGCTGCAATAGGTTCAAGGTACACGATTTTGCCGAAATGTGCGGATGCCGGGCTCATGCTACGATTAAGGCTTATTTTGCAGCGAGGCCAATATGAGCGATCAAACCAAACAAAACGTCGAATATCGCGGTTACGTCATCGTGCCGAAGCCAGTGCAGGGGCACGACGATTTGTGGCATGACGGGTATCAGATATTGAAAGCCGGGGCCAGCGTCTCCTGCCGCACCAATACGGAAAGTGCGCACAACAGCGTGGATACGGCCTACGACAGCAGCGTGGAGTTTGCCAAAATCGAGGTGGATAATCTGGTTGCGCTGACTGAGTAAGGTCAGTTTAGATGGTAGGTCAGAGCATAGCCTTAACTACCTGCCATCTGGCGCGCACGGTACTTGCGCTGTAGCCTAACCGCATTTTCAGTAGCCATTTCTTGGGCAATAAGATCTCGGTCAGAGTAGGTTTGGAATGAAGTTTTTCGAGAATTAAATCCTTCACATTTTCCTCTGACCACCCTTCATGTTCAGGTAGTGCCAGCAGTCCAAGATTGAAATGAAAAACCGGTGTGATCTCCTCGTTCAGGATCTGTTCAAGTTGTTGTGTGGCATAACCGGAGTTTCGCAGCGTCTCTGCAATGTGCCTATATGCATAGTCTTGTAATTCTTTCCCCTCAAATAGTTCTGAAAGCGCTACCCAAACCGGAGTACGTCGCTTTATTTCAGTCTCATCAAGTGAGGTCATATGTCAGGACTTACCTGGTCGTGGATAGAGCGTGCCAAAGGTAAAATCTGCTCCTGCAGAAAATAAAATGGCGCCAATGAGAGCCGCAACACTCACACAGACAGGCGCAGTTGCGGCACATGCTCCAGCCGCAATTGCGCCAGCACCGACGGCACTTCCGCCAACAATCCCTGCAGTAGCTAACGTGCCTTGACGCGTTGTTTCGCGTACTTTGTCTTTGATTAAATTGCAATCAATCTTACATCGAAAATTATTAAAAATTCAATTTTAAATTTTTTCGATAAATGGTGCAGCAGGTAGTAATACCGTTCAGTTAAGCCCGGAACGGCATTCGTAGGGTGGGCACGCCTTTGTGCCCACCCTACATGTCCGCTCAATCAGCGCCCTTGTTTCATGCAAACTCGATACGTTGCGTGGTCTCCGAATTAAACCAGTGCAAAGCCGCCGGGTCAAAACCGGCAGTGAATTGCTGTCCAGTCTCGACTGCGGTCGCAGCTGGTACCCGCATCACCAACAGCTGATCGCCGATCGATGCATGCACCAGCAGATCGGCGCCTAACGCTTCCACCAGTTCCGCGCGCATCGTCAAGCCGGGCTGGCCGAAGATCAACTGTTCCGGACGCAGGCCCATGATGCAATCATGGCCGGCGATGGCGTTGTGGATGAACGGCAGCTTGATGGCGTCGGCGTTGGCTAGCGTGAAGCTGCCGCCGTCTTCCGCCAGGCGCCCCTGCAACAGATTCATCGGCGGCGAGCCGATAAAGCTGGCGACAAAGGTGGTGGCCGGTTTGGCATAGACCTCGGCCGGCGTGCCGATCTGTTCGGCACGGCCGCCATTCATGACGATCATGCGCTGGCCCAAGGTCATGGCTTCAACCTGGTCATGCGTGACGTACAAACTGGTAGTGCCCAGCGCACGATGCAGTTTCTGGATTTCCAGGCGCATTTGCACGCGCAGCTTGGCGTCCAGGTTGGACAGCGGCTCATCGAACAGGAACACTGCCGGCTCGCGCACGATCGCGCGGCCCATCGCCACCCGCTGGCGCTGGCCGCCCGAGAGCTGGCGCGGCGTGCGTTGCAGCAGGGCGCCGAGCTCCAGGATCTTGGCCGCCTTTTGCACGCGCGTCTCGATGTCGTCCTTGCTAAGGCCGCGTATCTTCAAGCCGTAAGCCATGTTCTCGTACACGCTCATGTGCGGGTACAGCGCATAGTTCTGGAACACCATGGCGATGTCGCGGTCTTTCGGTTCCAGCTTGTTGACCACGCGGTCGCCGATGACGATGTCGCCGGAAGTGATTTCTTCCAGTCCTGCCACCATGCGCAGCAAGGTCGATTTACCGCAACCGGAAGGGCCCACCATGACAATGAATTCGCCATCGGCGATATCGATCGAAATGCCGTGGATGACATCGACCGCCTTAGGCGCCTTGCCGTAGGTTTTCTTGACGTTCTCTAGGTGTACTTTTGCCATATCACTTCTCGGAGTCAACCAATCCTTTCACAAACCACTTTTGCATCACCACCACTACCAGGCCGGGCGGCAACATCGCCAGCACTAAAGTGGCCATCACCATGTTCCATTCCACCGCCGAATCGCCGCCGACAATCAAGGTCTTGATGCCGATACCGATCGGATACATGTCCTGGTTGGTGGCGATCATCAGCGGCCACAGATACTGGTTCCAGCCATAGATGAACATGATCACGAACAGCGCGATGATATTGGTGCGCGACAGCGGCCAGATTACATCCTTGAAAAAGCGCAACGGCCCGGCGCCGTCGATGCGCGCCGCCTCCGCCAGTTCATCCGGAATGGTCAGGAAGAATTGGCGGAACAGGAAAGTGGCGGTGGCCGAAGCGATCAGCGGTATGGTCAGGCCGGCGTAGGTATTGAGCATGTGGAAATCGGATACCACCTGATAGGTCGGCGTGATGCGTACTTCCACCGGCAGCATCAAGGTCATGAAAATCATCCAGAAGAAGAATCCGCGACCGGGAAAGCGAAAGTAGACCATGGCAAATGCCGACAGCATGGAGATCGAAATCTTGCCGATAGCGATCGCTAGCGCCGAGATCAGGCTCACCATCAGCATGCGCGCCACCGGCGGCGCCGAGACGTTGCCGGATGCGCCCTTGGTCAACAGCGCGCTGTAGTTCTCGATAAAGTGCGTGCCGGGCAGCAGGGACAACGGCGCGGCTGCTGCCTGCCCGGCAGTTTGCGTGCTGGCGACGAAAGCTACGTAAAGCGGAAAGGCGATGATGATGACGCCCAGCAGCAGCACCAGGTGGCCGATCATGTCGAGGATGGGGCGGCGCTCAATCATGGGCGTCTTTCAAGGCATTTTCAGTGAGGATCTTCATGCGTACTGGACTTTCTTTTCGACATACTTGAATTGCAGCACGGTGAGCACGATGACGATGGTCATCAGGATCACCGACTGCGCCGCGGCGCCACCCAGGTCGCCGCCTTTGAAGCCGTCGATGAATACCTTGTAGACCAGTATCTCGGTATCCTTGCCGGGGCCGCCCTGGGTGGTGGCTTCGATAATCGCGAAGGTGTCG
The DNA here is from genome assembly GCF_018304965.1 of Collimonas antrihumi. Lineage (GTDB taxonomy): Bacteria > Pseudomonadota > Gammaproteobacteria > Burkholderiales > Burkholderiaceae_D > Collimonas > Collimonas antrihumi. The sequence goes on from NZ_JAGQED010000019.1 coordinate 14,740, forward strand.
AAAAAGGCGTAGACGATATTCACCACCAGCAGGAAGAAGGTGGTGGGCGATAGCAACGGAAAAACGATGGTCGCAAAACGTTTTACCGGTCCTGCGCCGTCAATGGCAGCGGCTTCGATCAACGACTTCGGTATCGATTGCAGCCCGGCCAGGAAGAACAGGAAGTTGTAGCTGACTTGTTTCCAGACGGCGGCGATCACGATCAGGATCATGGCATGGCGGCCGTTCAAGACGTGATTCCAGTCGATGCCGACGTAATGCAGCCAGTGGGAGACAATCCCCAGCGTCGGGCTGAGCATGAACATCCACAGCACGCCGACTACCACCGGCGAAACCGCATAAGGCCAGATCAGGAAGGTTTTATAGATTCCCGCGCCTTTGATCACCCGATCGGCGAAGGCGGCCAGGATCAGCGATATCGACAGGCCGAGTACGGCCACCAGCACCGAGAAAACGGCAGTGGTCTTGAAGGAACCGAGGTAATTGCTGTCGGCGAACAGCGTGCGGAAATTATCGAACCAGACGAATTCCGAATAGCCGCCGAAGGCATCTTGCAGCAGCATCGACTGGTACAGGGCTTGCACCGCCGGCCAGACGAAAAACAACAGGGTGACAATGATCTGCGGCGCCACCAGGGCATAGGGCAGCCAGGCAGATTTGAAGCGAGCGCGTTTTTCCACGATGGGACTTTCTATCGTCCGCGGCGATGCGGGATTTCAAGGCAAGGCTAAGTTGTGATTTGGTAGGGTGGGCAAGCCTTTTTTGCCCACGCGGGAAGCGGAACGTGGACGTATATTTCGCTTGGCTAACGCGTGGGCAAAAAAACTTGCCTACCCTACCTGACTGCTTGATTATCTGGCGGTTACTTGTTTGTTTTCTCGAAGCGTTCCAGTAGCAGATTACCGCGTTCCACGGCCGTATCCAAAGCCTGCTTGACCGTAATCTTGCCGGTCCAGACGTTTTCCAACTCTTCGTCGATGATGGTACGGATCTGCGGCATGTTGCCAAGACGGATGCCGCGCGACTTGTCGGTGGTCTTGGTGATCATCTGCTTGACCGGAACGTCGGTGCCGGGATTGCGATCATAGTAGCCGGATTTGCGGGTGATCTCGTAAGCGGCCAGCGTAGTCGGCAGGTAGCCGGTTTCCTGATGCCACTTGGCCTGCACTTCCGGCTGCGACAAGAACTTGAAGAATTTGGCCACGCCTTTGTAGTCCTCGGTTTTCTTGCCGCCCATGACCCACAGCGAAGCGCCGCCGATTATGGTGTTTTGCGGCGCGCCGGGGACGTCGTTGTAATAGGGCAGGGTAGCGATACCAAACTTGAATTTGGAATTTTTCGAGATGTCCGCGTAGCTGGAAGATGAGCCGGTCAGCATGCCGCATTCGCCGGAATAAAATTTCGAGGTTGCCTCATCCTTGCGGCCGGCATAAGTGAACAAACCTTGCTTGGCCCAGTTGGCCAGGTTCTGGATATGCCTGACGTGCAGCGGGCTGTTGAACTTGAGGCGGGTATCGAGGCCGTCGAAGCCATTGTTCCTGGAGGCGAATTCAACGTTATGCCAGGTCGAGAACGATTCCAGTTCGACCCATGACTGCCAGGTCGTGGTGTAGCCGCACTTGGCGCCGCTGGCTTTCACTTTGGCAGCATCGGCCGCGAGCTCGGTCCAGGTGACTGGCGGCTTGTTCGGATCGAGGCCGGCCTTGGCAAACATGTCCTTGTTATAGAACATGACGGTGGTCGAGCTGTTGAATGGCAGAGACAACAGGCCGGCGCCCTTAGGCGCCGCGTAGTAGCCGCCGATAGCCGGCACGTAAGCCGCCGGATCGAATGGTTCGCCGGCCAGCTTCATGACTTCCGACACCGGCTTGATGGCGCCCTTGGAATACATCATGGTGGCGGTGCCGACTTCGAATACCTGCAATATATCGGGGGCGTTGCCGGCGCGGTACGCAGCGGTCGCCGCCGCCATGGCTTCGTCGTAGGCGCCCTTGTATACCGGGACTACCTTGTATTCGGTCTGACTCTTGTTGAATTCATCGGCCAGGCCATTGACGCGGTCGCCGAGAGCGCCGGCCATGGAATGCCACCAGGATATCTCTGTGGTGGCATGGGCTGAAATACTCATGGTCGCCAGTGTGCAGGCGATGGCAAGTGCTTTGAATTTCAATTTCATCAGGGCCCCCGTAAAATTTTTCATGGTAGCGAATCGATGTGACGGCCGCGTGACAGCCGCCGTCTCGCTATACAGCCGGATTCTATAGGTGACCTTGCGAGCGGCGCAATGTTTGTTTTCTATTGCACAATCAGCCTGGCCGAGCGGATGTCACTTGTGGTCTGGCATGGCTGGATGTACTTGGATTCAACTATGCACATTGGTGTAATAAAAATTACCTTTAGTTCGAGACAGGTCTCTAGCTTTCATATTGAAAATCGGTGTATTCTCAAACACCATGATTTCAGCTTGTTTTTGAGTTGGAATCGATGAAAGTGTAAATTAAATTACACAATAAAAATATCAGGAGACACGATGATCCCACGCCAGTTATTCAACTCAGACCACGAAGAATTCCGCCAAAGCCTGCGTCGCTTTCTGCAGGCCGAAGTGTTGCCACGCCACGCTGCCTGGGAAGAGCAAGGTTTTGTCGATCGCGATATCTGGCGGCGCGCCGGCGAGCTTGGCTTCCTGTGCACCAATATGCCGGAAAACTATGGCGGCTCCGGTGTCGACCGCAAGTTCAGCAGCATCGTGCTGGAAGAGCTGGCAAGCAGCAACGCCTCAGGCATTGGCTGGCCACTGCACTCCGACATCGTGGCGCCTTACCTGCTGCGCTACGGCAGCGAAGAGTTGAAGCAAGCCTGGCTGCCGAAGATGGCCGCCGGCACGGTGATCACGGCGATCGCGATGACGGAACCCGGCACCGGATCGGATTTGCAGGCGATACAAACCACGGCGCTCGAAGATGGCGACGACTACATCGTCAGCGGTTCCAAGATATTCATTACCAACGGCTATAACAGCGACATGGTGGTGGTGGCGGTCAAGGTCGGCGACAAGGCCCGCGGCGCCAAGAACGTGTCGTTGCTGGTGATCGAAGCCGACCGGCCCGGTTTCAGCAAGGGCAAGCCCTTGAAGAAGATCGGCATGAAAGCCCAGGATACCTGTGAGCTGTTCTTTGAGAATGTACGGGTCCCGAAGAGTAATATCATTGGCCAGGTCGGCGCCGGTTTCACCATGCTGATGCAGGAGCTGGCCTGGGAGCGGTTGCTGATTGCGATCACTTCGGTGGCAAATGCCGAAGCGATGCTCACTGCAACTATCGAGTACACGCGCGACAGGCAAGCCTTCGGCCGTACGGTGTCGTCGTTTCAGAACACGCGCTTCAAGCTGGCCGAGATGAAAACCGAATTGCAGATCGCCCGTGTGTTTGTCGATCGTTGCATCGAACTGGAAGTCGAGGGTGAGTTGCGGGTCGATGCCGCCGCTGCCGCCAAATACTGGTGCTCCGATTTGCAAGGGAAAGTATTGGACCAGTGCCTGCAGTTGCATGGCGGTTACGGCTTCATGCAAGAATATCCAATTGCGCGCGCTTATATCGACGCCCGCGCCCAGCGCATTTATGGCGGCACCAATGAAATCATGAAAGAGATTATTTCTCGATCGATATGAGTGCAGGTTCTTTTTATTTTCAATGAATTCAATGAATAAAGATATGGATTATGGCAAATACGATAGCCAGTGAATTGCGGTACGACGGTCGTGTCGCGATCATCACCGGCGCCGGCAACGGCTTGGGACGGGCACACGCTTTGTTGCTGGGGGCGCGTGGCGCCAACGTGGTGGTGAATGACCTGGGCGGCGACGTCCATGGCGGCGGCAAGTCCAGTGCGGCTGCCGATCAGGTGGTCGCAGAGATCAAGGCGGCTGGCGGTATCGCGGTTGCCAACTACGATTCGGTGGAAGACGGCGCCCGGATCGTGCAGACTGCCCTCGATCATTTTGGCGGCATCGATATCGTGATCAACAATGCCGGCATCTTGCGCGACAGCAGTTTCGCCAAGATGACCGCGGACGACTGGGATCTGATCTACCGGGTCCACGTACTCGGCGCTTTCCGCGTCACCCATGCGGCGTGGCCGCATATGCGCAACAAAGGCTTCGGCCGCATCGTCATGACCACCTCGGCCGCCGGGATCTATGGCAATTTCGGTCAAGCCAACTACAGCATGGCGAAGATGGGTTTGATCGGCATGGCGAATACGCTGGCGATTGAAGGCGCCGCCAAAAACGTGCTGGTCAATACGATTGCACCGTTGGCCGGTTCGCGTATTTCGGAAACGGTGATGCCGCCGCAAATGCTGGAAGCGCTTAAGCCTGAGTATGTCGCACCGCTGGCGGCGTATCTATGCCACGAAAGCTGCAAGGAGAACGGCAGTTTGTTCGAGGTCGGCGCCGGTTTCCACGCCAAGCTGCGCTGGCAGCGTACGCAAGGCCATCATTTCCAGGGACAGGCTTTCGGGCCCGAGGAGGTGGCAGAGAAATGGCAAGAAATTGGTGATTTCGATGGCGTCACCTATCCCAAGAGCATAGGCGAGTCGTTGATGTCTATCGTGCAGGGTGCCGGTTCGCCATTCGGTCAGGGCAAGCCTTGATTCATAATGGCTAATCCGCTTTTGTCCGGTATCCGGGTGCTTGATCTGACCCGTTTGCTGCCTGGCCCCTTTTGCAGCTTTTACCTGGCGCAACTGGGAGCCGAGGTCATCAAGCTGGAAGAACCGCAGGGCGGTGATTACGCGCGCATGCTGGCGCCGGAATTATTCACCCTGCTCAATCGCGGCAAACAATCGGTCACCTTGGATTTGCGGCAGCCGGAGGCCGTCGCGGTTCTAAAAAAAATGGCAGCCCGGGCCGACGTCCTGATCGAATCATTCCGGCCCGGCGTGATGGATAAGCTAGGATGCGGTTATCAAGACTTGAAGCTGGTCAACCCGTGCCTGGTCTATGCAGCGTTGACTGGTTATGGGCAGACCGGCCCTTATAAAGACCGGGCCGGGCATGACATGAATTATTGCGCCTATGCCGGCTTGCTGGATCAAACCGGCGCTGCCGACGGCGCGCCGGTGCTGTCGAATTTCCAAAGCGCGGACCTGGCCGGCGGCGCCTTGACCTGCGCGCTCGGCATTCTGGCCGCAGTGATAGGTGCGCGTGCCTCGGGGCAGGGCGCCATGGTTGACGTCGGCATGCTTGACGGAACGCTGGCGCTACAGACATTATCACTGGCCACCATCCGCACGCTGGGCGAGAGCAGGGCGCGCGGCGACGACATGTTGAGCGGTGGCCTGGCTAATTACAGCATCTACGCTTGCGCCGATGGGAAGCATGTCGCAATGGCGGCATTGGAACCCAAATTCTTCCTCAATTTCTGTAACGCGGTTGGCCGCCCCGACCTGGCCGTCATGCCATTGGCGCCGGGGCCGGCAGGCGCAACCTTGAGGGCTGCCCTGGGCGAATTGTTCAAGACCCGCTCGCGCGATGCATGGGAATTGCTGCTGGCGGACCGTGACTGCTGCGTGTCGGGCATTTATACGCCGCAAGAGGCGCTGGACAATCCGCAAGTCAAGGCGCGCGGCCTGATCCGGATGGAAGATGGTAAGCCTTTATCGGATTTGCCGATCAAGTTCAGCGAACCACTTGGCGCCAGCAGCAGCGGCGACTGCCCGGCATTGGGAGCGGATACCTTGAACGTGCTGGCAGCGCTGGGATTGGATGAAGCCGCCTTGGCGGCATTATCCGCCAGTGGCGCGATTTAAAGGTGTGATTTAGAACAGATTTTTTAAATATTTAAATAACCAAAGGAAATGAAATGACAGTCAACGACATCATCAAACTCATGCCATCAGCCTTGAATACCGTCGCGACGGCGGACATGAAAAGCAGTATTCAATTCGATATCACCAACCCGATGTACCTGCTGATCGATCATGGAAAGTGCTCCGCGCATGAGGGCGTGCTCGATACCGCAGACGTAGTCCTGACGATGGCGGATGAAGATTTGAAGGCATTGCTCAAAGGGGAGCTAAACGGCGCCATGGCGTTCATGAGCGGTAAGTTGAAACTGAAAGGCGACATGATGCTCGCCCAGCGTATTCCTACCTTGTTTGATGCCAGCAAGATTGCCTGAGTAGTCTTAGTTAGCTGAGTGAACTGCGGCTCTTCATCTGCATCGATGAAGAGCCCCGTCATGTCATTCGAAGTGTTTGCCTTGCTCCGCCATTTTCACCAATATTGCGGCCGGTGCGAAATAGCTGCCGAATTGCGCTGAAAGCTGATTCGCCCGTTTTACAAAGTTGGCGACGCCATAGGCATTGATGTATTGCAGTGCGCCACCTTGGAACGGTGCAAAGCCCCAGCCGAAGATGCTGCCGATATTGGTGTCGGCGACAGTCAGCACCACCTTTTCCTCATAGCATTTGGCCGCTTCATTGGCTTGTACAAACATCATGCGTTCGATCAAATCCTTTTGCGGCAACTGCGTGGCGGCGAGTGGGAAGGCCTGCTGCAAACCGGGCCACAGATGTTTGCTTTCATTCTCGGGGTAATCATAAAACCCTTTGCCGGCTTTCTTTCCTTTACGGTCTAGCTGCTTCACCATTTTTTCCAGACCTGGATCGGCAGGATGGCCGGCAAAAGGCTTGCCTGCTTCCGCGAAATCCTTGCGGGTCTGTTCCAGGATGTGGAACGACAAGGACAGGCTGACTTCATCATGCACCGCCAGCGGGCCAACCGGCATGCCGGCCTGCAAGCCGGCCATTTCGATCGCGCGCGGATGCTGGCCTTCCATCAGCAGTTTCAACCCTTCCATCACGTAAGTGCCAAATACCCGCGAGGTATAAAAGCCGCGCGAGTCGTTGACCACGATCGGGGTTTTCTTGATCTGCTGCACATAGTCGAAACCACGCGCCAGCGTTTGCTGGCTGGTATGCTGGCCGACGATGATTTCAACCAGCGGCATCTTGTCTACCGGCGAAAAGAAATGCAGGCCGATGAAATTTTCCGGCCGCACACTGGCTTGCGCCAGGCCGGTGATCGGCAAGGTTGAGGTATTCGACGCAAACACCGCGTCTGCGCTGATCAGCGCCTCGGTTTTCCGGGTTACCTCTGCCTTGACTTGACGATCTTCAAAGACGGCTTCGATTATCAGATCGCAGCTTGCCAGGTCGTTGAAATCCACGGTCGGCTTGATACGGTTCAATAAAGTTTCCTTGCCTTCGGCAGTTTGCTGCTTGCGCCGGATCGCCTTGTCCAGCAGTTTGCTGGAATAATCTTTGCCGCTTTCCGCGGTTGCCATGCTGTTATCCAACAGCACCACTTCTATGCCTGCCTTGGCCGAGGCGTAGGCAATGCCGGCGCCCATCATCCCTGCGCCAAGTATCCCGACCTTACGGACTTTGGACGGAGCAATGCCTTCCGGGCGCGACTTGCCCTTGTTGATGGCGTTGAGCTGGAACCACAGCGTACCGATCATGTTCTTCGCGACCGGCGACAAGGCGCAGTTGACGAAGTAGCGCGATTCGATTTCGCAGCCGGTATCGAAATCGACAATGCCGCCTTCAAACACGCAGCTCATGATGTTGGTCGCCGCCGGATAGTTGCCGTAGGTCTTGGCGCTTGCCATTGATGGCGCGATGGCCCACAGCTGGCCATTGCCAGGGCTTCTTGAGTCGCCACCCGGCCAACGGAATTTCTTGTCGTCCCAAGGTTGTTTTGCCTTGGGATTGGCCAGGCACCAGGCTTTGGCTTTTGCCAACAGATCTTCTCTATCGTTAGCCAGCTCCTGCACGATGCCTTGTTGCAGCGCTTCTTCGGCGCGTAGCTCCTTGCCCTCCAGCATCAGCTGCAATGCGTTTTGGATGCCGATCATGCGTGGCAAGCGTTGCGTGCCGCCGCCTCCTGGCAGCAGGCCGAGTTTGACTTCAGGCAGGCCGAATTTGGCTTTCGGATTGTTGATGGCGATGCGGTAATGGCAGGCCAATGCCAGCTCCAGTCCACCGCCCAGCGCGGTGCCGTTGAGTGCGGCTACTACCGGCCGGCCGCAAAGTTCCAGGCTACGCAGGAAACCTTTGAATTCCTGCACCATATCGAAGGCGGCTTGCGCTTCGGTGATTTGAAACAGTTTTTCAATGTCGGCGCCGGCGACGAAATCCGCCTTGCCCGAGGTGACGATGACGCCGGTGATGGCCGGATCTGCTTCAATACTGGCAATCGCCTCCATGAAAGGTTTGGTCAACGCCTCGTTCAAGACATTCATCGAACGTCCAGGCATGTCGAGGGTCAGTGTGACGATATTGTCCGCATCTTTTTGGAAATTTACACTCATGATCTGGCTCTCGTTAAATTCGTTCGATGATGGTGGCGATACCCATGCCGCCGCCGACGCACAGCGAGATCAAGGCTGTCGCCTTGCCGCTGCGTTCCAGCTCGTCGAGCGCGGTGCCGAGAATCATGGCGCCGGTTGCACCCAGCGGATGGCCCATGGCGATGGAGCCGCCGTTGACATTGACCCGGTTCGGGTCGATATCGAGATCGCGGACGGCGCGCATGACTACCGCGGCAAACGCTTCATTGATTTCAAACAGATCGATGTCCTTGGCCGCCATCTTGGCCTTGGCCAGCGCTTTGCGCGCGGCCGGGGCGATGCCGGTCAGCATGATGGTCGGCTCCGAGCCGGTGACCGCAGTGGCGACGATCCTGGCACGTGGCTTCAATCCCAGTGTCTGGCCGATCTCTTTGCTGCCGACCAGCACCAGTGCGGCGCCATCGACGATGCCGGAAGAATTACCGGCATGATGGACATGGTTGATCTTTTCGACAGTGGTGTATTTACGCAGCGCCGTCGCATCGAAACCCATCTGGCCGATTTGTTCGAAGGCAGGATTCAAGGCCGCCAGGTTCTCTATCGTGGTTTGGGCGCGGATGTATTCGTCATGGTCCAGTATCACCATGCCGTTCAGATCCTTGACCGCAATCAGGGATTTATTGAAACGTCCTTCGGCGCGGGCGCGTGCAGCTTTCTGTTGCGATTGCAGCGCAAAATTATCGACATCGCTGCGCGAGAAATTTTCCAGCGTCGCGATCAGGTCGGCGCCTATGCCTTGCGGCGCAAAGCTTGTGATCTGGTTGACGCGCGGATCCATGAACCAGGCGCCGCCGTCCGAGCCCATGGCCCAGCGCGACATGCTTTCAACGCCGCCAGCCACCACCAGCTGCTCCTGGCCTGACATGACTTTCATCGCCGCCAGGTTGACAGACTCCAGGCCCGAGGCGCAAAACCGCGATTGCGTCACACCCGGCACCGACTGGTCCCAGCCCGCATACAGCACGGCGGTGCGGGCAATGTCCGCGCCTTGTTCACCGACCGGCGTCACGCAGCCGAGCACCACGTCATCGACCTGCGAGGTATCAAGGCGGTTGCGTTGTTCCAGCGCTTGCAGCAGCTGGGCCAGCAGATTGACCGGCGTAACCTGGTGCAGGCTGCCGTCTTTCTTGCCCTTGCCGCGCGGGGTCCGTACGGAATCGAAAATATAGGCTTCAGTCATAGCGTCTCCGGCTTGTATGTTCTGGTAATTGAAATTACACTTTGTTAAATATCTGATGCATGCTGATTTCCTACTGTAGTAAAAGCAATGGCCAGCGTCAATTGGTAACTCACTCTAAACCTGCATGCTGAATTGCGTGCAGCAAGGATGTAATATAAATTACACATATAACATAAACACAATAAAACCCATGTCATCGGAAAAACAGAAAATCGTGCTGGACCGCGCGTTGCTCAAACCTCTGATCCGAGAGAAGATCGAGAACGCAGTGTTGGATTTGTTTTCAGAGCGCGAATTCCATAGCGTCAGTTTCGGCGAGATCGCCAGCGCCGCCAGCGTCTCCTTGCAGACAATTTATAAATACTACGGCAGCAAGGAAGCGCTGTTGTTCGCCTGTCTCGAAACCTGGCTGGGTACGCTGGCTTCGCGCATGCTCGATCACTTGCAAGGCATCGAAAGCTGCCAGGATAAATTGCGCAAGGTGTTCTGGGTCGTGCTCGATTTTTTCGACCGTAATCCGAAAGTAAGCCAGCTCATCATGAGTTCGCTGCAGATCAGCGCATGGGGACGCGACCGCACCTTCCGGCAACCGGAAATGATGGAAGTATTGATGAAGACCTTGACCGATGGCCGCGCCCAAGGTGTGTTGACCGATGAGGTGGATGAGAAAATCCTGCTGGATTATTTCATCGGCATCCTGGAACGGCTGGTGCATATGCATACGATGCGCGGCGAAAGGGAACCGCTTGCGCTGCAGGCGAATGCACTGTTCAAGATGTTGTGGCGGGCGATCGCCAGGCCGGAGCAGGTTTAAGGGAGCCTCGAAAAATCCCCGTTACGTCATTCTCGCGAACGCGGGAATCTATTTTAAATCAGTAAATTGGATTCACCGCCTTGGCGCCCGCGTTCGCGGGGATGACGGAGTTTTTAAAGGTCATCTTAAGCAAATCCAGTTCGCGGACAAAAAAAATAGCGCCGGCAGTAAAGCTGGCGCTATTTTTACATGTGACGTCGATAATTTTTTAATTCTTATCGACCGTAACAAATTTGTCTTAAGCGAAATTCTTCGACGCAAATTCCCAATTCGCCAATGCCCAGAATGCTTCCAGGTATTTTGGACGGGCATTGCGGTAGTCGATGTAGTAAGCATGTTCCCATACGTCGACTGTGATCAAAGGCTTGGCATCGGTGGTCAGCGGTGTAGCTGCGTTGGAAGTCGATACCAGGCCGAGCGAACCGTCAGCATTCTTTACCAGCCACGCCCAGCCGGAACCGAAAGTGCCGACCGCGGTCTTGGTCAGTTCTTCCTTGAATTTGTCGAACGAACCCCACTTGGCGTTGATCGCATCTGCCAATGCGCCGGTTGGTGCGCCGCCGCCTTGTGGCGACAGGCTGTTCCAGTAGAAAGTGTGGTTCCAGACTTGTGCTGCATTGTTGAAAATGCCGCCGGCAGATTTTTTGACGATCTCTTCCAGTGATGCGTTTTCGAATTCTGTGCCAGGAACCAGATTGTTCAGGTTGGTCACATAGGTCTGGTGATGTTTGCCGTAGTGAAATTCCAGGGTTTCCTTGGAGATGTGCGGAGCCAATGCGTCCAGAGCGTACGGCAGGGGCGGGAGTGTATGTGTGTGTGCCATATTGTGTCCTATAGTTTTATTGGGATTACAAAGAAGCTGTTGCCACTACATCTAGTGAAAATGAACAGTTTCCAGGGAACGGCTATTGTAAAGCGCTTATCTGATCCATGCAGCATGCTTGCGAATTCTTCTTGCCCTTACTTATTTATATGATTATTACTAATCAGTCTTAATCCAGCGTGGCCTGCACGCTGTCGATGCCGACCTTGGCGCTGCCTTCAGCCAATTGTACCGTCACCACATGGCGCGGCTGCAACGCCTGCGGCGTACGGATCACATGACCCTTGGCATCCGAGATGATGGCGTAGCCACGCTCCAGCGTGCGTTGCGGATTAAGTAGTTCCAACTGCGCATTCAGTGCCGCCAGCGCCTGGCGGCCATGCCGGCTTTGTGCCGCCATCGCGCCGCCAAGGCGACGGCTTTGTTCCAGCAATGCGTTACGTGGCGCCACGGTGCTGGGGACCTGGGACGCAAGGCGCGTGCGCAGATTGAGCAGCGCGTAACGCGACTGGGTTAGCGGGATGCGCGTGGCGTGCAGCAGCCTGGCTTGCAGGCTTTGCAGCTTGAGTCGCTCATGGGCGATGGTGGTTGCCGGGCTGGTCAAGCGACGGCTCAGCCAGTCCAGGGTTTGGCTGGCTTCGCCGAGCTGGCGCCGCAAGGCGCGCGTCAGGTCATCGGCATGCGTCTCCAGCGTTGCCAGCCAGTCGCCACGCGGCACGGTTGCCAGTTCGGCGGCGGCAGTGGGGGTGGCGGCGCGCAAGTCGGCGGCAAAATCGGCAATCGTGAAATCGGTTTCGTGGCCGACGCCGGAAATCACTGGCATTGGCGCCGCAACGATGGCGCGCGCTACCGCTTCGTCGTTGAACGACCACAGGTCTTCGATACTGCCGCCGCCGCGGCACACCAGCAACAGTTCGCATTCGGCGCGCGCGGCGGCGGTATTGATGGCGCGCGCGATCTTTTCTGCTGCGCCGTCGCCTTGCACCGGCGTTGGATACAGGATTACACGTACGTGCGGCGCGCGGCGCGCCAGTGCGCTCAAGATGTCGCGCAGCGCCGCCGCCTGCAGGCTGGTGACGATGCCGATACAGCGCGCGAATTGCGGCAGCGGCCGTTTGCGGGCCGGATCGAATAAGCCTTCCGCATTCAGTTTTTCTTTCAGGCGCAGGAACGCTTCATACAGATTGCCGACCCCGGCGCGCCGGATCGCTTCGACGTTGAGCTGGTAGTCGCCACGCGCTGCATACAGCGTTACCAGCGCCCGCACTTCAACCTTGTCGCCGTCGCGCGGGGTGAAGCCGGCATGCTGGGCACGGCCCTTGAACATCACGCCACGCACTTGCGCCGCGTCGTCCTTCAGCGTGAAGTACCAGTGGCCAGAGGCGTAGCTTTTGAAATTCGATATCTCGCCCGAGACCCAGGCCAGCGGAAAGCTGCGTTCCAGCATGCGCGCAACGGCTTGATTCAAGGCGGAGACAGTCAGTACTGGCGGTCCGCTGGAATGGTTGTCGGTGGTGCTGGAAAAATTCATACGGGCTTTCAGGGAGTCTTTATTTGCGTGTGCTTATATACGTGTGCTTATTTACGTGTGCTCATTCGCAGGTGATTCGGCGGAGCCTTGACATTGTAAAGCACGGTCGCTGAACATCAATGGAAAAGCGAAACAAATCAAGGGCTTGCCCGGATTGCAGTGTGCTTGCGCACAAGCTTATCCACATAATCTGTGGGTAACTCTGGTGTTGCGCGGGTTTGTGGATATCCGCAGGCCGGGTCATGATAAAACGACCATGAAAGATGAGAAAAATCGCCGTCACTATCCGCAATATGCGGTTTCAGGCGCATTTGAAGCGATTCGCAACAGTAGCGAAAAGGTGTTTCCAATCAAGGACTTCGTGTGATTCAAGTGTGCTTGTACACAAAGTTATCCCCAAAATCTGTGGAGAACTTTTGCCTCGTGTCGTCGGCAACGCCTGCACGTTTTTGATGCAGCACGAAAAAATCCTTTGAAATCATGGACTTCACGACTGAGTTAAGTACTTGTCCACAATCTTGTTCACATAATATGTGTGGAACTCGGTGTCTCATTGGTACGCAGTGAAATCAATCGTAAAAAATTTCCATGCCGCAATGCTACTCACGCTTGCTCACAAGCCTTCAACAAGTTACATTCTGCATCCATGCTGATGAACCCCTCATCTGCATTTGTCGAATTTGTCGATATTGAATGCGATTTCACCAAGGAGTTTCTTTTGTTTGCCATTATTCAAGCTGCGGGCTGGCCGATCTGGTTTTTGTTAATTGCCTCCGTCATTGCCACCGCATTGATTATCGAACGTCTGGTTTACCTGCGCCGGCCGCGCATTTTGCCGCCGCAGTTATTGCAAGAAGTGATACGGGTTTATCACAACGGCAAGATCAATACTGAAGTGCTGACCAACCTGGAAACCAATTCGCCGTTGGGACGCGTACTGGCTGCCGGCCTGCGCAATGTCGATGCGCCGCGCGACCTGATGAAAGAGTCGATCGAAGAAGCCGGCCAGGCCACCGCACATGAACTGGAACGTTTCCTGACCACGCTCGGCACCATTGCGTCGCTGGCGCCGTTGATGGGTTTGTTCGGCACCGTGGTCGGCATGATCGAAATTTTTGGCGCAACCAATGGCGCCGGCGCCGATCCTGCACAACTGGGCCATGGCATTTCGGTCTCCCTGTACAACACCGGTTTCGGCCTGGCGATTGCCATGCCTGCATTGATTTTCTATCGCCATTTCCGGGCGCTGGTGGATAGCTTCGTCGTGGATATGGAGCAGCAGGCGGTGAAATTTGTCGATACTGTTCACGGCGCGCGTAAATAATGAATTTTCGTAAAGGCAAGGGTCGCGAAGACCCCGAAATCAACCTGATTCCGTTTATCGATGTGCTGCTGGTGATCGTGATTTTCCTGATGGTCACCACCAGCTACAGTAAGTTTACTGCGCTGCAAATTACCTTGCCGACTGCCGATGCCGACAAGGCCATGGTGCGGCCGCTGGAAATCAACGTGGCGGTCAATCCGCAGGGCCAGTACGCAGTCAACAACGTGCAGGTGTCGTCGAAAGATGCAGCGTCATTGGCGCTCGACCTGAAGAATGCTGCGCAGGCTGGCAGCGAGTCTGGCCAGCAGAAGGGAAACCCGAGCGACCCGGTAGTGATCATCAACGCCGACGCCATGGCGACCCACCAGACCGTGATCAATGTGCTGGAAGCCGCGCGCCTGGCCGGTTTCGACAAGATCACGTTTGCTGCGCAGACTAGTGGCCACAAATAAATCTTCGCTTGAATCGACGCTGAGCGCCGCCTGGCAGCGGCGCGGTTTGCTGGCCTGCCTGTTATGGCCGTTGTCGCTCTTGTTCGGACTGGTGGCGGCGCTGCGGCGTCGCCTGTATGCCGCCGGCTGGCAAGCCAGCATACGCTTACCGGTGCCGGTGATCGTGGTCGGCAATATTTTTGTCGGCGGCACCGGCAAGACGCCGTTGACGATCTGGCTGGTGCAAGCGTTGCGGGAAGCTGGCTATGTGCCCGGCGTGATCTCGCGCGGTTATGCTGCGCAGTCCGGCGCCGGACAGCCCGCTCTGCGCCATGTGAGCGCAACATCGCTGGCCGCCGAAGTGGGCGACGAACCTTTGCTGATTGCCGGCCGCGCGCAATGTCCTGTAGTGGTGGGCCGCGACCGGGTAGCCGCCGCCGAGGCATTGTTGCAAGCGCACCCCGAGGTCAACCTGATTCTGTCAGACGACGGTTTGCAACATTATCGTCTGCAACGCGATATCGAAATCGTGCTGTTCGATGCGCGCGGTGTCGGCAACGGCTGGCTGCTGCCGGCCGGACCCTTGCGTGAACCACCATCGCGCCGGCGTGATTTTACCGTGGTGAATGCGGCAACCATTCCAGCTTCGATGCCGGCTTCGACTGTCCGCATGCAACTGGTTGGCGAGCAAGCGGTGCAGCTTGGCGATGCGAGCCGGGTGAGGGCGCTGGCCAGCCTGCAGGATCCGGCACTGCGGATTACCGCCGCTGCCGGCATCGGCAATCCGCAACGGTTTTTTTCGATGCTGACGGCGGCTGGGTTGGTCTTTGAAGCGCTGGCGTTGCCCGATCATCATGATTTTTCCGACAACCCGTTTGCGGCGCTGCAGGCAGAGCTCATCCTGATTACGGAAAAGGATGCAGTAAAATGTCGGCAAATAGAAACGATCAGGAACGATCCGAGGATCTGGGTCGTCCCGGTAACGGCGCAGATCGACGCCGCGCTGGCTCATCAAATACATCATCAAATACATCGAATTCAGGAGAAACTCCGTGGACACCCAACTGCTTGACATCCTGGTCTGCCCGATCTGCAAAGGGCCGCTGCATTACGATAAGAAAGCCCAGGAATTGATTTGCAACGCCGACAAGCTGGCCTATCCGATCCGCGACGGCATCCCTATCATGTGGGCCGATCAGGCGCGTGACCTGACCAGTCCGGCCGGGCCGGACGCAACCGCAACGCCAGCAGCATAGGCTGTGCATATTGTGAATCCGACCAAACCTTTCATCGTCATCATTCCGGCGCGGCTGGCGTCAACTCGCCTGCCGAACAAGCCGCTGGCCGATATCGGCGGCAAACCGATGATCGTGCGCACCGCCGAGCGCGCTGCGCAATCGGGAGCGGCACAGGTGATCGTAGCCACCGATCATGCGGAAATCCTGGCGGTGTGCGCCAAGCATGGCATCGCCGCGCGGCTGACACGCGCCGATCATCCGTCCGGCACCGACCGCATCGCCGAAGTGGCGGCAGCGTTGGGACTGGCCGCCGATGCGGTGGTGGTCAACGTGCAAGGCGATGAACCCATGATCGATCCGGCGCTGATCGCAGCTACTGCGGCGCAGATCACCGGCGACGTGCCGATGGCGACCGCGGCGCATGCGATAGATTCCGCGGCTGACGCCTTCAATCCGAATGTGGTCAAGGTGGTCTTGAACCAGGCCGGGCGCGCCTTGTATTTTTCACGGGCGACAATTCCCTGGCACAGGGATGGTTTCGCACAGTCGCGAGAAGATTTGCCGGCCGCCTACTTGCCGTTGCGGCATATCGGCCTGTATGCATACAGCAATGGCTTTTTGCAAACCTATCCGACGCTGACGGTGTCGCCGCTGGAGCAGATCGAAGCGCTGGAACAATTGCGGGTGCTTTGGCATGGCTACCCGATTGCGGTGCATATCGCACCGGCGGCGCCCGCGGTAGGCGTCGATACGCCGGAAGATCTGGAACGGGTGCGGCGTTTTTTTAGTACAGAATAATGTGGCGAAGTTGCACGCAAATGCCGGGAAATTATCGTTGAACCAACAGAAATAGTGCTTCGGGCTGGCTGTTTGGTAAAATTGTATGGTAAGTTTCATGCAAAGATAGCGTGATATAAATAAAGTTATATGCAAAATCACATGCAGAATTAATTGCAAAATAATATCGGGAGACGGTGCAGCACACTGCGCGCCATCGCCACAATCAATTCAAACTCACCTTAGGAATTAACATGCGCCTCATCCTTTTAGGAGCGCCTGGTGCCGGTAAAGGCACGCAAGCGACTTTCATTAAAGAGAAATTCAACATCCCGCAGATTTCCACCGGCGATATGTTGCGCGCAGCAGTCAAGGCTGGCACTCCGCTCGGCATCGAGGCCAAGAAGGTAATGGACGCAGGCGGCCTGGTATCGGACGACATCATCATCGGCCTGGTCAAAGACCGGCTGAAACAGGCGGATTGCGCCAACGGCTATCTGTTCGACGGTTTTCCACGCACCATTCCGCAGGCAGACGCCATGAAGGACGCCGGCGTGATGATCGATTACGTACTGGAAATCGACGTTCCCGACAGCGCCATTGTCGAACGCATGAGCGGCCGGCGCGTGCATTTGTCGTCGGGCCGTACTTATCATGCCAAGTACAATCCGCCAAAAGTGGAAGGCAAGGACGACATCACCGGTGAAGACCTGATCCAGCGCGACGATGACAAGGAAGAAACCGTCAAGAAGCGTCTGTCGGTGTATCACGAGCAGACGGAAGTGCTGGTCAATTACTACGGCGACTGGGCCAAGGCCGGCTTGCCAGGCGCGCCCAAGTATTGCAAGATCGCCGGCGTCGGTCCGGTTGAGCAGATACGCGATAGCGCATTTGCGGCGCTGGAAGCATAAGAAGCATAAAAAAAAGCGGACCTCGGTCCGCTTTTTCTTTTGATCATTAAGTTAATTACATAGGTTAATTACTTTAGAATTCATCAAGGGAAACAACTAAACAACAGCGCAGCAAAGCAGCAAACCAGCCCGGGTACTTCTCCAAAAATAAAAAGGGCAGCGAAAAGAAATGCATTACGCAGTATTGGCCGGCAATCCACCCATTTGGGAGCCATGGATGCAGACCCTAGTGTAGTTGTCTTACTTTGTCGTGAAGCCGTACCAAAAAAACTGGAGGAGTAAACATGGCATCAAGTCTATGGTTTGCCGTCGCTTGCGGCATCATTGCCGTCATCTATGGGCTAGTCTCCCGCAGCTGGATATTGAAGCAGGACCCCGGGAACGCACGCATGCAGGAAATTGCTGCCGCGATCCAGCAAGGGGCTGCTGCCTACCTGGCGCGCCAGTACCGCACCATTGCCATGGTTGGCGTGGTGCTGTTCATTGTTATCGCGATACTGCCTGGACTTGGTTTGATCACCGCCGCCGGCTTCCTGATCGGCGCCGTGCTGTCGGGGGCTTGCGGCTTCATCGGCATGAATGTCTCGGTGCGCGCCAATGTGCGTACGGCGCAGGCTGCGACCAAAGGCATGGGGCCGGCGCTTGACGTCGCTTTCCGCGGCGGGGCGATCACCGGCATGCTGGTAGTCGGGCTGGGTCTGCTGGGCGTGACCTTGTTCTTTTTGTGGCTGCTGGCGTTTTCCGTTCCTGTCGGGCATTCGGTAGTGTCGCTGCACGATATCATCCGGCCTTTGATCGGACTGGCTTTCGGCGCTTCCCTGATTTCCATTTTCGCGCGTCTCGGCGGCGGCATCTTTACCAAGGGGGCCGATGTCGGCGCCGATCTGGTAGGTAAAGTGGAAGCCGGCATTCCCGAGGACGATCCGCGCAATCCCGCAGTGATCGCCGATAACGTCGGCGACAACGTCGGCGATTGCGCCGGCATGGCGGCTGACCTGTTTGAAACCTACGTGGTGACCTTGATCGCTACCATGTTGTTAGGTTCTTTGCTGATCCATGGCGCTGAACTGCAAGCGGTGTTGTATCCGCTGGCCTTGGGCGGAGTATCGATCCTGGCCTCTATCGTCGGCTGCTCCATGGTCAAGGCCAAGCCTGGCAAGAAAATCATGTCGGCGCTGTATACCGGACTGTGGTGGGCCGCGATCCTGAGCCTGCTCGGGTTTGTGGTGGTCACCTGGCTGATCCTGCCGGAGCCGATGCGGGTGCCGATGATGGGTTCAGCCCTGATCGGCATCATCCTGACCGGCTTGATGGTGTATATCACCGAGTACTACACCGGCACCGATTTCAAACCGGTACGCCACATCGCAGAAGCCTCTACCACCGGCCATGGCACCAATATCATCGCCGGCCTGGGCGTTTCCATGAAATCGACCGCGTATCCGGTGCTGGCAGTATGCGTCGCCATCCTGGCTTCCTACTGGCTGGGCGGCCTGTACGGCATCGCGATTGCCGCTACCGCCATGCTGTCGATGGCTGGCATCATTGTCGCGCTGGATGCCTACGGCCCGATTACCGATAACGCCGGCGGCATTGCCGAGATGTCGGGTTTGCCTGATTCGGTGCGCGCAATTACCGATCCGCTGGACGCAGTCGGCAACACCACCAAGGCGGTCACCAAGGGCTACGCCATCGGCTCGGCCGGTTTGGCGGCGTTGGTCCTGTTTGCCGATTACACCCACGCGCTGGATTCGGTAGGCAAAAGCACGGTATTCGATTTGTCCAACCCGCTGGTGATCGTCGGCTTGTTCATCGGTGGCCTGATTCCTTACCTGTTCGGCGCCATGGCGATGGAAGCGGTTGGCCGCGCAGCGGGTGCGGTGGTGGTCGAAGTGCGGCGCCAGTTCCGCGACATCAAAGGCATCATGGATGGCACCGGCAAGCCGGAGTACGACAAGGCGGTCGACATGCTGACTTCTTCGGCCATCAAGGAAATGATCATCCCGTCGCTGTTGCCGGTAGTGGTGCCGATTCTGGTCGGCCTGATATTGGGACCGGCGGCGCTGGGCGGCTTATTGATGGGGACCATCGTGACCGGCTTGTTCGTCGCCATCTCGATGACCACCGGCGGCGGCGCCTGGGACAACGCCAAGAAATATATCGAGGATGGCAATCACGGCGGCAAAGGTTCGGAAGCGCATAAGGCTGCGGTTACCGGTGATACCGTTGGCGATCCTTACAAGGATACCGCCGGCCCGGCGGTCAACCCGCTGATCAAGATCATCAATATCGTGGCCTTGTTGCTAGTGCCGTTGCTGCCGGCTTCGGGCATGCAACAGGCAACAGGACAGGAAATCTTGCTGATGCCGGTACCGGTAACAACATCGGCAACTGCGGCAGCAACTGCGGCGGCGTCTGCAGAAGCCACTGCCAATGCAAGCACGAGCGCTGCCGGCACTGCCGCAGCGGCCTCGTCGCCCGCAGCCATCGTCTATTTTGAATCGGGCAAGGTCGAAGCTCCGGCGGATACCGCCGAAAAATTGGCGGCCATTGCGGATGCGGCCAAAGCCAGGGCCGATGCGAAAGTGGTGGTCAGCGGCTTCCACGACACCACCGGCGATCCGGCTAAAAACGAGGAAATTTCCAAGGAACGCGCCAAAAGCGTGAAAGCGATCCTGCTGATCGCCGGCGTAGCCGAAGACGCCATCGTGCTGGAGAAACCGCAGGTGACCACCGGCAGCGGCGATAACGCACAGGCGCGGCGGGTTGAAGTCAGCGTTCGCTAACCGTCAGTCGGGGTAACGCAACTGATACGGCGAAGTAGCAGGTGCAAGACGCATGCATTTGCTACTTCGTTTTGCGAAAGTATTAAGCCAACTCCACCACAAATTTCTTCTCCCTGTTACTCTTCATAGTCATGGAGACAAAACAGAAAACAGGCCTCATATTGACCGGCGGTGGTGCGCGCGCGGCTTACCAGGTTGGCGTGATGGATGCAGTAGCATCCATTTTGCGTGAGCAGGGCTGGCCGCCCGAGCAAAATCCCTTCGACATCATTTGCGGTACTTCCGCAGGCGCCATCAACGCGACGGCGCTGGCTTGCCGGGTCGAGAATTTCAGTCTCGGCGTGCAAAAGCTGATGGATGTCTGGGAGCACTTCACGGTGGAGCAGGTATATCGCGCCGATTCCCTGAGTGTGCTGCGTTCCGGCGCACGTTGGTTGTCCCTGCTGTCCTTTGGCTGGCTGCTGCGCAAATGGCATGCGAACCCGCCCAACTCCCTGCTCGACAATACGCCGCTGATCACCTTGCTGCACCGCTTGCTGGATCTTGAGAAGCTTGATGCAGCGCTGGCCAACGGCAGCTTGCAGGCGCTGGCGATTACAGCTTCCTCCTATAGCGGTGGCCAGCACATTACCTTTTACCAGAGTGCTATCGAAATCCAGGGCTGGACCCGCAGCCAGCGGCGGGCGGTCCGGGATCAGATCGGCGTCGGTCATTTGCTGGCCTCGTCGGCGATTCCTTTCATCTTTCCGGCGATCCCGATTTACTGCGATGGCCGTCGCGAATTTTTCGGCGACGGTTCGATGCGCCAGCTGGCGCCGATTTCGCCGGCGATTCACCTTGGCGCCAGCAAAGTGATGGTGGTAGGCGCCGGGCGTCGCAAGGAGGCGCCGACCGATGCTCCCATGCTCGCCCGTTATCCCAGCCTGGCGCAAATTGCCAGCCATGCCTTGTCCAGTATCTTCCTGGATGGACTGGCGGTGGATATCGAACGTCTGGAGCGTATCAACCACACACTGTCTTTCTTGACGGAGGAGCAACGCCAGCTCACACCGCTGAAGCCGGTGGAAATGCTGATTATTTCGCCTTCGGAACAAATTGATGATATTGCCCCTAAGCATTTTTCAAGCCTGCCTCTGCCGATCCGCACCTTGCTCGGTGGCTTGGGTGCGACCGATATGCACGGCGGCGGCCTCGCGTCTTATCTGTTATTCGAATCCGGCTATACGCGCGAGCTGATTCGCATGGGGCAGAAAGATACGCTGGCACGGCGCGACGAGGTGGCCGATTTTTTTGGCCCCAGCCCGGTTTCCGCCTTTGGGGAAGAGGGGCAGAACTTGTGATTGGGTAATGTTGTCAAATCAGGTTGTCAAATTGGATTGCCAAATAATATTGTCAAATAATATTGTCAAATAATATTGTCAAATAATATTGTCAAATATTGCAACACTAGAAGCCGGGGCAAGGATACGGGTTGATTCGTTTTCATCAACACGTTACCCTACGGTATCAGAACCATAAAATATTAAATTTATGAAAAGCCAGGCAACCCGGCATCATTTCCTTGGTCTAAGTTCCGATTTCGCCGCCGCCATGCTGCGTAACGGGATGCTGTTGCTGCTTGGTTTGCTGCTGTCATTTCAGGTTTTCGCCCGAGAATCGTTGCAGCAGGACGTGATTTCGGTAAATCAATTGCCGCAGGAAGCGCAGGCGACATTGACGTTAATTAAGCAAGGCGGGCCGTTTCCGTATGCCAAAGATGGTTTGACATTTGGCAATTATGAAGGGATGCTGCCCAAGCAACGGCGTGGGTATTATCACGAATTTACGGTAAAGACCCCGTATGCCCGCAATCGTGGCGCACGCCGGATCATTGCTGGCGGTAATCCCCAGACTTCTGGCGAATATTATTATACTGATAATCATTATCAAACTTTCAGACGCATTCAGGAGTGACTGAAGCGAGCGAATGACATACACATAACAACAGCAATCCATCATCATTGCTCTAGCTGAGGGAAAAATGAGTTTGTTTAAAACCGTACCGCCAAATGTTGTGCAGTCCATCCGCGCCTTCCGTGTGACCGATCTGCAGGCGGAGGCCAATCGACTCGGGCAACATTTCCTGTATGCTTATTGCGCAGAGGCAACGACTAAACAACAAGTGCTGGCGAATATCGCCCACGCCTTCCATTTTCCCAAGCACTTTGGCAAGAATTTCGATGCACTGGCCGATTGCCTGACTGATCTTGCCCACAAATCCGGCCCGCAGCCAGGTTTCATCGTGGTCATTGAACAATTGCCGAATACGCCCAAGTTCGATAAAGAAGCACGGGAAACCTTGCTCGACGTATTCCGCGACAGCGCGGATTTCTGGGCTGACAAGAAAGTAGCGTTCCGCGTTTTTTACTCATTCCAATAGCAACAGCGGCAATGTCGGCTTACCTGGCAGGGCGGGCAAGCTGGCTTAACTGTTTTAACTGTTTTAACTGTTTTAATTGCTTCAACTTTTTTTTTGTTGTAAAGCGAGCCGCTTTCTCGTCTGTTTCCGGTTCTTTCCGGCAAAACCACGCGATATTGTCTGCAATTTTGATAATTAGCCACCCTGTTTGCTCAAAAACAGCAGTGCAACGGGTACAATGCGCGCCATGAGAAGCATTGTTATCCTGATTTCCGGGCGTGGCAGCAACATGCAAGCCATCGTCCGCGCCGCTCAAACCGAACAATGGTCTGCCAGAATCGCCGCGATCATCAGCAGCAAGGCCGACGCCGAAGGTTTGAAATTTGCTGCTGCTCAAGGTATTCCCACGGCAGTAGTAGCGAATAAAGACTATCCTGATCGTGCACAGTTCGACGCCGCCTTACGCATCGCGATCGATGGTTTTTCCCCTGATCTGGTCGTGCTGGCGGGTTTCATGCGTATTTTGACAGCGCCGTTCGTAGAGCATTATGCCGGCCGCATGTTGAATATCCATCCCTCGTTGCTGCCGAGTTTTCCGGGAATGGCGACCCACAGGCAGGCATTGGAAGCCGGCGTCAAGGTACATGGCGCCACCGTCCATTTCGTCACGGCGAAGCTGGACCACGGCCCGATCGTAGCGCAGGCCACGGTGCCGGTGCTGGAAAACGATACCGAACAGTCGCTAGAGCAGCGAGTGCTGATTGAAGAGCATCAACTATATCCACGTGCAGTGCGCTGGTTTGTCGAAGATCGATTGAGTATCGAAGACGGCCGAGTGCGTAACAGTGCATGACATTGCAACTTCGCGCGAACGCTATTTCGATCGTTTGCTCTGGCTAGCCCGAGAGCACGATCCCCAGTTTAAAAGAATTTTATGAAAGATTTACTATGAGATTGCCTCCCGCGATCATTGGCCACACCGAAGAAGTCCTGCGCGAAATCCTACGTTTTACCGGCCCGGCCGACGGCACTTTGTCGCGCTACTTCCGTGATCATCCGAAGCTGGGTTCGCGTGAACGCGGCGTGGTGGCTGAAGCGGTATATGGCTTGTTGCGTAACAAAGCCATCTACACCAGCTTTGCCGAATCCGGCAACGGCCCGACCATGCGCCGCATGACCTTGCTGGGCCTGGCCGATGCGGTCAGCATCGAATCCCTGGGCGGCTTGTCGGAAGAAGAAACCGAGTGGCTGAAACGGGTTGCCGAGATCAACCGCGACCTGATGCCGCCGCTGATGCGTTCCAACCTGCCGCAATGGCTGTTCGACAAGCTGGTGGCGCGTGACGGTGAAGCCGCCACCCTGGAACTGGCGCATGCCATGAATCAGCCGGCGCCGCTGGATCTGCGCGTGAATTCGCTCAAGGCCAATCGCGACGAAGTCGTCACCACTTTGGCTGAAGCGCCGATCTTGTGCGTGCCGACGCCTTATGCACCGCTTGGTTTGCGCGTCATCAAGAAGCCGACCTTGCAAAACCTGCCGCTGTTCAAGAGCGGTGCGATCGAAGTGCAAGATGAAGGCAGCCAGCTGCTGGCGCAAATCGTCGGCGCCAAGCGCGGCGAGATGGTGGTCGATTTCTGTGCGGGCGCCGGCGGCAAGACGCTGGCCCTGGGCGCGACCATGCGCAATACCGGCCGCTTGTATGCCTTCGACGTTTCCGAGAAGCGCCTGGCAAAACTCAAGCCGCGTATGGCGCGCAGCGGTTTGTCGAATATTCATCCGGTATTGATCGCGCATGAGAATGACGGCAAGGTGAAGCGCCTGGCCGGCAAGATCGATCGCGTGCTGGTCGATGCGCCATGTAGCGGCCTCGGCACCTTGCGCCGTAATCCGGACGTCAAATGGCGGCAGACGCCGGAAGCGATTGCCGAAATGAATACCAAGCAAATCGCGATTCTTTCCAGCGCCGCGCGCCTGGTGAAATCCGGCGGCCGTCTGGTGTACGGTACTTGCAGTTTGCTGGACGAGGAAAACGAAGCGATTGCCGCGCAGTTCCTGGCCAGCCATGAAGATTTTTCGCTGGTGCCGATGAAGGACGTATTGGCCGAGCAGAAAATTGCGCTGGAGATGGACGACTATCTCAAATTGCTGCCGCACAAGCATCAGACCGACGGCTTCTTCGCCGCAGTGTTTGTGCGTAAATAATTTACGTAAATAATTTACGTAAATAAGCAAGCGGTTTGCCCACCTGACTGCCGGGACGTTACGCTGTATTCAAAACGATGCCAGATTTCATCAATGACCTGTTGAACGACTTGCTGAGCAACCTGCGGGCGCCGGGTTTGCTGGCGCAAGTCGGTTTGCTGGTGGCATGTATCGGCCTGGGCTGGTTGCTGGCCCGCCTGCTGCGCCGTACTTTCAACCTCAACCCCGCCCAGCCGCCGGCGATGCAGATCGGGCTGGTCAGCTTCGTCAAGGTCTTGACGCCCGTCATTACCTTGCTGTTGCTGGTGCTGGTCAAGCTGGCCCTGCAAAAATGGCATCAGCCGGTGAATGTCATGCGGCTGATGGTTCCGCTGGTAGCTTCGCTGGCGCTGATGCGTTTTGTGTTCTATGTCCTGCGCCGGATTTTTGCGCGCAATAGCGGCGTCGGCACTTTCCTCCTGTTGTTTGAAAAAAGCTTCGGCGCGCTGGTCTGGATCGGCTTGCTGCTCTATATCACCGGCTGGTGGCCGGATCTGTTCGGTTACCTGGATAGCACGGTGCTGCCGATCGGCCGCTATCAGGTTTCGCTGCTGGCAATCTTGCAAGCACTGATCTCGGTGCTGGTGACGCTGGTGATCGCATTGTGGGCCGGCGCTACGCTGGAAGAGCGCCTGATGCGGGTCAACACCATGCATTCCTCGATCCGCACCGTGGTAGCGCGCATGGCGCGTGCCTTCCTGATCCTGGTCGCGGTATTGGTCAGTTTGTCGCTGGTCGGCATCGATCTGACTGTGTTATCGGTCTTCGGCGGCGCACTGGGTGTGGCGCTGGGTCTTGGTTTACAGAAAATCGCCAGCAGTTATGTATCAGGCTTCGTGATTTTGCTGGAACGCAGCCTGGCGATCGGCGATATGGTCGGCGTCAGCACCTTTTATGGCAAGGTGGTCCAGATCAACAGCCGCTATACCGTGTTGCAAGGGCTGGACGGAATCGATACGGTGGTGCCGAATGAAATTTTCATGATCAATTCGGTGCAGAACTATTCGCTGACCAACCGGATCCTGCGTTTGTCGACACAGGTGATGATTGAACATCGGGATGATGTCGAAAGTGTATTGTTGTTGTTAGAGCAAGCAGTAGTCGAGGTTAACCGTGTTTCGCAGGAAACCTTGCCGCAAGCATTGCTTCTGAAGATAGGCCCGGATGGGCTAGAGCTAGAGGTCGGATTCTGGATCACGGATCCGGAGAACGGTCGCCTGAATGTGTTGTCTGATGTTAACCGGGCAATCTGGCGGGTGTTGCAAGCCCGTCAAATCAAGATTGCTCAGGTGAAACGAGATATCAAGATAGTGCAAGCCACGGCAGACGAAGATGGTGATAATGTGATGTTGCAAAATAGCAACTTCAAGGTCGATACACAACACGGTTTGCAATTAGATGGCCAACAAGATGCGCCAAAACCTCGAAAGAGCGAATAATAAGGGTACAATTGCACTCGAAATTCGGGTAACTGTTCGGTAACTACCCGTCAACGTGCTGGTATCTTACTCACATTTCACCCGTATCTCACCGTAAAGCAAGTAGTAGCATCATCTATACACATGGAGTACACATAGTGTTCAATGCAATTCTCGATTTCCTGTCGAATGGCGTAACAGGCGCAAGCGCCTGGCAAGTGGTCGTGTTCACGCTGGTCGTGACGCACATCACGATCGCTGCAGTGACTATTTTCCTGCATCGCGGCCAGGCCCATCGCGCCTTGGATCTGCACGCCATTCCAAGTCATTTTTTCCGTTTCTGGCTGTGGCTGACGACGGGCATGGTCACCAAGGAATGGGCAGCCATCCATCGCAAGCATCATGCAAAATGCGATACCGAGGAAGATCCGCATAGCCCGGTTACGCGCGGCATCAAGAAAGTATTCTGGGAAGGCGCGGAGCTGTATCGCGCAGAATCGAAGAACCTGGAAACCATGGAAAAATTCGGCCATGGCACACCGGACGACTGGATCGAAAGAAACGTCTATACCAAACGCAGCGCCTGGGGCATTGTGTTGATGCTGTTTGTCGACGTCATGCTGTTCGGCGTGGTCGGCCTCAGCGTCTGGGCTGTGCAAATGGTCTGGATTCCGATTACTGCTGCCGGCATCATCAACGGCATCGGCCACTATTGGGGCTATCGCAACTACGACTGTAACGATGCCGCTACCAACATCATCCCGTTCGGTATCATCATCGGCGGCGAAGAGCTGCACAACAACCACCACACATTCGGCACTTCGGCCAAATTGTCGTCGAAGTGGTATGAATTCGACATCGGCTGGATGTATATCCGGATTCTGGAAATCTGCGGTTTGGCCAAGGTCAAGAAAGTAGCTCCTGCACCGAAATTCAACCACGCCAAGCTGGTGCCGGATCTGGATACGCTGCAATCGGTGATCGCCAATCGTTACGACGTCATGGCAAAGTATGCAAAATCGTTGAAGAGCGCCTGGCACGAAGAACGCAGCCATTTGACCGACAAGGCCAAGCTGGGAGCGGGTTTCCTGAAGTCGTCGAAAAAATTGTTGCAACGTGAGCCGACCAAACTGGAAGCGCCGCAAAAGCAGCAGCTGACAGAGTTGTTCCTGCATAGCAAAGCGCTGCAAACCATGCACGAGATGCGGGTTGAGCTGGGCGCAATCTGGGAGCGTTCGCATTTCACGCGCGATCAGTTGCTGCATCAATTGCAGGACTGGTGCGCACGTGCCGAAGCTTCCGGTATCAAGTCGTTGCAGGATTTCTCGCTGCGTTTGCGTAGTTATTCCTGAACCAGGATGAATTCAAGAAAACGGCCCATGTAAATTGGGCCGTTTTTTTTGCCTGGCGAGTTGTTTCAAGATTTATTTAAAGGCTTTTCCGAATTCTTCCTGAATAGATTTGACGACGGCGCGTATGGCGGCCGAGCCTTTCAAGTCGGCATGCCAGACCAGCCATGCATCTCGCGACACCGGCTGCTGATCCGGTATCGCCGGAGCCAGGACTGGATCATCCTCCGCCATGAACGTTGGCAGCATTGCTACGCCACCGCCAGCACGCGCCAGTGCGTGCTGGATATCCAGAGTTGTCACCCGAAAGCCAAGGGATCCACCAGCCATTTGCCGGATAAGGGCAGCCTGCTGCGACGCGGCATCCATGCTCGCGACATAGCCAATGTAGGCCCAGTGTTCCGGTGGCGTCTGGTTGAGATATGCCGGGCTGGCATACAGGCGAAATGTAAGTTCTGCGAGCTTTACGACAATGAAATCACCTTCGGTGGGCCGGTTGAGGCGGATGGCTATGTCGGCTTCGCGCCGTTCCAGCGAGACCTGGCGTGTTTCGCCGAGAATGCAGATGTTGAGGCCGGGGTGTTGCTTGCGCAGGGCTACAAGTGGTCGCGCCAGCATCGCCGCAGCTAAGGCTGGCGGTGCGCTGATAGTGACATGCCCTGCAACTTCCGAACGTGCGCCATCGGCTGCGCGGTTAATCGCCTGCGCGTCTTTCTCCATATGCTCGACCAAAGCCGCAATGCGTTCGCCATCCGCCGTCAATGACAATCTGCGGCCACGTCGATCTACCAGTTTGAGATTTAATTCGGTTTCTAGCGCGGCAATGCGGCGCGCGATGGTCGCATGTTCGACATGGAGCTGTCGCGCTGCGCCGGATAAAGTGCCAGCCTGCGCCAGTGCAGCGAAATGCCGAAGATTTTCCCAGTCAGCCATTGTTAAAATTTGCACATAAGATGATAAATATTAGGGAATTTTCAAACAAAGCACAATCAATCAAAATAAGCCCAACTGTTAACAGGCTCTAATGGAGGACAAGATGAACAAAATCGATCAAATGGTCAGAATGACGGGTGTGGGTGGCACAGATCAACTCGAAGTCGTTACCTGCCAGTCGCAATTGCAGTTACCGGGCCCGGGCGAAGTGCGTATCAGGCACGAGGCAATTGGCGTCAACTTCATCGACATATATCATCGCACCGGCCTTTATCCGCTTGCAACGTTGCCAGCGGTCCTTGGCGTCGAAGGTGCGGGAACGATCGACGCCATCGGGGACGGCGTCGAACATCTCGCCATCGGCGACCGTATCGCTTATGCCGGTGCGCCGGTCGGCGCCTATGCTGCAACGCGCTTGCTACCACAGGAAAGGGCGATTCTTTTGCCTGAGAACATCAGCACGCGCCTGGCCGCCGCCTCGATGCTGCGAGGGCTGACTGCGCATATGCTGCTCACTCGCACTTACCAGGTCAGCGCAGGCAGCACGATCCTCATCCACGCTGCTGCCGGTGGCTTGGGTGCGCTGCTGGTGCGTTGGGCCAAGCACCTTGGTGCAACAGTGATCGGCACTGCCGGATCTGCCGAAAAGGCGCAAATTGCCGAGACATACGGCGCCGATCATGTCATCGTCGGGCGCGATGCCGATATCGTCGCCGAGGTTGCCGCCCTGACTGGTGGCAAGGGCGTCGATTTCGCGATTGACGGTATCGGCGGCAGCATGCTCCTGAAGACACTTGCATGCGTGCGCCCATTCGGTACGGTCGCCAGCATAGGGCAAGCGGCTGGCCCGATAGCGCCGATCAGCGTCGGCGAGTTGGGGCCTCGCCGCTCGCTGTCGCTGGCTCGCCCCAGCATCATGGCTTACCTGGCGGACCAGCATACTTATTCAGTCGCATCCGCGGCACTCATCGCCATGATGCAAGCCGGAGTCGTGGCTGAAATCGGCGGTGAATATCCGCTGGCCGAAGCTGGCAGGGCACACGCCGATCTTGAGGCAGGCCGCAGCACAGGCAGCCTGCTGCTGATCCCGTGATGGCCGGTCGAGGAGTTTAACGGAAGGGCCAGACGTAAAAAAGCCCCGCGAGACTGATGTCTTGCGGGGCTTTTTTGCAGAGCAGGATCAATTACTTGATCTTGGTCTCTTTGTATTCAACATGCTTACGAACCTTCGGGTCGAACTTCATGATCGACATTTTTTCCGGGGTTGTACGCTTGTTTTTCGTAGTTGTGTAGAAATGACCGGTACCTGCGGTCGATTCCAGCTTGATTTTGTCGCGGCCTGATTTCGCCATGATTCTTCCTTTATTCTGCTAGTTAGACTTTTTCGCCACGAGCGCGCAAATCGGTCAACACGGCATCAATGCCGATTTTGTCGATTACGCGCAGACCGGCGTTGGACAAGCGCAGGGAGACCCAGCGATTTTCAGACTCAACGAAAATGCGGCGATTTTGCAAGTTAGGCAAAAAGCGACGTTTCGTCTTGTTGTTTGCATGGGAAACGTTGTTGCCGACCATCGGCCCCTTCCCGGTGACTTGGCAGACACGTGCCATGTTTTTACTCCTAAAAGATTTCCGAAACTGGAAAAAAGGTGAGTATATATAAAAAAATGAGATTTTTCAATGACTTGCGAAAAACAATTGTGTCTTCTGCGCCTTTCCGGATTTAACAATTTGAAATCGGGAGTTTACAGCTGGCCATGCTCCGCAAACGAGTGCACCTGGGTCCCGGCTACGATGAAGTGATCAAGCACCCTGACGTCGATCAGGTCCAGCGCCTGCTTTAAGGTATGGGTTAATTTACGATCGGCGGCGCTGGGCTCCAGTGTCCCGGACGGGTGATTATGCGCCAGCATGACGCTGGCGGCATTGTGCGCCAATGCCGCTTTCACCACCTCCCGCGGATAAACGCTGGCATGGGTCAAGGTGCCGCGGAATAATTCTTCAGCGCAGATCAGACGATTTTTGACATCCAGGAACAGTACCAGAAACGATTCATAAGGTTTGTTGGTCAACAACAGTTGCAGATACTGTTTGACGGCGGCCGGGGCGTCGAAACTGTTGCCGGTTTGCAGTTCTTCCACCAGCGAGCGCCTGCCCAGTTCCAATATGGCCTGCAGTTGGGCGAATTTGGCCGGCCCGAGGCCGTTGATGGTACAGAAATCGCTGAGCGGAGCGGAAAACAGGCGATTCAGCGAGCCGAAATGGGTAGTCATCTCGCGTCCCAGGTCGACTGCACTTTTGCCGGCAGCGCCGACTCTGAGAAAGACAGCCAGCAGTTCTGCATCGGACAGTGCTTGCGAGCCGAATTTAATCAGGCGTTCGCGTGGTCTTTGATCTGCCGGCCAGTCGGTAATTGCCATGGTGTAATCAGGATTGGGTTTATAGCCAGCCGCGTCTTATGGCTCAAGGTGGCTTACAATATCATCTTCCGCTTAGTGGTTAATTTTTTGTTAATGGTGCTTTTGCTTAATCATGCCTAATTCGTCTCTCCCTGTCGTTACCGAAGCTTCCTATCTGACCTTGCACTACCGCCTCGCCTCGCAAGAGGGGGAAGATATTGTCAGCACGTTCAAGGAGTCGCCAGCCACGCTGCAGTTCGGCATGGGCCAGCTAGCGCCGTTTCTGGAAACTTGTTTGCTGGGCTTGCCGGAAGGTGCGCACCAAACCTTCGACCTGCCGCCGGAACAAGCTTTCGGACCGCGCAATCCCGAGCTGATCCAGCGCGTCTCGCGCGCCACATTGCGCGAGAACTCTCAATTGGGAGAGGAGTATCGTATAGGTGACCTGGTGGACTTTGCGGCGCCGGGTGGCGGCCGGTTTGCCGGTGTGCTGCGTGAAATAGACGAGCAGGGCGCCTTATTCGATTTCAATCATCCTCTGGCCGGACAGTCGCTCAAGTTTGAAGTGAAAATCATTGGAATATTGTAAACAGCGTGTAGTCTGCGGTTGAAGGAAATGGATATGGATAAAGAGATTTTATTGGCACAACCGCGCGGTTTTTGCGCCGGGGTCGACCGCGCGATTGAAATTGTCGAGCGCGCGCTGGAACAATTCGGCGCACCGATTTATGTACGTCACGAGATTGTCCACAACGCTTACGTGGTGGCGGACCTACGCAATAAAGGCGCCATTTTCATTGAAGAGCTGGCGGATGTCCCGGCCGGCAATACCGTGATTTTTTCTGCACACGGCGTCTCCAAGGCGGTACAGGAAGAAGCCGAAGTGCGTGGCTTGAAAGTATTCGATGCAACTTGTCCGCTGGTGACCAAGGTGCACATGGAAGTCGCCAAGATGCGCCGCGAGGGGCGCGAAATAGTCATGATCGGGCATGAGGGCCACCCTGAAGTCGAAGGCACCATGGGCCAGACCGAGGGCGGCATGCACCTGGTCGAGACCGTAGCCGATGTCGATAAGCTGCACGTGGCGAATCCCGAGATGCTGGCCTATGTCTCGCAGACTACCTTGTCGGTTGACGATACGGCTGATGTGATCGCTGCCCTGAAGCAAAAATTTCCGGCGATTACCGAACCGAAGAAAGGCGACATCTGTTACGCCACCACCAATCGCCAACAGGCCGTCAAGTTCATGGCGCCGCAGGTCGATGTGGTGATCGTGGTCGGCAGCCCGAACAGTTCGAACTCCAACCGTTTGCGCGAAGTGGCCGAGAAAAAGGGCACCGTCGCCTATATGGTGGACAATGCAGAGCAGATAGACCAGGCCTGGCTGCAGGGCAAAAACCGCATCGGCGTCACCGCCGGCGCGTCGGCGCCCGAGGTGCTGGTGCAAGCCGTGATAGACCGTTTGAAGGCCTACGGCGCCAAGAACGTGCGGACGCTGGACGGCGCCGAAGAGAATGTCACTTTCCCTATGCCAAAGGGGCTGGCGCGCGCCTGACCTGCACATGGCATAAATGGAATAAATCGCATAAATCGCATCAAACGATCAACAAACAGCCCGCCAATGCGCATCTCTCGATGCTGATTGGCAGTGCTGTTTTGCGTCAATTTCATTTTTGTCTCAATTCTGATTGTCATCTGCCAAAACTTCTTCGACAAAGTCGCCCGCCGCGGCTTTCCCGCCCCATTCTGGCGCGAAATTATATTTCGAAGAAGCTCTATTTTTCCATCGATAGTTTTTTGTTTTCCTCGCTATGATTGCGGCGCTGCGGTTTGATTGTAAAACCCTGTGCGAACCGCGGCCAGAAGGGTAATATTGCAGTACTGTCAGAGTTGTTTATCGCTCAACGTTAGTGATGATCCGCACAGTCATGGTGCATTGCCTTCGATGCAAGACACTTAAGATAAAAAACGTTTTTATAAAAGACGTATAGAAGACGTATAGGAGACAAACAAGTATGTGTACCCAGGTCATTTCACTTATTCCGGCTGTTCACGCATGGCCAAATTATCTTTCCAGCTTTCCTCCAGAGGAGCGGATGGGCGTCTCCCAACGGCACTAGGACTTGATCCCGGGTGCCGTTTTTGTATCGGGAATGATTTTTGCTGTGCTACCTATGGTCGCAATAGTGTTCTGACCGATTTGAACCAAAACACACATAGAACAAGGAAATTATGGATATCTTTATCCAACAAATTATCAACGGCTTGGTGCTGGGAAGCATGTATGCGTTGATCGCCCTCGGTTATACGATGGTATACGGCGTGTTGAACCTGATTAACTTCGCCCACGGCGACATCTTGATGATCGGGGCCATGGTTGGCCTGTCGATCCTCAAGCTGCTGCAGCATGTTGCCCCGGACCTGCCCGGGATTGTCCAGCTGGTGATTGCCATCATCGGCGCGATTCCTGTCTGCGTCATCGTCAGCCTGATCATTGAACGGGTCGCCTACCGGCCGCTGCGTAATGCGCCGCGACTGGCGCCTCTGATCACTGCGATCGGCGTTTCGATCCTGTTGCAGACGTTTGCCATGATGATCTGGGGCCGCAGCCCGTTGGCGGTGCCGCAAGTCATGCCGTCCGATCCCGTGCATATCTTCGGCGCCTTGATCTCGCCGACGCAGATCATGCTGCTGGTGCTGGCCGCCGCGTCGATGTTCGGCCTGGTGATGCTGGTTGAAAAAACCAAGATGGGCCGCGCCATGCGCGCTACCGCGGAAAATCCGCGGGTCGCCGGCCTGATGGGGGTCGATTCCAATCGCGTCATCGTCATGACCTTCGCCATCGGCGCCGCGCTGGCTGCCGTTGCCGGCGTGATGTGGGGCGCGAACTACTCCTCCGCGCAGTTCGCCATGGGTTTCGTGCCCGGCTTGAAAGCGTTCTCCGCCGCGGTGCTGGGCGGTATCGGCAATATCTACGGCGCCATGCTGGGGGGTATCTTGCTGGGCCTGATCGAGAGTCTTGGCGCCGGTTATATCGGCGACCTGACCGGCAATTTCCTCGGTAGTAATTACCAGGATATTTTCGCCTTCGTGGTACTGATCATCGTACTGACGCTGCGGCCGTCCGGCATCATGGGCGAACGTGTCGCCGATCGCGCTTAATCCGAGGAGGACACATGGCTCATTTTTTCGATACTAAAAAGAACCCGACCAAAGCGTATACCAGCTTGGCGGCCCTCGGCATCCTGCTCGTGATATTCCCTTTTGTTGCCGCCAATTTCGGTAACTCCTGGGTACGTATCATGGACTTCGCGCTGTTGTACATCATGCTGGCGCTGGGGCTGAACATCGTGGTCGGTTTCGCCGGCCTGCTTGATCTCGGCTACATCGCGTTCTACGCAATCGGCGCCTATATGACCGGTTTGCTGGCATCGCCGCAGTTTGCATCGGTGCTGGAATCGTTCGTCAATACCTATCCGGTCGTCGGCGATTTCCTGGTCAAGTTGTACGGTCCGGAAATCGTCCAGAACGGCATTCATCTGTCGTTATGGGTGATTGTGCCGTTGGGAGCTGCACTGGCCGGTATGTTCGGTGCGATTCTGGGTGCGCCGACGCTGAAGCTGCGTGGCGACTATCTGGCCATCGTGACGCTCGGCTTTGGTGAAATCATCCGGATTTTTGTGAATAACCTGAATGCACCGGTGAATATCACCAATGGTCCGCAAGGTATCAATCTGATTGATCCGATTCGCATTTTCGGGGTATCGCTGGCTGGCGAGCGTGGTTCCAATGCTACGGTTTATTTCGGCAGCTTTGGCATGCCATCCGTGAATGCCTACTATTTCCTGTTCCTGGTGCTGTGCATTGCGATCATTTTCATCTCTCTACGTTTGCAGAATTCGCGCCTGGGCCGTGCCTGGGTGGCGATTCGCGAAGACGAAATTGCCGCCAAGGCGATGGGCATCAACACCCGCAACATGAAGTTGCTGGCGTTCTCCATGGGCGCCTCGTTCGGCGGTGTGGCCGGCGCCATGTTCGCATCGTTCCAGGGCTTCGTATCGCCGGAATCTTTTTCGCTGACTGAATCGATTGCAGTCCTGGCGATGGTGGTGCTGGGCGGTATGGGGCATATCCCCGGAGTGGTGCTTGGCGGAGTACTGCTGGCCGCATTGCCGGAAGTGCTGCGGCACACCGTGGAACCGATGCAGATGGCTATTTTCGGCAAGGTACTGATTGATGCGGAAGTCCTGCGCCAGTTGCTGTACGGCCTGGCGATGGTGGGTATCATGCTGACTCGCCCAGCCGGCTTGTGGCCTGCGCCCAAGCACGAAGACCGGCCGGATGCCGATATCGATAAACCTACGCTGGCGACCGGCGTGGTAGAGGCTTAAGGAGATCTCATGAGCGCACCAATTATTTTGAATATCTCCGGCGTCAATAAACGATTTGGCGGTTTGCAAGCATTAGCGGAAGTGAATATCAAGATCCTGCAAGGCCAGATCTACGGTCTGATCGGTCCTAACGGCGCCGGCAAGACCACTTTCTTCAACGTGATTACAGGTTTGTACCAGGCCGATACCGGCTCCTTCGAGCTGGCCGGCAAACCTTATTCGCCTTCGGCGCCGCACGAAGTCGCCAAGGCCGGTATTGCCCGTACTTTCCAGAATATCCGCCTGTTTGGCGAGATGACCGTGCTGGAAAACGTCATGGTGGGTTGCCATGTGCGCACCCATCAAGGCGTGTTCGGCGCCGTGTTCCGGCACAAAGCTGCCCGCTTGGAAGAGCTGGCCATTCGCAAGCGTTCGCAGGAACTGCTGGATTTCGTCGGCATCGGCCGCTTTGGCGAGCGCACTGCGCGCCACTTGTCGTATGGCGATCAACGCCGCCTGGAAATCGCCCGGGCGCTGGCTACCGATCCGCAATTGCTGGCATTGGACGAGCCTGCTGCCGGCATGAACGCCACCGAAAAACTGGCCCTGCGTGAGCTGCTGGTTAAAATCAAGAATGAAGGAAAGACCATTTTGCTGATCGAACATGATGTCAAGCTGATGATGGGCTTGTGCGACCGTCTGACGGTACTTGATTACGGCAAGCCGATTGCAGAGGGATTGCCGGCTGAAATCCAGAAAAACACGGCGGTGATTGAAGCCTATCTGGGAGGTGGTCACTAATGGCAAACAATATTCTGCAGGTTAGCAACCTGAAAGTCGCTTACGGCGGCATCCAGGCCGTCAAAGGCATTAACCTGGAAGTCAACGAAGGCGAACTGGTAACGCTGATCGGCGCTAACGGCGCCGGCAAGACCACTACGCTAAAAGCGATCACCGGCACTTTACCGCTGTGTAAGGTGGAAGGCGAGATGCATTACCTGGGAGAGCACACCAAAGGCACTACTTCGTTTAGCCTGGTCAAGCAAAAACTGGCCATGGTGCCGGAAGGGCGCGGTGTGTTCACGCGCATGAGCATCCAGGAGAATTTGCTGATGGGCGCTTATACCCGTGACGACAAGGCCGGTATTGCGGCCGACATCGACAAGTGGTTTGGCGTATTTCCGCGCTTGAAAGAGCGCGCCGCGCAAATGGCCGGCACCTTGTCGGGCGGCGAGCAGCAGATGCTGGCGATGGCGCGTGCGTTGATGAGCCATCCAAAGCTGTTGCTGCTGGATGAGCCGTCGATGGGTTTGTCGCCGATCATGGTGGAAAAGATCTTCGAAGTCATCCGTAACGTTTCCGCGCAAGGGATCACGATCCTGCTGGTCGAGCAGAACGCCAAGCTGGCTTTGGAAGCTGCGCATCGCGCCTATGTGATGGATTCGGGACTGGTGACGATGAGCGGCAACGCCAGGGATATGCTCGACGATCCTAAGGTCAAGGCTGCTTATCTGGGTGAGTAACCGAAGAATGTAGCGCTTTCTGTAGTGCTTTAAACCCCGTCACAATACGAGCCTGCGCTCCGGTTGTGGCGGGGTTTCTTGTTTGACGGCGGATGTTAATTGACGAATACGGATGTCTCGCCTATCCGCGTCGCTGTTTTGAAATGTTGAAAGAAGATGCTTTCCCGAAAGCTCTTGAGCTGCCGGTCAGTGACTACAATCGCAACAGGTTTTCCTGGTAACTGTGCATTGAATTGATCTGCGGAAATGATGATGCTATTCGTGCGCAAGCGGTTACCCCAGAATAGATCGTTACTGTGCGAGTCGACCACTACGAGAGGTTTGTTCAGATATAAACCGAGTGACGACACTGCTTCAAAATCCCGATACAGATATATCTCTCTATCCGGTAAATTTTTTTGAATATGCGTAGCCAAGGCACGGGTCGAGACCAGCGGTTCGATTTCCTGCATGGTCACCATCAATCCCGCCGTGAGCCACGCCGGTAAAACCAGGTATGCCAAGATTCCGACTCCGGGATTACGCCAGGCGCAATATGCCGACCCTAGCGCCATTACCGCCAGCCCAGCTAGAACTACAAGCGCGAACGCCGGTATTTCCAGTCCCAGGATAGCAACTTCCGGATGCATATTTTCAGCGCCGGTCGCTACCCGAATGTATAGGGCGGCAGCGCAACCGGCGATTAACAGGCCCGGGACGGCGCCACCGATCCCGCGCAGGAATCTGCGGTTCTCGAGCACGGTTGCCAGATGAAAGGCCGCAAATGGCACTGCGACGATGAGGTAATAGTTGGCTTTTGCGCTGGACAATGAAAAGAACAGCAGCGGCAGCAGCCACGCCAGCCACAAGAATCGTTGTAATGAGGGATGCCTGGTGCGAAGCGGCTGCCGCGCAGAAAAATATATACCCGACAGCAAGGCCGACCACGGGAAAAGATAAGCCAGCATGCGGGGCAGGTAATACCACCAGGGGCCGGAATAATAGTCTCGCGGCTCGCGCTTTCCCAGAAAGCGCAAGACATGCTCGTTATAAAAATACAGCCAGGAATAAGCTGGGTCGATCAAGCCCGCTATCACATGTCAGGGCGCGGCGATCGCAAAAAAAATCAGCATCGCAAAGGGATCGAACCATGTGCGCCATTCGCGCAGGCGGCGATTAACAAGTATAAAACTGAGTACGATCAGGCCGAACAAGACAAGTGCGACCGATCCTTTGGCGAGTGAAGCCAGCGCCAGGCAAGCATAGGACAGGCGCAGCCATTTAGTCTTGCCGTCATGCAGATGGCGATAGGCGTACATCAGCGCCGCGGTCAGCAAAGCCGTCAGTAACATGTCAAACATTAACAGCCGAGACATCGCGATCACGCCGATACTGCTGGCAAACATCAACGCCGCCAGACGGCCGGCGCGCGGTCGCCCGACAATCCGGCCGAATTGCAGCAGCATGGCGACGCAGGCCAACGACGATAAGGCGGGGACCAGTCTGGAAGACCATTCCGATACGCCAAAAATGACAAAGGATAGCGCCGTCAGCCAATACAATAGAGGCGGTTTCTCCATATACGGCAGGCTGTTCAGATGGGGGATCATCCAGATGTGCCAATCGCGCGAGACTAACATTTCGCGGGATATATCTGCATACAAGCCCTCGTTGTTATCGAGGATGCCGAAACTGCCGAGGCCGGCCAATGCGAATCCCG
Organism: Collimonas antrihumi; assembly: GCF_018304965.1. Taxonomy (GTDB): domain Bacteria; phylum Pseudomonadota; class Gammaproteobacteria; order Burkholderiales; family Burkholderiaceae_D; genus Collimonas; species Collimonas antrihumi. Next base: position 53,302 of record NZ_JAGQED010000019.1, read on the forward strand.
CAGCGCTCGTCCAGATCAAGCACAATGGAATATGCACCTTGATCCTTTGTCGGGGATTTTTCATCGCATCTCCCAAATCATATGTCAATACACCCTAACTCAGCTGCTTGTCTTGAGCGGGCTAAAGCTGGTGTATTCCAATATTACGAGATATGTCTTACGAGTGGGGGAGCCCTGCAGGTCCGGCTTTCCAGTAAAATTGGCGAGGTGCATGGCGCACTGCCAGAAGAATGCGCAGGCGGGTGCTCAGGAACAAATCTTCAATTGCAGAGAAGCGGGGCGAAAAAAAAGAGCCGTAGGCTCTTTTTTTAACTAACCGTTGAGAACGGATCAGGTCAGCGGCAGCGCATTGAGCTGATTGTCCGATTGCTGGATACGGTGTTCGATTACGCCCGGCGCATTGACGGCTGCGGCGGTTTCAGCCGGTACCTGGCCGGCAACGCTTGGCGAAACTGCCTGTATCTGGCGCGGCTTCGGTGTTGCGATTGGCGCTGAGGAGCCGATCGAAGGTACGTTCTTGCCGGTGGCAACATCTTGCAGGCGGCGATATTCAGCCAATACCTTGTAGCCATAACCGCCATCATTGGCAAAAGCTGCGGCGCCGACATAACGCTTCAAGCCGGCTTCAACCGAACCGCCCTGGGTGACATAATCCTTCAGGATCATGGAGCCGACCTTGATGTTGGCAGTCGGATTCAAGGCCGCCTTGATGCCGCCCAGATTTTCAAACTTGTCTTCGTGCACCTTCGACATGACTTGCATCAGGCCCTGTGCTCCAACCGGGCTTTCGGCAAACGGGTTCAGGCCGGATTCAATCGCCATCACGGCCAGGATCAACAGCGGGTCAAGCTTGGTTTCCCGTGCTGTCTTGTAAGCTGTCGTCACAAACATGTTGGTGGCGTCGCCCGCTACGCGATAGCGCTTGGACAACCAGTTGGTGACCCATTGCTGCTGACGCGAGCTGTCAATCTGTTTGATACCCTTGTTCAACAAGCCATCCATGCGCAGGACGTGATTGTTGTCTGCTGCCGGTACGGTCAGGGCAGCCACTTTAGGTGCGGTAGGTGCTGCTGCAGGTGCAGTACTGGCCTGGCCAGAAAGTTCTGGTGCCGGCGCGGTTGCAGCTTGCGCTTGCGGCGCAACGTTTTGCGGGGTGCTGCTGGCAAACACTGGCAAATTCTGAAGCTTGGATGCCAGGTCCGGTTTTACCATCATGGTGGTGAAACCGATGATGGCCAGCAAGCCGCTGAACAAAACGGTAATGCGGGTGGTGGCGATGAAACCGCCGACGGTGTCGCGGGCGAAAAACACGCGGTGAATGAACTGACTGCTGAACTGACTGCTGAATTTCTTTGCATAGTCGAGCCTAGCCCAACTAGGTAGTGCTCTGGTAGATCTTGCTAACAATTGAACCTCCTGAATCGTCGCGGTGCAAGCAGGCTCCCTGGTAAAGCTGGAGCAAATATACCGAATGCTGCGTGTACCGTAATCAATATCGCAAGGCATCGCATTTGGTCTGCGGTGTGCCAATACGTCGTTGCTGTTTGCGCTTAAGTAGCTTTGGATCAATCGACCGCAGTAGTGCGTGCCGGCTACGGGCAAACAGCTTGTTCGGGGGAGAAGGCTGACGCCTTTTGAAAACACTCCTTAAAATGTCATTTGGGACCCCGATCCCGTGAGAATTGAGAGCCGACAAAAAATCGCTTTTTGGGCGACGCGGCTTCTACAAGCTGGGCGCATTGTAGGTGGCGGTTTATATCAAGTCAATACTATGAAAAACAATATCAATAACTTTTATGTATAACGATTATACCGGTTTACCGCCGCAAGCCAATAAAATCAAGCACTTGGCCGAAAAGGCTTAATTGACGAATTAACATTGATAAACATTGTAAAACCCATGAAATATTCAGATTTACGTGATTTTATTGTCAAATTAGAACAGATTGGTGAGCTAAAACGCGTTTCGACGCCGATTTCGACCTATTTGGAGATGACGGAAATCTGCGATCGCACTTTGCGGGCAGCCGGACCAGCGCTTCTTTTTGAAAATGTGGTCGGGCATTCGATACCTGTGTTAGGTAATTTATTCGGCACGCCACGGCGCGTTGCGCTTGGCATGGGAGCCGACGACGTCAGCGAATTGCGGCGCATCGGCCACGTGCTGGCAATGCTGAAAGAACCGGAGCCGCCCAAGGGTTTTAAAGACATCCTCGGCCTCGGCGCCCTGGTTAAATCGTTGTGGGACATGGCGCCCAAGGAGCACCGTTCGGCGCCATGCCAGGACATCGTCTGGGAAGGCAACGACGTCGACCTGGCCAGGTTGCCGATCCAGCATTGCTGGCCGGGCGATGTGGCGCCGCTGATTACCTGGGGCCTGGTGATTACCAAAGGACCGCACAAGAAACGCCAGAATCTCGGCATCTACCGCCAGCAGGTGCTTGGCCGTAACAAGGTAATCATGCGCTGGCTGGCGCATCGCGGCGGCGCGCTGGACTTCCGCGAGCATGCGATCGCGACCGGCGGCAAGCCGTACCCGGTGGCGGTAGCGCTGGGCGCCGATCCCGCCACTATATTAGGTGCAGTGACGCCGGTGCCGGATAGCTTGTCCGAATATCAGTTTGCGGGCCTGCTGCGCGGCAGCCGCACCGAGCTGGTCAAAGCCATCGGCAGCGAGTTGCGGGTGCCGGCTTCAGCCGAGATCGTGCTGGAAGGGCACATCAATCCCGACCCTTCCCATCCGTCCGGCTATGAAATGGCGCTGGAAGGACCGTATGGCGACCACACCGGCTATTACAATGAGCAGGACTGGTTCCCGGTGTTCACCATCGATCGCATCACGATGCGAAAGTCGCCGATCTATCACTCTACATATACAGGTAAGCCGCCGGATGAACCTGCGGTGCTTGGCGTGGCGTTGAACGAGGTGTTCATTCCCTTGCTGCAAAAGCAGTTTCCGGAAATTACCGATTTCTATTTGCCGCCCGAAGGCTGTAGTTACCGCATGGCGGTGGTGCAGATGAAGAAGGCGTATGCCGGCCATGCCAAGCGGGTGATGTTCGGCGTCTGGAGCTTCCTGCGCCAGTTCATGTACACCAAGTTCATCGTGGTGGTCGACGAGGACGTCAATATCCGTGACTGGAACGAAGTCATCTGGGCCATCACCACCAGAGTCGATCCGATCCGCGACACCACCCTGGTCGATAACACCCCCATCGATTATCTCGATTTCGCTTCGCCTGTCAGTGGTCTGGGCAGCAAGATGGGGATCGACGCCACCAATAAATGGCCGGGTGAAACCAGCCGCGAGTGGGGAACCACAATCAGCATGACGGATGAGGTGAAGGCGCGCGTGGATCAGATCTGGCAGGAGTTGGGATTGTGAAGCGAGGCTTGTAAGGCATAAACTGGCAGCAAAGATGAAAAAAGCGCTGCCAGCAATGCCGCAATGCGGTACAATTCACCCCGGCGGGCCCCTGCGCATTGTGGCGTGGTCAACCTGGTCAGGTCGGGAACGAAGCAGCCACAGCCATTTCCTGCAAGTGCCGCAGACAAGGCTCGCCTCTATCCTTTGTATTATTACTATCTTACGCACCACTCTCACCCCACGTCCGCTTTACACCCTCGCAACACCACCTTATCCGTCTAGCGTAACCATCTATACAAGCCGGCAAGCTATCTCACCGCGCGATCGCATCGCCGGCAGGAATGCTGAAGCCTATCGTTGTCATGCCGTCCACGCTGTTGGCAAATACACCACCGCCATGCATCTTGGCTATCGCCTTGACGATTGCCAGCCCCAGGCCGTGGCCGTGCAGCTGGCTTTGATTGGTGTCGTTGCGCGCGGCATCGACCCGATAGAAGCGATCGAACAGACGCGGCAAGTGATTCTGGGCGATCGGTTTGCCGGGATTCGAAACAGCAATCTGGATAGCCGCAGGCTGCTGCGTGATGTTGACCGCAATTGCGGCGCCAGGGTCGGAATGCTGAATCGCGTTATGCAGCAGGTTGCTCATGGCACGCTTGAACAACGACGTTTCGATAGATGCTTCGGCGTTGATATCGCCCCCCACCGTGACCGCCATTTTCAAATCATCCAGGACGAATTCAAAGAACTCCACGGTCTTGTCGATTTCCGACGCAATCGAGGTGCGCACCAGGCTGGTGGCGGCTTCGCCCTGATCGGCGCGGGCCAGGAACAGCATGTCGTTGATGATCGAACGCAAGCGCTCCAGTTCCTCCAGGTTCGACTGCAGCACTTCCTCGAATTGCGGCGCGGTGCGTTGCCGTGACAACGCCACCTGGGTTTCGCCGATCAGGTTTGCCAGAGGTGTCCGCAGTTCATGCGCGACGTCGGCGTTGAAGGCTTCGAGCTGGTTGTAAGCGCCTTCCATACGCTCCAGGGCGCCGTTGAAGGCAATCGTCAAATCCGACAATTCGCCCGGCAACGGTGAAATTTGCAAACGCTGCGATAAAGTTTTGGGCCCGAGCGATTGCGCGGCGCTAGACAGTTGCTTCAGCGGCCGCAAGCCGACCTGTGCGATCCAGTACCCCAGCACCATGACCAGCAGCACACCCAGCAGAGACAGGCCGACCAGTGCCGTCATGAAGGCATGCAGTGTATGCATGTAAGGTGCGGCATCGACCGCCACGATCAGGCGCACCGCAGGCCGATCCTGGAATGGCGCGATGGTGCCGATCATCGTATGCAGCGGATACTCGCGGCCATGCAGCGTCATGACGCCCATGCCGTTCGGATTGCGGTCCAGTTGCTCGATTTCAGCCAGTCCTTTGCCGTATTGAAAACGCGCATCGTCGCTCAGCACCCAGTAACGGATGCTGCCATCGGCTGGCGACAGGGTATCCAGCTTGGCCTGAACCCGCGGCCACCGCGCGGGGTCGCCGTTGTGGCCGATCATGTAGCTGGTGTCCAGATAGCGCGTGTTGAGCTCGTCTTGCTGATGGCGCGCCAGTTCACGCCGCAGCACGCCATACAGCGCGCTGCCGATCAATGAAAAAATCAGTAGCGCGGCCAAGGCAAACATCGCCACCAGGCGGACGGTGATCGAACGCTTCATTCGCTACTTTCTTGCGTGCGCGGTTCCTGCGGTTCATGCGGTTCTCGCGGTTCCCGTGGTTCCAAAACATAACCCATGCCCCGTATCGTATGCAGCAACTTGGGGCTGAACGGCGTATCGATCTTGGCGCGCAGGCGTTTGATGGCGACTTCGACGACGTTGGTGTTGCTATCGAAATTCATATCCCACACCAGTTCGGCGATGGCCGTCTTGGACAGGATTTCACCCTGGCGCCGCGCCAGTACCGCCAGCAACGAAAACTCCTTGGCGGTGAGGTCGATACGGACATTGGCGCGATAAGCTTTGCGGCTGATCAGGTCGATCTGCAGATCGGCAATGCGCAATTGTGCAGGCTCCAAGGCGCGGCCACGCCGTGTCAGCGCTTGCAGTCGCGCCAGCAATTCGAGAAAGGAAAACGGCTTGACCAGATAATCGTCGGCGCCGCCTTGCAGACCCTTGATGCGATCTTCCACCCGGTCGCGCGCGGTCAGCATGATGACCGGGGTTTGCTTGATTTCGCGCAGGGCGTGCAACACTGCAAAGCCGTCTATGCCGGGCAGCATGACGTCGAGCACGATGACGTCGTAGTCATGCTGCAAAGCCAGGTGCTGGCCGTCGACGCCGTTATGGGCGACATCGACAGCGCAACCCTGCTCGGTCAACCCCTTGCAAAGGTAGTCGGCCGTTTTCTGTTCATCTTCGACGATCAGGATTTTCATGTGCGGCCTGTCTCCTGGCTAGTCTCCTGCATATTGGTAAGAATCAGCCGATATGCAGGAAGACGTTTTACTATTTTCATTATGTCGATACGTTGTTTTGGTACATCATTTTGACGCATTACTGCGGCGGACTACTTCGGCGCATTACTTCGGCGCATTACTTCGGCGCATTACTTCGGCGCATTACTTCGACGCATTACTTCGAATCTATCACGCTTGACACCCCGATATCAGCAGCAATACCGGCGTTGATTGTTTTGGCTTCCTTCCGTGCCCGCCGCGCTTCCTTGCGGCTCATATACCAATAGTGGGCCCGGTCCAGATACAAATACACAACCGGCGTCGTGAACAAGGTCAGCGCCTGCGACAATACCAGGCCGCCCACCATCGCATAACCCAGCGGACGCCGCAATTCCGAGCCGGCGCCGTGGCCCAGCATCAGCGGCAAACCGCTCAGCAGTGCGCACATGGTCGTCATCATGATCGGCCGGAAACGCAGCAGGCAAGCCTGGTAAATCGCCTCTTCCGGTTTCATGCTTTTCTCGCGTTCCGCAGTCAGCGCAAAGTCGATCATCATGATGCCGTTTTTCTTGACGATACCGATCAGCAGGATGATGCCGATCAGTGCAATCACGCTGAGATCATAACCGCCCATCATCAGAATCAGCAGGGCGCCGACGCCGGCCGAAGGCAAGGTCGACAAGATCGTCAGCGGATGGATATAACTTTCATACAGCAAACCGAGCACGATATACACCGCGACCAGCGCTGCGGCAATCAGATAGGGCTGCGACGACAGCGAATCGCCAAACGCCTTGGCGGTCCCCTGGAACGCACCCGTCAAGGTCGCAGGCACGCCCATCTCGTGCTGCGCTTTCTGGATCGCCGTAACCGCTTCGCCGAGCGACACATTCGGCGCCAGGTTAAAGGAAATCGTCACCGCCGGGAACTGGCCTTGGTGGCTGATCGAGAGATAGGATGTCTTGCTGGTATCGATGCTGACAAAGGTCGACAGCGGCACCTGCTGGCCGGTGATCGGCGAGGTCAGGTAGATTTTGCTGAACAGATCGGGATCTTGCTGCAGCTTGGGCGTCACTTCCAGGATCACGTGATAGCTGTTGATCTGTGTGAAATACTGGGCGACCTGGCGCTGGCCGATGGCATCGTAAATGGTGGAATCTATCAGTGCCGGTGAAATCCCGAAGCTGGAAGCACGTGCCCGGTCGATCGTCAGGTTGGCCGCCGCAGCTGCGTTTTGCTGGTCGGAAGCGAGGTCGGTCAATTCCGGCAATTGACGGAAGCGGTTCAGCAGTTTCGGCGCCCAGACGTTCAGTTCGTCCAGGTTCGAGTCGGTTACCGTGTACTGGTATTGGGTGCGCGACAAACGGCCGCCGACGTTGATATCCTGGCCCGCTTGCAGGAACAAGTTGACCCCTTGCACCTTGGCCAGTTGCGGCCGCAAGCGTGCAATCACCTCATCGGCGCTGGCGGTGCGTCCTTCATCTTTCGGTTTCAGGCTGATGAAAAAATTACCCGTATTGAGTGTGCTGAAGCCGCCGCTCATGCCGAAGCCGGTAACATCCGGATCCTTGCGCACCACATCGGCCAGCGCCAGCATGCGTTTGTTCATCGAAGCGAAGGACGAATCCTGCCCCGATTCGGCAAAGCCGTAAACGAAGCCGGTATCTTGCTGCGGAAAGAAGCCCTTCGGGATCACGATGAACAGCACTACGGTAGCGGCCATGGTGGCGAAGAACACCATCAGGGTAATGAACTGATGGCGCAACACGACATGCAGGCCGCGCTTGTAGCCATTAAGCATGGCATCGAAGCCGCGTTCGAACATCTGATACATGCGGCCATGCGATTCTGCCGCATGCGGCTTCAGGAAACGCGAGCACAGCATCGGCGTCAGCGTCAGCGAAATGACGACCGATACCGCAATCGTCAGCGTCACGGTGATAGCAAATTCACGGAACAGACGGCCGACGATGCCGCCCATCAGCAGCAGCGGAATAAACACTGCAACCAGCGAAACCGAGATCGAAATAATTGTAAAGGCGATTTCTCCCGCACCCTTGTAGGCGGCCTCCATCGGCGCCATGCCTTCTTCGACATAGCGATAGATATTTTCCAGCATCACGATCGCATCGTCGACCACGAAACCGACCGCGATAGTCAGCGCCATCAACGACAAATTATCGAGACTGAAACCCAGCAGATACATGACAGCGGCGGTGCCGAGCAGGGCCAACGGCACGGTCACGCTCGGGATCAAGGTAGCCGGGATGTTGCGCAGGAACAGGAAGATCACCAGCACCACCAGTGCGATGGTCAGCATCAGCGTAAATTCCACGTCCAGCACCGAGGCGCGAATGGTCTGGGTGCGGTCGATCAAGGTATTGACGTGCACCGTCGGCGGGATTGCTGCTTGCAGGCGCGGCAGGGTTGCCTTGATGCGATCCACGGTTTCGATCACATTGGCGCCAGGTTGCTTGGTGACCGCCAGCACGATCGAGCGGCCGTTGGTAATCGTGTTGCCGGCCGGTGCAGCTGCGCCGGCAAAGGCCCAACCGGCAACCTTGAGGTTCTCTGCGGCGTCGACGGCGACACCGATATCGCGCACCCGGATCGGCGCGCCGTTCTTGTACGCCAATACCATGTCATTCCATGGCGCCGCGCTCAGCAGCTGGTCGTTGGTATAGACAGTGAAGCTTTGCTTGACGCCATCTACCGTGCCTTTCGGCTGATTCACGGTCAAGCTGGCGATGACGCCGCGAATATCTTCCAGGCTGATGCCGATCGCTGCTAGTTTGGTCGGATCCACCTGGATCCGCACCGAGGGTTTCTGCACGCCGCCGATGTTGACCAGGCCAACGCCCGGAATCTGCGAAATCTGCTGCGCCAGAATGTTATCGGCATAGTCATTCACCTGGATCAGCGGCAATGCGTCCGATTGCACCGACATCACCAGGATAGGCGAATCGGCCGGATTCACTTTGCGGAATGTCGGCGGGTTCGGCAGGTTGGCTGGCAGCTGGCCGCTGGCGGCAGTGATTGCTGCCTGCACATCCAGCGCGGCAGCGTCGATGCTGCGGTTGAGATCGAACTGCAGCGTAATTTGCGTGGAGCCGAGCGAGCTGGTCGAGGTCATTTGCGACAGGCCGGCTATCAGCGAGAATTGCCGTTCCAGCGGCTGTGCCACACTCGATGCCATGGTTTCCGGATTACCGCCGGGCAGGTTGGCGGAGACTTGGATCGTCGGAAAATCGACTTGCGGCAGCGGCGCCACCGGCAACAGCGGCCATACCGCAGCGCCGACCAGGAACATCGCAATAGCGAGCAGCGTGGTGCCGATCGGGCGTTTAATGAAGGTCGCGGAGATGCTCAATTGCGTGCCCCTTTGGCGGCCGGGGCAGGTGCCTTGCCAGTGCCTCCGGTATTGCCGGTACTACCCGCAGCGGCGCCGTTTTCGGTGACCTTGATACCAGGCTTAAGCTTGTACTGGCCGTCGACAACCACCCGTTGTCCCGGGCTCAAACCCTTGTCGATCACGGCGATGCCGTCCTGGATATTAGCTAGCTGAATCGGCTGATTCTTCACCGTGTTATCGGCATCGACAACGTAGACGTAGACGCCATCCTGGCTCCGCTGCACCGCAGCTGCCGGCACCGTTAAAGCTTGTTTGCGGTCGCCCAGCACCAGTCTTGCATTGACATACTGGCCTGGCCACAACACATGCGACGGATTCTGGAAAATGGCTTTCAATTGCACCGTACCGGAGCTGGTGTCGATCTGGTTATTCAGCAGTGTCAGATTGCCTTGGGCCAGCATGGTGGAGTTATCGCGTGGGAAGGTCTGCACGCTCAGCGGTTTCTGGCTCCCGCGCAAGGCTGTGTTGATGCTCTGGAAGGTTTCCTCCGGCAGTGTAAACACGACCGCAATCGGATCGATTTGATTGATCACCACCAGGCCGTTGACATCGGCAGCGTGGATGATATTGCCTGGATCGACCAGACGCGCGCCGACCCGGCCGCTGATCGGCGCCAGGATGCGGGTAAAGCTGAGTTGCACCTTGGCGTAGTTGATCTGCGCTTCGTCAGCCTGCACGGCGGCTTGCAGTTGCGTGACTTGCGCACGGGTAGTGTCGAGCGTCTGTTGGGTCGCTGCATCCTGTTGCACCAGCGTGGTGTAGCGTTGTAGATCAAGCCTGGAGTTTGCCAGTTGTGCCTGATCCTTGGCTTTTTGCGCCAGCGCCTGGTCCAGTTGCGCCTGCAAGGTGCGCGGATCGATTTGTGCCAGCAGCTGGCCGGCTTTCACGTCCTGGCCTTCGACAAAACCGACCTTGTCCAGCTGGCCGTCGATACGTGCCTTGACAGTGACGCGGGCATTCGAGGTGACGGTGCCGACACCGTTCAGGTACATCGGCATATCTTGCTGTTTGACGGCTGCGGTAGTGACAGATACGGCATTGGCCGAGTTGGCTGTGGCGGCCGGCGTGGTGACGGCGCCGGCCTTGTGAACGATGCCCCAGCCGGCGGCGCCGATCAGGACCAGTATCGCGGCGGTAATCAGCAGCGTTGAACGTGGTTTGGAGAGTGTGGTGGTCATGGTATCTGCTCGAGGAATTAATTGGTTGTACTGTTTTTGGCTTGGGCCGTGCGCTCGGCGCCGCTCAGTTGGCTGGCATCCCAGCCGCCGCCGACAGCCTTGATCAGCGCAACGCTAGCCAGCAGCTGGCGGCCCAGCAATTGCACTAAAGTGCGCTCATTGTTCAGGGCAAGCGTTTGCGCCGTGACCACCGTCAGATAGGTTGCAGTGCCGGCGCGATACTGGCTGAGCGCCAGCCGTTCTGCCAGTTGCGAGGCTTGCACCGCCTGGTTCTGGGCGATCGCCTCTTGATCCAGGACGTTAAGCGTGGCCAGGTTGTCTTCCACTTCCTGGAATCCGCCCAGTACGGTTTGCTTGTATTGCGCTACCGCGACGTCATACGCGGCAATCGCCTGGTCGCTATGCGCGCGCCGCAAGCCACCGTCGAAAATGGATGCGGCCAGTGCAGCCCCCAGTGACCAGACCCTGCTTGGCGTGTCGAACCACTGCGCCAGGCTGGAGCTGCTGAAGCCACCACTGGCACTCAGCATCAATGCCGGGAAAAAGGCAGCCTTGGCGACGCCGATGTTGGCGTTGGCAACCGCAACATGGCGTTCGGCGCTGGCGATATCGGGACGGCGTTCCAGCAGATCCGAGGGCAGGCCGGCTGGAATAGGCGGCAAGCCTGCCTGCATCTTGCGAAGCATTTGGGTGTCAGCCGATGACGTAGCTAAATTCGCAGTCAAATTGAATCCGGAAGGCGCCTTGCCGGTCAGGATGGCGATAGCGTGTTCCAACTGGCTGCGCTGCGCCTGCAAATCGATAGCTTGCGCCTCGGCGGTTTTCAACTGGCTTTCCGCCAGCGCCACGTCCGAGCGCAGTGCGACTCCGGCTGCATACTGGCTCTTGGTCAGTTGCAGCGAGCGGGTGTAGGCGGCGGTGGTGCGCGCATACAAATCTTTCAGCAGATCGGTGATCCGCAGTTGCAGATAATCCTGCGCCAGGGTTGCCTGGATGCTGAGGCGAGCGGCGGCCAGGTCGGCGGCGCTGGCCTGGGTGCCGGCATCGCCGGCTTCCACCGAGCGTCGCACGCTACCCCAGACATCCGGCTCCCAGCTGCCTTGCACGCCGGCGCTGTAGCCATTGCCGAGCTTGGCGCCGTTGCTGTTGGTGAGTGCGCGGTCGACGCCGGCGTTGACACCGATCGCCGGCCAGAAGCCGGCGCGTGCCGCATCGGCGGCAGCGCGTGCCTGCCGATACCGGGCTTCTGCCTGGCGAATATTCTGGTTGGCCTGGTTGGCTTGCTCTATCAAGTTGTTCAGGGTGGCGTCGCCATAGACTTCCCACCAGTTGCGGCTGTCGATTGGCTGCGGCTGCGCTTGTTTCCACGGGCCGCTCTCTTTATAGCTGGCAGGCACATCCATCGACGGCCGCACATAATCGGGGCCGACTGCGCATGCTGTCAGCGAGAGCGCAACTGCGGCAGCCATGATGCTGGTTGCAAACGAGCGCTGGAGTCTTGGGGGAAAGGAGAAGTTCATGAGTCTGCTTGGTCTGACGTTCGGAACATCGGATGGAATGTCCGGGCGGCGAGCAAGCAGCAGTTGTAATAATCTCAACAGTCACAACAGTCACAACAATCGCAGCATCGGACAATATTCAGGAATACTTTAAGTCTTGCTGCGGTACCTGATGCTGTCGCAAATATGACAATTCTGTCAGTTTCGTCCGTGTTTGATACGCAGTGCGCTGATGACGGTTGCAAGCAGGGTTGCGCTTGTTGCCAGCCATAGCGACAAATGGACCGCGCTGGCGTCGATATGCGCGGTGTCGGCTGTAGCCTGGGCGATGCTGGTTGCTGCAAGCACCACGGCGACCAGCGCAGCGCCCAGGGATTGGCCGAAAGTGCGGGCAATCGCCAGCACGCCGGATGCGGTGCCGCTGCGCACACGCGGTGCGTTGCTCAGCATTTCGCGATTGTTGGGACTCTGGAAAAAACCGAAACCGAGCCCGCACACAAAGGCGCGCCATAAGATATCCGCCACCGAAGCGTGTTCGCCGAGGCAGGCTAGCAACACCAGGCCTAGCGTCAGCACCAGCAAGCCGCAGGTGGATAGCAGCGACGCCGAATAATGGTCGGCCAGGCGGCCGGCGATCGGCGCCGTGATGGCAATCGCCACTGGCCAGGGAGTAAACAAGGCGGCCGATAGCAGCGGACTAAAGCCATAGGCGCCTTGAAACAGGAATGGTAGTGCAATAAAGGCAATTCCCTGACCGACAAAAGAACAGAGCGAAGTAGCTACCGCCATGGAAAAACGTTGTGATGCAAAAATATCAAGAGGTAATAACGGTGCGGCGTAACGTCGTTGTCTAATGATAAATAAAATAACTGAAGCCAGGGCGATCGCGAAGAGCAGCAATTCCTTGCCCCAGCTATCGTGGCGCGATAAGCCGTCGACTGCCATCACGAAGGTGCCCAGCGCCAGTGCCGACAGCACGGCGCCGACGGCGTCGAATTTACCGCCGCGTCCCGGATCGCGCGGCAACACGCGCCATGCCATCAACAGCGTGACGATGCCGATCGGCACATTGACGGCAAACAGCCACGGCCAGCTCAGCACCGACAGCATCAGGCCGCCAATCGCCGGCCCGGCAGCGGTGGAGGAGGCCACCACCAGGGCGTTGACGCCTAATGCCGCTCCCAGCAGGCGGGTAGGGAATATGTTGCGGTAAAGCGCCGGACCGATACACATGGCGGCAGCGCCGCCCAGGCCTTGTAAAAGTCGCATGCCGTTCAGCATCGCCAGCGACGACGACAGCGCACAGCCTAGCGAAGCCAGGGTGAATACCAGGATGCCGCTCATATATACACGGCGAAAGCCGAGCACCTCGCCTAGCGAGGCGAAGGCGACCATGGTCATGGCGCCGGCGAGGATGTAGGCGTTGGCTATCCATACGGCGTCGGCGGCCTCGACCTGCAGGCTGCGGGCAATCATGGGCAGCGCAACATTGACAATAGAGCCGTCCAGCACGGTCATGCTGGTGCCAAGGATCATGACGATAATCGCCACCCGGCGTGTTGCTCCGGGCAGGCCGTCGTCCTCTGCGAGATCGCCGAAGAGCTTACTCATAGTGTTGAAACGAGTTCAGGGCGGCGCGGCTTTGGCGCAACACTTGATCGGAATAATGGCGAGGCAGGGACGGTCAGCATTAAAATGAGCAACAGGATCAGGGAAGCATTGATGAGCCGGGGCGGAAGCCGCGAATTATCACATGAAGCACAATTTCACGCAGGCATCAGTTCGGCGATAGTTGTGATGGTTGCGAGGGTTGACGGGCTTGGCACTGGCTTGGCAACAACAAGCCGCTATTTTTAGGATCACCGGCGGCTGTCGCAGCGGCTGTTTGATGTATAATTCGAATTTCCCGCATGTGCCGTTCGGCACCTTCCGTAATGACTAAGTTTGTATTTGTTACCGGTGGCGTTGTCTCATCCCTTGGTAAAGGGATTGCAGCCGCCTCTCTCGCCGCGATATTAGAATCGCGCGGCCTTAAAGTCACCCTTCTTAAACTCGATCCGTACATCAACGTCGATCCAGGCACCATGAGCCCGTTCCAGCACGGCGAAGTGTTTGTGACCGACGATGGCGCAGAGACCGATCTCGACCTCGGCCACTATGAGCGCTTCATTACGGCCAAGATGAAGAAGGTGAATAATTTCACTACCGGCCAGATCTACGAATCCGTGATCCGCAAGGAACGCCGGGGCGAGTACCTTGGCAAGACGGTACAGGTTATTCCGCATATCACTAATGAAATCCAGGATTACATCTATCGCGGCGCCGAAGGTTTCGACGTCGCGCTGGTGGAAATCGGCGGTACTGTCGGTGATATCGAATCCTTGCCGTTCCTTGAAGCAGCGCGTCAACTGAGCCTGCGTGCCGGCCGCAATGCAGCCGCTTTCGTCCATCTGACCCTGGTGCCATATCTGGTATCGGCCGGTGAGCTGAAGACCAAGCCGACCCAGCATAGCGTGCAGAAACTGCGCGAAATCGGTATTTCGCCAGATGCCTTGCTGTGCCGCGCCGACCGCCCGATTCCTGACGACGAACGGGCCAAGATTTCCTTGTTCTCGAACGTCCAGGAAGATGCCGTGATTTCGGTGTGGGACGCTGACACCATCTACAAGATCCCGCAAATGCTGCACGACCAGGGGCTGGACGCGATTGTCTGCGAAAAGCTGGGCCTGTCGCCTAGGCCTGCCGACCTCTCGGTCTGGACCAAGCTGGTGCATGCGCTGGAAAACCCGACCTACGAAGTGACTATCGGCATGGTCGGCAAATATGTCGACCTGACCGAGTCCTACAAGTCGCTGACTGAAGCCTTGCGCCACGCCGGTATCCATACCGGCAGCCGGGTCAACATCGAATACCTGGATTCTGAAGAAATCGAAGCCAACGGCACCGGCGCATTAGCCAAGTACGATGCGGTCCTGGTACCAGGCGGCTTCGGCAAGCGTGGCGTCGAAGGTAAGATCGCGGCCGCCCGTTTCGCCCGTGAAAGCAAGATTCCTTATTTGGGCATCTGTCTCGGCATGCAGGTTGCATTGATTGAGTATGCACGTGGCAAGGCCGGCCTGCCGCTCGCCAATTCGACTGAATTCGATGCGCAAACCGATCAGCCGGTAGTGGCCCTGATCACTGAATGGCAAAATCACGACGGCAAGGTAGAGTTGCGCGACGTTAACTCCGATCTGGGCGGCACCATGCGCCTGGGCGCGCAAACCTGCGATGTCAAACCGGATACACTGGCCTCCGAAATCTACGGCCCGACCGTGACCGAACGCCATCGTCATCGCTACGAAGCCAACAACCATTACCTGGACCGTATCGAAGCGGCAGGCCTGGTGGTATCGGCCCGTACACCGACCGAAGGCTTGTGCGAAATCATGGAACTGCCACGCAACGGCGATAATGCCCACCCTTGGTACGTTGGTGTTCAATATCACCCGGAATTCAAATCGACTCCGCGCGATGGGCATCCGCTGTTTATTTCGTTCATCAAGGCTGCGTTGGCGCACAAGCAAGCTAATACTGCAATCGCAGCGTAAGGAAAGAACATGAAACTTTGTGGCTTTGATGTCGGTCTGGATCAACCGTTTTTCCTGATCGCCGGCCCGTGCGTCATCGAATCGCGCCAGATGGCGCTCGATACCGCCGGACAATTGAAAGAGATCGCCAGCGCGCTGGGCATCAACTTCATTTACAAATCGTCTTTCGACAAGGCGAATCGTTCGTCCGGCACTTCTTTCCGCGGCCTGGGCATGGAAAAAGGACTGGAGATCCTGGCTGAAGTCAAAGCGCAAATCGGCGTGCCGGTGCTGACCGATATCCATGAAATCTATGAAATCAAGCCGGTGGCGGCGGTGGTCGATGTCTTGCAGACACCGGCTTTCCTCTGTCGCCAGACCGATTTCATCAACGCTTGCGCGCAATCGGGCAAGCCGGTGAATATCAAGAAAGGCCAGTTCCTGGCCCCGCACGACATGATCAATGTCATCGCCAAGGCGCGTGCCGCTGCCCGCGAAGCCGGCCTGCCGGAAGATAATTTCATGGCATGCGAACGCGGCGCATCGTTCGGTTACAACAACCTGGTATCGGATATGCGTTCGCTGGCGATCATGCGCGAAACCGGTTGCCCGGTAGTGTTCGATGCTACCCACTCGGTGCAGTTGCCGGGTGGCCAGGGCAGCACTTCCGGCGGCCAGCGTGAATTCGTGCCGGTACTGGCACGGGCCGCGATTGCGGTCGGCGTTGCCGGGGTGTTCATGGAAACCCATCCGAATCCTGCAGAAGCTAAATCCGACGGCCCGAATGCGGTGCCGCTGGGACGTATGAAAGAATTGTTGTCGACCATGATAGACCTGGATCGGGTCGTCAAAAAGAATGGCTTTATCGAAAGCAATTTCGGTTGATTGCTTGGGGCCGGGCTCGCTGGATTCGTTTGACTATATCGCTACTGCTATACACACAAGTGGCAGCGCCAGCAGTCTGACCCCGTAAATGGTTTTAATATCGCGCATATTTTTATTTGATAGGGAAATACATGAGTGCAATCGTTGACATCATTGGCCGCGAAATTATTGATTCGCGCGGTAATCCGACAGTCGAATGCGACGTCTTGCTGGAATCCGGCGTCATGGGGCGTGCGGCGGTACCGTCCGGCGCCTCCACCGGCTCACGCGAAGCGATCGAACTGCGCGACGGCGACAAGAGTCGTTACGGCGGCAAGGGCGTGTTGAAGGCCTGCGAGCATATCAATACAGAAATTTCCGAAGCCATCATGGGCCTGGACGCCAGCGAACAAGCGTTCCTGGACCGCACCCTGATCGATCTCGACGGCACTGAAAACAAGAGCCGCCTGGGCGCCAACGCGATGCTGGCAGTGTCGATGGCAGTTGCCAAAGCGGCAGCAGAAGAAGCCGGTTTGCCTCTGTACCGTTATTTCGGCGGCAGCGGCGCGATGCAAATGCCTGTGCCGATGATGAACGTCATCAACGGTGGCGAGCATGCTGACAACAACCTGGATATCCAGGAATTCATGATCATCCCGGTTGGCGCACCTAGCTTCCGCGAAGCGCTGCGTTACGGCGCTGAAGTATTCCACGCGCTGAAGAAAATCTTGCACGACAAGGGCCTGGCAACGTCGGTTGGCGATGAAGGCGGTTTTGCACCATCGCTGGCTAGCCACGAAGATGCGCTGAAGCTGATCATCCAGGCGATCGAAGCCGCAGGCTACGAGCCAGGCACCCAGATCGCTCTCGGCCTGGATTGCGCCGCAAGCGAATTCTACAAAGACGGCAGCTACGTTCTGGCCGGCGAAAACATGACCCTGACCGGCGCGCAATTCACCGGTTTGCTGGCATCGTGGTGCGACAAGTACCCGATCATCAGCATCGAAGACGGCATGGCCGAAAACGACTGGGACGGCTGGAAACTGCTGACAGAAACACTGGGCAAGAAAATCCAGCTGGTTGGCGACGACCTGTTTGTCACCAACACCAAGATCCTGAAGGAAGGTATCGATAAAGATATCGCCAACTCGATCCTGATCAAGATCAACCAGATCGGCACCTTGACCGAAACTTTCGCTGCGATTGAAATGGCCAAGCGCGCCGGTTATACCGCAGTGATCTCGCACCGTTCGGGCGAGACTGAAGATTCGACCATTGCCGATATCGCGGTAGGCATGAATGCCTTGCAGATCAAGACCGGCTCGTTGTCGCGTTCGGATCGCATGGCTAAATACAATCAGCTGCTGCGTATCGAAGAAGATCT
This sequence comes from Collimonas antrihumi, assembly GCF_018304965.1. Classification (GTDB taxonomy): domain Bacteria; phylum Pseudomonadota; class Gammaproteobacteria; order Burkholderiales; family Burkholderiaceae_D; genus Collimonas; species Collimonas antrihumi. Next base: position 71,026 of record NZ_JAGQED010000019.1, read on the forward strand.
GGGCGATATCGCCAGCTACCCTGGCCGTGGCGCGTTTTATAATCTTAAATAAACACGAGTAGGGTGGGCACTCGTGCCCACGCGGAACTGCAATTCGTTGATGGCCGTTCAGCGTGGGCAAAAAATCTTGCCCACCCTACGTATGATTAGATAAGACAGTGGAGTCAACCCCAAACGATGCGCCTGATTGCCATTTTCCTGACCGCTTTGCTGATACTGGTCCAGTACCCACTGTGGCTAGGCAAGGGCGGCTGGCTGCGTGTGTGGGACATGGATCAGCAAGTGCATGCCGCCCATGACAAGGTGGACGAACTGAAAGCCCGCAATGCCAAGCTGGATTCGGAAGTGCATGATTTGAAAGAAGGCACCGGTGCGGTCGAAGAACGGGCGCGCACCGAGCTGGGCATGATCAAGAAAGACGAGATTTTCATACAGATTCTCGATCCGAACGGCAATCCGGCAGATGCGCCGGCTCCGCCAAATGCAGAATTGACGGCGATAGAAAAGACGATCGCGGTCGCTGTGCCATCCGAAAAGAACAAGAAATCAGAACCCTGATTTCTTGTATCTCTATATCCGTCCTTAGTACTTACACTTATCTTTAATGCTTGCTGCTGCCGGTAGGCAGCAACGCTTCAACCGGCGCCGCGCTGGCAAACAGGTGCGCGCAATCGACTTTGTCGAATTCATAATGCTTGCCGCAGAAATCGCAATCCACCGCCAGCTTGCCCAAATCGGCGAGGGCTTCCTCGATCTCCGGCTGCCCCAGCATTTTCAACATGTTGCCGACTTTCTCGCGTGAGCAATTGCATTGGAAACTGGGTTGCTGCGGTTCGAAAACACGAATGGTTTCTTCCCAGAACAGGCGGCGCAGCAGCGTCTGGATATCGGTTGCCAGCATTTCCTCAGGACGCAAAGTGCCGCCCAGCGCCAGGAAGCGATTCCATGTTTCCAGGTCGTCGTTGACGGGTACATCGATGCCGCCGTGATTCGGCAGTTTCTGCAGCAGCAAACCGCGTGCAACTTTGTTGTCAGCTGCCAGCCATAGCCTGGTATCGAGCTGTTCCGAGCGCAGCATGTAGTTTTCGATGACGGTGGAGATACTCTCGCCATCCAGCGGCACGATGCCTTGATAAGCCTTTTGGCCAGGCATTTTGTCTTGTGGATCGAGCGTGATTGCAAAACGTCCCTGGCCATTCAGGTTAACCAGCTGCGACATGGTGGCGTCGAGGTCGATCACTGCATCGGGCGCGAGCTTTGCCGTGGCACGCATCCGCAGTTGCGAATCGCATTCAACCACCAGCAGCCGGATCGGGCCGTCGCCGTAAATTTGCATGACGATGACGCCGTTGAATTTCAAATTGGCGGACAGCAGCGCCGCCGCAGCCATCATTTCACCAAGCAACGTCGTGACTGGCGCCGGGTACTGGCGGTGCGTCAGCGTCTGCTGCCAGGTGGCAGACAGCTGTACCAGTTCACCACGCACGGCAGCGTTCTCAACCATGAATTTCTGTAATGAGTCGCTATCGCCGTGTATTTCGCCGGCATCCATCATTTTTGTTACGTCCATATTTTTTATCCGCTAATTTGTTGCCGCTAATTTGTTGCTGCTAATTTGTCGCTGATTACTACTTGAATGCTACTTATGTTGTTTATCCGATTTGCTTCAGGTCGGTTTTGTACTCTTGTCCGCGATGTATGTAGTGCGTGGCGTTGCCGGCCAGCGCCGCGATGTCTTGCTCGCTCAGGATCCGTACGGCTTTGGCAGGCGAGCCGATAATCAGCGAGTTATCCGGGAATTCCTTACCTTCGGTGACCAGCGCGCCGGCGCCGACCAGGCAATTCTTGCCGATCTTGGCGCCATTCAGGATGACGGCCTGAATCCCGATCAACGCGCCGTCGCCAATAGTGCACCCGTGCAACATTGCCTGGTGTCCGACGGTGACGTTCTTGCCTAGCGTCAGCGGAAAACCCATGTCGGTGTGCAGTGTGCTGCTTTCCTGCACGTTGCTGCCCTGGCCGACCGTAATCAATTCATTGTCGCCACGGATCGTGACGCCGAACCAGATGCTGGCGTCAGCTTCGATCCTGACCTTGCCGATCAGAGTGGCAGACGGCGCAATATATGCTGAAGGGGCGATGTCGGGGGCATGCTCGCCCAATTGGTAGATGGCCATAAATCTCCGTAGAATGCTGGTTGCCGGGCATGCCTGATGCCCTTTTGCTGGATGCTTGCGGTATGCTGATCTAATGCTTATAGATATGTCCAAAGTGCGATTTTTCAACAGTAGCGCCATTTTACCGCTGTCAACATGAACCATTCTTCCTTTCTCTCAAAGCCAGGCGAGCTAGACGAACTTGAGTTACGTACCGCCGCCCTGCATTGGCTCTGCGAGGCCGATGTTGCCGCCAAGGTTGCCGGGGTAGAAGCAATGGCAGCAAGCTGGAAAAATGCCGAAATGACACTGGATAAGCAGCGTGTCCTCGCTGCAACCTTAAGCATACCGGGCCGCCCGCAACTGCCGGCGCTGGTGCCGCCGCGCGAAGTCAAGCATCGCTCGATGGCTTCGCTGGAAGGGCGTGCCGCCATGATTCACGCGCTGGCGCATATCGAATTCAACGCCATCAACCTGGCGCTCGACGCCATCTGGCGTTTCGCCGGGATGCCGGAAGATTATTACGTCGACTGGCTGCGTGTCGCCAGGGAGGAAGCTTATCACTTTAGCTTGTTGGTAAGTCACTTGCAGACGCTGGGATTTGCCTACGGCGATTTTTCGGCGCATAACAGCTTGTGGGAACTGACTGAGAAAACCAGCCATGACATCCTGGCCAGGATGGCGCTGGTGCCGCGCATGATGGAAGCACGCGGCCTGGACGCATCACCGCGCACCCGCGCCAAACTGGCGCAGGCCGGCGATGAAGATGCGGCGGCGATCATCGACATTATCTTGCGCGATGAGATCGGCCATGTGGCAATCGGCAATCATTGGTATGGCTGGCTTTGCGAGGCGCGCCAGCTGGAACCGCTGGCAACCTTTGCCGCCTTGGCACTGCAGCACAAGGCGCCGATATTGCGCGGGCCGTTCAATCTGGAAGCGAGGAGGGCGGCTGGATTTTCCGAACCGGAATTGCTGGCCCTGATAGAAGAGACAAAGTCGCTCTGAATTATCGGGTAGGGTGGGCACATATGCCCACGCGGAATTCACAACATGCACATGCCTGTTTCCGCGCCATGCCGGTCTGCACTCCGGTTATCGCGGTCACGCGTGGGCAAAAACCTTGCCCACCCTACGAGCACCTAGTGATACCACTTGTGTTTGCCGACAGGTTTGACGATTTCCGCCATGTTCACCAGCTTGGTGCCGGCGATACGGTCATGCAGAAATTGCCGTTGCGGATCGAGATAGATAGTCATGGCCCAGAGCACGAAATTCACCGCCGGGATCAACACCAGCGACCAGGCATGCGCGCCTAGCGCCCAGGCCAGCGCCAGTCCGGGCAGGAACCAGCACCAGCTGAGCAGGAAGCGGATGGCGGCACGGCCGGCCCTGACCGCACTGCCGTCGCGGTTGACCAGCTGGATGCGCCAGGTTTTCATGGCCAGCGTTTGCCCGCCGTGACTCCAGCACCAGACGAAATACAGGGTGAGTACGATGAACAGCCAGGCTTGTTGTCCATGGCGCAAGTAAAGCGCGTTGCGCTGTTGCAGCAAAGTGGAAAAAATCCATCCCGAAATAAACAGGATGCCGAACAACAACATGGCTTCATACATGATGCTGCCGAAACGGCGTTTCAGCGATGGCGTCTGCTGTTGGCTGGCAAGCTGGTCGGTTGCGGCAGGATTCAAAATGTTTATTTCGTGGCTGGCGCCAGCGACGGGGCTGGAGCCGGTGCTGGTGCTGGTGTCTGCGCTGTCGCTGGTCCCGGTGCGGGTGCCGGCGTCGGCGTGACTGCCGCCGTCGGTTCCTGGTTCGCAGGGGTTGCCAGCTTGACCGGCGCCGCCGGTTTGGATTTGTTGAGCGTGGTCGGCGGCAAGGTGGTTACCCGTTTGTGGCGCGGCGTTGCTTGTTCAGCCAGCTCGGCCTTTTGTTGCTCCGACAATTGCTGATACTGCTGCCAGCGCAGCGCTCTTTGTTCTGTATCAAGCTTGTTGGCGCGAGCGTAATTTTCACGGGCGATACGGCGTTGCTCGGGAGTTAGTGTTACCCAGCCGCGCATCCTGGCCTGCAATCTTTCCTGCTCGGCCGGCGTCATGCTGGCGTAGCGGCCGCTGATTTCCAGCCACTTCTTCTTGGTGGCCGGTTTTAATTTATCCCAGTCGGGGGCGAGCGGTTCCAGGACATGTTTCTGGACGGCGCTCAGTTCATTCCAGGCAGGAGCGGCGCTATCGGCCACCTTGGTCATTTTAGGCGGATTGGCAGGGACTTCCTTGAAGCTGGCGGCAGTAGGGCGGCCGGCCGCCTGGGTCGGCGCAATCGGGCCGAGTACTGCCAGCGCGGCGGCGCCGGTCACCAGCAACGCACACGCGGCGCCGATGAAACGCTTGCGACGGCTGCCTAACATGTTGACGGATAGCTTGCGGGCGCTCGGATTGGAGGATGAGTTTGACGTCATTGGTCTTGCTGCTGGGCGAGGTAGGCGCTAAAACCGCGGTCCAGGTAGGCCGATGGCGGCAATTCGTCCGATAACATGGCGGCATCGATATCGGCGTTGGCGCTAATCCGATGTTGCTGTTCGTATTGATACAAGCCGGACAGCAGCACCACGCCAACCAGAATCGGCACGGCGACACCGATCCGCATCAGCCAGGACAGGCGATCGCCGAAGAAGCTGCCGGCGTGGCCTGCCAATACGCCTTGATGCGCCAGCACACGGGTCGGGGCATCTTTTTTCTTGCGCGCCATCGCCGCCTTGCGGGCAGCAGCCAGGCGGTCAGCGGTAGGGGCTGGCAAATTGTCCAGGTTTTCATTCAGTGCGTGCCGCACCTTGAAAGCGAAATTGATTTCTTTACTGTTCATAAACTGATTCCTTTGGCCTTGAGCGATAGCGCCAGAGTGTGCGTTGCGCGAGAGCAGTGCGTTTTTACGCTGCCTTCCGAGCATCCCATTGCGGCCGCGGTCTCGGCAACATCCATGTCCTCCCAATAACGCATCAGGAAGGCTTCTCGTTGACGCGCCGGAAGTTTCTGTACTTCCTCGTCGATCATGTTGAGAATTTGCTCACGTTCCAACTTGTTGGCGCTGGATTCGGTCGCTTGCGAATCTTCATCCGACTCAAAGGTTTCCAGGACGTCGTAATCCTCGTCATTGGCATTGTTATGCCCCATGCTGGAAAACAGGCTGACCCAGGTATTGCGTACCTTTTCCCTGCGGAAATAGTCGTGGATGGTGTTCTGCAGGATGCGCTGAAACAGCATCGGCAGTTCGGCCGCCGGTTTGTCGCCGTATTTTTCCGCCAGTTTGATCATGGCGTCCTGGACGATGTCCAGCGCGGATTCGTCTTTACGGACGGCGTACACCGCCTGCTTGAAAGCCCGGCGTTCTACGTTTTCAAGGAAATCGGAAAGTTCTTTATCTGTGGCCATGCTTCGCGGCGAATTGGGTCATACACTAACTACCTACTGCTGATTCAAGATTCTGTTGCGAGTCGGAATACGATCACGCCCGGGGCGGACCCCGCTGTGGACTCGTCTACGCTTGCCGCCCTTGGCCTGCGTCTGGATAAACAATGTAAGCAATAATGAAAACAATGGCTTGCAATAAATTTCCAGACTGGCCGAATCCTAGCAAAAAAGGGGAGGGTTGTGGGCAAATCTACAGCAAAAGACACGATTTAACTCGGATTTCATGCAATTTGGCTTGACCGGAATGAAACTACGCATTATGGTAGCTATCCACTTCAGAACACTGGAGTGCAAGCCTTTTCGCTGACGACTCAAGATGTTGCTCGGTAGAAAGGCATGCTTCACATTTGTAAGCTGTTTGCTCCAACCCGTGCCACAAGCGCGAGAAACAGGCAGCGGTGGAATCAGAATTTTCGGCCGAACGAGTAGCGTTTAGCGCCATTTTGAATCGTATCTACGGCTACGCAACGGAATGACGTGATCGCACAAAAAAGGGACGCCGTGGCACTGGTACGCTGCGCCATTTCGTCAGGAAAGAGCATCCGATCAATTTCCAATGGACCTTGAAAGGATCTAGTCATCATGAACAAAGATATAAATTTGCCTATTACCGGCGCGGAAATTCTCGTGCGCTGCCTGGCAGAAGAGGGTGTCGAACACGTGTTCGGTTATCCCGGTGGCGCTGTGCTGTACATCTACGACGCCATTTTCCAGCAAGAAAAATTCCAGCATATCCTGGTACGTCATGAGCAAGCTGCGATTCACGCAGCCGATGCCTATTCCCGCAGTTCGAACAAGGTTGGCGTGGCTATTGTCACGTCCGGTCCCGGCGTCACCAATGCGGTGACCGGCCTGGCCACGGCCTACATGGACTCGATCCCGATGGTGGTGATTTCGGGTCAGGTGCCGTCTTACGCAATCGGCGAAGATGCGTTCCAGGAATGCGACACAGTTGGCATTACACGCCCGTGCGTCAAGCACAACTTCCTGGTCAAGGATGTCAAGGATTTGGCATCGACCATCAAGAAGGCGTTCTTTATCGCCAGTACCGGCCGTCCCGGCCCGGTGTTGGTGGATATCCCTAAAGACATCACCATGCACCGCCACGTTTTCGACTATCCGAAGGAAGTCGAAATGCGTTCCTACAAGCCGGTCGACAAGGGGCATTCCGGTCAGATCCGCAAGGCGGTGCAATTGTTGCTGACAGCCGAACGGCCGATGATCTATGCCGGCGGCGGCGTAATCCTGGCGAATGCATCGCCTGAGCTGAACAAGCTGGTAGATCGCCTGGGCTATCCATGCACCACCACCTTGATGGGCCTCGGCGGCTACAAGTCGTCCAGCGACAAGTTTGTCGGCATGCCTGGCATGCACGGCACTTATGAAGCCAACATGGCGATGCAGAACAGCGATGTGCTGATCGCGATCGGCGCCCGGTTTGACGACCGCGTGATTGGCAATCCCAAGCATTTCACCTCGGCTTCGCGCAAGATCATCCATATCGACATCGACCCGTCGTCGATTTCCAAGCGCGTCAAGGTCGATATTCCTATCGTCGGCAACGTCAAGGATGTGCTGCAAGAACTGCTGGCGCAACTGGATGCCGCCGAGACCCGGCCAAATGCCCCGGCCTTGTCCAGCTGGTGGAAGCAGATCAACGAATGGCGCGGCCGCGATTGCCTCAAGTTTACCGATTCGAAAGAAGTGATCAAGCCGCAGTCCGTGATTCAAAAGGTCTGGCAGATCACCGACGGTGACGCATTCATCACCTCCGACGTCGGCCAGCACCAGATGTGGGCGGCGCAGTACTACGGCTTCGACAAGCCGCGCCGTTGGATCAATTCCGGCGGCCTCGGCACCATGGGTGTCGGCTTGCCGTATGCGATGGGCGTGCAGATGGCCAATCCGGGTTCGACCGTGGCCTGTATCACCGGCGAAGCATCGATCCAGATGTGCATCCAGGAACTGGCTACCTGCAAACAATATCACCTGACGCCGAAAATCATTCTGCTCAATAACCGTTTCCTCGGCATGGTCCGTCAATGGCAGCAGATCGATTACGGTTCGCGCTATTCCGAGTCCTACATGGATTCGCTGCCGGACTTCACCAAGCTGGCCGAGTCGTTCGGTCACGTCGGCATGAAAATTGAAAATCCGGCCGATGTGGACGGTGCACTGAAAGAGGCGTTCGGCATGAAGGATCGCCTGGTATTCATGAATTTCATTACGGATCAAACCGAAAACGTCTGGCCTATGGTCAAGGCGGGCAAGGGCTTGACTGAAATGCTGCTCGGTTCGGAGGATCTGTAATCATGCGACATATCGTTTCTGTATTGCTGGAAAATGAAGCGGGCGCCTTGTCGCGCGTGGTCGGTCTGTTTTCGGCCCGTGGCTACAATATCGAGACATTGACGGTCGCACCGACCGAAGATGCGACCTTGTCACGCATGACCATCGTGACAAGCGGTTCGGATGACGTGATCGAACAGATCACCAAACACCTGAACCGTCTGATTGAAGTCGTCAAAGTGGTCGACCTGACCGAAGGCGCACATATCGAACGCGAGCTGATGCTGATCAAGGTGCGCGCGGTTGGCAAGGAACGTGAAGAGATGAAGCGCACTGCGGATATTTTCCGTGGCCGCATCATCGACGTCACCGACAAGTCCTATACCCTGGAACTGACAGGCAACAAGGGCAAGCTGGACGCATTCATCGATTCGATCGATCGTGCAGCGATTCTGGAAACCGTCCGTACCGGCGGTTCTGGCATCGGTCGCGGCGAACGCATTCTCAAAGTTTAAGCAAACAATAAGACAGCGCGCTGAAATGTTCAGCGCAATAAACCCAAACATCAAATTACATATATAGGATTAAAAATGAAAGTTTTCTACGACAAAGACAGCGACCTCTCCCTGATCAAAGGCAAGAACGTTGCCATCATCGGTTACGGTTCCCAAGGCCATGCTCACGCGCAAAACCTGAACGATTCCGGCGTCAAGGTGACAGTCGGCCTGCGTAAAGGCGGCGCATCGTGGGACAAGGCAAAGAACGCCGGCCTGAACGTGGCTGAAGTCAATGACGCTGTGAAAGCAGCCGACGTCATCATGATCTTGCTGCCGGACGAAAATATCGCCCAGGTTTACGCAGAAAATGTCGCACCGTTCGCCAAGCAGGGCGCGACACTGGCGTTTGCCCATGGCTTCAACGTGCACTACGGCCAAGTCGTGCCACGTGCCGACCTCGACGTCATCATGATCGCGCCAAAAGCGCCTGGCCACACTGTCCGTGCAACCTACACCCAAGGTGGCGGCGTGCCGCACCTGATCGCTGTTTATCAAGACAAATCCGGCAGCGCCCGCGATATCGCCTTGTCGTACGCAACCGCCAATGGCGGCGGCCGTGCCGGCATCATCGAAACCAACTTCCGCGAAGAAACCGAAACCGACTTGTTCGGCGAGCAAGCTGTTTTGTGCGGCGGTGCAGTTGAACTGATCAAAGCTGGTTTTGAAACTCTGGTTGAAGCTGGCTACGCGCCGGAAATGGCTTACTTCGAATGCTTGCACGAACTGAAGCTGATCGTTGACCTGATCTATGAAGGCGGCATCGCCAACATGAACTACTCGATCTCCAACAACGCTGAATACGGCGAATATGTCACCGGCCCGCGGATCGTTACAGAAGCTACCAAGGACGCCATGCGTCAGTGCCTGAAAGACATCCAGACCGGTGAATATGCGAAGAGCTTCATCCTGGAAAACAAGGCTGGCGCGCCAACCCTGATTTCCCGTCGTCGCATCACTGCTGAGCACCAAATCGAGCAAGTTGGTGAGCAACTGCGTGGCATGATGCCTTGGATCAAAAAGAATAAGATGGTTGATCAGTCGAAGAACTAATCAGGGCTTTCTTGTTTTGAGATCGGGCATCATGCAGCAAGCGCCTGCATGCGCTTGCTGGGCAGGACGGCGCAAAGCGGTGCTTTGCGAAACCCCGTCCAGCCTGCCTTGGATCAAAAAGAATAAGATGGTTGATCAGTCGAAGAACTAATCAGAAATCGATTAGCTCCGACGAAAAGGGAGGGGACGGCATTGCCGTCCCTTTTTGTTTTAGACGGCTCCTGAAACTTCCGTCATTCCCGCGTACGCGGGAATCCATTTTAGTCAGTAACTTGGATTCTCCACCTTGGTGCCCGCGTGCGCGGGGATGACGCGGCGGGGATTCGAGCCTCTCCTTAAGAGTAACGTACGATGCGATTGACCTGCACCCTTACATTGTTTAGATTGTGACATCCTCAATCGTGGCGATTTTCTTTACTCCTTAGGCAATATGGCAACAAATACAATCGGCAGTAAATTCGGCAAGCCCGATCGCGGATGGCGCGAACGTCTTTATACGATTATTTTCGAAGCCGACACCGATGCCGGACGCCGCTTCGACACCGCCTTGCTGATCATCATCGTGCTGAGCGTGGCGACCGTGATTGTCGACAGCGTCGGCACCGTGCGTGCCCGCGATTTTCTGGTGTTGAATGCACTTGAGTGGTTGTTCACGGCCTTGTTCACCATCGAGTACGTGGTGCGCCTGTTGTGCGTCAAGCGGCCCTTGCGCTACGCCACGAGCTTGTTCGGCATCATCGACCTGTTATCGATCTTGCCGACCTACCTGGCGATTCTGCTGCCGGAGTTCCATTTCCTGATCGACGTTCGCCTGTTACGCATGTTGCGCGTATTCCGCGTGATGAAGCTACCGCGTTATTTCGACGAGTCGCAAGTCTTGTTGCAGGCGCTGCGTAACAGCCGCCACAAGATCATGGTGTTCCTCGGCGTGGTACTGATCATGAGCGTGATCCTCGGCACCATCATGTACGTGATCGAAGGCCCGGAAAACGGCTTCACCAGCATTCCGATCGGCATGTACTGGTCGATCGTAACGCTCACCACCACCGGTTATGGCGACATCCATCCGAAAACGCCGTTGGGCCAGTTGGTCACTTCCTGCGCGATGTTGCTGGGTTACGGCATCATCGCCTTGCCGACCGGGATCGTCGGCGTCGAACTGGCGATGACCATGATGAAGGGCACGCCAACCACCCGTACCTGCACCAATTGCCTTACCGAGGGGCACGAAGCGGACTCGCTGTTCTGCAAACACTGCGGTGAACAGCTGCCGCCGTATCAGTATGATGCGGCAGCGGCCGGCACTTCTGAGGCTGCCACGCCGGGCAACCTGGCGGAAATCAAAGCGCGCATGGGACGCAATGCGCGTCGCGACCCGCCAAAGAAATAGAATCGCCCAGGTTCCCGCATTTTTTGCTACCTTGCGTTTGATGCTGAGCACAGGCAATATTGTCGTCGAACTAATTTGGCAAAAACTAATCGAAGGGTGGTCTGTAATTAATCATCTTCGGGGCGCACTTCCGGTAGCGCTCCATTTTTTTCCTGGAGAAGAATATGTCGCGATCACGCAAATTGATGTTGTCGTCATTGTTGGCTGCCACGGGTTTTGCGGCCCATGCCGCCCCCGCTACCGTGCCGACTAGCGGTACCCTGGTAGTAGTGCCCGCCTACGGCGAAGTCAAACATGCCAACGACCAGGTCAGGATTACTTTCAACGTCGAAGAGCAGGATAAGGACAAGGCGGCGGCAGCTTCCCGGGTCAATCTGAAGATGAAGCAGGGCACCGATATCCTGAAGCGCCAGGACCCGCAGGCGATCCTCCAAACACGTGGTTATTACACCTATCCGGTATATCCGGAAGACCAGCCGCAACCGCGCGGCAATGCGAACAAGCCACGTCAGCCAACCGGCTGGCGCGTCGGCCAGTATCTGGACGCCACCACGACCAATCTGAACAATTTGCCGAAAACAGTGGCTGCGGTGCAAAGCGTGTTGGGCCTCAACGGTTTGTATTTTGGCTTGAGCGACGCCACCAGCAAAAAACTGGATGACCAGAGAATCGCCGCCACCTACCAGAACCTGACCGAGCGGATTGCCTCTATTGCCCACGCAATGGGCCGCAATGTTTCGGATGCCGTGATCGATACCGTAGATTTCGAAGGGTCCGGCAACTATGCCCAGGATTCTGCGCCGGCGCCCAAAGCGATGATGATGCGGGCGGCGTCGATGAACGACGCGGTCCAGGTGGAAGAACCTAGTTTCGAGCCGGGCGAAACCACATTGAACATGCGCGTGGTTGGCAAAGTCCGCTTCAAATGAGCCGCCTCGCCGTCTTTGGCCTTACCATGGGGGCAGCGTTGATGTTGGCGCTGGCCGGCTGCAAGCCGTCGGCGCCTCCCCCGCAAATTTTCAAAACCCAGACCGATGCGCTGGAAAAGGCAAAAGGCGTTGAGCAACAGTTGCAGCAGGCCCAGGACCGGGCTAAAGCGGCCGAAGAAGAACAGCAGAAATAACCAATAGAAATAACAGCAGAAATAACAGCAGAAATAACCATGGAAATAAAAGGCAGCTGAGGCGATCGCCTCAGCTTCTTGTGATATCTTCCTGTTTTGTTATTCTATTGAAAACATATTCCTGAATAACGCTGAATATATTTACCCAGATCAATAAAATCGAGCGAAAAGCTTGGTCTTTTTATACAATGCCAAGGCGCTGTTTCTTTCGATGAACATCCAGATCCACTGATATCATGCAGGCGGTCGTATTTCACCGACTTAATTGCCGGCTTAATCACCGACTCACCCAGTGCCTGTAACCTGGTATTTATTAATCAACAGGCGGCCCGGCGACTGGCAGACTGGCTTTGTGCCTCGAATAAGCGCCGAGTGAGCGGCGACTAAGCAATAAAGCAGCAGGTTACATTTATTTCCCGCTCGACTAGAATAGCCACGCTTTCAAATTTCCATCATTTATCAAGATAATCCGGAGTGCAGTTGAATAATTATCCCCATCCTATTATTGCCCGCGAGGGTTGGCCCTTTTTGGGCATCGCCTTTGCGGTCGCGCTGCTGGTTGCGTCTTTCTCTTTTGCATGGTCGCTGCCATTCTGGATTATTGCATTATTCGTATTGCAATTTTTCCGCGATCCGGCCCGTGTGATTCCGCAAAATCCGGCTTCGGTACTGTCGCCGGCCGATGGCCGCATCGTGGTGGTTGAAAAAACCATGGATCCCTACGCCAATCGTGAAGCCTTGAAAATCAGCGTATTCATGAACGTATTCAACGTCCACTCGAATCGTGCGCCGGTCGACGGCAAGATTGAGAAAGTGCAGTATTTCCCAGGCAAATTCGTCAATGCCGATCTGGACAAGGCATCGATCGAGAATGAACGCAACGCCCTGGTCATCACTGCAGCCAACGGCCAGACCGTGACCTGCGTCCAGGTAGCCGGCCTGATTGCGCGTCGCATCCTGTGTTACGTCAAGGTGGCTGATGTGCTGGCGCGTGGTCAACGCTACGGCTTTATCCGCTTCGGTTCGCGCGTCGACGTATATCTGCCGTTGACGGCGACACCTAAGGTTGCCGTAGGCGACAAGGTATCCGCCACAGAGACTATCCTGGCCGAATTTTAAGTAGTCGAATTTAAGTATTGTTTTGTGTTGTTAGTATTTTGAGTCGATTGAAACGGAACTTACATGGCCACATTCAAGCGCCGTAAAGCGAAGAGTAACGGCGCCCAGTTCCCCAAGGCGCTGCGCCCGAACAAGAACATTGAGCGCAACGAGTATCTGGATGACGATGGTGCGCATCCGCCAGTCCGGCGCCGGCGCGGCATTTATCTGCTGCCGAATGCTTTCACCACGGCAGCGCTGTTCTGCGGCTTTTACGCCATCGTGATGGCGATGAACCTGCGCTTCGATCAAGCCTCGATTGCCATCTTCGTGGCAATGGTGCTGGATAGCCTGGATGGCCGCGTAGCACGTCTGACCAATACCCAAAGCGAATTTGGCGCCCAGTACGACAGTTTGTCCGACATGGTGTCGTTCGGCGCCGCACCCGCCTTGGTGGTGTATGAATGGTCTTTGCGCGGCATGGGCAAATTGGGCTGGCTGGCGGCTTTTGTGTATTGCGCCGGCGGCGCTTTGCGCCTGGCGCGCTTCAACACCAATATTGCGGTGGTCGACAAGCGGTATTTCCAAGGTTTGCCCAGTCCTGCGGCGGCGGCCCTGGTGGCCGGTTTTGTCTGGCTGATGGATGATCTCGGTTTTCGCGGCGCATCCTTGAGCTGGGCGGCATGGGCGATTACCTTGTACGCCGGCTTGACCATGGTCACCAATGTCCCTTTCTACAGCTTTAAAGATATCAATCTGCGCAAGCCGATGCCGTTCATCGCTGCGTTTTTGGTGGTGCTGGCGCTAGTGGCGATTTTCAGCGATCCGTCGAAAGTATTGTTCGGCCTGTTCGTGTTGTACGGCTTGTCGGGTTTCGGCGTGTATTTCTGGCGCTGGTTCAAGGGCGCGCCGGTGAGTATCGTGCAGACGGAACTTGAGCACGACGATAAGGACTAAGCAAGAGCTAAGGTCACGCCTGTGAAATATTGGTAAGGTTAAATAGTAAGGTTAAATGTTGTTAAACCTTAAGTTGCAAGCAGCACGGTAGCAAGGCAAGTGGCATCATCCTTTTTCAACTATTACTGGAGAAAAAAATGGGTTTACTTTCTTTTTTTAAGGACGCTGGCGAAAAGCTCCTGGGACATAAACCAGCGGAAGTTGCTGCAGCCCCTAACGTCGAAGAGTTGCAAAATGCCGCAGCTGATGCAATCAAGACCTACGTTGGCACGCAAGGAATCGACACCAGTGGCTTGACGATTGCCTTTGATGCAGCTTCGTCAACGGTTACCGCCAGCGGCGAGGCGCCGGACCAGGCAACCCGGGAAAAAATCATTTTGTGCTGCGGCAACGTCAAAGACGTCGCCGGCGTGAACGATGACCTGACCGTTGCCGAGGCTGCAGACGAATCGCAATGGTATACCGTGGTCAGCGGCGACAATCTGTCGAAGATTTCCAAGCAATACTATGGCGATCCAAATAAATACCAGGCAATTTTCGAAGCCAACAAGCCGATGCTGAAAAGCGTTGACTTGATTTATCCGGGTCAGATGCTGCGTATTCCGCCGTTAGCCTGATTGACAGGAACTGAACATGACCGCCCGGTTTGCCCCGGGCGGTTTTTTTATAACTGTCACTTTGTGATTTTTATACCGGAATCCGTCAAAGTCTTTAAAATTGATGGTTTACAAGACCAATCAGGAGCACAGCATGGCCGCCAACTCGCCCGAAAAACTGATCATTTTCGACACCACCTTGCGCGATGGCGAACAATCGCCCGGCGCCTCGATGACCAAGGATGAAAAAATCCGCATCGCCAAGCAACTGGAGCGAATGAAAGTGGATGTGATCGAAGCCGGGTTTGCTGCTGCTTCCCCGGGCGATTTCGAGGCGATCAAGGCAATCGCCGGCATCATCAAGGATTCCACCGTCTGTTCCCTGTCACGCGCCAACGACAAGGATATTGCGCGCGCTGCGGAAGCCCTGCAACCGGCCGAGCGCAAGCGGATTCATACGTTCCTGGCGACCTCGCCGCTGCACATGGAAAAGAAGTTGCGCATGACGCCGGACCAGGTGTTCGAACAAGCCAAGCAGGCGGTGCGGTTTGCCCGCAAATTCACCGACGACGTTGAGTTCAGCCCGGAAGACGGCAGCCGCTCCGATATGGATTTCCTGTGCCGGGTACTGGAGGCGGTGATTGCAGAAGGCGCCACCACCATCAACTTTGCCGATACGGTCGGTTACGGCGTGCCGGAACTGTACGGCCAGATGCTGAAGACGCTGCGCGAGCGGATTCCTAATTCGGACAAGGCGATCTGGTCGGTGCACTGTCATAACGATCTGGGTATGGCGGTGGCCAATTCACTGGCGGGCGTGATGATCGGCGGCGCGCGCCAGGTCGAGTGCACCATTAACGGTTTGGGCGAACGGGCTGGCAATACTGCGCTGGAAGAAATCGTCATGGCGGTCAAGACCCGGCGCGATTATTTCAATCTGGATATCGGCATAGATACTACGCAAATTGTGCCGGCTTCCAAGCTGGTGTCGCAGATTACCGGTTTTGCGGTGCAGCCGAATAAATCGGTGGTTGGCGCCAATGCCTTTGCGCATGCTTCGGGGATTCATCAGGATGGGGTGCTGAAGGCGCGTGATACCTATGAAATCATGCGGGCTGAGGATGTGGGCTGGAGTGCCAACAAGATCGTGTTGGGTAAATTGTCTGGGCGTAATGCGTTCAAGCAGCGGTTGGAGGAGCTCGGTATTGCGTTGGAATCGGAGACGGAAGTTAATGCTGCGTTTTCGCGATTCAAGGAGTTGGCGGATCGTAAGTCGGAGATCTTTGACGAAGACATCATCGCTCTGGTATCTGATGAACAGCATTCGCACGATAAGGAATACTATCGGTTCGTGTCGTTATCGCAGCACTCTGAGACGGGCGAAAAGCCTAGCGCCAAGATAGTGTTTTCAATTGACGATAAGGAGTCTAGTTGCGAGGCTGAGGGTAACGGACCGGTGGATGCTATCGTCAATGCTATCGAAACGAAAGTTGCCAGTGGCGCAGAGCTGTTGCTGTTCTCGGTGAATGCGATTACTACTGGTACGCAGTCACAGGGCGAAGTGACGATGCGCTTATCGAAAGCCGGTCGCATAGTTAACGGCGTCGGCGCCGATCTGGATATCGTGGTTGCTTCAGCCAAAGCCTATCTATCGGCCCTCAACAAACTACATTCCAAGTCCGAAAAGCTAAACCCGCAGTTGTGACCGCGCTTCGCAATTGCAGTTAAATGGGGTCAGATTTTTTTACGACAGTTGTATCGTCGTAAATTACACTCCTCGCGCGGCTCTGACCCCTTTTAACGGGCTACGGAGTATGTGTTGTGGCATGCGACGAGGTTTCGTTGTTACTTAAAACGGTACCTACTCCGTGGGTACGTGCGCCGGGGGTAGTCCCATACGCGCTAACCAAAATTCTGATTGCGGGATAACATTGCGAAATTAAAATGAATCTCGCAAAAGATAATGGTCGCCGAAGAGTACAAAAACATAAGTGAAGACTGGTCGAAAATAGTGAAATT